>CAMJGL010000001.1:0-170059 GCA_946405205.1 uncultured Clostridia bacterium
TGAACACGACGTGGTCAGCGGCCCTGTAAATCCGCTTACCGGCGAAGCGGTCAGCGAAGACGCAAGCCAGCTGCGCCCCTACTGCGTTATGATAAACAACCATCCTTCGGCCCGTCCTGCTATAGGGCTTTCTCAGGCATCTATCGTTTATGAGGCTCTTGCCGAGGGCGGTCTTACCCGTATGATGGCTATTTTTACCGATGTTGATGAGATCACGATCGGTTCTATCCGCAGCGCAAGGCCCTATTTCATCAGCATGGCTCAGGCATACGACGCGGTTTATGTCCACGCCGGCGGCAGTGAGCAGGCTTATTCCGACATCAAGACGCTCGGCATTGACAATATTGACGGCGTCCGCGGCAGCCGCGCCGGCGAGGCCTCAAGCTATTACCGTGATCAGACACGCCTTAATGAGGGCAGGAATCTTGAGCACACTCTGTTTGCAAACGGCAGCGATCTTGCAAGCTTTGCAAAGAACAACTATGAGCTTGAGCATGCCGACAGCTATGATACAAGCTATGGCCTGAGCTTCAGCCCCGATGCCGTTTCCCAGTGCAGCAAGTCCTCGACCGATTTTACCGTTTACTATTCCGGATACAGCACCGACTTTAAGTACAGCGCGGACAAAAACTGCTACAACGCATTCATTGACGGCGATGAATACATCGACGGCGGAAACAACAGCTCCATTGATTTTGCCAATGTTATCGTGCTTAACATCCCCACCAAAACGGTTGACAGCTACGGGCGTCAGGCGATGGAGATGACGGGCTCAGGCAGCGGCTATTTCTTCACCGGCGGCAAGTATGTTGAGATTAATTGGGCACGCGCCGACCGTGCGGATAACTTCCATTACACCTTGAAGGATGGCACTCCCCTCAATCTCAGCATCGGTAAGACCTTTATAAGCATCGCTCCTCTTGACAGCACCGACGGTCTTGTTTTCAACGCGTGAGCAAATATAGTATCAGCCGCTATGCGTATTGCATAGCGGCTGATTTTTTATCCAAAATAGCTGCGTGTTCTTTCGGCATCACGTTTTATCTGAGCCGAAAGCTCCTCGGGACTGCTGAACTTTCGCTCCGGTCTGAGGAAACTGAACAGCTCGATCCTCACAGTAGAACCGTACAGATTTCCCGAAAAATCAAGCAGATAGCTCTCAACACTGACATTATTCTCATCGCTCACAGTAGGTCGTACGCCGATGTTGGTAACAGATATATATTCCCGTCCGTCATCCAGATAGGCCTTGGCGGCATAAACGCCGTGACGCGGTACAATGACGCCCTCAGGAATGCGCATATTTATTGTAGGCGAGCCTATCTTCGTTCCGAGATGGTAGCCGCTTCGCACGGTATCAGTCAGGGTGTGGGGCCTGCCCAAATATTCATTGGCCTTTTCAATATTGCCGCTTTTTATTAGCTCACGGATAAGCGTTGAGCTTACGACAGTCCCGTCACGGCAGACAGCCGGTATTATATCGCAGCCTACACCGCGCTGCTCGCAATGAGTCTTCAGCTTTTCGGCAGTTCCGAGCCCCTTGTACCCGAAGCAGAAATCATGTCCGACAACGATCCACACGAGATTCATCTCGTCGATCAGCTCGTCGATAAATTCCTGCCAATCCATGTGCATTACCTTTTGGCTGAAGTGGATAAAAAGTATATCCTTGATACCAAAGCAGCGCTGAATGATGCTTTCCCTGTCATAAGCGCTGTTTATAAGCGGAATGCTTTTCTTGAAAACCAGTGTGTCCGGATGAACGTCGAATGTCAGCACTGACGGGACAGCTCCGAGATCAGCAGCGCGCTCTTTTGTCCGGTTAAGAAGCGCCGCATGTCCCACATGGATCCCGTCGAAAAAACCCAGCGCCATTACCCTTTTTATATCTGTATTTGTCATATTAAACCCCAAAAAAACTTTTAACGGTTTTCATCCTGCCGTTTTTTACATCTCCCAGCAGCAGAAACTCTCCTTTTTCAGAGTATACCCGAAATCTGCCGTCAGGAGCAGAAGCATTAACAATGCAGCCGTTTCTAAGAAGTTTTTCGCTGGCTGCATCTGCCCTGAGCTCCGGATATCCGGCAAAAAGAGTGTCTGTCGGCAGCAGAAGCTTTTCTGCCTCTCCCCTGTCTGCCGCCTCCTGTACCTCGGTGATCGTATAAGCGTCCTCG
Source organism: uncultured Clostridia bacterium (assembly GCA_946405205.1). GTDB lineage: Bacteria > Bacillota > Clostridia > Oscillospirales > Oscillospiraceae > F23-B02. The sequence continues at coordinate 2,175 of CAMJGL010000001.1, forward strand.
ACCGAAAAAACGCCGGACTTTGTTCTGCGAAGGCTGCTCATGCATCCGCCGCAGCCCAGCGACGTTCCGATATCGTGGCAGAGGGTGCGAATATATGTACCTTTTGAGCAGACGACATCGAGAATATAGTCGTTGCATTCACGGCCCACTATTTCAAGGCCGAAAACCGTGATATGCCTGGGCTTTCGCTCTATGCTCTCGCCCTTTCGTGCAAGCTCGTACAGCTTCTTTCCGCCGACTTTGACGGCGGAATACATGGGCGGTATCTGCTCAAGCTCGCCCTTAAAGCGTTCGAGTGCTTTTCTTAGCTCCATCTCATCCGGCAAATCGGTTCCTTCGTTTATTATCCTGCCGGTGATATCCTGTGTATCGGTGCTCATTCCCAATCTGAGCCCGGCGATATATTCTTTCCTGTCTGCCTCGGCAAATTCGACCGCTCTTGTGGCCCTGCCTACAAACACGACAAGAAGTCCCGTGGCAAGCGGATCAAGGGTACCGGAGTGGCCTATCCTGCGCTCATGCAGAATACCGCGGAGCTTACCCACAACATCATGGCTCGTCCAGCCCTGAGGCTTGTCTATAAGGATGATACCGTTCATTAAAGTACCTCTAATGCTGCGCTGACCAACATTTCGCGGGTCTCATCCGGTGATGCGTCTACCGTGCAGCCTGAAGCCATTTTATGGCCGCCGCCGCCGAAGCGGGCGCACAAGGCCGAGCAGTCAAAGCTCGGCTGAGACCGCGCCGAGACCTTACATCTGCCCGGAGCAAGCTCTCTTATGACAAGGCTCAAAACGCAGCCCTCGACTCTGCCGGGTATGCCCGCAATATCGTCGCAGTCATTTTCCGTAGCGCCGGCCTCCTGCATCATTTTTTCAGTTACGGTCGCTACTACGACTTTTCCGTCTGCGTAGAACCTCAGTCCCGAGCATATAAGCCCCTCGAGAACTATCCTCGCCTTTGATACCTGCCGGAACAGGTCGAAATTTAGCTTTTGCACCTGCGCGCCATAGCCAAGAAGCTCGCTTGCCGCGGCAAAGGTCTCAGCCGTTACGTTTGCGTATCTGAAACAGCCGCAGTCGGTGGAAACGGCCATGTATAGAAGACTTGCTTCGTCGGCGCTCACATCACCGCAGAGGGCTTTGATCACCTCAAGCACGATCTCCCCGCAGGAGGCCTTGCCAGCGTTTAAAAGCAGGTCATCGGCATAGCGCGAATTTGAAGGGTGATGGTCTATGCACAGCTGCACGCCGCCCTCAAAACCGCTGCAGAGCATATGCTTTTCCGCAACGTCAACAGCCACGGCGCAGTCATATGCAAAGCTGTCTTCAATGTAAGCGGAGACATATTTATTATACTTTTCGGTTATATCCGGATTTTTATATAATGCGGCTTTCTTACCGCACCTTCGCAGGGCAGAGCACAGCGCTGCGGCGCTTCCGAGCGTATCTCCGTCTGGACGGACGTGGGTCAGGAGCAGGATATTATCCTGTGCTTTGAGCCATTCGGCACATTCAATAACGTTCATTGATCTTCCTCATCCTCATCGTCCCTGATATCGAGGCTGTTTATGAGCTCATTTATATGCGCGCCGTATTCGATGCTGTGGTCTATCTCAAAGGTAAGCTCAGGCGTATTGCGCAGCTTCAGTGAATTTCCAAGCTCCCTGCGCAGCCAGCCGGACGCAGATTTCAGTCCCTTTTTAAAATCCTTTTCATTCTGCATTCCCATGACGGAGAGCCAGATCTTTGAATAGCGCATATCACCCGTCGTCTCGACTCGGGTAACGCTGATCATACCCTGATTTACTCTGGGATCCTTTATCTCACGGAGCAGCTTGCTCATAACGAGCTGTATATCGTCATTGGTCCTTGCAAGCTTATTTGAAGGCATAATTTCCCTCCTCATTTGGCTTTGGGCGGTCAGTCCGACCGCCCAACTTATCATACTTTAATTTGCTCCATAACGAAGCATTCTATTATATCTCCGACCTTGATGTCGTTGAATTTTTCGACCTGCATACCACATTCATAGCCGCTGGCGACCTCTTTAACGTCATCCTTAAAGCGGCGCAGTGACGCAAGCTCGCCCTCGTGAATGACAACATTGTCGCGCAGAACGCGGACAGAGCAGCCGCGCTGGATCTTTCCGTCCTGCACATAACAGCCGGTGACGGTTCCGACCTTGGAAACCTTATAGGTCTCGCGTACTTCGGCGTGGCCGATGATGACCTCCTGGAATTTGGGAGCAAGCATGCCCTTCATGGCAGCCTCTATCTCGTTTATGCAGTCATAGATAACGCGGTACATACGCATATCGACGTTTGCTCTCACCGCGCTGTCACGGGCAGCATTGTCGGGACGGACGTTAAAGCCCACAATGATAGCGCCGGAGGTCGCCGCCAGCATCACGTCGGACTCGTTGATGGCGCCGACGCCGCTGTGGATAACTTTTACGCGCACCTCTTCGTTGGTGATCTTCTCAAGAGAGGCCTTGACGGCTTCAGCGGAGCCCTGAACATCTGCCTTGACGATGATGTTGAGATTTTTCATCTCACCGGCCTGGATCTGACTGAACAGATCCTCAAGGCTCACCTTCTTGCTGCTGCCGAAGGCTGCGTTCTTCTGCTGGGTCTTGCGCTCTTCAACGAGCTCGCGGGCCATGCGCTCGTCATCAACGGCGTTAAAGACATCGCCTGCGCTCGGCACCTCGGACATACCCGAGATCTCGACAGGCACGGAGGGGCCGGCCTCTTTTATGCGGACGCCCTTGTCGTTTATCATGGTGCGGACACGGCCGACGGCGGTGCCTGCAATGATAATGTCTCCGAGTCTGAGAGTTCCGTTTTGTACGAGAACGGTCATGATCGGGCCGCGGCCCTTGTCGAGCCTTGCCTCAATAACGGTGCCCTTGGCGGCGCGGTTGGGATTTGCCTTGAGCTCCTGCACTTCGGCAAGAATAACAAGGTTCTCAAGCAAATTGTCTATTCCCATGCCGGTCTTTGCGGATATCGGGCAAACGATGGTCTCGCCGCCCCACTCCTCGGGAACGATGTCATATTCGGTGAGCTGCTGCTTGATGCGCTCGGGATTTGCGCCGACGGTATCCATCTTGTTTATTGCAACAACGAGGGGTATGCCTGCGGCTTTGGCGTGGTTTATGCTCTCAACGGTCTGCGGCATGATACCGTCGTCGGCGGCGACAACGAGTATCGCAATATCGGTGACCATCGCGCCGCGGGCGCGCATGGAGGTGAATGCCTCATGGCCCGGGGTGTCAAGGAAGGTGATGGGGCTTCCGTTTATCTCGACCGTATACGCGCCGATATGCTGGGTGATGCCGCCGGCCTCGCCGGAGGCGACATTTGCATGGCGGATGTAGTCGAGCAGCGAGGTCTTGCCGTGGTCAACGTGACCCATTACGACGACGACCGGAGCACGGCCGACAAGATCCTCTTCCTTGTCTTCATGGTCGTCAATGAGGCGCTCCTCGACCGTTACGACCACTTCCTTCTCGACCTTGCAGCCGAGCTCCATTGCGACAAGCGCAGCGGTATCGTAGTCGATGACGTCGGATACGGATGCAAACACTCCGAGCTTAATAAGCTGCTTTATTACCTCTCCGGCGGTCTTCTTCATACGGGAGGCAAGCTCTCCGACGTTGATCTCGTCGGGGATGGAGACCTTAAGCTGCTGCTTTTTAGCTATTTCAAGCTGCAGCTTCTGCATTTTGTCGCGCTCCTCCTGGCGGCGCTTCGCCGAAGCCGCCTGGTTTTGCTGACGCTGCTTGGACTTATTGACGATCTTTTCCTTGCCGCCCTTTCGGTCGCGCTCACGACCTCTTTCACCGGCCATGTTGTCAAATTTTTCGTCATACTTAGCAATATTTACAGCAGCGCTGCCGCGGGTATCGATAACACGCTTCTCGGCGACCTGCCTCGGAACATGGGGCTTATTCTCCTTTTCCTTCTTCTGGGGCGCGGGAGCCGCTTCCTCAGCCTTTGCAGGAGTTTTTTCCTTCTTAGGCTCAGCCGGATTAGCCTCAGCCTTGGGCGCAACATTGAAGATGTCCGCAATGCTCGCCACCTGATTATGCTGAGTCATGTACTCAAATATAATATCAAGCTCCTCGTTTTCAAGAACCTGCATATGATTTTTAGGAGTAGTCGCATAATCGGTCAGTATCTGAGTGATTACCTTGGATGTGGAGTTAAAGTCCTTTGCTACCTCGTGTACTCTGTATTTAATCATGCTCATGCATTATTCCTCCTCTTGCCTATCCTCTTGTTTTTTTCATGTGCCGCTCTTTCGCTCCTGCGCTGCTTTTCCCTTATTAGCTCCGCTGCGATCGTCTGTGCGGTCTCATCGTACAGACCGGGCGATATTTGCTGAAGTAATTTCAAAAAAGAATCCGCAAATCCCAAATCACAGATAGCCGCCATAGAGCATCCGCTTTTGCCGACATGAGCCGAAATCTCCTCCTTGAGGAAAGGCACTGTTATAAGCGGGATACCCTTTCCGTATACAAATCCTTTGGCGCGGCTTTTGGCATTGTCCGATGCGTCAGACGCCAGGATAAGAAGCTTGGCAGAGCCCGCCCTTGCGGCGGCCCCGGCGTCGGTCTCTCCGATCTGCACCGCGTTTGCCTTGCGCATAAGCCCCAGTAGGTTAAGCGCTTTTTCCCTCATTGTCCCGCCTCCATCTGCTCGGAGAGTTCTTTATACACCTCGTCGGGTATCTGAGCGGAGAAAGCCTTTTCAAGTGCTCTTGCCTTAATCGCCTTTTTCAGACAGCCGGCATTCGGGCAGATATACGCTCCACGGCCCGGAGCCTTGCCCTTAAAATCAAGACTAATTCCGCCCTCCGGAGATTTTACGGCGCGGATAAGCTCGCGCTTGGGTTTCATTTCACGGCAGCCTAAGCACTGCCTCATGGGTATTTTTTTCTGCACCTCGGCTGCCTCCTTTTACTTATGCCTCGGATTCGGGCTTGATATCGATTTTGTATCCGGTCAGTCTTGCGGCAAGACGCGCATTCTGTCCTTCCTTGCCGATAGCAAGAGAAAGCTGACTGTCCGGAACGATAACGCGGCAGCTTTTGCCGTCTTCAAACATTGTCACGCTGATGACCTCCGAGGGTGCCAGAGCTGCGGCAATATACTCCTCGGGAATCTCGCTGTATTTTATAATGTCAATTTTCTCGCCACCGAGCTCGTCGACGATGCTTGCAACGCGGCCGCCCTTGGGACCGACGCAGGAGCCGATGGGATCAACGTCGGCGTCAGTCGACCACACAGCCATCTTGGTTCGGCTGCCGGCCTCGCGGGCGATGGATTTGATCTCAACGGTACCGTCGAATATTTCGGGCACCTCAAGCTCAAACAGGCGCTTGACAAGGCCCGGATGTGTGCGGCTGATAAGGACCTGGGGGCCCTTGGCAGAATTTCTGACCTCAACAACATATACCTTGATGCGGTCGCCCTCCTTGAGGGGCTCGGTCTTTATTCTCTCGTTGGGGGCAAGCATGGCCTCGGTATACTCGCTGTTGGAGCTGATTCGGATAGAAACGCTTCCCGTCCTCGGCTCAATGCGGGATACGACGCCGGTGAGTATCTCATGCTCCTTCGAGGTGAATTCCTCGTAGATGATGCCTCTCTCAGCCTCGCGGATACCCTGAATGATGACCTGCTTTGCAGCCTGAGCGGCAATGCGGCCGAATTTCTTGGTCTCAACGGGAACCTTTATAGTGTCGCCGACTTTGGCACGCTTGGTGATCTTCTTTGCGGCCTCAATATCGATCTCAAGCGCCGCGTCCTCGACCTGCTCGACAGCGATCTTGTTGACGTACATCTCGATGCGCTTTCTGCTCTCATCCAGCAGTATTTCAACATTATCTGCGCACTCGGGGTTATCACGGCGAAAAGCAGCCTGCATAGCCTGCTTTATTTTATCGTACATATAATCCTTGGGTATTCCCTTTTCTTTTTCAAGATCCTCAATTGCGGAAAAGAATTCTGCATTCATTTCAATATACCTCTTTTTTATTTATATGGTCACGTGCAGTTTTACCTGCGCGATCTGCTCTTTCTTCAGGAGCACCGACGAAACGGTCACATTGCCGTCCTCGTAGGCTTCAAGGCAGCCTACATAGCTCTTTTTCCCCTGATAGGGCTGATAAAGCTTAACTTCGACCTCTGAGCCGATATACCGTTCAAAATCAGAGGGGCGCTTGAGTTCGCGCTCAGCTCCGGCAGAACCCACTTCAAACACATAGCTGTCGGGTATAGGGTCAGCCTCGTCAAGAATGGGGTCGAGCCTGCGGCTTATGCGCTCGCAGTCATCTATGCCGACGCCGCCGTCCTTATCGATAAGCACTCTAAGATACCACGTGCCCGCCTCGCGGACATACTCCACGGCCCAGAACTCGCATCCCTCGTCTTCAATCACCGGCTTTGCCAGTGCTACGACCTTTTCAGTTATTTTGCTCATTATTTACTCCTGATTTTAAGAAAAGTGAAATGCTCAACAAAAAGAGTGGGCTGTGACCCACTCTTGAAAACTTACTTACATTGATATATTAACACCAACATATCGTAATTGCAAGCATTTTTTGTATCAATATATATTTTTTGCTGTATTATTTCCGCCACACTATTTAGGGGCATACAATGGCCGCAGCGGAAAAGCGATGCCCGCCTCTGCTGGGTATTTAGCATAGCATTTTCTCAGTTAAACCACGCATATCAGCTTATTTTTTCGGGGTTCATCTGTAGTGAGCGACAAATTCTTCAAGGCTGAGACCGTTTTCGGTTATGAAAGCCGCAGCTTCCTTCCCCACATAGCGATAGTGCCAGGGCTCGTCCCAACCGGTAATACTCTTTTTGCTGCTGGGATAGCGCTTAATAAAACCGTATTCGGCGCAGTGGGCGTCAAGCCACTCAAAAAATGCCTTATCCATCTTCGAGTAGTCATAAATATCGTACTGTTTGTCCGTTATATCGACGCCGAGTCCGGTCTGATGGTCGCTGGTGCCCGGCTTTGCGATTATCTCCGCTGCGATCTGACGCGCTTCCTCATAGCTGTAGGTACCGTCACCGGAGAGTTCAGAGGCTTTTTCGTTAAACATGTGCTGCTGGCTTGAAAAGGACCTGTATCCGGTACTGAGATACGGCTCAAATCCGGCGTCTCTTGCCGCCTGCACCAAGGCTGACAGACTTTTTATCGCTCTTGAGTCAAAATACAGCCCGCTTTTTTCAAATTGCTTGACCTCGGGGACATAGGAATTAAGGGGATTATCGGCATTTATAAGTATGTATTCCCAGTCGGTGATATTGATATTCGGGAATTCAAGCTCTGCGTACTTGCTCCCGCTTGATTCCTCCGTCTCTCTGTATCCCGAGAGCGGGTCGTTAAACCTGTCGGTTCTGACAAAAACAGAATCCGAGCCTCCCATTATGATCTCGGAGGTGAGCTGAACACGCGAGTTGACGATCAGGACAAGGGTGGACAGCAGAACTATCATGCTGAATACCCACACCGTCTTTTTGATACGCACATTTCTCACCTCCGTCTTGTTTTCGAGATATTTTAACACAAATCAATAGTTAATACAAGTATCTTATGTTGGTACGGCATCCTCCCCCAGTGCCTCCCTCAGCTTCTCAAGAGCCTTTTTCTCAAGACGGCTGACATATGAACGGCTTATTCCGCAAAGCTGGGCTGTCTCTCTCTGCGTCTTTGGCTGTTCGTTAATAAGACCATAGCGTATCTTTATGATCTTAGCCTCCCTTTCGGTAAGCACATCGTCAACAAGCTTACGCAGCTGGGAGCAGATCTCAAAGTTCCCTATCTTGTCGCTCAGCTCATCGTCCTGAGCCAGAACATCAATAAGCGACAGGCTGTTGCCCTCTCCGTCCGTATCCAGCGCATCGGACAGACTTACGTCTCCTATGGTTTTTTTCTGGCTTCTGAAATGCATCAGGATCTCATTTTCGCAGCAGCGGCTGGCGTAGGTCGCAAGTCGTACACCTTTATCGGGCTTATATGTATTTATCCCCTTTATCAGCCCTATTGTCCCGATGGAGATAAGGTCTTCTATGTCATTTGTCTGCGTATAATACTTTTTGATAATGTGGGCGACCAGTCTGAGATTATGCTCCACAAGAACGTTTCTTGCCTCAATATCACCATCAAGCCAGCGCTGCAGATATTCACGCTCCTCCTCTGCCGACAGCGGATTCGGAAAAGAACCACCGGGAGAAAGCCGCAGCATAAGCAGAAATCCGCCTAACAGCATCATAAGCGATGTTCCAAGCATATTATCACCTCGGAACATTATATTTTAAATTGCCTGTACAAAATATCTAATTTTCAGACAAATGTTAATAGATATATTGACAAATTAGCATAAAGTGATATTCTGACATCAGGACTGTTTAAACAATAATACGGAAATTGTAAGGAGGCTAACTATCATGGCATTCAGACCTAAAATTTTGGCTCTTGCCAACAAGATCACCATGGAAGCTCACACAGGCATACCCAATGTGCCGTCGGATCCGGAATACCGTATTTTAGCGGAGGTCGTTACCGATGAGCAGGCAGACGTTGCAATGGCCTGCAAGGTTCGCGCTCACCTGACTCTCGAGGAGATAGCGAAAAAATGTAAAAAGCCTCCTGAGCTGACAAGAAAGCTGTTATGGGAGCTTGCAAATGAGGGTGTTGTGGTCGTCTTTACGGATCCCGACTCAGATGTTGAGAAATATACTCTGCCCTGCTGGGTACCGGGTATCATGGAGATGATGGTCGGCAACAAAGCGCAGGTCGAGGCTCATCCCGAGATCGCGCGCTGTTTTGATGAATACACGATGAAGAACATGAAGCTCATGACCCCCAACCTGCCGCGAGGCATGGGCGTTATGAGAGTCATCCCTGTCGAATCCGCGATAAATCTCAACCGTCACGCCGTTACGGCAGATCAGCTCAGTCCCTACATAGAAAACGCGTGGAAGATCGCCGTTACCGACTGCTCCTGCCGCCGCACCCGCAGAGTTTTGGGCGAAGGCTGCGGCCATCTCGAAGAGGATATGTGCATAATGCTCGACCGTGCCGCCGATTTTCAGGTGAAAACAGGTCACGGACGGGAGATCACAAAGGAAGAAGCATACGAGATACTGCAGCGAGCCGAGGACAACGGGCTTATCCATGAGCTGTCGAACATCGACGGCACCGGCGCTGTTTCCGGTATATGCAACTGCTGCGAGTGCTCCTGCCTTTCCCTGAGAGGCGGCAGGCTCTTTAATGATTCGACCATTATGAAGTCCAATTATCGCGCTCAAGTTGACAAGAGCAAATGCGTCGCCTGCGGCCAGTGTGTGGAAAACTGCCAGATGAACGCCCTGCGTCTCGGACAGAAGCTGTGCTCTACCACTCCGATAGAAGTCAAAAAATCCGAAACGCCGGATGATAAGATATGGAGCAGGAAGCATTGGAACGAGGACTGGCGTGAAAACCGCGAAAACGTAGTCGAGACCGGCACGGCTCCCTGTAAGACAAATTGCCCTGCCCACATAGCAGTTCAGGGCTATATAAAGCTTGCGGCGATGGGAAGATATCAGGATGCCCTGGAGCTTATCAAGAAGGAAAACCCCTTCCCCGCAATCTGCGGACGCGTATGTCCCAAGTTCTGCGAGGATGCCTGTACACGCGGTGATATTGACGACCCCATCGCCATCGACGACATCAAAAAGTTCATCGCCGAACAGGACATGAAGGCAGAGCACCGCTTTGTTCCCAAGCTGCTCAATCAGATCGGCAAAATGTACCCGCAGAAGATCGCCGTCATCGGCGCGGGCCCGGCTGGTCTGAGCTGCGCATACTATCTTGCAGTCAAAGGCTATCCCGTCACCGTTTTCGAGAAGGAGGACACTCTCGGGGGCATGATGACGATGGGTATACCCACCTTCAGGCTTGAAAAGGATGTCGTTCTTTCGGAGATCGAGGTTCTCAGGGAGCTCGGCGTCAGCTTCCGCACGGGAGTTGAGGTCGGAAAGGACATCAGCCTGGACGCGCTGAGGGCTGAGGGATACAAGGCGTTTTACGTAGCCATCGGTGCGCAGAAAAGCACCGCGCTCAACATCGCAGGCGAGGACCTCAGCGGTGTGTACGGCGGCATTGACTTCCTGCGGGCAACTCTCACGGGCGGAAAACCCGAGATCGGCTCCAAGGTCGCGGTCATCGGCGGCGGTAATGTTTCCGTCGACGTTGCGCGCAGCGCAATTCGTCTCGGCGCTAAGGAAGTGAGCCTTGTGTACCGCCGCGGCAGAGATGAGATAAAGGCCGATCCCGAGGAGGTCGAGGATGCTCTGAACGAGGGCGTTAAGCTCAGGCTTTTGAGCTCTCCCGTCGAGATAATCGGCGAAGACGGAAAGGTAAAAGCTCTGAAGCTTGAAAAAATGGAGCTCGGCACTCCCGACGCCTCCGGACGCAGAGCGCCTGTCAGGACCGGCGAGTTTGAAACTATCGAGGTTGACTCGGTTATCTCGGCGATCGGTCAGGTCATTGACTGGGGCGGGATAGATATTGGAGCCATGAAGCTTGCGAAGAACGGCACCGTTAAGGTCGACGAGCTTTCTTACCAGACCGGCGAGCCCGACATTTTTGCAGGCGGCGACGTAGTTACCGGACCTTCCTTTGTCATTCACGCCATTGCAGCCGGCAAAGAGGCCGCAGACTCCATACACAGATATGTCCATCCCGGTCAGACCCAGAATCTCGGCCGCAACAGACGGCAGTTCACCGCCCTTGATAAGTCCACTGCCGCTATCGCAATAGGCGGCTATGACACGACTCCGCGTCAGAAGCCCGCAAACGCCGACGCAGCAAAGGCGAAAAAGACCATGAACGATCTGCGCGGTACCTTCACCGAGGAGCAGATGAGAGCCGAGACCGAGCGCTGCCTCGGCTGCGGAGCAGTTATCCTCGACGAGTATAAGTGCGTAGGCTGCGGCATCTGTACTACAAAATGCAAATTTGACGCCATCAAGCTTGTGTGGGACGGAGAGTATGTTTCTCCCAAGGTCGAAAAGATCGCTCCTCATCTTGTGGCCGGAATGGCAAAACGCGGCGGCAAGATCGCCATCAAAGCGATAAAGGACACAGTCAAGAAACTCTGAGCAGAAGAAATTCAGCATCATCAAGCCCGTGCTGTCACAGCGCGGGCTTTTGTCTATTGATTTTTCCAAATGGTTGTTATATCATGTGTTCATTAACGATTTAACGAAGTCCGGAGGACTCACATATGCACAGACCTGACGACGGATATTATCACGACCACGGCGACGGCATAATTCACTGCCACGACCACAAGCCCATGGAGGACATCCATGCGCACGAGGAGATAGAACACCCGCACCACAATCACCCGCACAGCCATACGCAAAGCAAGGCTGTCGCAAACCGGCTTGCCAGAGCCATCGGGCATCTTGAATCGGTCAAGCGCATGGTCGAGGAGGGACGCGACTGCACGGATGTTCTCATCCAGCTTGCCGCGGTGCGCTCGGCCCTGAGCAGTACGGCCCGGGTCATCCTCAAGGACCATCTTGAGCACTGCATCACGGACGCCGTTGAAACGGGCGACGATAAGTTCATATCGGAGCTTAACGCGGCGATAGACAAATACATAAACTGACAAAAAACCGAAGGATCAAGCCATTGTCCTTCGGTTTTATTCATATGTTTTAATAATGCTTTCGGCGACGCTTCGCTTTGAAACACGGCTGTCCTGAGCATGTTTTTCAATATAGTGCTGTGCCTGGGCCTCGCTCATGCCGAGGCATTCGATAAGCAGCCATTTTGCATGGTTAACGATACGTATCTCCTCGATCTTCTCCTCAACGGAGATGCGCTTTTGCTCCATAAGGCGCATTCTCTCGCGCATTGAGCACATGGTGCGCAGCGCCTGAGAGACCATGTTTACGTTCGTCGGCACCGACAGCACGGTTACGCCGAATTCCACGACCTTCTCGTACACCTCATAGAAAAGCTCATTTTTTACAAACATGAGCACCGCCGCGCTGCTGCGGCTCGATACGTCTATAGCAAGCTGTGAGCCGAATTCATCCGGAAGCGGCGTGCCGATGATAACGATGTCATATTCCCGCTCCGCCAGCGCCCGACGCGCCTGACCCGCGTTTTTTGCCTTATGAACAGGCCAATAATCCGAGGACGGGAGCAGCTCGCCGGTCGCTCGGTAGAATTTTTCCGACGCCGAGACCATCAGCACACTGTACGTCCGCTCTCTGAAGACCATGCCGCTCCCTCCTTTCCTTCAGATTTTGCGGTACTTATACTATCGAGTAGGCTTTCAGAACGCTATCCGGCAGATGCTCTTTTATAAAATCGCTCTCAGCAGCCCTTGCCCGAGCTTCCGCAAGGCTCTCCGGCAGCTTCTTAAACGCCTCCAGAACCTCCTGCGGAGCCGTGAAAAGATTGATATCCGCCGGAGAAGGCAGAGCCATATTTTTCTCTATACCGCGCATTCCCGCATAGATCATCAGTGCAAACGCGATGTATGGATTCGTCATTGCGTCGGCAGAGCGCAGCTCCGCTCTGCGGTACTCCCCCACTGCTGCAGGAAAACGAATGAGCTGGGAACGGTTTTCGTGTGACCAGCTGATATATTTCGGAGCCTTATCGCTCCCGAGCCGCGCATATGATTCCGGACATGGGTTAAGGAACGCCGTCATATCCGCCGAATACTCAAGAACACCCGCCATGATATTCGGCAGATAGTCTGCTCCTCCGCTGTGCCTGACCGAAATATTAATATGCATACCGCTGCCCGGCTCATCGCTGAGAGGTTTGGGCGAAAAATCGGCGTGCAGTCCGTTTCGTCCCGCTATCGTTTCAACGATCGTACGGAAAGTAACAGCGTTATCCGCCGCGCTGAGCGCGTCCGAGTGCCGGAAGTCGATCTCGTTCTGGCCGGGACCCTCCTCATGATGCGAGCTCTCGGGGAAAATGCCCATTTTTTCAAGCGTCAGGCATATCTCGCGGCGTATATTCTCGCCCTTATCGCCGGGCGCGATATCCATATAACCTGCGTTGTCATACGGAACATGCGTGGGCAGACCGTTTTCATCGCTCTTAAACAGATAAAACTCCATCTCGGGTCCGAAATTGAAGCTCAGTCCTTTTTCAGCAGCCGCTTTCACGGCCCTTTTTAGGATACCCCTTGTATCGGCCTCGAACATACTTCCGTCAGGACGGTAAATATCGCAGAAGAGGCGGACGACCTTGCCGTTTTCCGGCCGCCAGGGCAGACCGGAAAGCGTTGAAGGATCAGGGCGCAGGAGAAGATCGGAGCGCACCTCCCCGCCGAAGCCGGCTATTGCGGAAGCGTCAAACGCTATACCGTAGTCAAATGCTCTTTCGAGCTCCGAGGGCATGACGGCCACATTCTTTTGTCTGCCGAAAACGTCGCAGAAGGCAAGACGTATGAATTTAACATCGTCCTCAGCCACATACTGCAAAACTTCCTGCGCTGAATAATTCATCTTCCGCTGTCTCCTTTAACTCTGCTAATTTGCAACATACATCTGCTTGTACGGATTCTGACTGTCCGGCGTTACAAGAGTGAAGTTCGAGTTCATTATCTCTCCGGCATCTGAGCCGAACACGGTGCAGAACTTTTCAATATACGGACGTATCTCCTCGAGCTCCTGCGGCTGTGCGATGCGGTGATTGACTTGTCTGGGAAAGATGATACCATCGCAGTCCGAGCGGAGGAAGACCTTCCCGCCGTGCATTCCCGTGCATGGAAAATTGCTCACGATTTTTCTGTTCTTTTCGGTTATCCCGAGCACGATGATGAGCCCTCCGGCCTGATACTCGCCGAGAAAGCTTCCCGCACAGCCGCCGATAACCATAACGGGCAGCTTGTCCTCATAGGCTTTCATGTGAACTCCGGCCCTGTAGCCCGCGCTGCCAAGGACAAATAGCTCGCCGCCGCGCATAGCGTAGCCCGCCGCGTCGCCTATGCTGCCGTGTATGACTATCCTGCCGCCGTTCATTGTATCCCCGACCGCGTCCTGTGCATTGCCGTTAACCTCAATACTGGCGCCGTTAAGGTACGCGCCCAGAGCATTTCCGGGTATTCCGTCTATGCTTATATTTCCCTCGCTCAGGCCGGCGGCGAGGAATCTGTGTCCAAGACAGTTCCGTATTTGAATATCACCGCCGTGCTCATTAAGAAGCGTGTTTATCTGAGAGTGGCTAAGATTTTGTGCATCTATTATCATTTATAACACATCCTAAAACTTTTTTCCACATATTTAATGCGATTGGCAATATCTCAATCTCCCGCATGGGATATGCCCAGTATCTCGAGCTCCTTTTCGTTGAGCCCTATACCGCGAAGCATGAGCCGGTTGCCCCTGAGCGCTTCAATTGAGTTAATGCCCATGCCGCCCATGAGTTCCTTAATTTCATGCTTCCACGCCGTCATCAGGTTAACAAGACGGGCTCTTCCCTCATCGGGATCGAGTCGGGATACAAGCTCTTCCCTCTGAGTTGCTATGCCCCAGCTGCACTTGCCTGTCTGGCAGCTTCTGCACAGGTGGCAGCCCATTGCAAGCAGGGCCGCCGTTGCGATATAGCACGCATCCGCGCCGAGTGCGACGGCCTTTACCACATCCGCAGAGCTTCTTATGCTGCCGCCGACAATGATGGAAACATTATCTCGTATCCCCTCTTCCCTGAGGCTGCGGTCAACCGCCGCGAGCGCAAGCTCAACGGGTATGCCGACATTGTCCCTTATCCTTGTCGGCGCAGCTCCGGTGCCTCCTCGAAAGCCGTCGATGGCGATTATATCCGCACCGCTGCGGGCTATGCCTCCGGCTATGGCGGCAATGTTATGCACTGCAGCTACCTTTACGATTACCGGCTTTTTATATCCGGTGACCTCCTTGAGCGACATCACAAGCTGCCTGAGATCCTCAATTGAATAAATATCATGGTGAGGAGCGGGAGATATGGCGTCCGAGCCAAGCGGTACCATCCTCGTGCGGGACACGTCGTCACTTATCTTTGCGCCGGGAAGATGTCCGCCTATGCCCGGCTTTGCACCCTGCCCCATTTTGATCTCTATCGCGGCTCCCGCATTCAGATATCCGCTGTGCACGCCAAAGCGTCCCGACGCTACCTGAACTATGGTATTTTCGCCGTAGCTGTAGAAGTCCTCATGAAGACCGCCCTCGCCGGTGTTGTAGTATATGCCGAGCTCGCGGGCTGCCCTGGCCATGCTCAAATGGGCGTTGTAGCTTATAGAGCCGTAGCTCATAGCGGAAAACATCACCGGCATGGACAGCTCAAGCTGAGGCGGCATATCGCAGATCAGTCTGCCGTTTTCGTCCCGACGCGGCTTGTCCGGCTTTTTGCCGAGGAAGACCTTTGTTTCCATTGGCTCGCGAAGTGGGTCTATGGGCGGGTTAGTCACCTGAGACGCGTTGATAAGTATCTTATCCCAGTATACGGGAGCCGGCTTTGGGTTTCCCATTGAGGACAGCAGTACGCCGCCGCTCGAGGCCTGCTTATATATTTCTTTTACCGTGTCACCGCTCCAGTTTGCGTTGTCACGCATGCAGTTATCGCTTTTTACTATTTTCAGCGCATGCACGGGACAAAAGCACACACAGCGCTGGCAGTTAACGCATTTACTGTCATCGGCCTTCATCATACCGCTTTTTTCATCATACGAATGCACACCGTAGCTGCATTGGTCTATGCAGATCCTGCAGTTAATGCAGTTTGAGCTGCGCCGCACTTCGAATTCAGGATACAAATAATCGATCCCCATCAGAACTTCCCCTCCTTTACCTTTACTATGAACGGGCAGCCGCCGGAAGGTGCGAAAATATTTTCCGCATCGGGTTCCATCGCCCGTATTGCCGCTTCCTCACTTGCAATAAAAACCATATCGTCCTTTTCGCCCGCGACCATGGAACGAAGCTTGAGTCTGTCATTAAGTGCCATTAATCCGCCTTCAAAGCCCAAAACTATCGAAAACGGGCCCGTTATTAATAAACTCGGGTAAGCCATGCGCAGAAACTTCAGCTTTTCGGCTTTTTCCGGTTCGCAGCGCTCAATGGTGCTCCAGAACGGCGCGGCAATAACAGAAGCGGTCTCCTCAAGGGTAAGCCCCTGGCGGCGCACAAGGTAGTCGACAATATAGGTTATGACCTCAGTATCCGTCTGCAGGGCACATTTATAGCCGAACATTTCGATATATCTGCGGTTTGCGTCATAGGAGGATATTTCGCCGTTATGTACTACCGTCCAGTCAAGCAGAGAGAAAGGATGGGCTCCGCCCCACCAGCCGGGGGTATTTGTCGGATATCGGCCGTGGGCCGTCCATGAATAGGCCTCGTATTCCTCAAGCCTGTAAAAGCGTCCCACGTCTTCAGGATGTCCGACAGCCTTGAATACTCCCATGTTTTTTCCGCTGGAGAACACATAAGCGTCTGATATTTCGGTATTTATGTGCATGACTGCCCGGGCTATATATTCTCTCTCGTCGAGCTGCATCCGGTGAAGCGCAGAGCGCAGAGGGGTCACGAAATAGCGGCGTATGATAGGCACATCGGTTATCTCCGGAATTATCCGGATCGGCATTTCCTCTGCCAGTACTATCTCAAAGGTCTCTTTAAGATATGCTTCGCACTCTCGCCGGCTTGAGCCGCTGCCGAAAAAGATGTGCAGCGCAAACTCGTCCTTGTGCTCGGGATATATACCGTAAGCCGCAAAGCCCCCGCCGAGGCCGTTAGACCTGTCGTGCATGGGCACCATACTTTTTATTATGCTCTCTCCGTTTATGAGCCTGCCTTCTTTTGAAATTGCAGCGGATATAGCGCATCCGGAGGGTATCCTTACTTCTCCCTCTCTGTACTTCATTCATATCAGTCCCTTCTGAAAAAGAAAAACGATGATGTTCACCCCAAAATGGCCGCAGAATGCCTGTTGGGAACATCATCGTTCATGCAGGAATGATAGCTCACTATGTGCAATTTGTCAATTGATTTAACTTTGATGAGTGCATTTTCTGCAATTTGACTATTGACATGCTGCAAAATTGGGTGTATATTGTGCGACATGAAAAGGGCGCTGAAGCCTGAGATTTTCATCTCGGTCTTCAGCGCCCTTTTTTATTTTTCTGAAAGGGTGATTACAAAATGACAGCAGTTCCTGAGTATTTCGGCAGCTTGGTCTTTGACGACAGACAGATGAAGGCAAGACTTTCCAACGAGGTTTACAACTCGCTGAAAAAGACGATAGATGAGGGCTCAAAGCTTGATCCGTCCGTGGCAAACGCCGTTGCGCAGGCCATGAAGGACTGGGCAGTCAGTTTGGGCGCGACCCATTTCACGCATTGGTTCCAGCCTTTGACCGGCATCACCGCCGAAAAGCATGACAGCTTTATCGCTCCCGCACCTGACGGCGGCATCATAATGGAGTTTTCAGGCAAAGAGCTTATAAAGGGCGAGCCCGACGCGTCCAGCTTCCCCTCCGGCGGTCTTCGCGCCACATTTGAGGCAAGGGGCTACACCGCATGGGACCCGACCTCCTATGCCTTTATTAAGGATAAAACTCTGTGCATCCCGACCGCCTTCTGTTCTTACAGCGGTGAGGCACTCGACAAAAAAACGCCTCTGCTGCGCTCCATGCAGGCTCTTAACCGGCAGGCGATGCGCATACTGAAGCTCTTCGGTGCAGATGACGTTAAGTGTGTCCGCTCATCCGTCGGTCCCGAACAGGAGTACTTCCTTGTTGACAAGGAGCTGTACCTCCGCCGCCCGGACCTTATATACACCGGACGCACTCTGTTCGGCGCAAAGCCACCCAAGGGTCAGGAGATGAGCGACCATTACTTCGGCGTTATCCGTCCCAGAGTTCAGGCATACATGAAGGAGCTCAACGAGGAGCTTTGGAAGCTGGGTATTCTTGCAAAGACCGAGCATAACGAGGTAGCTCCGGCTCAGCATGAGCTCGCCCCCATTTTCACCACCACGAACATAGCAGCTGACCACAACCAGCTAACCATGGAGATCATGCAGAAGCTGGCCGAAAAGCACGGGCTTGTTTGCCTGCTGCATGAGAAGCCCTTTGCCGGCGTTAACGGCAGCGGCAAGCACAACAACTGGTCCATCGCCACGGATACCGGCGTAAACCTCCTGTCACCGGGCGATACTCCTTACGAAAACGCACAGTTCCTGCTGTTCCTGTGCGCGGTCATTCAGGCTGTCGATGAATATCAGGGACTGCTCAGATGCGCTGTAGCGACCGCAGGCAACGACCACCGTCTCGGCGCAAACGAGGCTCCTCCCGCGGTCGTATCCATCTTCCTCGGCGACGAACTCACCGCGATCCTCGATTCGATAGAAAACGATACTCCTTACAGCGGCACCGAGAAATCCAGCATGAAACTCGGCGTTCACGTTCTGCCCCGCTTCCAGCGCGACACCACCGACCGCAACCGCACCTCGCCCTTCGCCTTCACCGGAAACAAGTTTGAGTTCCGCATGCTCGGCTCATCAAACTCCATTTCCTGCGCGAACATCATGCTCAACGCAGCCGTCGCGGACGTTCTTGAGAGATATGCCGACGAGCTTGAAAGCAGTTCCGATTTTGATGCGTCCATGCACGCACTTATAAAAAGATGCATTTCCGAGCACAAGCGCATCATCTTCAACGGCAACGGTTATGACGACGCATGGATCAAGGAAGCTACCGAAGTCCGCGGCCTGCTGAATCTGCGAAGCACAGCCGACGCAATGCCCGCGCTGCTTGAGGAGAAAAACCGCAGTATGCTCATGCATCACCGCATATTCTCCGAGTCGGAGATCAGCTCCCGCTACGAGATCATGCTCGATAACTACTGCAAAACGATAGTGATCGAGGCGCGCACCATGTGCGATATGGCAAGCCGCGATATTCTGCCGGCCATCGAGGCTTATGCAGCGGATCTTGCCTCCTCAGTATCGGCAAAACAGAGCATTATGCCGGAGCTCCCCTGCACTTACGAAAAGAGCCGTATCCGCAAGCTTTCCATACTGGTCGATCAGATCGACAGCGCAGTACATGTTCTTGAGGATGCACTGATCAATCTGGGTCTTGTATCTGACATTACTTTGCAGGCAAACATGATCCGCGACGAGATACTTCCTGACATGAACCTGCTGCGTGCACCGGTTGACGAGGCGGAAACTATTACCGCGGCAAAGTATTGGCCGTTCCCGACCTACGGCGAGCTGCTTTTCAGCGTATAACGGTCGTTTTGGAGAAATTAGAGAAATAGAGAGTTAAAAGTTAATAGAGAAAGGAGCTGACTTTATTATGACGGTAGAGTTTTGGTTTTTGATAGGCGCGGCCTTGGTGTTCTGGATGCAGGCGGGCTTCGCAATGGTCGAGACCGGCTTCACAAGGGCGAAGAATGCCGGCAATATCATCATGAAAAACCTTATGGATTTCTGCATAGGCACCATCGTATTCTCCCTGCTCGGTTATACGATAATGATGGGCGAGGATGCACTCGGCGGATTGATCGGTCTTCCGAACCTCGATATGTGGGTAAGCTTTAAGGATTTTATCGCAAGCCCTGCCGACGGCAGCTTCACGGGAGCCTCGACCTTCGTATTCAATCTTGTTTTCTGTGCAACAACTGCCACTATCGTTTCGGGCGCTATGGCCGAACGCACAAAGTTTTCGGCCTATTGCATCTATTCGGCTGTGATCTCACTGTTTATATACCCCATCGAGGCCCACTGGGTCTGGGGCGGCGGCTGGCTTGCACAGCTTGGCTTCCATGATTATGCCGGTTCATGCGCCATACATATGGTGGGCGGCTTTGCGGCGCTTGTTGGCGCTATCTGCCTCGGTCCCCGTATCGGCAAATATGTTAAAGACGACAAGGGTAAGGTGATAAAGGTCAATGCCATTCCCGGGCATTCCATAACCCTCGGTGCTCTCGGCGTTTTCATCCTTTGGCTTGGCTGGTACGGCTTCAACGGAGCCGCCGCGACCAGTGCCTCGGAGCTGTCCTCCATCTTCATGACAACGACCATTGCTCCCGCTGCCGCAACGGTCACTACCATGATATTCACATGGATAAAGAACGGAAAGCCTGATGTATCAATGTGCCTTAACGCGGCTCTGGCCGGTCTTGTTGCTATCACCGCCGGGTGCGACGCGCTTGATGCTCTGGGCGCCGGCATAGTAGGTATAGTTGCCGGTATAGTAGTAGTAATAGTTGTCGAGGCCCTCGATCTTAAGCTGCACATTGACGATCCGGTGGGCGCCGTAGGCGTACACTGCGCAAACGGCATCTGGGGCACGATAGCTGTCGGCCTGCTGGCAAATCCCGATGCCCCCGCAGGTTTGTCCGGACTGCTTTACACGGGCTCGTCCTCCCTGCTCGGCATACAGTTTATAGGCGTAGCGGCTATCGCAGTATACTCTGTCGTAGTAATGCTCGTTGTGTTCAAGGCAATTGACAAGTTAGGCGGACTCAGGACCTCGGCCGAAGATGAGATAGTGGGACTTGATATCTCCGAACACGGTCTGCCGAGCTCCTATCCCGATTTTGCTCCGGCGGTCAACAAGTATTCATCCTACGCTCCCGACAGCGGCATAACAGCCGTTACCGGTGATGTTCCCGCCGCAGAGGCGGTGCCTGTCAAGGCAGTACCCTCCTTCTCGGACAGCACAAGGCCTAAATTCACCAAGGTCGAGATAATTTGCAAGGAATCTAAGTTCGACACTCTCAAAAACGAGATGTCAAAGCTCGGCATAACCGGTATGACTATATCACACGTGCTCGGCTGCGGTGTGCAGGGCGGGCGGCCTGAATACTACCGCGGCGTTCCTCTTGAAACAAACCTGCTGCCCAAGGTACAGGTGGATATCGTAGTCAGCAAGGTTCCCGTGCGCAGCGTTATTGAAACGGCAAAGCGCGTTCTGTACACCGGTCACTACGGCGAC
The DNA here is from genome assembly GCA_946405205.1 of uncultured Clostridia bacterium. Lineage (GTDB taxonomy): Bacteria > Bacillota > Clostridia > Oscillospirales > Oscillospiraceae > F23-B02. The sequence goes on from CAMJGL010000001.1 coordinate 23,206, forward strand.
GGAAAGATATTTGTCTACGATGTTGAAAACGTAGTAAAGATCCGCACCGGTGAAGAGGGCTATGACGCGCTTCAGGATGAGGAATAAGCATACATCAGATTGCCCGGGCATCTGCCCGGGTATCTGTACAGCATCAGCTTTAAAGAAAGGAAAGAATCATGAGAGACTATAAGGCGGAATTTGAAAGCAGAGTATCATTTATTAAAGGCATACTGCAGGACAGCGGAGCAAAAGGCATAGTATACGGCAACTCCGGAGGCAAGGACTCCGCCCTCGTCGGGATCCTGTGCAAAGCGGCCTGCAGCGACACCGTGGGTATAGTAATGCCCTGTTCATCCAGAAGAAATTACGATATCGACGCGATAGACGGCAAGGAGGTCGCCGACTGCTTCGGCATCGAGACCCGCACCGTCGACCTTACGCCGGTCAAGAACGCCTTTGTTGAGCAGGTGTCCGCGGCAGCTTCTGTGACTCCCGCCGCAGAAGCAAACATAGCTCCCAGGCTCAGAATGGCGGCGCTGTATGCGATCGCGGCGTCCGAGGGCAGGATAGTCGCAGGCACCGGAAACAGGAGCGAGGCCTACGTCGGCTATTTTACAAAGTGGGGTGACGGCGCACACGATTTTAATCCCATAGCTGACCTTACCGTCACAGAGATATACGAATTTCTGCGTTATTTAAAGGCTCCGGAATGCGTCATAAAGAAAGCGCCGTCAGCCGCGCTTTTTGACGGTCAGACTGACGAAGGAGAGATGGGCTTTACATACAGCAGCCTTGACAGCTATCTTCTGACAGGCAGCACCGACGAAAAGAGTCTCGAAACTATCGAACGTATGCACAGGGCAAGTCAGCACAAGCGCGACGCTATAAAGTGCTACGGTCAATAAAGCTCTGCCCATTCACGGCATGCATAGACATAAAAACGCCTTCTTCCAAACGGAAGAAAGCGTTTTTAAATTCAATCAGCTGTTGGCGTTGAAGATCTTAAAGATGCTGTCGAAAGGATCTTCCTCAGCGGGAGCCGAAGACTGTTCCTCTTTCTTCTCGGCAGCTTTTTCGCTTGCTGCGGTGAACATGCCCTGCGGTCTTTCAAAAACGGGCTCTGCCTTTGCAACGGGCTGTGCGGTCTGCTTTGCGGTGGGAGCTTCTTCAAAGCCTGTGGCGATAACGGTCACTCGGATCTCATCCTGCATGGACTCGTCGAAAGTCGCACCGAAGATGATGTTTGCATCGGGGTGAGCTGCCTCCTGAACGAGGTTTGCGGCGGCTTCGACATCCTCCAGACCCATGTCCTCGGAGCCGGTGATATTGATGAGCACGCCGTGTGCGCCGTTGATGGAGGTCTCCATGAGGGGGCTTGCGACCGCCATGCGGGCGGCATCCTCGGCCTTGCCCTTACCTGCGGCACGGCCTACGCCCATGTGCGCAAAGCCGGCGTTCTTCATTATGCAGGTAACGTCCGCAAAGTCAAGGTTAATGAAGCCGGTGTTCTTGATAAGATCGGAAATGCTTGTAACGGCCTGACGCAGAACATCGTCGGCGATCTCAAAAGCGTTGGCCAGCGTGACCTTCTGGTCGGTGGCGTACTTAAGACGGTCATTGGGGATTATAAGCAGGGAGTCGACCTTGCCGAGCATCTCCTTGATGCCCTCGTTGGCCTGATCCATGCGGCGCTTGCCCTCGAACTTGAAAGGCTTCGTGACAACGCCGACGGTGAGTATACCGGCCTCGCGGGCGATATCCGCAACGGTGGGTGCAGCGCCCGTGCCGGTGCCGCCGCCCATGCCGGCGGTGATGAACACCATATCTGCGTCTTCCACAGACTTGGCAATGTTATTGCGGCTTTCCTCGGCGCTCTTCTTGCCTATCTCGGGATCGGAGCCTGCGCCCTGTCCGTGAGTGAGCTTCTCGCCGATCTGGATCTTCTGGTCGGCATTGGAGACCGCCAGAGCCTGCTTATCAGTGTTAACGGCAATAAACTCAACACCCTGAGTTCCGGACTTGACCATTCTGTTCACAACATTGTTGCCGGCGCCGCCGATACCTACCACTTTTATAGTAACCACATTTTCAGGGCCTACTTCGGCTTTGAAATCCATTTTGTTTCCTCCAGTACTGTTATTTAGAAGACGCAGCTATCGCCGCGGTCAGATTTTGCGATATGTAACATTTTATAACTTTTTTGTCTATAGGTCAATATGTTTTTGCTCTGTTATGTAAACAAAGTTTTTAAAATAGTGTTAATTCGGGTTGAAAACGACCTTATTGCCTGTTGAAAGGTCCAAAGTTCCGGAATCGTCCGCCGAAAGCTGAGAAACCGCGGAGAGTAATTTCCCGAATTTATACTCTGTGTTGTCGAATGTGCCGAGCTTGACCACAAAACGGCCGTCATACTCAAAGCTTGGGTTATTGACATCGGAAAGATCTATCGAAGTAACCTTTCCCATAAGCCCCCTCGCCTGTATCTGATACAGGATGTCCGTGAGATATGCAAGCTTATCGCTCTCTCCTTCAGCGGCCTTGATATACTCGCCCACCGCCGCTTCGCTTACCGTTATGCCGCTGATACCCGCTATATGCTCCGTGTCCTTTTTGTCGATACTGCTGAGGAACTTTCCGCTGCTGCTTACCGACCACAGCTCCTCGCCGACCGATACGAAACCGACTGCTTTGCTCTCCGTGACTTCGATAGTGATAAGATTAGGAAGTCCGCGGTTTATCTTGACCGAATCGACATACGGAAGCTTTACCGCGACGCGGCTTCCGGCGGCTATCCTGTTTATGAAAAACAGATTATCGCCTTTTTCAATGCCGGAAGCTGCGATTATCTCATCTGCACTGTAGAGCGAATTTCCGCGTACCTCGATCTTTGTGATCTTAAAAAACACGCTCATTACAAATATTATTGCCACGATCACAAGAAAAAATGTCAAAGGCCGATTGACATTTTTCCTCAGATCCGGCTTATAGGGATCCTCGCGCTTCCTGTAATAATCATTTGCATTAGACATCTTACATCTCCATGAATATATCCGCTCCGAGCGAGCGAAGTTTATTGTCAAAATTCTCGTAACCGCGGGTGATATGTCCGCTGTCGATGACGCGGCTCTCCCCCTCTGCGGCAAGGCCCGCAATCAGCATCGCGGCGCCGCCGCGCAGATCAGCCGCGCTGACAGTCGCGCCGCTCAGGCTCCTCACGCCCCAGACCGACGCGCAGCGTCCGTCAACGCTTATATCGGCTCCGAAGCGGGCAAGCTCCCTTGCGTGACCGAAACGCGAATCAAATACGTTTTCGACAAAATCAGTCCTGCCCGATGCTTTGAGCAGCGCCGCCATAAGCAACGGCTGAGCGTCGGTCGGAAACTCGGGGTAAGGTCCCGTAACTACCCTGCCAACGGAGTGAAGTCTGCCGTCGGATATAAGCCTCACGCTGCGTTTCGCGGGTATTATATCACAGCCGGATGAATTTAGGAAGTGCTGTAATCGGGAAAATTGCCTCGAATCCACGCCTCTGAGCTCTATATCGCCTCCCGCAGCCGCCGCGGCGCACAAAAATGTTGACGCGACTATTCTGTCGGGTATTATCCTATGTCCCACATGGCGCTCAGCGGAAAAGCCGGAGACGGTTATCTTCCCCGTTCCTGCTCCCGATATGTACGCGCCGGCTTTTCTCAGATACTCCTGCAGATCCACGATCTCCGGTTCTCTTGCCGCCCCTGAGATAATAGTCTCGCCTTCCGCTGCGCAGGCTGCGAGCATCGCGTTTTCCGTCGCGCCGACGCTGGGAAAAGGCAGCTCGATGCGAGCGCCCTTCAGGCCCGAGGATTTGCATATTATCTCGCAGCCGCGCTCCTCGACCTCGGCTCCGAGAGTCTTCATCGCCGAAATGTGCAGGTCTATCGGCCTTGCGCCGAGCTTGCAGCCGCCCGGAGAGGTCAGATGCACCTCACCGCAGCGTGCCAGCAGCGCACCCATGAACAGCACAGAGGAGCGCATGCACTCCATCATTTCCTGCGGTATTATGTTTGAGCTAAGGCTGCGTGAATCTATGTATACGTCATTTTCCTGCTGCTCGGCGGTGCAGCCGAGCTGTCTCAATATGCGCAGCGACACGGCCACGTCGCTCAGCTGCGGAACATTCAGCAGGTTTGTTTCCGCCGGACATACAATTGAAGCGGCCAGAATCGGCAGTACCGCGTTCTTCGAGCCCTGGACAAAACACGCTCCTTCAAGGCGTCTGCCTCCGTTAATATGCCATATAGCCATAAAAAAACCTCGCAGAAATAACTTAAATCACGTCATTCTATGCTGCGGGGTTATTTTTTGTTATTTTTGATTTTATTTGCACAGGGAGAGTATCTGCTCGCAGATGATGTCAGTCGCCTCGGGACGTGCAAGTCTTTCCATTGCACGGGACATTTTTTCAAGCTCATCCTCCGAGGAAAGTATGCTCCTCACCGTGTTCAGAAGCTCGCTTGCCTTAAAGCTGCCCTCCTCAAATATCAGAGCACCGCCTGCGTCTTCAACTACCTTTGCGTTCTTGAACTGATGATTATTGGTAACATACGGCGAAGGCACGAAAATAGTCGGCTTATGCATATATGTAAGCTCGGAGACGGTGGATGCGCCCGCACGGCACAGCACAAGATCGGCCGCCGCCATAACACGGGGCATATCGTAAATATATTCCCGGACATCCATGCCGTTTTTCTCGTAATCCGGAACAACGGTGCGCAGCGCGGTCACCATTTCGGCATAGCCCTCACTGCCGGCCGAATGAATGAGCGTGAACCCGGGTCTTTTGCCGGCAAGCCTTATGAAATCGCACATTGCCGCATTCATATTGGCAGCCCCCAACGAGCCCCACACCGACACGACGAGCGGCTTATCCAGCGGTATTCCGAGCTCCGCCTTAGCGGCTCTTTTTGAATATGAAGCAAACTCACCGCGCACGGGAGTTCCCGTGACCACGGTTTTTTCAGGGTGCTTATAGTATCTCCGGCTTTCCTCAAAGCCGAGCATTATCCTGTCAACGACGTTTGACAGCATTTTTGTCGTGAGTCCCGGCACGGCGTTGCTCTCATGGACTGCGGTTGGTATGCCCAGCATCGATGCCGCTTTGAGCACCGGGTAGCAGACATATCCGCCCGTACCAATGACCGCGTCAGGTTTGAACGAATTAACGAGCTTCCTTGCTTTTACGGTCGCCCTTATGACGTTGAATACAGATTTTATGTTATGCCAGATGCTGCCGAGCGATCTGCCCCGGCTTATATTCGTGACCTTGAGCGTCACGATGTCATAGCCGCTCCTCGGCACGAGATCGGCCTCCATATGGCCGTCGGCGCCGATAAACAGTATCTCGCAGTCGGGCATCAGCTCTCTCAGCCTGCCGGCCACCGCAATGGCAGGATTGATATGCCCCGCGGTGCCGCCGCAGGCAAACATGAATCTCATATGTCTCTATCCTTTCACTTTTGCGGGCATATCCCGCGAAACGCTGAGCACGATCCCCATTTCGGCCATCTGTATCAGAAGCGCCGTACCGCCGTAGCTGAAAAACGGCAGAGATATTCCCGTGCAGGGCACAAGATTTGTCACTACCGCTACGTTGAGAATGACCTGTATCGCAAGAAGCGTGGTGATACCGGCGCTGACAAGAAAACTGTACCTGTCCGCCGCGTGCATCGCTATCCAATAGCCGCGGATGATGAGCAGCGCAAACAGCACAAGGATAAGTACCGCGCCGATGAACCCCAGCTCCTCGCACACAACGGAAAAGATGAAGTCGTTGTGCTCCTCCGGCAGGTAGAGATACTTCTGCCTGCTCTGCCCGAGTCCAAGGCCGGTCAGCCCGCCCGAGCCGATGGAATACAGGGACTGCACAATCTGATATCCCTCGTCCGAGGTCGAAGAAAACGGGTCGCGCCAGGTGGTGATCCTCGTGGAGGCGTAGGGAAACAGCGTAAGCAGAACGGCTATCCCGCCGCCCGCCGCTACGGCCGCGGCGATAAACCAGATAAGCCTTGCCCCGCCGAGAAACATCATCACGCCGCCGATGGCAATGATTATTATGGACGCGGAAAAATGCGGCTCAAGGATAAGCAGGCCGACGATAACTATAAGTATCGCCGCGAAGGGCGCGATGCCGTATCTGAAGCTTTTCATCCTGCCGCGGTTATTGCAGATTATGACCGCGAATGCAAGTATAATGCCTATCTTTGCTATTTCCGAGGGCTGAAGCGTGAGGCTTCCGACCCCTATCCAGCGCTTCGCGCCGTTTGCCTCAACGCCGATAAGCGGCACGAGAAGAAGCAGCACTATCGCCGCGATAAGGAGCGGAACTGAAAATCGCTTATAAAAGCCCATAGGCAGGCGCGAGCAGAATATCATCGCGGCTACACCCAGGGCGGCAAATACAGACTGCCTCAAAAAGTAATAGGCCGGGTTTCCGTCAGTAACATTTCCCGGATCAAAGTATGCTCTGGCAAAGCTTGCCGACAGCACCATCGTAACTCCTATGGTAAGCAAAAGCATAACGAGCACGAGGAAGGACACGTCCATACCTGCGCGTTTCGTTTTATCATTTGTTTCCCTGATTCTGAGCTCGGCGCTGCCATACTGCATATCTGCATCCTCCGTATTCAGAGCTGGAAACGATTATATATGCCTATAAATGAAATTATTGCAAAAACGAGGGAGACGGAAGTGAAAAGTGCAAAAAGTTCTTTTTCTTTCCATTTTTTGCCCGTCCATCCGCCCATTTCAAGGTGGTGATGGAAGGGCGCCATTTTAAAAACACGCTTTCCGTGAGTGAGCTTGAAATAAGTCACCTGAATGATGTCGGACAAAGTCTCGATTATATATACTATGCCGAGGGTTATGAGTATAAGCGGCATGTCATATGCAAAGGCGAGAGCCGCAATAGCTCCGCCGAGAAACAGCGAGCCTGTATCGCCCATGAACACCTTAGCGGGGTTAAAATTATATACAAGGAAGCCCAGAAGTCCGCCCAGCAGCGCCGAAGCAAATATTCCGAGGGCCAGATACCGCTCGCCCCAGAGGAAGGTCACGGCTACAAAGAAAAGGCACACGGGCAGCGAGGTGCCGCTTGCAAGGCCGTCAACGCCGTCTGTAATATTAACGGCATTTACGGTGCCTACGATTATGAATGCGGCCAGAATGAAATACAGCGCCTCGGGGATATAGACCTCGGTGTTCCAGAACGGAATGTAAAGATGCGTCGATATATATCCAAGCTTCCTGAGCAGCAGGACGAACGCCAGCGCCGCAACGAGCTGCAGCAGGAACTTCGCCTTTGCGCTCAGGCCGAGATTCTGCTTCTTTCTGAGCTTCTCCCAGTCATCCAGAAAGCCGATAGCCCCGAACACAAGTGCAAACAGAAGCACAAAAATGTGGGTATAGTCTCCCTGACACATTGACTCAAAGCCTACGGTCAGGCACACGAATGTGCAGCCGGTGATGAAAATAACTCCGCCCATGGTCGGAGTCCCCGCCTTGGACATATGCCAGGTAGGGCCGTCCTGACGTATCTCCTGTCCCGCCTTCATTTTTCTGAGCCAGGGGATATAGAATCTGCCTACGATAACGGCGACGATAAACGCCATCACAAGGGCAAGCATCAGCTTCAGTGTCATTATCCGTTCCTCTTCTCTATATGTTCTGCTACGATCTCGCGCTCATCCATGTGGCGCTTTTCATGGCCGACGACCTGATAGTCCTCATGGCCTTTGCCGGCAAGCAATATTACATCATCAGGCAGGTGGTTGTCAATCGCCCATCTTATCGCTTCCGCTCTGTCGCAGATAACCTTATGGGGAGTAGTCTTGTTTTTAAGTCCCTCGACTATCTCATCGATTATCGCGTTAGGGTCCTCAGTTCGCGGGTTATCGCTGGTCACTATGACAAAATCGGCGTTATCCGCCGCGATTGCGCCCATGATGGGACGCTTTGTTCTGTCGCGGTCGCCGCCGCAGCCGAACAGCACGATCAGCCGTCCCTGAACATTATCCCTCAGCGCCCTGAGAGCGTTTTCCAGAGCATCGGGGGTGTGAGCGTAGTCGATGAGTATAGTGTAATCTCCGTCAGTAGGCACTACCTCCATCCTGCCTTTCACACCCATCGCGCCCGACATCGCGTCGGCGCAGTCGGCAAGGCTCAGGCCGAGAGCAAGCCCCATGCTCATGACATTCAGGGCATTGTAAACGGAGAATTTACCGGGGATGGCAAGCTTAACCCGTGCCGTATCTCCCATATAAGCCGCGGTAAACTCAACGCCCGAGGCAGACAGCCTGATATCGCTTGCCCTAAGATCCGCGTCTTTTCCGTCGGCGGAATAAGTAAGCAGCCTGCATTTCGCGTTTTCAGCTATTTTATCATGCCATTTATCATCCATGTTGATACAGCCGCAGGCGCAATGCTTGAAAAGCCGCGACTTTGCCTCGGCATATTCCTCCATGGTATGGTGAAAATCAAGGTGATCCTGAGTGAGGTTCGTGAACGCGCCCACCTTGAAATCAATACCGGCAACGCGGTCGAGGGTCAGGGAGTGGGACGATACCTCCATAACGACATGGGTGCAGCCCGCGTCCGCCATCTCGCGGAACAGCTGCTGAAGCTCAAAGCTCTCGGGAGTGGTACGCTCGGTGTGAATAAGCTCATCGCCTATCATATTGCCGTTTGTGCCGACAAGGCCGACCTTTGCATTGAGCTTCTCCTCAAGCAGATGCTTCATGAGATAAGTGCTGGTCGTTTTTCCGTTTGTGCCGGTGACACCTATCACGCACATTTCTCCGGCGGGATCTCCGAAGTAATTGCGGCTTGCCATTGCAAGAGCATGGCGGCAGTTTTCAACGAGAACATAGGGTATCTCCACCTTCGGCGCCCTGTCGCACAGTATTACGCACGCGCCGTTTTTAACGGCGGAGGGAATGTAATCATAGCCGTCGGACTCAAAGCCCGATATCGCAACAAACATATCCCCCGGTTTTGTCCTTCTTGAATCGTAGCTTATACCGGCGATTTCAGAGTTAACATCCGCCGCAAGCTCGAGCACCTTTATGTCCTTCAGCATTTCCGCAAGTTTCATAGATCTACTTCCTTTTTAGCTCAGTTAATACTTTCCCAGCATACTCTCATCCTCGGAAAGCAGCGTGACTTCTATTATCGTTCCGTGCCTGACAGGAGTGCCGGGCGCTATGCTCTGGGAGAAAACGCTCTGACTGTCCGAAGCGCTTATAACGGTATCCGTCCTCGCAAACAGCCCGTACTTGCTCAGCTCCGCCGCTGCCTCGGCATAGCTCATGTTTCTGAGGTCAGGCATCGTTTCAAGCCCCGCAGAGGGCTCGGCTCCGGCGTATATTATCACGGTGCTGCCGTCGGCTATAACGGCGTTTGCCGCGGGAAGCTGATCCGTGACCGTGGCTCCGCTGCCGATGAGGCGGCATTCAAAGCCGTTATCGGAAAGCTTTGCTTTTGCTTCTTCGACGCTCAGGCCCTCAAGTGCGGGTACTGACTTATCGATCTTCTCCAGCTCATCTGTATCGTACACAGGCTCAATGCCCATATACGGGAGAATATCGGCAAACATTTTGCCCACGACGGGCGCCGCCATCTGGCCGCCAGAGACGTATATGCCGGATTCATTACTCGGCGAATCGAGCAAAACGAGAAGAGCGATCTGCGGGTCGTCCGCGGGAGCAAAGCCGATGAAGGATACGATATACTCCTTTTTTCCCGTCTCGGCCTCGTAGCTCACCTTCTCGGATGTGCCGGTCTTGCCGCCGATACGGTAACCGGCGACGGCAGCGTTTCTTCCGGTACCGTCATTGGGGTCGCCAACGACCTGCTCGAGTATGCTGCAGACGGTCTTGCTGGTCTCCTCGCTTATCACCTGACGCACAACTGTCGGTTCCCGATTATACACCGTATTTCCATCTGCGTCCAGTAAACTTTCTGCGACGTAGGGCTGCATCAGGTAGCCGCCGTTAACACAGGCGCTGACGGCGGTTATAAGCTGCAGCGGCGTTATAGTAAAGGTCTGGCCGAAGGAAGCCGCAGCAAGCTGGGATTTATTCTTCTCGCTGCAGAAGGTGTCCCGGCTCCACCATATGCTTCCGCTCTCGCCGCCGAGGTCTATACCCGTTTTCGCGGTAAGCTGCTCGGAGCTGTCGTCGGTCAGGCTGAGAAAGCCGAAGGCGTCGCAGTATTTATAGAAAGTCTCGGCCCCGACCCTCATGCCGATGTTTACAAATGCCACGTTGCAGGAGTGCTGCACCGCCTGCGTCAGGGTCTGCGAGCCGTGGCCGGTGGTTTTCCAGCAGCGCACGGGGTTGGTTCTGCCCTGTACCTGCACATTCCCGCCGCAGAAGAAATTATCGTCGAGGCTGACCTTTCCCTCCTCGAGAGCCATGGAAAGGGTTATTATCTTGAAAGTCGAGCCCGGCTCGTATGTGTCCGACAGAGTTTTGTTGCGCCATTGGAGCCGCTGGGCGTCAGCCAGAAGCTGTTCTTTTTCCTCCTCGGTCTCGGCACCGTCAATGGCTCGCTGAGCCTCGTCGCTGACGTCAAGGAAGTTGTTCAGGTCATAACCCCCGATGGAGGCCATGGCAAGTATCTTTCCGGTCTTGACGTCCATGGCTATGGCTCCCGCGCCGTTTTGTATATCATAATCCTCGACCGCCTGATACAGAGCTTTTTCAACATAATGCTGTATCGTAAGGTCGATGGTCGTAACAAGGTTCAGGCCGTTTTCCGCGCCTGCATAGCCCTCATACTGGTTGAACAAAAGGTCGGTGCCGTAAGCGTTGGTCGCTCGCATATATTTTCCGGATGTACCGCACAGTGAGGAATTGTACTGAGCCTCCAGACCGTCAAGGCCGTAATTATCCGTGCCCACAAAGCCAATCACATGGCAGGCGAGCGAGGAATAGGGATAATAGCGCTTGGTGTCGCTTTCAAGGCGCACGCCCTTGAGGCCGTACTCCTGCTTGAACTCACGCACCTTATCGGCAGTCTCCTTCTCGACCTTTCTGGCGACGGTGACATACCACGAGCCGGTATTTTTGGTCTTTTCAAGCACGCTGTCATAGTCCACGCCGAGTATCTCCGAGAGCTTCTGCGCGATGAGCTCTGGGTCTTCGTCATACATCGCTATCTCCGCAGGGCTGAGGTACACGTTTTCGACATTGGCGCTCATGGCGAGGATATTCATATTGCAGTCGTATATCGTGCCGCGTTCGGCCGACGCGCCGGTCTCGCGCAGCTGCTGGCTTATTGCAAGCTCCTCGTATTTCTCGTGATCTCTTATCTGCAGCACATATAATCGTGCGGCAAGCACGCAAAACGCAAGTATGCCGCACACTGTCATCAGGAATAGTGTGCGGCGAAGCATTGTCCTGTTCGGTCTGCGGTTTAAGTTCTGATTTACGGATCCCTGCATGACGCCCTCCGCGAAAAAGTATGTCTAAGACATACTATATCGCCATTAAGTCAAATATTCTCATGCAGCTTATCCCTTATCCTTTGTTTCGTCAAAGATCAGCGCCTTATCCTGAGTATCCGTATCAATTTCTATTGTCTGTGAGCCGTTAGGCTTCTGCATTCCGAGCTCGTTTTCCGCCCTGTCCTCAAGCTCGCCAAGATCGATCTGCGATTCGTATTCGATCTGAAGCCTGCGTTTTTCTTCCTCAAGCTCATTGAGCTGAGCTTCAAGCTCAACATTTATGTCGTTCTGCTCCGTAAGTTCTATACGAACAAACAGCGTTTTTATCAGCAGACACGCGGCTGCGATAGCAAGCAGCGCCGTCAATGCCGCCGATACATTCAGCCGGAATTTATTCGAGCTTTTCTTTTTTGCCTCAGGTTTTCGCTTTATCGCGCTGTATTCGTAACTTACGTTTTTCACGGCTGACCTACACTCTCTCGGCGACGCGAAGCTTTGCGCTTCTCGACCGCGGGTTGTTATTCAGCTCATCCTCACCCGGCACAATGGGTTTTCTGTGTACATTCTTGAGCGTCTGCACAAAGCCGCAGGTGCATATCGGGGCCTCCCTCGGGCATGTGCATCCGTTTTCTCTCGCCGCAATGGCGGTTTTTACTATCCTGTCCTCCAGCGAGTGGAAGCTTATGACGCACAGCCTTCCGCCCTTGTTTAGCTTGTCCGGCGCCGTGCGCATCATCTCGTCGACTGCGCCGAGCTCATCGTTTACTGCTATTCTTATGGCCTGAAAGCTCCGCTTCGCGGGGTGCTGCTTCTCTCTCAGAGCAGCGGCCGGCATTGCCGACCTTATCACATCCACCAGCTCAAGAGTTGTATCTATGGGCTTGACCGCTCTTTTTTCGGCTATGCGCGAGGCTATGCGCTTAGCAAAGCGCTCCTCTCCGAAATCGCGCAGTATTCTTGCAAGCTCGGCCTCCGGCCATTCGTTCACAACGCGCCATGCGGTAAGAGAGTCCGTGTTGTCCATTCTCATGTCGAGCGGGGCGTCGTTCATGTAGGAAAAGCCGCGTTCGCTCTCGTCAAGCTGAGGCGAGGATACTCCGAGGTCAAAAAGCATACCGTCAACGCCGTCTATTCCCAGTTCATCGAGAATAGCCGCAACATCGCAGAAGTTGCCGTGAACAAGCGTCATTTTGCCGGCATATTCCTTCAGTCTCTCCCCTGTGCGCCTTATAGCCGACTCATCTCTGTCAATGCCGATAAGCCTGCCGCTCGTGAGCCGCTTTAATATCTGCTCGGAGTGGCCGCCGAGCCCGAGAGTCCCGTCAACATAGATCCCGTCGGGCCTGATATTAAGGTTTTCTATACATTCGTCCAGCAACACCGATATATGTTCGGGCATATCAAAACTCCAGTTCTTCCATTACGGAGGCAATATTTTCGGGGCTTATTTCCGCTTCGTGGACCTTTGCCCATGCGTTTTCGTCCCAGAGCTCTGCGTGGTTGTTGCAGCCGACAACGGTGACGTTTTTCGTCAGATTCGCGTACTCTCTCAGGTGCGCGGGGATGAGCGTTCTTCCCTGATTATCAAGCTCACATTTTGAAGCGTAAGCAAACAGCGGGCGCATCTTGCGCTGCTTGACATAGCTCATCGCGTTCACCTTGTCGGAAAACTCCTTCCAGCTTGCCGAACTGTATGCCGACAGGCATTTATCCATAGACAGCGTTATATAAAACACCTCGCCGAGCTCTTCCCTCAGCTTCGCCGGTATAAAGAGCCTTCCCTTTGAGTCAAGGCTGTGCTGATATTCACCCGTCATGGCTCTCTACCTCCAAAATTCGCGGCATTTCGATGCACTTTGCACCACTTTTCACCACTCTACCTGCAATTATAGAGGCTTCGGTTTTAAAATGCAAGAACATTTTGGTGACAGATAAGCAAAAAAGAGCCTCCACTGAAGGAAGCTCTTTTTATGCGGCAATGGTTTATTTTTCGTCCGCCTTATTCTCGGCGGCGGGGGCAGCGGGTGCCGCGGATGCCGCGCCGGAAAGACTGCGGAAGCTAACACGGGACTGATTGATCGATTTGAGAGCCGAGCCCACGGTCTCCTCCGTGCGGCGAAGGAGCTCGTCAACATACTCGTTGGCGACGCGGCGAAGCTCTTTGGATTTATACTCGGCATCGGACACGAGCTGTGCGCTGTGCGCCTTTGCAACGCGCACTATCTCCTGCTCCTCGATCATGGCGCGAGCCTTGTCCTCAGCGTTCTTGCGGATGGATTCAGCCTCACGCTTTGCATTGCCGATAAACTCGTCCCTCGCGGACACAAGGCGCTTTGCCTCGGAAAGCTCCGCGGGTATGCCGGACTTTATCTCATTGAGGATCTCAAGCACACTATCCCTCTCGATAATGCATTTATCGTTTCCGAGGGGAACGCCCCATGCCTCGGACACCATGGTGTACAGGGTTTCGATAAGCTCCATTACTTCCACGTTTTTTTCGTTCATTTCAGCGCCTCCATAATTTAGCCTTTTCCTCGACCTCTTCAATTATCTCGCACGGAACAAAGCCCGTGAGGTCAGCTCCGTATGACGCCATCTCCCGGACAACGGAGGAGCTCAGGAAAGTGTATTTTTCGCTCGCGGTCAGAAACATAGTTTCAAGCTGGGGATTGATCATTTTATTTATAAGGTTCATCTGAAATTCATATTCAAAGTCAGATGCAGCCCTCAAGCCCTTTACTATTACTGCGCCTTCATACTTTTTGACGTATTCCGAAAGCAAACCTGTCGGGGTCTCAACCTCGACATTGGGGAAGCGCTCCACTACCTTGCGGACCATCTCCACGCGTTCTTCAATAGTGAACATCGGCTTTGTCTTGGTGGAGTTTACCATAATGCAGACAACGACCTTATCAAATATCTGGGCTGTTCTTCTGATAATATTCAGGTGTCCGAGAGTTATAGGGTCAAAGCTGCCGGGGCATAAAGCAAGACTCATATCTGTGTCTCCTTGCTGTATGTTGTGAGTTTTACTTTGCCGTAATTATACTCCTTACGCTTAAAATAAGGCATATTCATATCCGGCATGGGCTTTTCGCGCCCACTTTCGCACATAATTATACCACCTTCCGTCAATATGTCAACGGAATTGATGATTTGCAGCGCTTTATCCAGCAGATTTGTCGCATAAGGTGGGTCAAGAAGTATTATATCGTACTTTCCGCCTCGGCTAAGGAACGAGATCGAATCCTCCTGCACCACTCTTGCCCCGAATCCGCAGCTTTTGAGGTTTTCCCTGACGATCGCTATTGCCTCCCTGCTCTGGTCGACAAAGGTGACCTCCACAGCGCCGCGGCTCAGGCATTCGATGCCGAGCTGGCCTGTACCCGCGAACAGATCGAGCACGCGTCTGCCCTCAATATCGAACTGTATTATATTGAATATGGACTCCTTCACCTTATCGGTGGTAGGGCGGATATCGTAATTTGCCGGCTCCCTGAGTCTTTTTCCTCGCACCGAACCGCTTATAACTCTCATTGCTGTTCCTCGCTTTTGTGATAATAGTCATACACCGCTCTCGCCGTATTCTTGGGAACGACGGAGCACAGCTCATCGAAATCCGCGTTTTTTATGGCCTTGAGCGTCTTGAAATGCCGCAGGAGCTCGCTTTTGCGCTTTTCTCCCACCCCGGGGATACCGTTGAGCTCCGAACCGAAGCTCTCGCTGCGCAGTGAGCGCTGATATTCAATGGCAAAACGGTGCGTCTCCTCCTGGATATTGCCGATGAGCGAAAAGGCCGCCTGATTTGTGCTGAGGCTTATCTCCCCGCCGTCGTGGGTCACAAGGGCTCTCGTGCGGTGGCGGTCGTCCTTTACCATGCCGAAGATCGGGATATTGAGTCCGAGCTCCGAAACGACCTGCCGCGCTGCGTCGGCATGTGTGACGCCGCCGTCAATGAGCAGCAGCTGTGGCAGCTCGGAAAACTTTCCGTCGCCGTCCAAGAGCCTTGCGAAACGTCTGGCAACGGCCTGTCTCATGCTGGCGTAGTCGTCCCTGACCTCCATATCCTTGATTCGGAATTTGCGGTAATCGCGCTTTAGCGGTCTGCCGTCTTTATGCACCGTCATTGCCGCGACTATGCCGCTGTCGCCGAGATTTGATACGTCAAAGGCCTCTATCCTCGCGGGATATTCGGGCAGGTCAAGGGCTTTCTGCAGCCACAGGAGGGTGCTCCTTCTGCGCTGCTCCGAGGTAGTGGAACGCAGGATCTCCTCCGCGGCGTTCATATCAGCCCGCTCTATGAGGCGAAGTCTGTCACCACGCTTGGGCGCTTCGACCGTGACCTTTCGCCCCGCAAGCTGGGTAAACAGCGTTCCGAGCTCCTCCATATCCTCCGTCTCCAGCGGCAGCAGGATATTCTTCGGCCATATTCCGCGGGAAGAATAGTATTGCCGCACGAGTGCCGAGACTGCCTCCTCATCGTCCTCGAGCGGGTCTGAAATAAACTCATGGTCCTTACCGGTCAACGAGCCGTCATTGAAATGCAGAACCACAAAGCAGGTCTTGGCGCCGCGCTTGAAGCCCACAGCGTCGGTGTCGGCAAACGCCGTTGCGATGACGCGCTGCTTATTTGACAGGCCCTCAATTGCACGGATCCTGTCTCTTAATTGCGCGGCAAGCTCAAACCTCAGGTTTTCGGAGCAATCAAGCATTTTTTCATTTAAGTCCGCGATAAGCTCCTTTGTTTTCCCGTCAAGGATAAGACAGGCCTGCTCTATCGCTATGCGGTATTCCTCAGGCGAACCCTCGCCGCTGCACCAGCCGCGGCAGGAGCCCATCTGACAGTTGAGGCAGGGTCTGCCTTTGCCGATATCCCTGGGGAAAACTCTTTTACACGTCGGAAGGCCGACGGCCTTGCATACAACGTCGATTATTTCCCTGGATATGCTTCGTCCGCCGAAGGGTCCGAAATATGACGCTCCGTCCTTCTGAGGACGGTTGATTATTGAAAATCTCGGATACTGCGATTTTTTGTCAAGTCTTATGAACGGGTAGCCCTTATCATCCTTTAGAAGGATGTTGTAATGCGGCTGATGCTGCTTGATAAGCGAGTTTTCCAGCACCAGCGATTCGAATTCCGAATCGACCACGATAACGTTGAAGTCCGCTACCTTTTCCACCATAGCCTCCACCTTTGGAAGATGGCTGCCCCTAAAATAGCTCGTGACCCGGTTTTTGAGCTTTTTGGCCTTACCCACATATATGACTTTGCCCGATGAGTCCAGCATGATGTACACGCCGGGCTTCATCGGGAGATTATTTGCTTTTTGAAGAAGGGTATCAAGCATTGCTGACCTCTTTTGTTCTGTTGCCGAAGGCGCACCACAGCGTCACGGAGGCAACGACGATAACACCGCCCACAAGGGAGAATACGCCGGGCGTTTCACCGTCGAACAGCAGCACCCACACAGGGTTCAAAAGCGGCTCCACCGCACCCAGCAGGCTGCAGGCCAGCGGCGGGCAGTATTCCGAGGCCCTGCCGTAGAGTATATAGGGTATACCGAGCTGCAGCACGCCGAGAATTATGATATACAGTACCGGCAGACCCGTAAAATCGGGCTTGGATGAGATTATAAACGGCAGACCGACTATGAATGCCGCCATCTGTCCTATAAGCAGTGCCGAAAAGCGCTCCTCGCCCTTTGCATTGCCGACCGTTAAAAACATTCCTCCCAGAAAGGCTCCTGCAAGAATGGCGACGAAATTACCCAGCATATACCCGCTCTCGAGCTCATCGAAGAAGAACATCGATATTCCCGCGAGAGTACACAGCACGGCGATAAGATCATTGCGTTTTATCTTCTTCCCGAAGAAAAGCGCCGAGAAAATCACAACGAAAAGCGGCGACGTAAACTGCAGAACTATCGCATTTGCCGCGGTCGTAAGCTTATTCGCGGCTACAAACGCCGTATAAACGCTGCCCAGCAGTAATCCTCCGGTCAATGTAGATCTGTTAAAGGTGATCTTGTAGTGCTTTATCTTTATATAGATCAGTATCGTTATTCCGGCAAAAAGACTGCGCAGGGCAGAAATGGCAAAAGAGTTCCACGGGATGAGCTTTATAAATATGCCCGCTATGCTCCATAGGGCGGCGCAGGCTATCATTTCGATTATGGCTTTATTCTCGTTTTTCATAGAAGGCTGACCCTAAATACTATCACATATTGAATAAGGGCGTGTTAAAAACACGCCCTTTAGCTTCATTTCTAAAATATCATTCGGTGAAGTCGGATGCGATGAGCTCGGAAAGAGTATCGACCGCAGTGGCCTCATCGGCGCCGTCAGCAATGAGATTCACGGCAGTTCCCTTGACGATGCCGAGGGAAAGAACGCCGAGCAGGCTTTTTGCATTGACGCGTCTGTCTTCCTTTTCGATCCAAATGCTGCTCTTGAATTCATTGGCTTTCTGAATAAAGAAAGTCGCAGGTCTGGCGTGTAATCCCACCTGATTATTAATTACAACCTCTTTAGTTACCATTATCGCCACTCCTCATAATCTTTTAAGATTACCCCTACTTTAGCAAATTATTTAAAAAACGTCAACTCATTTTGTCTATTTTGGAGATTTACACATTATTCACAATTCTAATCGATTGCTTTTATTTCAATTCGACTATTGTTACGCCGGTTTCACCCTCACCGTATCGGCCCAGTCTGAAGCTTTTCACAGCCTTGTTGCGCCTGAGCATCTGCTGAACGGCCGCCCTCAGCGCTCCCGTGCCCTTTCCGTGGATTATCCTCACAGTAGATAGTTTAGCCATGACCGCATTGTCGATATACATTTCGGCCGCGGCGACGGCTTCCAGCGATTCCATTCCGCGCAGGTCGATCTCTGAACTGACCGCCGCGGTTCGGATTGAGCTGCTTCCGGCAAGAGAAACGCTTTTTTTCTTCTGCTTTGCAGCGTGGCCTTCAAGCAGGTATACCTCGCTCTGCTTTGCCTTGACGGTCATTATGCCGGCCTTAAGGTTCAGCGTACCGTCGGGATTTACGTCGATGACCTCCGCCTTCACGCCCATGGAGATGATCTCGACCGTATCCCCTGCGCGGGCCTCGCGGGAGGATTTTTTCTCCTCCTTCGGCTCCTCAGGCTTTGCGGCCTTTATTTTATTCTCCGATTCGTTAAGCCTGCGGCGCAGCTCGCTTCTTGCCTCATTGACCCTCTGGGCTTCCTCTTCCTCGTTTGCCCTGCGGCGCATGTCGTCAAGCTCGGCAAAGGTCTCCTCCGCCGTCTGCCTTGCCTCGGCGATTATACGCTCGGCCTCACGGCGGGACTTTTCATCGGCCTTTTCAAGCCGCACAGCCAGCTCCGCACGCAAAAACGCCGCTTTTTTGGCGCTTTCCTCGGCCTCGCGGAGCTTTAGCGCGGCTTCGGCTCTGTCGCGTTCCAGCATCAGACGGGTCTGCTCAAGCTTTTCTATGGTCGCCTCGAAGCTTGCGTTCTGAACGCCCACGCGGGCTTTCGCGTCTTCGATTATCTCATCTCCGAGTCCAAGCCTTTTTGATATGGCAAAGGCGTTTGATTTGCCCGGTATGCCCACCAGCAGCCTGTAGGTCGGACGCAGAGTCTCAACGTCAAACTCGCAGGACGCGTTCTGGATGCCGGCCTCCGTAGTTGCGTATACCTTGAGCTCGGCATAGTGCGTGGTGGCCGCAACACTGGCTCCGTGCCGCCTTGCATACTCGATTATGGCGATAGCAAGCGCCGCGCCCTCTGTCGGGTCGGTGCCGGCTCCAAGCTCGTCAAACAGCAGCAGTGAATTATCGCCGCACTCATTCAGTATATGCACTATGTTCGTCATATGTGCCGAGAAGGTCGAAAGGTTCTGCTCTATCGACTGCTCATCTCCGATATCTGCCAGAATGTGCCGGTATACCGGCACTCCGCTGCCGTCGTCGGCGGGTATGTGCAGTCCGCACTGCGCCATTATGTTCAGAAGTCCGACGGTCTTGAGCGACACCGTCTTGCCGCCGGTATTGGGGCCTGTGATAATGAGCGTGTCGAAATCCTCGCCCAGCTCAAGGCTTATGGGGACTGCCTTATCCTTTGGCAGCAGCGGATGACGCGCACGGCGCAGCACCGTTCCCCGCTCTCTGAGCCCGGGCTCGATGCAATTGAGCTTATACGAAAGCTTTGCCTTGGCAAAAATGACGTCGAGCTGAATGAGAAGATTGTAGTCGGACGCAATATCGTCCGCGTGCTCGGCGCAGTCGGCGGAAAGCTCCGCCAATATGCGCTCTATCTCCGCTTTCTCCTTCGCCGCCAGCTCGCGCAGCTCGTTATTCGCCTTAACGGCGGCCATGGGCTCGATGAAAAGCGTCGCCCCGGACGCGGAGATATCATGCACGAGGCCCGCAATCGCGCCCTTGTGCTCAGCCTTTACCGGCACGACGAAGCGATCCGAGCGCATGGTGATTATCGGCTCCTGCAGCGCCTTGGCATAGGACGGCGAGGAAATAATCTTTTGCAGCGAGTCGCGCACTCTTGCGCTTGCCGCTCTTATCTTCCGGCGGATATCCGCAAGCTCGGACGATGCGCTGTCGGCTATCTCATCCTCGCCCACTATGGAGGACGTTATTTTTTCCTCGAGAAAGCGGTTCGTATGCAGGGCGGAAAACAGATAGTCTATGCTCGTTTTCCCTACGGTGTCGTCGGCAACATAGCCCTTGACGAGCCTTGCGCACTGCAGCACACGTGCTATGTCAAGAAGCTCCCTTGTATTGAGCGCTCCGCCGAGGTCGGCGCGGTTTAATGACGCTCTTACGTCCTTCACGCCCGAAAGCGACGGGCTCCCGCGCACCACCATCATATTTTTCGCGGCGCTTGTATCGGAAAGTCTGCGCTTTACCTCAAATCTATCCGCCGAGGGCAGGAGCGCAGAGCACTGCTCCTTTCCCCCCTCGGTCACGGCCTCGGCAGCCAGCATCTCCAAAACCGCCGGCAGCTCGAGGGTATTCAGTGATTTTTCGTAGAAATCCATTATTTTACCTGTCTCCAGTAATTAAGTGCGTTGAATTTTCGTTCCGTTTGTGTTAAAAGATATGTCTCCGCCGCCTTTGAAGCCCGCTCCATCGCCTCATCGCCGAGGCTGAAGGAAAGAAGCTTTCGCGGCTCGGAGTAAATAATATATCTCAGAGCCTTTAGTGAGTCGGGGCAGAGCTTTATGTTGGCTTCAAGCTGATTATTTCGGCAGGCTCTGCAGCAGATAATACCGTTCTGCGGGCTGAAGCGCGGTTCTTCGGGCTCTGAGCTTCCGCACACGGCGCAGGCCGTCAGATCGGGCTCGTAGCCGGCAAGCGACATCAGCCGCATTTCAAAAGCCGTTTTGATATGCACCTGCGGATACAGACCGTTTGCCAGCGCGAAAAGGCAGTTTAAAACAAGCTGGAGCATATAGGGGTTGGGCTGATCCTCGTCGGACAAAGCCTCGATGCACTCGGCAAAATAGCTTGCCAGAGCAAGCGCCGAGATATCGCTGCGAAGCCCCTTGAATTCCTCGATGGTCGAGCCCTCGTTAACAGACCAGTAGCCGCGGTTTTCAAACATCGTCAGCTCCGAAAACGCCAAAAGCTGCGTTGCCGCTGCAGTCTTGCTGCCCTTGCGCAAGGCTCCGCGGGCCTTGACCGTTATTTTGCCCATGTCCTCGGTCAGGACCGTCAGTATCCTGTCGGCTTCCTTGTATTTAACTTCCCTGAGTATCAGTCCCTTTGTGGTCTTGAACATATGTACCCTGCTCACCCTCAGGGCAGGAGGTCATCCTCCGCCCTGTCTTTATTATTATACTTTTCCGCCGCCCTATGCATAAGCCAGCACAGCGGATCGCCTGTATCGGCAAAAACCTGCCAGAAAAATTCATCGTTCATATACGAACCTCCACTGTCATTAGTATCCGACGGCGCGGTGCGTATATGAGTGGTTAATTATTCCGAGAAGCCGAAGTTGCGGAGCTGCGCCATGGAGTCGCGCCAGTTCTCCTTTACCTTGACCCATGTCTGAAGAAACACCTTCGTGCCCATAAAAGCCTCGATGTCATTGCGCGCAAGCTCACCGATCCTACGAAGCATGGCGCCCTGCTTTCCGATGATTATGCCCTTGTGGCTGGCCTTTTCGCAAAAAATCGTGACGTCCATATCGATAATGCCGTTTTCCCGCTCGGAAAATTTTGTCACCTCGATGGCGGTGCCGTGGGGTATCTCCTTGTCGAGACAGAGCAGAAGCTTTTCGCGCACAAGCTCCGCGCATATCTGCTTTTCGGGCTGGTCGCTTATCATGTCGTCGGGGAAAAGCTGAGGCCCTTCGACGGCATACTTTTCAAGCTGCTGCATGAGCTCGTCCAGTCCCTCTCCGTTTTTTGCGGATATGGGGATTATCGCGTCAAACTCACAGGCGGCGCTGTATACGGCCATGACCTCCAGAAGCACGCTTTTTTCAACGGTATCTATCTTGTTTATCACAAGCACCGCGGGAACACGGGCCTCTTTGATGCGGGCAATCAGTTCTTCCTCCTGTTTGCCGATATTCGCTATCGGCTCTATGAGCAGCATTACGGCGTCCACATCCGCAACGCTCTCCTTGACGACATTCACCATATAGTCGCCCAGGCGAGTTCTCGGCTTATGAAAGCCCGGCGTATCCATGAGCACGAACTGTGTATCGCCGCGTGTGACCACGGCGCTTATCCTGTTGCGTGTCGTCTGGGGCTTGTTCGATACTATGGCTATCTTCTCGCCCACAAGCGCGTTTGTAAGGGTCGATTTTCCGACATTTGGCCTGCCGCATATGGTTATCATCGCCGATTTTGTTATCATCTCATGTTTCCTCCATTATCGCTTTCTCGCGCTCTCGCATCTGCGCTTTCATAGGGCCCTCGTCAATATGGTCGTAGCCCAGCAGGTGCAGAACGCTGTGTACCGTGAGGTAGCATATCTCGCGCTCAAAGCCGTGGCCGAGCTCCTCGCCCTGCTCCGCGCAGCGCTCAAGGGATATCATCATATCTCCGAGCATCACCGCCCCTGTCTCGGGGTCTTTTTCGCACATTTCAGGGTCAAATTCCCCTGCTGTCAGCTCGTTGAGCGGAAACGACAGCACGTCGGTGGGCCTGTCCACCCCGCGGAAATCTCGATTAACTTCATGTATGCCCTCGTTATCCGTCAGCATGACGCTTACTATGCAGGGGCAGCCGATGCCCTCGGCGTCGAGAGCTCTAATAACAGATCTTTTTATAAGCTGCGCCGCATTATTATGCCCAAGGCCTTTTTTCTCCCGGCTTATATATATCTCGTGCATTGTCACTGCTTCTTTCTTTTGTATGTTCCCTTTTTGCGGACGGGCTCCGGCGGGTTTTTCTTATCGTACACCTCGTAGGCTTCGATTATCTTCTGCACGAGCTGATGACGCACGACGTCGGCTCCGGTGAGGCGGCAGATCGCAATATCGTCAATGCCCTCGAGCACCTTCATGGCGACCTTGAGGCCGCTTACCTTGTCCTCCGGCAGGTCGATCTGGGTTATATCGCCCGTTATAACGACCTTTGAGCCAAAGCCTATGCGCGTAAGGAACATTTTCATTTGCTCACGGGAGGTGTTCTGAGCCTCGTCAAGGATTATGAAGCTGTCGTCAAGCGTTCTGCCGCGCATATACGCGAGCGGCGCGACTTCGATATTCCCGCGCTCCATATACTTCTGATAGGTGTCAGCCCCCAGCATATCAAAAAGCGCATCGTACAGCGGCCGCAGATACGGGTCGACCTTGCTCTGAAGATCGCCGGGCAGGAAGCCGAGGCGCTCGCCCGCTTCGACGGCGGGGCGGGTCAGGATGATTCTGTTTACCTGTTCCGCCCTAAACGCCGCGACTGCCTCCGCGACGGCAAGATAGGTCTTGCCAGTGCCCGCAGGCCCGATGCCGAGGGTTATCGTGTTTTTGGCAATGGCGTCGCAGTAGGTCTTCTGGCCGAGGGTCTTTGCCTTAACAGGCTTTCCCTTGGCCGTTATGCACACAACGTCGCTTGCAAGCTCGTTTATCTTCGATTCCCGTCCCTCCGATACGAGCTTGAGTATATACCGCACGCTCTGCGCGTCGATATTCTCGCCTCTCGCGGCAAGAGTGAGCAAACCGTTTATGGCCTTTTCCGCGTTCATAACGCTCTCGGCCTCGCCGCAGACATGGATCATATTATCCCTGTCAAGGACTTTGACGCCGAGCTCAGTCTCGATTATCCTTAAATTCTGGTCGAAGGAGCCGAACACGCTTATGACGTGCTCCATTCTTTCGACTTCTATCGTCCGTTCAATCATATGCTGCCTCCTTGGCAATGTTCTCTCTGCACTGGGCGCGCAGGGTCACGGTCAAAAGCGCGTCATCCTGCGAGACGCTGAAATTCGCCGAAACTATCTTGCCGCCGTCTATCCTGCGTTCAAGCTCCTTTATGAGCGTTGACTTCAGTCTTTCGGTAGCCTCGTTTACGTCTATCTGAACCGTTTTGGTCTCGTATTCTGCCGTGCGCTGGGATGCAAATCCTATCGGCAGCACAAAGGCCTTGCCGAGGGATATGTACCCTAATTTATTTATTTTATCACAGCTAATGCTGTTATTTCTACTGTCAGAACAAAAAATTATCCGCTTTTTTCCGATAACTATGGAAAAATCGCTGTCCTTCCCCGTTTTTTCCGTCTTGCGTTCCTCATAAAGCGGCGTCTGCGCGCTGATCTCGTACCAGGTGTCCGCATCGACGATTGCCATTGCTCGGACATACCTGTCGTCGCCGGTCTCGCTGTCCATAAGGGCGCTCACGAGGACGTCGCCCTTAACAACTGTATCACCCGCGTAAACGAGCTGCTTTCCCTCCAGCACCGACAGCTTAGTTATTATTCCGCTTTTTTCGGCAATAATATCGCAGGGTGCCTTTTCGTTTATTATCTCCGGCTTTTCAATGCGCTCGTGGATGACGACCTCCGCCCGTGAATTGCGGACATTCAGGCTCATCCATGCGATGTCGGGCATTTTCATCAAAATACTGCTGCGCACCTCCTCGGACGAAAGAGCCGGCCAGAACGCGCCGTATTCAACGCCGCACTCGGACAGCGCGCGCATTATCTCGCCGTCTGAGATGCGCTCGTTGCCCTCTATATCAATGCTCCAGAGAAACATCGAGGATATCGCCAGCAGCGTAATGCACAATCCGCAGAATATGCAGAATATCCAGCGCCTTTTTATCGCTCTGCTGATATTTTTTCCGCCCCGGGAGGCAATAAGCTTTACCTCGCAGCCGTTTTTACCGTTTTGCGCACTCAATTTCGGATAGTCCGAGGCATGTACCGTCATAGTCATCGCAAAATCGGCGCAAGGGCTTGTATCCCAGAATTCAATGCCGTTTTCGGCGCAGAAATTCAGCAGGCGCTCAGGCTGAGCTCCCGATACCTCGAGCCGCACCGTTCCACGGGCAAGATCATAAAGCCTTTTCATGTCATTCAAACTCCAGTGAAATAATTCTTCCGCATATCAGCATATCCTTCTTATCCATTGCGCCTATGCTCAGACCGTCCCCGCGAATTATCAGCTTTACTCCTCCGCAGTCTACCTCGGTCGTGTTCTCTCCGTAGCTGATTATCCCGTGATGGTTTTCTATCATCAGTCGGCGTCTGCCGCAAAGACTGAGCTTTGTGCTGCCCGCGAGCGCATCGGCCGGCAGGTCGAGCCTGTCGGCAAGAAGCTCGGCCTTGTCGTTAAAATTGCCCATCAGCAGCTCACCTCCGCAGTATAAATCTATGCCGCCGCACATAGCTTAATACATGGACAAGGAGCTGATGAAAACGAAAAGGCTTTTTTACATATCCGCCGCGCTCGGCCTCTTCGCCGCGCTGCTTATTTTCCCTCAGGCCGCGTCAGCCGCCGTGAAGGACGGCCTTAATATGTGCGTAAGGGTGATAATCCCTTCTCTGTTTCCGTTTTTCGCTGCGACGAATCTCATTAACGAGCTGGGCATTTCAAAGCTTGCGGGAAATGCCCTGTCGCCATTGAGTTCAAAGCTTTTCGGGGTCTCAGGTCAGGGCGCAGCGGCGTTTATAATAGGCGTGACGGGCGGATATCCGCTCGGCGCTTCCTACATAGCCGGACTCAGGCGGCAGCAGCTCATAAGCTCGGACGAGGCCTCGCGTCTGCTTATCTTCTGCAACAACTCAGGGCCTGCGTTTATAATCGGCGCCGCCGGTATAGGCATATTCAAATCAACTTCCGTGGGCTTTTTTCTGTACGCCGTACACATCCTCGCCGCTCTTATCTGGGGCATTATACTCAGCTCCGGCGGCAGCGGCGATATATGCTACGACGACGATGTTTTTGCCGAAAAATGCGTTTCGGACGCCGTGACGAACGCGATACAAAAATCCGCCGAAGCGACGGTGAATATCTGCGCTTTCATCACCGCTTTTTCGGCGCTCAACGGAATTCTTGACGCGATGGGGCTGTTTTCGTCGATAGCGGGTAAAATATCCTGCGCAACGGGAGCGGAGCTTTCGTGGTGCAGGGCGCTGTTAGCCGGTATCCTTGAGCTTGGAAACGGCATCGGCAGCATGGAGGGGCTTTCCGTATCTCCCATAAACCTTGCTCTCGCCGCGCTTATCCTGAGCTGGGGCGGGCTCTCGGTTCATTTTCAGAGCTTTGCAATGATCTCTGGCACGGACATAAAAACCGCCCGATACATGATCGGACGGTTTTTAGTAGCGCTCACGGCAGCCGCGCTTGCGCTGCTGGGAGGAGCGGTGCTTTATTAAAATACAAGTATTCCCACGACCGCCGAGGCGGCGATGAATATTATTGGGTGCAGCTTTTTTGTCGGCTTGCACCATCTCGTGAAATACAGCAGCAGGGCCGCAAGTATGATGGCCTTGATGTTGAAAACATCCACTATGCTGCCTGATGCCCTGAACGCGTCGACATTCAGCAGTGATATCCCGACCACGAGCACTCCCGCGGCGGCAATGAGCCCGGTAGACGCCGGACGCAGCCCGTAAAACGCGGCTTCAACATATCTGTTGCTGCGAAACCTGTCCAGCACGGCGACTATCAGCAGAACGATGATTATGCCGGGGGTTATTATGCCGAGGGTCGCGGCGATAGAGCCCGGGACACCGGCGGTGGTAAAGCCCGTATAGGTCGCCATATTGATGCCGATGGGGCCGGGCGTCGATTCGGATATAGCCAGCATATCGGCTATCTGGTCGTATGTAAACCACGCCGTCCTGTCAGAGATATCATAGAGAAACGGCAGAGTGGCCATACCTCCGCCAACAGAGAACAGACCTATTTTGAAAAACTCCCACCAAAGGCGAAGAAGTATCATTTATTCTTCACCCCCAGACAGTTTATCGCAATGCCCGCCGCTGCCGACAGTATGACGAACAGCACAGGAGTCAGGTCGGTGAGCAGGGACGCAAGCGCCACCGCAATGAAGATCACAAAACACTTCCAGTCGACCACCGAGCTCTTCCAGAGCTTCATCACAGCGTTGAATATCAGAACGCAGACGCAGACGCGGATACCGGCAAAGGCGTGCTTTACCGCTGGCACATCGGCAAAATTTGAAAGCAGAGCGGCGATCACGGTGATGATAATGAGTGCGGGAAACACCGTTCCCAGCGCTGCGGCTACGCCGCCGATATTGCCCTTTCGCTTCTGACCGATGAAGATCATGGTGTTGACCATTATAACGCCCGGGAGGCACTGGCCGATGGCATAGTAATCAAGGATCTCTTCCTCCGTTACCCATTTACGAGTCTCCACGACCTCGCGCTGAAGTATCGGCAGCATGGCGTAGCCGCCGCCGAAAGTCATGATGCCCACGCGGAAGGACGCAAGGAAGATATCGAGAAGCTCTTTCATTTTTTAAGGCTTTCTGCGTATTCGGTGTATTTTTTGATCTTGGCGTCACACTCGGCCTTGTCCGCGCCCTTACAGAGGATATATACCTTGATCTTGGGTTCGGTGCCGGAGGGGCGCACGATAAAGCTCGTGCCGTCGGCAAGCTCGAAATACAGAACATTGGAGCCCTTTATCGGGGTCTCGCCCATAACGCCGAGCTCGGGGACGGTGATGCTGCCGTCGGAATAATCACGGAGACGGAATACCTCGGTCCCCGCTATCGCCTTGGGAGGCTCGCTGCGAAGCTGCGCCATGAGGTTTTTCATTTTGGCAAGACCGTCAAGACCGGGCATTACAAGGTTAAGCGTCTGCTCGGCATAGCGGCCGTACTTCTCATAAAGGCTCTCCATCGCCTGCTTGAGGTTCATGCCCTTGTCAAAGTAATACGCGGCCATCTCGGCTACCATCATGGACGCGGTAACTGCGTCCTTATCACGGACATAATCGCCCATCATGTAGCCGTAGCTCTCCTCATAGGCGAAAATATACTCGTAGCTGCCGGCCTTTTCCCACTCTGAAATGCGCTCGGCCATGAATTTGAAGCCGGTGAAGGTATCCTCAAAGTGAACGCCGTTTGCCTCGGCGACGGCCTTGGCCATCTCAGTCGTGACGATGCTCTTTACGGCTCCGGCGTTGTCAGGCAGAGTTCCGGCCGCCTTGCGCGCTGTTATGACATAGTCAAGCAGCAGAACGCCGAGCTGGTTGCCCGTGATGCCGGTATAGCTTTCTCCGTCGCGCACCATCACGCCGATGCGGTCGGAATCCGGGTCGGTGCCGATTATAAGGTCGCTGCCGACCTGCTTTGCAAGGTCGATGGCGAGGTAGAAGCCCTCGGGGTTTTCGGGGTTGGGACTTTCGACCGTGGAGAAATTGCCGTCGAGCACCATCTGCTCCCTGACGGGGTAAAGCTGGGTGATGCCCAAACGGTGCAGCGCCTCGGGGACGAGCTTATATCCCGCGCCGTGGAAGGGCGTGTAAACTATCTTGAGGCGGTCTGCGACCTTTTGAACAACTGCCTTGTTTATCGCCTGCTCAAGCACCTTTTCAAGATATGCTTCGTCAGTCTCGGCGCCGATAATCTCGATGCGCCCGTCGCTCAAGGCCTCGTCAAAGTCACAGCTTACAAAATCGTTGAAGATGTCTATCCTGCTCATCTGATCGGCGATAGCCGCCGCGTGCTGCGGAGGAAGCTGAGCGCCGTCGGACCAATAGACCTTATAGCCGTTATATTCCTTGGGGTTGTGCGAAGCGGTTATGTTGAGACCCGCGGTCGTGCCGTAGTAGCGAACGGCAAAGCTCAGCTCGGGAGTGGGCCGCAGCGCGTCGAAAATGCGCACATGGATACCGTTTGCCGCCATGACGCAGGCAGCTTCCCTTGCAAACAGCTCGCTGTTGTTGCGGCAGTCGAAGCATATGGCTATTCCCTTTGACATCGCCTCGGCGCCCTCGGCCTTTATCACGTTGGCAAAAGCCTGAGTAGCATGGCGGATAACGTGCACGTTCATCTGGTGCAGGCCGAGCTTCATAGTGCCGCGGAGGCCTGCGGTGCCGAACTCAAGCGGGGCAAAAAACCTGCTTTCTATCTCCTTTTCGTCGTCCGCGATAGCGTTGAGCTCCGCCCACTCGGCCTCGCTCAGCGCGGGGCTGTCCAGCCAGCGCTGGTATTCGTCCTTATAATTCCTCATATTCTGCGCTCCCTTCGGTCAAATTGACAGCGTCTTCATACATAGTTTTAGGAACATATATTTCAACACCCGGGCCGCTCACTCCGAGAATGAGTCTTCCGAAATCGCCGTCATTCGGGTATTGTCTTACACAGGGGATCCCATATGCCTCAAGAAGATTGACGATCATTTCATCCGTCATATCCAGGCATTTGCAGTGGGTCAGGAAAACGGGCTCGACAGGCTCGCCCTTTTCATCCTTGGGCCAGCGTTCAAAAAGTTCGCCGGTCAGGCGTCTGCCCCATTCGAGCTTGGCATTTTCGTCCATAAGTACCTCCCTTATTTATGATATCTGGAGCCTTCGTTTATTTTAAAGCAGCGGTAGATCTGCTCTGCGAGCATCACGCGGGCAAGGTGGTGCGGGAACGTCATCTCGCTCATCCCGAGGCGCATATCGGCTCTCTGCTTAATGCGCTCGCTCATTCCGAAGGAGCCGCCGATGATAAAGCATATCCTGCCGCGGCCGGATACGGCAAGCTTACTGAGCTTGTCCGCAAGCTCTTCGCTTTTGAGCTGCTTTGCGCCGACGCACATCGCGATAACATAAGCGTCCTTCCCTATGGCTCTTTCGATCTCCGTGGCTTCCTTTTCCAGGGCGGCCGCTATCTCCTTATCTGACGCCTCTTCCCTCAGCTTTGTTTCATTTAATTCGACACATTCAAATTTGCAGCAGCCCGACAGCCGCTTTGAGTACTCTGCAAAGGCGTCGATATAAAACGGCTCGCGCAGCTTTCCGACGCATATGAGTTTTATACTAAGCATTTTACTCTCTCTCCTGCCGTTACTGCAAGCAAATTATTCATCGGAGCGACACTTATTTCGGTGTTTTCTGTCGAAATCGCGTCATAAACCGTTTTATAGGCAAGCTCCGGAGTGTTATTCTCACGGCTGAGATGCCCTAATATTATATGCCTTGTGCCGGATTTTGCAAGATGCAGCGCAAGTTTTCCGCTGTCAATATTGGATAAATGCCCTGTTGGGGAGAAAATACGCCGTTTGAGGTAGTATGGATACGGGCCGGTCCTCAGCATCTCGACATCGTGATTTGCCTCGATAAGCGCAAGCTCCGCTCCCTCAAGACCGCGTACAAGCTCATCGCTTATGCTGCCTGTATCTGTCGCATAGGCAACGGTACTGTCGCCTTCAAAGCGGTAGCCGACGCTGTACGCCGCGTCATGGGGAGTTCGGAAGCAGCTCACCGCAATTCCGCCGATGTCTGTCTTATCGTCCTCGGGTATGCAGTTTAAATTGCTGCTTATCTGAGGCTTCATTTCGGCCAGGACACCGCAGAGAGCCTTTGGAGCAAATACTTTGACATCGTGATGCTTAACCAGCATGGGAAGCCCGGAAATGTGATCGGAGTGCTCATGTGTTATGAGCACTCCGCACAGATCCCGCGGAGCAAGTCCCAGCGTCTGAAGGGCGGCAAGCGTCCTGCGCATGGAAATGCCCGCGTCTATAAGTATATTCGCTCCGCCCTCGGTAATGAGACTGCAGTTTCCTGTAGAGCCGCTGGCAAAAGTTACTATACGCATATTCTTATCCTATTGAAATTACCTTTTCTCTGATCTCGGGTTCATCGGGGTAGTCGGCGATGGTGATGTCGGCGCCCAATGCCCTCAGCTTACCGACAAAGTTCTCATAGCCGCGTTCAATGAAGTGTATGTCCTCGATCTCCGTAATGCCCTTTGCGCACAGACCGGCTATCACCATTGCCGCTCCCGCACGCAGATCGCAGGCCATGACCGGAGCTCCGGTGAGCTGAGCTCCGCCCTCAAAGATGGCTATTCTGCCGTCAACCTGTATATCAGCGCCCATTTTGCGAAGCTCGTTAACATACTTAAAGCGATTATCGTAAATGCCCTCGGTTATGACGGAGGTGCCGTTTGCCATGCACAGGAGGGCGCCCATCTGCGGCTGCATATCGGTGGGAAAGCCGGGATACGGAAGAGTCTTGACGTTTGCCTTGCGCAGATGTCCGTTGCCCTTTACGAGCACGGAATCCTCATACTCCTGAACGATAGTGCCGGTCTCGCGCAGCTTTGCGGAAATGCAGTCCAGATGCTTGGGGATGACGTTCTTTACAAGCACCTCGCCGCCGGTCGCGGCCGCGGCGACCATATACGTTCCCGCCTCGATCTGGTCGGGAATAATGGAATAGCTGCCGCCGTGAAGCTTGTCAACACCGTTTACCTTAATGGTATCGGTACCGGCTCCGCGGATATCGGCTCCCATGGAGTTTAAGAAGTTTGCAAGGTCAACGATGTGCGGCTCCCTCGCGGCATTTTCAATGATAGTCCTGCCGCTGGCCATGGTCGCCGCCAGAATGATGTTCATAGTGGCACCGACGGAGACCTTATCGAGGTATATCTTGGCCCCGTGCAGCTTGCCGCCGGTCGCTTCTGCGTAAACAAAGCCGTTTCTTACGTCCACTTCCGCACCGAGAGCGGTCATGCCCTTGATGTGCTGGTCGATGGGCCTGACGCCGAAATTGCAGCCGCCGGGCATTGTGGTCTTTGCGCTGCCGAAGCGGCCGAGCATTGCGCCGATAAGATAATATGAAGCGCGGATCTTGCGCATGAGCTCAAACGGAGCGTCGCAGAATCTTACATCGCGGCTGTCTATCTCTATAGTGCCCGGGCACAGAACACGCACCTTTGCGCCGAGCTGCGAGAGTATAGTCAGCAGCATATCGGTATCGCTTATCTGGGGCATGTTCTCAATACGGCAAACGCCGTCTACCATGAGCGCCGCCGGAATGATGGCGACCGCCGCGTTTTTTGCTCCGCTTATATCAACTTCGCCCTGAAGCGGTTTTCCACCGTTTATGACGTACTTTTCCATATGTTACACCTTTCATTGACGCCGGAAAGCATCGGTTAGTAATTATAGCATAGGGGTCGGGGTATAGCAATTAGCAAATGTAAACAAATCGTAACTATTTCTCTGCGTCAAGTATACGCTTTGCTTTAAGAACCGCGATAATAGTCTTTCCGTCGTCTATCTCGCCGCTCATGACCATGTCAACGAGCTCGTCGATATGATGCTTTTCAACGCTCAGGAACTCGCCCTCATCCGGATGGCTTTCGCCTCTGTGAAGGCCGCGTGCCATGTAGATGTGCAGAAGCTCGGTCGAAAAACCGGGGGAGCTGCAGTCCGGTCCGAGATAGATTATCTCATCGGCTGTAAAGCCGGTCTCCTCGGAGAGCTCGCGCACGGCGCATTCTTTCGGGTCCTCGCCGTATTCAAGCTTGCCGGCCGGAGCCTCAAGCATCAGCTTCCCAAACGGATAGCGGAACTGACGTACGCAGTAGCAATAGCCCTCGTCGTCAACGGGCAGTATCGTCGCGCCGCCCGGATGCTCGACCACCTCACGCCGGACGACGCTTCCGTCGCACAGCTCGGCGCGGTCAAGTCTGACATTTACTATCACGCCTTCGTACTTGAGCTCACCATCTATTTTCTTCTCAAAACAGTCCATAATGCGCCTCGGGAAAAATAATTATTCGCTTTACATAATGCGTTATTAGTATAGCACCTGTATTTATATATTTCCATATTTTTTGTATGGAAAATCAAAATTTTTTTCGCTAAAATTTGTTTTGTAAACGAAATTTTTCGGAGCTTTTTTTGCTTTGACCGTTTTTCGTAACCTTTATGTAAAATTGTAAAATTAAGGAGATTGATATTATGTCATCCGAAGCGGTTTCGGGCCAGACTCTCGCCCTTATCATCGAGGACGAGCGCCCTTCAAACGAGCTGATCTGCGCAAGGCTGAGGGAAGCGATACCCGCGGGAAGTCAGTACTTCTGCAAAAATATTGAAGCCGATATTTTTACATACGGCAGCAGCACCTTAGTCCTCGCCTACCCTGCCCCTCCGCTTAGGAACAGGGTCGGCGAGAGCACTATAAGACTGCACCGGATATGACTATTTCAGATCTCCCGTTGCGGGATTATCTATAAGTTTTCCGTCTTCCGTGAATCTTGAGCCGTGGCAGGGGCAATCCCATGTATGCTCCTGTGCGTTCCATTTCAGGGCACAGCCGAGATGCGGGCAGCGCTTTTTGCTCGGAGTAAGCAGATTTACAACCGCCTCAAGCCCGTTTGCCGCGAGCTGCGGGCGCAGTATGCTCCGCGAGGGAGAAAAGAGATCTGCATATTCGTTTTTACGGCCGAGCAGCATATCAGTCAATATCGTGGCCGAGACCATGGCGGAGCTCATCCCCCATTTATTGAAGCCCGTGGCCACAAGCAGCTCCGGAGTCTTTTTTGAATAGTGCCCTACATATGGCATACCGTCGAGCGTCATGCAGTCCTGAGCCGCCCAGAGGTACTTTTCGACGGCTTGAGGATAGTTTCGCTCAGCAAAGCTTTCAAGCTCCGCCCAGCCTCCGCCCTGCTTTCCCGTCCGGTGTCCCCCGCCGCCTAAAAGCAGCAGACCGCCGCAGTTTCTGAAGGACATCCCTTTTTTGTCCTCGTCGACGTACATCCCGCCTACGTCCTGCGCATTTACAAGGGCAATAACATAGGAGCGATGCTGATACATTTTCAGAAAGTAGCTGCCGTGTTTGTTGATAAAGGGAAAATGAGTGGTGACGACGACGGTATTCGCGTTTATCATGCCGTTATCCGTCCGCGCCCTGGTGCCTATCAGTTCGAGAACCTTTGTATGCTCATATATGCTCAGACCCTTTGAAATGGCAGATACAAATCTCAAGGGGTCAAACTGCGCCTGGGCGCTGAATTTCACGGCTCCGACAGATTTGAGAGGCAGCGGCAGCTTCTCAATGAGCTCTGCGGGATAGCCTATCTTACCGAGCGCGGCCATCTCCTTTTCAAGTTTATTTCTGTCGCTCAGAGAGTAGACGCAGCTGTCCTTAGTCTCAAATCCGCAGTCGATATCCGCGCACAGCTCGCGGTATTTTTTAAGCGCGGCCTCATTTGCGGACAAATACATCCGCGCCTGCTCGACCGAAAACTCGCGCACGAGCTTATCGTAGATTAGTCCGTGCTGTGATGTTATCTTGGCTGTCGTATTGCCTGTTATGCCGCTGCAGATCGTCTCCGCCTCGACGAGAGCGTAGTCCACGCCCTCCTTTTCCAGCATATAGGCGCAAAGTATGCCCGCCATACCGCCGCCTATTATCAGAACGTCGGTTTTCAGATCGCCCCGCAGCTTCTCGAACTTCGGAAGCTTAGAATCATCTTTCCATACCGATAGCAAATTAAAACACCGCCCGCAAACAATAAATCACATTTTATTGTCTGCGGGCGGCTTAACAATATGCATAATCAAGTAAAAAATCGGAGCAGGCGCACAGCCTGCTCCGACGTGGAGCTGGTGGTGGGAATCGAACCCACAACCTTCTCATTACGAGTGAGATGCTCTGCCATTGAGCCACACCAGCAGCAACACATGGCATTTTAGCATATGCGCACAACAAAGTCAATCGGAAAAAGTAATTACAATTTGTATATGCAGCTTTGCCATACCCTCGGGATACAGAATTTCCGTTTTAAATAATCATAAGTTTTTCAAGCATTCTTTCGCGCTCTAAAACGCGTAAATTATGTTTACATAACGCTTGTTAAATATTATTTTGCAAATAGTTATCAACATTTTCAACACAGTTTTCAACACGCATTTTTTGTTGAAATACCGACATTATCTGTCGATTTGTAAAATATAAGCAAATCCTTGAGTCGAATTTTGTAACAAGTCGGAAACAAAAAATTGTTTACATAAGGCCAATTTTGTTAAGAGATTGATACTCTTTTCCCGCAACGATTATATGATCAAGCAGTTTGATATCGACGAGCTCAAGCGCCTTCCTGACAAGCTCAGTGCAGTACTCGTCCTCCTTTGAGGGCAACGGCGGGCCCGCGGGGTGGTTATGGGATATTATGACGCTTGCGGCATTGTTTTTAATGGCCGTTTCAACAAGCATACGCACTCCAACCTCGGTCGCGTTCACAACGCCGCGGCTTATCTGCCTGCATGCGATTATGCCGTTTGCCGAGTCGAGCAGCAAGGCATAGGCCGCCTCGTTGACCTCAAACATGAATTTCGCGACGAAGTATTCACCGGCGGCGCTGATGCTGCTGATAACGTTCTTCGGTACGCTCTTTTCCTCGAGGTAGCGCTTTCCGAGCTGCGGGGCGAGCTTTATAAGCGTCGCCGCATTATCCCCGATGCCCTCCACAGTTTTGAGTTCCTCAAAATCAGCCTCAAAAACCGCCGTGAGAGAGCCGAAATGATCTATGAGCTTATGGGCAAGCACATTGGTGTTCTTTCGGGGAACCGCGTAAAACAGCAGCATTTCCAGCAGATTGTGGTCGTTAAATCCATCCAGTCCGGCCTGGATGAAGCGGCGCTTCATTCTCTCCCTGTGCCCGTCATGCACACCCGTTCCCATTCTCTTTCTCCTTACAGCTCCATATTTGCGTATGCGTTAAGATCGCTTCCGGCAACGTTGCCGGCCAGATACTCAAAGTAGCCCTGACAGCCGATCATCGCGGCGTTATCGCCGCAGAGACTCAGCGGCGGCACATAAAGCTCGCAGCCCGCCTTTTCGGCGGCGGCCTTGAAATCGGCTCTGATGCGTGAATTTGCCGCAACTCCGCCGGCAATGGCTATTTTTTTGTAGCCCAGCTCCTTTGCCGCGAGCATCGTTCTCGGCACCAGTGAATCGCTGACGGCGGCGGTAAATGACGCCGCAAGGGAGGCCTTGTCAAGCTCCTCGCCCTTCTGCTCGGCATTGTGAACGATATTGATAACGGCGGTCTTGAGACCCGAAAAGCTCATATCGTAGGGATGCCCCTCAATATGCGTCCTCGGAAGCTGATATTTTTTATCGTCGCCGCCCTGAGACAGCAGGTCGATGGGTTTTCCGCCGGGATAAGGCAGTCCGAGAACTCGGGCGGTTTTGTCAAAGCACTCGCCTGCGGCGTCGTCCCGCGTTGCGCCGATGATCTTAAGCTCCGTGTAGCTGCGCACATCGATGATGAGCGTGTTGCCGCCCGATATGGCAAGACACAGAAACGGCGGCTCAAGCTCCGGATAGGCTATGTAGTTTGCCGCGACATGGCCTTTAATATGGTGCACCGGTATCAGAGGAACGCCGAGGCTGAGAGCCGCTGCCTTTGCGAAGTTAAGCCCCACGAGCACCGTGCCGATAAGCCCGGGCGCATAGGTCACGGCCACTGCGTCTATATCGCTTTTGGATATCCCCGCGACCTCTATTGCGCGCTGGGCAAGCCGGGATATGACCTCCACATGGCTGCGTGAGGCTATCTCCGGCACAACGCCGCCGTAAACCGCGTGCAGGTCGGCCTGCGAGAATATCTGATCGGTTATTACCTTTCTGCCGTCCTCCACCACTGCGACCGCAGTCTCGTCGCAGGAGGACTCAAACGCAAGTATTTTCATTGCTCTTCCTCACCAAGAAATCTTGTCATAAGTATCGCGTCCTCGGTCGGCCGCTCATAGTATTTTCTGCGTCTGCCGACTTCGGCAAAGCCGTGTTTTTTATAAAGCCTATGCGCCGCGAGGTTAGTTTCGCGCACCTCAAGCGTGACAAAACTGAGTTTTTTTGCCCTGGCACGGAGAATGAGCTCTTCAATGAGCATATCCCCTATCCCCTGCCTGCGCCGCTCCGGCGACACCGCGACATTAGATATATAGCCCTCATCCAGAACGTACATAAGCCCGACATAGCCGACTGCCTCGCCGTCGTCATCCTCGGCGGCGAGGAAGATATGCATATCGTCGGGAAGCTGCTTAATAAGCATCTCCCGCGTCCACGGCACGGAAAAGCACTGCTTTTCCATGGCTTCTATGGCGTCGATATGGCAAAGGCCCGCGTCAGTTACCCTTATCATCAATAGGCCTCCTGATTAAGCTCGTCGATAACCGCGAGCACCTCGTCCTCAACGCGAGTGATGCACTTTTTCCAGCCTATGGGCAGGACGGGCGGCAGTATATCGTCCTCGGCAAGGCACATGATGCGCTCGTCAAGCTCCTGATACTCCGCCGCGAGCTCCTCGGCCTGCTGCGCGGTCATGCACAGTACAACGTCGTTATTTTCGATAAGCGTCCGGTCAACGGCATAAGGAATACGTCTGGGCAGGGAAATCCCAAGCCCTCCGCAGCATTTTTCCGCCCTCGGGTCTATATGCTCTGCCTTTCTGAGCCCTGCCGAGCAGCAGCTTACGTCGGGGCAAACGCTTTCCTTATTGGCGTTAAAAACCGCCTCCGCGACCAGCGACAGCGTGTTATCGTCGCACACGAACAGTATACTTTTCACCTCGATGCCGTTAAAGCCGCACAGCTCCGACTGCCGCTCATCCCAGCGCTCAAGGCTCCTGTCGCCCGCCTGACTTTCAATATGGTGCGTCAGCTCATGGTGCAGGGTCTTCTGAAGCCTGCGGCGGAACAACTCATCGTCCATATCGCCGTAAAGCTCCACAAAGGAGCCGTAATACAGCTCGATATAGCGCCCCATACCGTTGCGGAAATATGTGCCGAGAGTGTATCGGCCATCCTCGCTCCGACGCGGCTCCTCAACGAAGCTTATTCCGCCGTTTAAATTGTTGAAAATCTCCTCCGGCAGCGCATCGACAAGATCGTCGAGCACATATCCGGCTTCCTCATAGCTCAGCATATCAGTGCGCCTCCGCCCAGCTATGGCCTATCTTGGCATCGACCGTCAGCGGCACGCTCAGCTTCGCTGCGCCGCTCATCTCCTCGCTCAGAAGCTCGGCAACGCGCTCAGCCTCATGCTCGGGACATTCGCAGATGAGCTCGTCGTGTACCTGGAGGATGAGCTTTGACTCAAGCCCCTCGGCCTTGAGCCTGTTATAGACATTCACCATTGCAAGCTTTATTATATCCGCAGCTGTACCCTGAATGGGCATATTCAGCGCGACCCGCTCCCCGAAGGAGCGTGTATTGAAGTTAGACGACTTAAGCTCCGGAAGTGCTCTGCGGCGGTTATACAGGGTCTTGACATAGCCCTCCGCCTTCGCCTTTTCCACGATGCTCTTCATATATTCGCGCACACCGCTGTATTTTTCAAGATATGCGTCCATATAGGCCTTTGCCTCGTTTGGGAAAACGCCTATATCCTGAGCCAGTGACCATGAGGATATGCCGTAAACGATGCCGAAGTTGACTGCCTTTGCGCGGCTGCGCTGGAGGCTCGTGACCTCGCTCAGCGGTGTGTTAAATACCTGAGAGGCCGTTACCCTGTGTATATCCTCGCCGCTCATGAAGGCTGCCTGCATATGCTCATCACCGGAGATATGGGCAAGAAGCCTGAGCTCTATCTGGCTGTAGTCGGCGTCAACGAGCACCTTGCCCTCAGACGCGATGAACATTTTTCTTATCTGGGCGCCCAGTTCTTTTCTGACGGGGATATTCTGAAGATTTGGCTCCGTGCTCGACAGTCTGCCGGTCGCGGTCACGGTCATCTGGAAGTTCGTGCGGATGCGCCCGTCGGGGTCTATAAGCTTCAAAAGCCCGTCGGCATAGGTGGATTTGAGCTTTGTGAGCATACGGTAATCGAGTATCATCTCTATAATGGGATGCTTGCCTCGCAGCTTTTCAAGAACATCGGCGTTCGTGCTCCAGCCGGTCTTGGTCTTTTTGCCCGCGGGCAGCATAAGACGCTCGAAAAGCACCTCGCCGAGCTGCTTCGGGGAGTTGATGTTAAATTCTCCGCCTGCCTGCTTATAGATCTCATCGCGCAAAGCGTCTATAGAGCCCGTCAGACTCTCGCCAAAGGCGCTGAGGGCCATCCTGTCCACCATGAAGCCGGTGTTCTGCATCTCGGCAAGCACTCTGCACAGCGGAAGCTCTATTTCGTAATACAGCTTATCCATTTGAAGATCTTTGAGCTTTTCTTCGGTGACGGGCTTGAGCCTGTATATCGCCTCGGCGCCGCTAAGCTCTGAGCCGCAATAGCGCATGGACACACGATGCAGATCATAATCGCTCTCGGTAGCGTCAAGCAGGTACGCTGCCAGCGCGGTATCGTATACAAATCCGTCAAGCGGCAGTCCCTCGGCCAAAAGCCGCGACATCAGCTCCTTGACATTGTGGGAGACCTTATTCACCCCATCGGAAAACACGAGCTTCAGCAGCTTATCGTAGTCATCTCCCAAGGCGCTCCAATGGGCGGTATAAACGGTCTTACCGTCGCATATCTCAAGGCTGTCAAGGTTTTCTCCGGCAGTTACCGCAATAAGCTCCGCCGCCTTGACAGCGGCGCACAGCTCATCGTAGGTCGGAGCGTCGGAGATATGCATATGGGCGGTCTCCGCGGACCCGTCAGCCTCCTGCGAAGCTAATATCCCCCATTTTTCAATGAATTTATTAAAGCCCAGCTTCTTGAAAAGCCCGTAAAGGCCGCTCTTGTAGTTTTCATTCCAAAGCGCGTCAGACGGCTCAAATTTGATCGGCACGGCCGTGCAAATGGTTGCAAGCTCATAGGAAAGCTCCGCGCTCTCCCTGCCCTCACGGAGCTTTTTGCGCACGCCTTCCTTGATATCAAGCTCGTCGAGCTTCTCATATATGTTTTGCAGGGTTGTATACCTCTGCACAAGATCCATTGCGGTCTTTTCGCCGACGCCCGCGACTCCGGGGATATTATCCGAGCTATCGCCCATGAGCGCCTTGAGATCAACAATGTGGACAGGTTCGAAGCCGTATTCCTCGCGGAAAAGCTCCGGCGTGTACTCCTGCGTCTCGGTCTGACCCATGCGGCTTTTGACATGGCAGACGTGGGTGGTGTCGCTTATGAGCTGGAAGCTGTCCTTATCGCCGGTCACTATGCGGCAGTCCCAGCCGGAGGCCTCGCAGCGCTTTCCGACGGTGCCGAGCAGGTCGTCCGCCTCGTAGCCTTCGAGCTCAAGGCGCAGTATGCCCATCTCGTCAAGTACTTCCTTGAGAATGGGTATCTGAACGGCCAGCTCCTCGGGCATACCCTTGCGCTGTGCCTTATAGCCGTCGTAGCGTTTGTGCCTGAATGTTGGCGCTTTGAGGTCAAAGGCCACACACAGGCTGTCGGGCTTTTCGGAGTCAATGAGCTTTCTCAGTATCGCAAGGAAGCCGTAGACGCCGTTTGTGGGCGTTCCGTCGGGAGCGCTGAGCTGGCGGATCCCGTAAAAGGCTCTGTTTACTATGCTGTTGCCGTCTAAAATTACGAGTTTCATTTCTTTTCCTCACCGCGCAATCTGACTATCTCGTCGCGGAGCTGGGCTGCCAGCTCAAACTCCAGCATTTTTGCGGCGGCCTTCATCTCTTTTTCAAGCTTTTCTATGAGCTCTTTACGCTCGCTTCGGGTCATTTTCACGCCGTCGGCGCGCTTGAGCGTACGCTCGCTCTCGCTCGATATCTCGATAAGCTCGCGCACTCCCTTGATTATCGTTTTCGGCACGATGCCGTTTGCCTCGTTATACGCCGCCTGCTTTGCGCGGCGGCGCTCGGTCTCGTCAATAGCCAGCCGCATCGAGCGCGTAACGGTGTCCGCGTACATGATGACCAGTCCCTCGGCGTTGCGGGCCGCTCTGCCTATAGTCTGGATAAGGCTCGTCTCACTGCGCAGGAAGCCCTCCTTGTCCGCATCGAGTATGGCAACGAGGCTCACCTCCGGCAGATCAAGACCCTCGCGCAGAAGGTTTATGCCCACGAGCACGTCAAAATCGCCCAGACGCAGGCCGCGTATTATCTCCATACGCTCGATAGCGCCTATATCATGGTGCATATAGCGGCATTTTATTCCCGCGTTGCCGAGATACTCGGTGAGATCCTCCGCCATTTTTTTGGTGAGCGTAGTTACCAGCGTGCGCTGGTTTTTCTCAACGCGGTGGTTTATCTCGCTTATTATATCGTCTATCTGCCCCTCGATGGGTCGGACGGATATCTCCGGATCGAGAAGTCCTGTCGGTCTTATTATCTGCTCGGCGATCTGTCCCGCCCTCTCGCGCTCAAAGTCCCCGGGCGTTGCGGAAACATACACCGCCTGATTTATTCTCTCCTGAAATTCCTCAAACTTCAGGGGTCTGTTATCATACGCCGAGGGCAGGCGGAAGCCGTACTCGACAAGCGACTCCTTGCGGGCGCGGTCGCCGCGGTACATTGCTCTCACCTGAGGCAGGGTAACGTGGCTCTCATCCACGAACAGCAGGAAGTCCTTCGGGAAATAGTCGAGCAGCGTCATGGGTGCGCTGCCAACGGCACGGCCAGAGATTATGCGGGAGTAGTTTTCTATGCCTGAGCAATAGCCAAGCTCCTGCATCATCTCAATATCGTAATTCGTGCGCTGGGATATGCGCTGCGCCTCAAGCAGCTTTCCGTTTTCCTCAAAGTATTTGACTCTATCCTCGCACTCTGCGCGGATATCCGCGATAGCCCGCGACATTTTTTCCTTGCTGACGACATAATGGCTTGCAGGGTAAATGGCGGCGTGGTTCAGATAGCGCAGCACCGCGCCGGTCACGACGTTTATCTCGCTTATCCTGTCGACCTCATCGCCGAAAAATTCCACCCTTATGGCCTTGTCGTTGGAATATGCGGGGAATATCTCAATGGTATCGCCGCGAACGCGGAACATATTTCGCTCAAAGGCTATATCGTTGCGCTCATAGCGTATCTCAATGAGCTTGCGTAGAAGCTCGTCAAAGCTGCGAATCTGCCCGGGTCTGAGCGATATCACCATACTCTTATAGTCGATGGGGTCGCCGAGGCCGTAGATGCATGACACCGAGGCGACCACTATGACGTCTCTGCGTTCAAAAAGGCTCGACGTCGCACTGTGGCGCAGGCGCTCTATCTCGTCATTTATCGAGCTGTCCTTCTCAATGAAGGTATCCGTGTGCGGGATGTATGCCTCCGGCTGATAGTAATCGTAATACGACACAAAATACTCGACGGCGTTTTCCGGGAAAAACTCCCTGAACTCCGCGCAAAGCTGCGCTGCAAGCGTTTTGTTATGGGCAAGCACGAGCGTGGGGCGGTTGAGCTTTTCGATGACGCTTGCCATCGTAAATGTCTTGCCCGAGCCGGTGACGCCCAGCAAAACCTGCTCATCGATGCCGTTTTCTATGCCGCGCACCAGCTGCTCAATGGCCTCCGGCTGGTCGCCCATGGGGGCATAGGGTGATACCAATTTGAACTTGTCCATGCCGAAAGCCTCCTTTATACTAACCGTTGTATCATATCACAGAAAAATAAAAATCACAAGGCAGTTTGTACTGCCTTGTGATCTTTTGCTTGCTTAAATATCAGAATTCGTATACCGTCCAGTCGATATCCTCAAGCTTTACAGTCCACTTTTCATTGGGGCTGTTGTCTATGCGCTGGCACTCGTGGAAGTTGGTTGCCTCCTGAATATCGAAGTAGAAGGTGTAGCCGGTGTCCATGTTGTCGCTCCACACATTCATGTCGGGCAGAAGGTCCTCGACATTTTCCACATGGCGGTCAAGAACTCTGTTGATCATTGCCATGGTGGCGGCTCTGGTGATCTTCTCGTTGGGACGGAAGGTGCCGTCGGCATAGCCGTTGATCCAGCCGTTGCCTGCTGCAAGCTCAATGGATTTCTGCGCCCAGTGTCCTTCGATATCCGTGAAGCTCACTGTGCCCTCGGAGAGGTTTGCAAAGCGGGCTATGATAGCTGCCATCTGTGCGCGGGTAACGGGCTCATTGGGTCTGAAGTTGCTGTCCTCAAAGCCCTTGAGAATACCTGCGTTGGTCAGGGTGGAGATCGCCGGGCATGCCCAATAGGTATCGGGAATATCCTTGAAGTCGTTGGTCTCCTTCCAGTAATACTCGCGGCTTTCATCGGTGAGCAGTCTGAAGAAGATTGTGGCGACCTCGGCGCGGGTTATGTTGTTGTTCGGGCGGATGGTGCCGTCCTTATAGCCCATGATGTAGTTGAAGTGTACGTCCTTTTCGAGCTTGGGAACGCCTTCGAGAACACCGTTGACATAGGTGATGTCGTAATCGCCGGTAACGTCTTCGCCGTCAGCGTTCTTGATAACAGCGTCGGAAGGAACATTGTCGCTCTTTCCGGGACCGTCCTGCTGGCCGGTGATCTTGACGGATTCTATCTTGTCGCCGTCAACGAGCGGAGTATTGGTGTACTCATTGCACATTACGACGCCGTCAACATAGGGCTGTGAGCTGGAGCCAGCGGTGATGGTGAGCGGGGCCGGGGTGATGGTGAGGGTACCGCTTAGCTTAGTTACGGTCTTGTAGCCGTCCTCGTTCTCAACAGCAAGTCTTACTATCTCGTTATTGCCCTCAGCGGTATCGGAAACGTGCTTAACGGTCTTTGTAATGACCGCGGTAACGGTGTCGCCCGTGGAGAGCGTCGCGCTCTCGCCGGCCTTGACCTCATATTTCTCTTCACCGAAGGTCACGGTGTAACCGCCGTCTGCGTGATCCTGGCCGTCGTATACCCAGCTGTTGCTGTTGGCAACGACCTTGAGCTCGGTCTCGTTGGGAGTGATCTCGATCCAGCCGTCAACGATGTTGAATGCGACTTTGCTGAAGTTGTCGTTTGTGTTCGTAAACTGCTCGGCCTTGAGTCCCATCATCGTCTTGCCGACGTCGGTGCGGGCCGCAGCGGCGACGCCGCTGAAGTCGAAGTCGTCCTCAGTGTACAGGTCGCTGTTGATGCTGACGGTGTAGCCCTCGACCTTCTGCTCGAAGCCGTTGTAGGCCTTGGTATCGGTATTGCCGGTGATGGTAACTATGACAGTGTCAAGCGGTGTGATGGTCAGACCGCCGTCGACTATCTTAAATTCAAC
Source organism: uncultured Clostridia bacterium (assembly GCA_946405205.1). Lineage (GTDB taxonomy): Bacteria > Bacillota > Clostridia > Oscillospirales > Oscillospiraceae > F23-B02. Next base: position 67,183 of record CAMJGL010000001.1, read on the forward strand.
ATCCTTGAAGTTGGGGTTGGTGTTCGTAAAGTCCGCGGGCTTGAGCTCCATCGGGTAGTAGTCGACTTTCAGGCCTGCCGCCGTCGCATTGCCATTGAAGGCGAAATCGCTTTCCTTATAAAGCTCACTGCTGGAAGCAACGTCATAGCCGGTTACGGTCTGCGTCGTTCCGGTGTAGGGAACGGTCTTGCTGTGCTCGGTTATCGTAACCACAACGCCGGTGAGCGGGGTCACGCTGAGCTTGCCGGTCACGGTATCGATGTTGTAGTTGGAAGCCTTGGTATTCGCGTTGAGAGTATAGGTAAATTCGTTGTCCACGCTGCCGACCTCGGTGATAGTGCCGGTCACATTGTAGGACGCGCCCTCGCCCTCAACGAAGCCGTCGCCGGTAACGGTAACTGTATCGTTGGTGAGCGGAGTGTTGTCGTATACCTTGCTGTCGGTCGCAGAGGTCAGGGTAACGTCACGCTTTGCAATGGTAAGCGAGCCGTCGTTCACGACAAACTCAACATTGGTGAAGTTTTTGCTGTTGTTTGTAAACTGCTCTGCCGCAAGACCCATGTTGTAGGTGCCGGCGTCGGTGCCGCTTGCGGAGGCGTTTCCGCTGAAGCTAAAGTCGTTCTCGGTGTACAGAGGATTGCTGATGGAAACGTCATAGCCGGTGACGGTCTGCTCGCTGCCGTTATACTTCTCGCCTCCGGTGTTGCCGGTGACGGTGACGGTGACCTTATCGGTAACGGGGGTCACGCTGAGCTTGCCGTTCACGGTATCTATGTTGTAGTTGGCTGCCTTGGTATTCGCGTTGAGAGTATAGGTAAATTCGTTGTCCACGCTGCCGACCTCGGTGATAGTGCCGGTCACATTGTAGGACGCGCCCTCGCCCTCAACGAAGCCGTCGCCGGTAACGGTAACTGTATCGTTGGTGAGCGGAGTGTTGTCGTATACCTTGCTGTCGGTCGCAGAGGTCAGGGTAACGTCACGCTTTGCAATGGTAAGCGAGCCGTCGTTCACGACAAACTCAACATTGGTGAAGTTTTTGCTGTTGTTTGTAAACTGCTCTGCCGCAAGACCCATGTTGTAGGTGCCGGCGTCGGTGCCGCTTGCGGAGGCGTTTCCGCTGAAGCTAAAGTCGTTCTCGGTGTACAGAGGATTGCTGATGGAAACGTCATAGCCGGTGACGGACTGCTCGCTGCCGTTATAGGTCTTGGTGGCGGTATTACCGGTGATGGTAACAGTCACCTTGCCTATCGGGTTTATAACGAGCTTGCCGTTGTTGGCGGCGGTCACGATATACTTCTCACTCACATCGACGGTGCCGATGGTGCCCCGAGCAAATTCTGCCGGGTATTCACCCGCCTCAGTGCCTTTCGCACCGACAGTGATACCGGAGAAGTCAGCGCCTACGGGCGCGCCGGTGAAGCCGGAAACGGAATGCTCCTTACTGTCGTAGGTCACGGTATCGCTGTTTGCGGTGAGCTCTGCGTTTTTATAATAGTAGAAGTTGATGACATTCGCACCCGTGCCTATGGTCAGGTTACTGGTCTGATAGGGCACATCGGTGTATCCGTCAACAGCTATCGGAGTCTCGCTGGTTATGGTATCGCCGAAGGTCTGACCGCTTACAACCTTGGAATCGGCAACCTTATCCGTCGTGCCGTTCCAATAGTAGTTGACGGTGTAGCTCAGGTCGGAGCGCGGCGACCACGAGCCGGTCAGTGTGACGTCCTTTCCGGGCATCTTGAAGGAGCCGTCGGAGACGGTAGCGTCATTTGTGCTCCAGCCGCTGAAGGTATAGCCGTCAAGCGTCGGAGCGGCAGCAACACTAACCGTGGAGTTTTGCTTGTGAGAAGCGGATGCAGGCACAGCAGGCGCACCGGCAGGCACTTCGCCCGTATAGGCATAGCTCACGTTATAGCTGGGAATAACGCCCTTGACGCCGGGGATTTCAAAGTTAAGCGTCTTCTCGATGCCGTTTTCATCTGTGTAGGTGAGATAGGTCTCGCCGTTTGTGGGATAGTACTGTCCTTCCACAAAGCCCTCGGCGGTGGTGTCGAGCTTTACTGTGTAGCTTACAGAGTATGTATATGTGGTGGTGGTGCCGTCGCTCGAAACAACAGGATCACTGAGGGTCCACTCATATGCATCTTCCACGCTGACATACTGGTTGGGAGCCGTCATATCGATATACTGACCGGCAGAGTCGGTCACCTTGAGACCGGTGGTGAGACCGCTGGTGATCTCCTGAGTTATTGCCTCAAAGGCTTTGTTGAGTTCCGCGGTATTGTTGGCGTTATAGGCGTAGGTCTTATCCGCGCTTGCAGGAGTTGCTATGGAGTCGCGGAGGAAAGCTCCGACCGTGGGGCCGTTGCTGCTGTGTGTATCGCTCGGGCCAAATAATCCCCACGCATGAACACTGCCTTTTTCCCAGCACAGCTCGTTTGCTACGCCAAAGCAGACTGTGTATACATCTGCAAGCGCTCTGGCCGCTGCCGCGCTTGCGGCAGTCGCATTGTTGGTATCCGGACAGCCGTAGCTGCCATGCGCCTCTATGCCGTTTCCATAGAATGTAGGCTGGCCGTCAGTGAGGGCTATTACATTCTTTGAAGTCACGCCTTTAACAGCGTCGGAGCCAAGAAGTGCAGCAGCCGATTTCAGTCCGGCATCAAGATTTGTGCCGCCATTGGCTTTCAGCCCGTTGATAACATTTTTTGCCGCAGTCAAGCCGCTGCTTGTCGAAACATCCGTCCACTCGCATACGATGCTGGAATTTGTTGCGAATTTTACGATGGCAACATATCTGCCGTTTCCGCTCTCGCTGGCAGTACCGCTGTAGCTGTCAAGAAAGCTGTTGGCGGCAGCCTTGGCCGATGTAAGGCGGCTCTGTGAGGACTTTACGTCACCCTTGTATTTGCAGCCTTTGTAATGCTCTTCATCTGCCCCGCATTCGGCGCAGAAGTCCATCGAGCCGGAAACGTCCATCACGAGTACGGTCGCCGCCGCGCCGGGAGGGACCTGAGTAGTCGTTGTAGTGGTCGTAACACTAAGGTTAATTCTGTAGGTATCTGCCTCACCTGAAACAGGTTCGGCGGTTTTGCTGATAGTAATGTTATCCGAGGTAACAGTACCGTCAGCACTCGTGTCTTCTGCCCACACGCCGTCCGTATACTGACCGTATACAACTGCCGCGTCATCGGCAAACGCAGCTACGGGCAGCAGCGTCACTATCATGCAGATGCACATGAGCAGTGCAAGTCCCCGTTTTTTAAGATTCATGTTTTGTCCTCCATTCATTTAAATTACCATTCCATCTCGAATACATGGAGCATTTATCTCTTAACATATATTCCTGCGTAAAGTATAGCATTTATAACTTTGAAATGGAAGATATAAATTATATTTTTTTAGATTATAATTGCACCAAATTTTGTACAATACGCAGCGTATAGTTAAATAATTTTAAATAATTATAGTATTATTGCACTTATATGTGTGCTTTTGGCTCTTATGGAAATAAATCGCACCGCCGTAAAGCGGTGCGATAAAAACATTTTTTGGCTATTGATTATTTGACTATATTGCGGTCGAAGCGCGATATCATGCACGCAAATTCGGCTCGGCTGGCGGTACCCTGAGGGTTGAGTCTTCCGTCCGCAGTGCCGTTGACTATGCCGTTTTCATTTGCCCAGATCATTGCAGTTAGCGCAAAAGCGCTGACAGAGTCCGCGTCCTTGAAGCTACCGGCAAATTCGCTGCCTGCCGAAATATTGCCGTCATACACGAAGGCGTCGGCGTATCTGTATAGGAATGCGGCAAGCTGCTCGCGGGTCACCTTCACGTCGGTGCCGAAGCTGCCGTCGGTGAAGCCGTTTACTACCTTGTTGTTATAGCCCCAGATTATCGCATCCTGACACCATGAGGAGCCGAGATCAGTCAGCGGGCAGGTCTGTCCCTTGACGGAGGGCTCCCCTGCCAGACGGTAAAGCACCGTCACGACCTGGCCGCGGGTAACAGAGCCGTTCGGTACGAAGGTATTTGCGGTCTTGCCCTTCATTAGGCCGTTTTCGTAAGCATAGCAGACGTCATCATAGCACCACATACCCTTGGGAACATCCACGAAGGGCAGCAGGTCGTCCGACGCGGAAAGCTGCTTTTTGATCATATAGTCCTCGGGAATGGTCAGCATCCACGACATCCCCAGCTCGCCGTAATGAGCGGACATAATGCCGACGATGTTATAAAGCAGCGTCGCCGTCTCGTCCGGGCAGGCGGCAACAAGCTTCATCAGCACCGTAACAAGGGGCTTTATCATGCTCCTGACCTGCGCCGCGTCATACTCGGTTATACCGGCGTCACGCATAGTATCGAGAATAACATCCGCGATGACCGCGGTGGCGGAAGTCTCGCTGCCGCTAAGGAGCGCGGCCATGATGCCTGCAAGGTTTTCCTTGGCATTTTCGGCAAGGCTCTGCTTTACGGTGTCCCACTGATCGGGATATGTGCCTATGAGTGGGAGTATGAGTTCCTGAAGATCGCCCTGTGCAGCATACACCTCGGCTCTTGTTGCAAAGACCTTGGTGAACAGCTTTTCAACAAAGCCGTCAAGAAACTCGCCCTGGGTCATCACATTGCCCTTGATGCTGCAGATGATCTTATCGGCGGTCGCGCCCGGGGTCACGGTGACGTACTTGAAAGCATCGATGCGGTATTCGCCTGCGTTCTCAAAGGTGGAGAATACCTTCAGCATTTCCGCCTTGAGCTCATCATAGTTGTCGTCGAGCTTCGCGGAGGGCATGACATGGTCAACGCCGTATCTGGCAAAGCCCATGCACTCGGGCGCCACCTTAACAACGAGATCGTTGTAGTTTACGACGTTGTGAATATTGTTGTAGACCTTCTTGCCAACATTATTTATATCGGCGCCCATGGGAGCTTCGAATGTATAAATGTAAAGGTCCTCCACAGCGAGAGCTACGTTACTGCCTATGCTCTGACCGGCCATGATCATATCGTCAAGTCTGCCGCCGAGCATATTCGCGCCTGCCGCGCCGCGGCTGTAGCCGGTGCACCAGATCTTTATCCTGCCGGTGATCTCGGGATGGTTTGCAAGGTATTCCTGCAGGAACGCCAGCGCCTTGTCACGGCAGATGGCGAAGCCGGCATGCTCGCCCTCAAGGCCGACGTTCAGGTCTCCCGCCCATTCCGCATAATAGCCGCAGCCGCGCAGGCCTATGCCGATAACTGTGAATTTTTCGCCGTTGACGCTTATCTCCTTGTTGGCTATGCCAACGCCGAAGGTGTTTCGCTCAGGACGGTTCGTGAAATCGGCATTTGCCTCAAAGTCCTCAAAGCCGATCTGGTCGAAAAAGTCCTTGAGGTTTGCCGGTCCCTCTTTGTACCTTGCGGGATCGGCCACATTGCCTGACGCAAGGCACATTGCCATCGTGACCGTGGCGAGGTCCTGACGGTAATTATACGCGGTGTCGGTAAAATACGCGTCGCTGTAAGTGAACGGGCAGGGGTGATCCGTTTCCATGTCATCATGTCCGGCATTGAACATGATCGTGCCGGTCACTGTCTCATAATCGCCGTCCGCCGCCAGTGCCGCCGCCGGCACGAGCGAGACGATCATCAGCAGCGCCAGCGCGATGCTTATGAATTTTTTCATTCTTCTTCCTCCGATTTATTATTAATGTTTTCACTTTCCTTTTCAAGCAGTGCGAAAATAAGCACCAGCAGGCCGGCCTCCGGGAAGGGGCAGAATATGCCGGGATTTGTCATGCTCATCATCAGTATCCCGAGATACGAAAAGCCGCAGACTGCAAAACGTTCGCTTCGGCGGTTTTTCCATATAAGTCCCGCTCTGGCTATGAAATGCCAGCCGTAGGCCGCAATGCCCAGTATTCCCATCGAGCTTATGACCTGTATCACCATGTTGTGATAAAACACGATGCTGCCGGGGACGATCGCTTTGAAGACCTCAATATCCTTTATATTGCCGATGCCGAGGCCGAAAAAGGGGCTGCTCAGAAAATTAGCCACACCGAGCCTTATGTATGTCACTCTGGTCTCGTCACCGGAAATGAAGTTTCCGTCTATAAGTCTGCTGGAATAAAGCTCCGGAACGTACTTCACGGCAAAGAAGCACACCGGAACGGCAAGGATGAGCGCGATCCACCTGTAGAGTCTGCGGCTTTCTCTGTTCTTTACATAAATATATACTGCGCAGACTGCTAAAAGAATCGTGCCGAAAAGCAGGCCGCTTCTGGAGCCGGAGAGGAGCATCGCCGCGTACATAAGACCCATGCCTATGAGGTGGAGATTGCTTCTTTTCACCATGATGCAGCACATCGGCAGGCACATCAGCAGCACACTTGTCGCATAATTGCGCGGCTTATAGAACAGCACTGTTCCTTTTGCAAGGAATTTTTCAAAATTAGCCGCGTAAAAGGCGATGATAGTGAGAACGACCAGAATCCCGGCGGCATAGAGTATCTCGGCAAGGCGCTCGATCCTGTCGTATTTTCTCTCATTTACCAGCCGCGAGCGAAAGACAATGTACAAAAGCAGCATTGCCGGACCGAGACCCAGCACGTAATACAGGCTGACCGGCTTAAAATATTCCTCCGCGGATATCGTTCCGCAGCCGCCTAAGATAAGCGCCGCGCTGACGGCGATGAGCGGCCGGGTGAAGCTGCCCTTGGCAAAGGGACGGCGGTAGTATATGAGATTGAGGATAAGTGCCAGCGCGAACGGAACTATCGCATACCACATATAGCCGGTCAGCTCGGTAAAGTTCCGGTAGTATTTGACCGACATCAGCAGCGTGAACATTACCGGCGCGACGATCGACATAAGATCGTCGGAGAATATAAGAAAGAACACCGCTATCAGGACATAAATGAACATACATTCCAGATTAGTGTCCGTGATCAGCGCGGCCGCAGCAATTATCAGCAGTGCGGGCAGGTAATACCTGCCGTTATATATTCTGTCCGCGGCGGCTTGTCCTTTGGTGAAGAATCCTATCAATTGGAAATACCTCGATCGCTTTCGTTAAATATATGCACGAGCTTTTCATACAGCTCCTCGGGCTTGACGGGCTTTATGATGTGATCGCAGAATTCGCTGACGCCGGGCCTGTTATCCTGTATGAAAGCATCCGCTGTCATGGCAACAATGGGCACCAGCGCCGAATAGCGCTTCTTAACGGCTCTGATCTCCTCAGCCGCCTCAATGCCGTCAAGCACCGGCATCTGAATGTCCATTAGGATGCAGTCATAGTAATAGTCCGTTTTTGATTTGAACAGCTCAACAGCCTCCAGGCCGTTTTCGGCACAGTCTACCGTAACACCGTGCCGCTCAAGCAGACGTCGGGTTATGACAGTATTGACAAGCACATCGTCTACCACCATTATACGCCTTCCGTGAAGCGATGTACAGTCGATTTGCGCGGTGTTCCTGGTGTTCCCCGCGCTCAGGGCATAGGGTATCTCCACAACGAAGGTCGTTCCCGCGCCCGGGCGGCTGTTTACGGTTATCGTGCCGTCCTGGAGGTCGATCATGCTTTTGCATATGGCCATGCCAAGGCCGCTTCCCGCGGCTCTGCCGCCGGTTTCGCTCATTTCCTGCGTGTACGGCTCAAACAGATGCTCCATGAAGTCCTTGCTTATGCCAATGCCGGTATCCGAGACCTCGAAATGCAGAAGTGCGGTTTTTTCCGTTATGAACTTCTGCGTCGCAAAAAGCATTACCCGGCCTCCGGACGGCGTGAATTTATTCGCGTTGGACAACAGATTATTCAGGATCTTTCTCAGGGATATCTCGTCTCCCTGCACGTTTACGCGTGTTATCCCCTCGGTGTCCAGAATGAACTCTATACCCTTTGAGCTCATTTGGGCGCTGAAAACGGAGTAGATCTCATTGAACACTTCGCTTACGTTGAAGGGCTTCAGACGCAGCTCATACTTGCTGCTCTCGATCTTGCTCATATCCATTATGTTATTGAGCAGACTCAGCAGATACTGCGACGCCTGATCTATCTGGTTAAGATAGTCACGCAGCTCATCGTCTCTGCCCTCGCCCACCATTTCCCGGGCAAGGTATGTGAGGCCTGCGATGGAGTTCATAGGCGTCCGTATCTCGTGGGACATATGGGACAGAAATTCTCCCTTTGCCTTGCTGGAATCCTGCGCGAGCTCAACGGAGTTTTTCAGGAGCAGCTGAGCCTCTATATAGTTTGTCACATCGTTTGCCACACAGACGTAGTGGGACACAACGCCGTTGGAAACTATGGGCGAGAAGGTGCAGCGCAGCGTCAGCTCCTGACGCTCTCCCGTTGTGAACGGTATATCGAGCGTACAGCTGCTTCCTCCTTTGCTCTTGAGGCACTGCATCACAGCCGAGGCGTTATCCTCGCTCATGCATTCCAGCATCACCTGCTTCGGGGAGCGCTCTGCAAAATAGTTGTATTTCAGCCCCAGCACCCGCTCGGTGTTCGCGCTTATAAAGCAGAATCTCTCCTCGCCCTTGGGCTTAATAAGTATCACATTTGGTATAAAGGCAGTCATACTGGAGAAAAGATGCTCGCGCTCGGCCACCTGCTTATACAGGGCGGCGTTTTTGATAGCGATGGACGCAATGGCGGAGACAGTGTTCAGGAACGACACATCGGCATATGTATAGCCCATCCCCTTTTCCTTTTCCGCCAGCAGCAGAAGTCCGACGACGCTTTTTCCGTCCTTCAGGGCGCATATGCAGGATATCCCGTGGGAGGCAAACAGCTCACGCTCCTCACCCCAGGTGGATTTATACAGCGGATTTGTCTCGAATTCCCTGAGTATGATATGATTTGAGCCGCTCTCCCCTCTTTCAAAGTACTTCACGCAGGGATGATCGGCGGCGATAGTGAAGTCAGCGGGCTTTAAGGGCATGGCGCTGCACACAGGAACGTATTTCCCGTCCTGCAGGAGGCATATGTACAATTGATTTGCATTGACGCCTGTTTTTATCGTCTTTACGGTCTCTCTGAGTATACTGTCGATATTCAGAGTCTTGGACACATAGTCGCTGTATTTTTTAATGCGGTAGCCCTGCTCCTCCTCGTCGGAGAATATGGCAAACAGCATCTTTCTGAATGCAGCGATTGCCAGAAACAGCGCGGCGGCCAGCAGCACGAAAGCCTCCGTGTTGGGGTTTCCGAGGTGCCCGCCGTGTTTTGTCATGAAAGCAGCGACTCTTTCGAAGAAGTATGCCGCCGCAATGACGCACATCACGGCTGAGGCAAGCACCAGGATGCTGCTGGATATGACCTGCTTTGTGTCAAACATTCTGCGCCTGTACAGGGAAATGATAAACATGACGGCAAAGGCCGTGCCGAAAAGAGTGTCCCACGGGAAATTATTGCCCGGCAGGATCTGCATGATGTTTGCGAAGGCAAGCAGGAAGCAGCCGATTATAAGCTCCCGTACACCGGGGGCCTTCCGCCCTTTTTCCTCAAGGATCCTGCGGAACATCTTTATTATGCAGGCGACTATCAGCAGAAGCAGTACGGTGGGTATCGCTATCTTCCAGTCCATGCTGTAGGTGTAGACCGCCATGCCGTTTTCATTGATCGAAAGCTCCGGCGGCGCGAGGAAAAATCCCGTTGCCGATACGACCAGGATAACGAGCGTTACGATAAAGCATATCAGCCGCTCAAGTCCGTTTTTTATATTTGCAAACTGATACACATAGTTGTAAACAAGGAACGCTATTGAAAACAGCGCCAGAAGCGACACATAGTACCAGAACTGATAGCTCGGGAATACGTTAAGCCTCATGAACAGCGAGCCGGCAGACCAGAGCACCATATCCCCGAGAAGGATGAGCCATGCGCGCATCTCCCTGCTGCGCTCGGCCGCGCAGAACGCCACGAACATCAGCGAAAAGCACAGGCAGGCGGCAATATTTACATAAATATATGAAACATTCATTCGTCGTCCTCCGAGGATTCGTCGGAAAGATTAACGCCCTCAAGCATCTTGTTCAGCCACAGAGTGTCCGGATTTATGCGTCTGAGCTTTTTGCCGAGCTGCTTTTCAAAGTCCGATATCGTTCCGTACGGCAGTATCGTGAGCTGAAGGGGTTCGATATTCAAAAGCTTTTTCAGGTCCTTGTAGTCACTGTCAAAATATCTGAAATACACCGAAAGATGCTCCGTGAGCACCTGCTTTGTGACAACGTCGCTCATCCTTGCCTCCGGCGTTATCTCAAGATACATATGCAGGAAAGGTGTATTATCCGGGTCATATTCCTTGCAGGCGATCCAGTCGCCGATACCGAGCTTGGATATCCTGATGACCTCGTTTATCGACTTTTCCGTGATGCGGGTAAAACCGGCGATATCGATGACGGTGGGTATCCTGTCAACATATGTGAAGCGCGGGACCGAGCCGTTTTTTATGCCCTCCGTGCAGCGGTACACATCGCCGATACGGTAGCGCATGAAGGCCCCGCCGTGCAGCACGCTGATGACCAGCTCATACAGGGCACCGGTTTTTACACCGTCCATAAGACAGGTCTCCGGCGTATAGTCCGGCTCCTCAAGACTGCGGAGCATCTCGCTCTCGGGTATAAATTCATAGAAGCAGGAATCCGGGAAAAGCACCATGCCGCGCTGCTCCCATGTGTCACAGCCGACACAGGTCGATTCAGTGCCTGCCGCGACCTCGACCGGCGTCACGCCCCATGCGTCGGCAAGCCTGTCGCGATAGCACTTGCCGTCGGTTCCGGTACAGGCGAAGCCAGTGATCCTGAAAAGGTCGACGGGTTTTATTTTCCGGTGCTCTTTTCGGCACATATATTTTGCTTTCAGATATCTCGCGGCAATGACGGGCGATACCTGCATTCCCGCGCCGCCTCCTCCGGAGGATAGCTGCTTGTCAAAATTCTCGGTTATATAATTTGCAACGCTTCCCATGGCGAAGAAATAGTCGATGCCGCCGTTAAAGGCCATTTTGAAGCCCTTTTTTATGCGCTCGCTGAAGGAAATGTCTGCATATTCGTCGCTGTCGGGAAGCCACTCAAAGCGCATCTCCTCGTTCATGAGCGATGGGATAAGGCCTGTCTCATAGGGCAGCGGCGCGCCGCCGTAAAGAAATCGGTGGCCGGGCTTTATATTGAAATCCGCCTTGCCCTTGCCTGAGACGAGCATTGCCATCGCCATGATGTTATGCTTATACGAGTCGAGCATCCTGCGGGTATAGGGCGCGATCTTTATCGGCCTTAACCCTCCCTCCCAGGTGGTCTCGATCCATATCACCGGAGGCTCCGGCAGATACCCCGGCTCACGCGTGAACAGGATGTCCGCATAGTCTTCATAGCTCGTAAGCGGCACCTCACGCCTGAACTCGTCCAGGTTTTTCGGCCTTTTGTCGCCGAGGATGCTCTGCCCGAGAACGGAATTGCTCCAGAGACCGATCTGCTCCTCCATGAGCCGCCGCTGGATGTACATATATTCAGTTATGCTCAGATCCAAATAGCCGCAGTATTCGTTCCACAACTGCTGCTTGCTGAATTTTCTCAGCTCCTGTTGAAAGGTCATTTCTTTGATCCTGCTATCTCCTGAAGATATTTTTCATACTTCCTGCAGTCGGAATGATAAAAGGCACGCGGGTCTTATACTCGTCATATCCCCCGAGCACTTTCGGGAAAACAATGCTGTCCTCAAGCGCTGCCAGAAGAAGGTCCAGCGCGATATACACCGCTGCATGCGCGGCCGGGAGCCGCACGGCAAAGTGAAGGCAGATATACAGCCCCGCAAAAAACAGGACGCCCGGATGACGGCACATCGCGTACATTCCCCTGTCGCACACTTTTCTGCCCCCCGCCTGCTCGACATATGCGTCCTTGACGGAAAACGAGCCGAACAGCGAATACAGCAGCAAAAGCAAAAATGCGCCCGACGCGATGCACCATGCTGCGCTTATCCGTTCAAAATCGCAGCCGATGTATGTTGCGGCCGCAAGCAGCACGAGGCCGAACGGAAAGCACAGCTTCAGCGGCTTTTTGCCAAAAAGCGCATCATTAAGATCGCCCAGCAGCATCAGCGCAAAGGCAAGTATCCCAAGGCCGATCATAGACTTGCTATCATTCGCACGGCTGCCTTGTACTCGTGCGCGGCAGCGTCACGGAGCGCCTTGGCGGCGGCGATATCCCCCGCCCTGAGCCGCTCTGTCATATCACTCAGCACCTGGTGGAGCCGTGTCATGCCGAGCATTCCGCTACTGCCCTTGAGGGCATGGGCGGCTCCGAACGCAGCGGAGGCGTTATCCGCGTCCAGCGCGTCATTGAGCGCAGCATAGTTCCCGTCCGCTGTGAACATATCAAGAAGCTGCATCAGCAGTTCCTCATCGTCCGCCGTGCGCCCGATAGTCTCATAATAGTCCATACCGTATTCGGCATATGCCGCTTCAAGCTTTGTCATATATCCTCTCCTATGTATTCAAAGATCTCGGAGGGTCGGCCTCCCGTTTTGCAGTCGAGGGTTATATTTATCTCGCCGAGGCTGTTCATATACTTGAGATATCTTCTTGAGGTGACGGTGGACAGCTCGAGTCCCTCGCTTATCTCGACAAGCGGCATTTTTTTGCCCTCATTGAGCCTCATGTACGCCCTGACGTTTTCAAGCGTGGTTTTGTTTATCTTGCCGGGGCTCGGCACGCCGCTTTCATTTACCGGCTCAACATTATAATGCTTATGCGGGCTCAGAAGAGTGTCCACCTTATCCTGAGTCCAGACATGGGTGGTCTTAATGAGCCTCATGGTAGTTTCAAATCTTCCGATAGCCTTTTCAAGCCTTGCGCTGTTGAAGGGCTTGAGCACATAGTCGCATATGCCGTGGCACATGGCCGAGCGTATGACCGAATAATCGCCCGCAGAGGTTATCATTATAACCTGTACGTCTATGTTCGTCTTTCTGAGCTCGGCGAGAAACTCGATCCCGTTCATCCCGGGCATATAATAGTCAAGCACCACGAGCTGCGCACCCTCGGGGTCTTCTGTAAGGTATGTAAGCGCGTCGCTGCAGCGTCTGAAATTTCCGCAAAGCTGAAGCTGCGAAAACCTTCCAAGCTGCTTTTCGAGTATCGCGCACACCATAAGGTCGTCCTCTACGATTATCGTTTTATACACCTGAATCACCCCGAAATAAGTGAAATTGACATTCTGCATAAAAATGGCATCAAAACTAAATTAACATACCATTGCGATTTTATTTTACCAATTAATTTTATTTTGGTCAATATTTTCAGGACAAAAAGTTATTTTATTCTCTTGAGCTTTTCCTTGCGCTATGGGCCGTATCGTGCTACAATTAACAAAAACCACTGGAGGTATTTTAATGACCAACGAAGAGAAAGCTGAATTTAAAAAGGAGATAGAGGAGCAGGACGGCTATCATTACAGCGACGAGCTGTTTTATACCGGTGAGGGCGACCTTCTCGATACGCCTGAGGGTCGGGCAAAGTTCTGCCGTATAAATGAGACCACCGTTTTCAGGAAGAAAGATCCCACTGTCTGGAAAAATTATATTTGGGTCTTCAATAACCAGGGCATCGGCATGACCATAAAAAGGCAAAGTCACGTCGATCCGCAGCTCATGGAATGCATCGACTATGACGCTGACGGAAACGAGATCGGCAAGGCCTACGAGCCCACATGACAAAAACCGCTTCAATTGAAGCGGTTTTTTCGTTTAATTCACTTGTTCCACTCGGCGACCTGAGCGCGTATCCAATCGGCCCACTCGTCTATACCCTCGCCCGTTCTCGCGGATATGGGTATGATCTTTATATTGGGGTTGAGCTTTTTTACATATTCTCTGCACTTATCGAGGTCAAAGTCGAAATACGGCATAACGTCGATCTTATTGACCAGCAGCACATCACAGATGGAGAACATAAGGGGGTACTTGAGAGGCTTGTCGTGCCCTTCGGGTACCGAGAGGATCATTGCGTTCTTGACGGCGCCCGTGTCAAACTCCGCGGGGCAGACCAGATTGCCGACGTTTTCAAGTATCGCAAAGTCGATATTCTCGGTGCCGAGACCCTCGAGCCCCTGCTTTGTCATGCCTGCGTCGAGATGGCACATTCCGCCGGTGTGGAGCTGGATGACCTTTGCGCCGGTCTGAGCTATCGTATGTGCGTCAACATCGGAATCGATGTCGGCTTCCATAACGCCGATGCGCATCTCATCCTTGAGGGCGGCAATGGTCGCCTTGAGAGTGGTGGTCTTGCCCGATCCGGGAGACGACATGAGATTGAGCAGGAATGTTTTTTCCTTTTTGAGTTCTTCGCGCAGCTTATCCGCCTCGTGATCGTTGTTTTCAAACACGCTTTTTTTGATCTCGAGTACTCTGAATCCTTCCATTGTATTCACCTCATATATTTCTAATTTAAAGAGTTCATTATAGTCCGCAGGACGTTATCAAAATTCCTGCTGTTTTCCGAGTATTCCGCGCTCGCTTCATACGTCACGCGGCTGCCGGCCTCTTTAAGCGCCTTTACCGCCTGCATGAGCTTGACATACACTTCGCTGTCGGATCCTGATGCCTCCGAACCGACGGCCGCGATGTACCCGCTGTCTCCGACGAAGCGGCTGTTCACGTTACTTGACGCAAACCACTTTATAAACATGGCCGCCGAGCGTTCCCTCGTACTGTCCGAAGCAAGTATGGCCATGCCGGTCACTTTCTCGATATACACGGGCTTGCCGTCCTTCAAATACGGGAAGGGCGCGAAGGATATATTGTCCTCTTCGAGCCTGTCGGCATATTTCATGATATCCGCGGACGAGACTATGGCGCAGGGCAGCTTCCCCTCTGCGACCTTATACACCGCGGCATTGTCCGAGAACGTGAAGCCTCTGTCGTAAGCCGTCTCCGCAAGCTGCTTATATATGTATTTGCAGTTTTCGCTTTTAGTGTCATGAGGGCTTACGGCGTCAAAATCATCGCCGAGCTGAGCCATGGCGTTCCTGAAAAACAGAGAATAGTCGGAAATGGTGAAAAAACCGGCGAAATTCCTGCTGTAATATTCGCTGGACACCGAGCAGAGCTTTTCAAAATTTGACACAGCCGAAATATCGGAAAACATATCGGTGTTGACAATGAAAACATTTGTCTCTGCGGCTATCGGCACAGCCACAAGGTCCTCCCCCGCACGGGAGGCCTGTGTCATATACTCGTCGTACTTTGAGGTTTCCCAGTCGCCGAAGTATTCGTCCATATCGGCGAGGACGGCCTTCTCATCGAGCCAGGCTGCGAAATCCGTGTCGCAGGCTATCATGTCCGGCAGCTCGCCGCCGCTTTCGATCAGCTCGCTGATTTCGTCATAGAGTGCATCGGCGCTGTAAAAGGCTCTCGGCTCCACACCGATGCCGTATTTGCCGCCGTCTTCTTCATTATATTCGGCGCACAGCTCGGCAAAGCCGTCCCACATAGCGTCATCGTCAACATACCATACGCTGAGCGTCTGAGGCTCAGGCGGGCGGTAAGGAGCATAGTGGGCAAAGTATATGTATAGCACTCCGGCGATCACAAGCAGGGCTGCGATTATAAGGCCGAGATTATACTTGATCTTTGACATGGCATTTTTCCTTAATCGCTTTTCATTTTCCTCTTATTTATAACACATTATTATGTCATTTTCAACAGCATTGTGTCGAACACTTCACAAAGCGCATATATCTTGTACCAGTCACCTTTTTTCGCCGCTTATTATTCATTTGACTGTAATGTAATTTTGTGTTATTTTAATTATGTATAATTATGTCCTTTTCGGAGGGATCAGCATGAATTCAAAATTTAAGAAGACAATAAGCATGCTTCTTGTCGCGGTATTGATGTTCGGCCTTGTGGGCGTAGCTCTGCCCGTTATGGCCAAGGACCTTACGGGCTACGAACCGGCAATGAGCGTTTCAAAGCTCGAGAGCAGCGACGCCGAGGCTGAAGCCGGATCAAGCTACAGCATTTCTTCTGCGCGCGAGCTTATGGACCTTTCGGACTATGTTCTCAGCGGCAGGAACACCGCCGGAGCAATATTCTACATTTCCGAGGATATTGATATGTCCGGCAGAGCATGGCAGCCCATAGGCAGCAGCAGTGTTCCCTTCGAGGGCATCTTCGACGGCTGCGGCTTTGCGGTACTCAATCTGAGCGCCAGAAGCGACAAGGGCTGCATCGGCCTGTTCGGCTCTGTGAGCGGCGCAGGCTCGCTTATAAAAAATCTGGGCGTAAACGGCGAGGTTTCCGGCGCGGATAACTGCGCGGGCATTGTCGGCGAGCTCAGGGACGGTGCCGTAGTAAACTGCTGGAACGGCTGTAAGGTCTCCGGCGGCAGCAGCATCGCCGGCATTGTCGGCATGGTCTCCGGCGGCAGTATAGTTAACTGCGCAAACTACGGCTACATATACGGAAGCAGCAGCACCGGCGCTCTTGCCGGAAGCCTCGGCGATTCCGCGTCCGTGTATTATTCCTATTACACATACTACGGTGCCGACCTCGCCTGCGGCAGCGTTGCCGACGGATGCAGCGTCAGCGCATACCGCTTCGCCGCAAGCCCCACCATGTGCCCTACCGAAAAGCCGCTCACCGTGGGCAGCTACACGGGAAACGACCTTACCAAGCTCCTGAACGCGTGGATAGACCTTCAGGAAAACAGCGGCAATTACCGTTCCTGGCTTTTCAGCGAGGGCGAGGACGCCGCCGAGCGTACAGGCGGTCAGTATCCCTACCACAAATATCCCGGCTACAAGGAAACCGTTGAGCCTGTATACACCGCCACTGCCACAATGACCACCCTCTACAACATGAAGAAGGACGCAAGCGCCGGGGCCTGCTACAGCATTTCCGACGCCAAGGAGCTCTCCCTGCTCGCCGACTATGTAAACGAGGGCTTCAACACGGAGGGCGCAACCTTCTTCCTTACGGCGGACATGAGCATAATCTCCGCTGACTCACACTACAAGGGAGAAAGTTGGGTCCCCATCGGTCAAAGCCCCACCCTCTGCTTCAAGGGCGTCTTTGATGCTCAGGGCTTTGTTATAACCGAGCTTATCATCGACGACTCATATGACAACGCCGGTCTTTTCGGATATGTTGACGGCGAAAACGCGGTCATCAAAAACGTCGCCGCCGTCGGCAATATCGCCGGTGGCAAATACAGCGGCGGCATTGCGGCAAATCTTGTGCGCGGCACCATTGAAAACTGCTGGTTCAACGGTGCTGTCATCGGCGACACCGCAGGCGGTATCGTGGGACAATCGGAAATGGGCTCCGTGACCAACTGCGTGTACTTCGGCACGGTAAGCGGCAAGGTAGCCGGCGGCATCGCCGGAATCTCGGCTGAGCGCAGCACCATGCAGTTCTGCTATTACAGCAACGACAACCCCGCAGAGGCCGGAAAGCAGCAGGGCAACGCCTACCTGAACCCCTCCTTCTATGTCCGTGACGGCGTATACTATCTTGAGCGTTCCGTCAACATCGACGGCAGATCCACCATAAGGCTTCTCAACGCCTTGAACTACTGGGTGGAGACCCTTGCCGGGGATGACACTATTCTCTTCTGGAAGCAGGATAAATCCGCCGCCTCCATCGCCAGAATAAGAGCCTCTCACCCCACCCAGATATACTGGGGAGACCCCAGTGAGCTTGTCTACATTGACGAGACCAACCAGGAGCTGGAGAAGAAGGATAACCCCTACGATGTTATCTATACCGAAACGGCGACCATGACGGAGCTGTACGAAAGCAAGACCGACGCCCAGCCCGGCGGAAACTACAGTATATCCACCGGCGAGGAGCTTGCCCTGCTGTCCGACTTCGTTGAAGAGGGCTTCAAGACAAAGGACGCAAACTTCTACCTGACCGAGAACGTGAACATTGCCGACGCCGGTATTGACGATCAGGGTGCCGGCTGGACACCTATCGGCCCCTCCATCAGCATTGATTTCGGCACCACCTCCCTCAACTACTTCCGCGGCAACTTCGACGGCTGCGGCTACACTGTTTCAGGCCTTTACATAGTCAGCGACTTCCTGAACTTCTGCGGACTGTTCGGCCGCTGCGACGGCAGCACCATCAAGAATCTGGGCGTTGCAGGCGAAATGCTCGGTGACGACGAGTGCGGCGGCATCGTGGGACACATCATAAACGGTCAGATCATAAACTGCTGGTCCTCCGTATCCATCCAGTGCTCCACGGAGCTGGGCGGCATCGCAGGCTATGCAAAGGACACCGTTATTAAAAACTGCGCAAGCTACGGTATGCTCATAACCACTCTCGACGAGGGCGAAAAATCCGGCGGCATCGTGGGCAAGACAGGCGGCGACACGGTCATTGAAAACTGCTACTACCTCAACGTGGGCGCCGACGCTCCCTACGACGATCTCGGCAAAAACACCACGGTAAAGGACATTCTGCCCTTTGCATACAACGTTTTCGGCAATCAGGACTGCACCCTTGAGCACGCCATTACCGTGGGCGATGTTACTACCGACGACCTGCTGACGGCTCTCAACGCCTGGGTATACGACGATAACAGTGGTCAGTACTGCTCATGGCACATTGCCGCCTCCCTCACCGAGATCCCCGGTGCAAACGGCTATTTCCCCGTGCTCACCAAGCCCACCATCACGAGAGACCCCGAGAACAGCGACTATTGCGGCGATTACACCGCCACGGCCACAGTGAGCGAGCTCTACTCCACACGAAGCGACGGCATCAAGGGCTGCTGCTACAGCATAAATGGGCTTGACGACCTGCAGGCCTTCAGAATGTACGTTAACGATGGCTACGCGACCTCGGGCATCATATTCTTCATGACCCGCGATATTGACATGAGTCAGGTCTATTCAGCCGAGACCGGCAAGTCCTGGACTCCGGTCGGTACCGTCAAGGATCCCTTCAAGGGAATATTCGACGGTCAGGGCTACACGCTGAAATATCTGTATATCCAGAGCTCCGCGGACGACCAGGCACTTTTCGGTCAGGTCACGGGCTCAGGCGCCATAATTAAAAACCTCGGCATAAGCGGCATCGTCGCTTCGACCGGCGTGAACTCCGCCGCCATCGTCGCAGACCTCAACTTTGCCACCATCGCCAACTGCTGGAGCTCCTGCGAGGTAACGGGCGGCGTCAACACCGGCGGCATCGCAGGCGGAACAAACACCGGCAAGATAATAAACTGCACAAACTACGGCGCGATCATCGGCACCAGCTCCTACGGCGCCATCTCCGGCTTCCCCGTAGGCACGCGCATCGAATACTGCTACTACCTCTACGCCACCTGCCAGCAGGCCTATCCCGAGGGCTCGACCCCCATCGCCACCGGAGTGCAGTACTTCAACGGCACCAGCGCCGCCTGCATCCTCCACGAAAAGGTGAACATCGAGGGCACCGAGACCCGCAATGCGCTCAGCGCCCTGAAGCTCTATGTCGACGCCCACAGGGATATAAACTACTGCTATTGGGATGTCGGTAACACTCTGGAATACGCGGCAATGGGCGTTACCGGCTTCCCCGTCCTCATTTCCGCCTCCAACACCAAGGGCGAGATCGACCGCAAGACCGTTCAGGCATACTTTAACGGCGAGGAATACTATTCCGTCGTCAAGGCCATAAACGCCGCCAACGACAGCGAAAACGGCGGCGACGTCACCCTTGCCGTGAATGCCGTGCTGTACGCCAATGAGGACGTCAGTCTCGACGAGAATGTGCGCCTGCTCACCGGCGACTACTCCCTCGTTATCAAGTCCGCCGTGAAGGCTTACAGCATGCAGCAGCTTATCGGCACATTTATCGTAAAGGAAGGCGGCAGCATATCGCTGTTCAACGCCTCCGATAACGACTACAAGCTGTTTATGTACTCTCAGAAAAAGGCCGACGCATCCTGCAGCAGCCAGTTCTACGGCACCGAGAGCCTGACCTTCAGCTCCGGCGAGGTGAAGGACACGGGCCGCGAGGCATACAACCTCAGTCTGCATGACGGCGAATTCATCGTCAATTCAACTCTCGACAGCGGAAACCCGCACAGGATCCCCGCTGCCAGCACTCTCACCGTTGAGAGCAGGGCCGTTCTGAACGTTTCCTCAAACGCGAGGATACGCACCACCGGCGGCGCGACCGTCATGAATGAGGGCACGGTCAAGATCGGCAACGCCACCCTCGACCGCAACGGCGGCACACTTATGAAGGGCGTATTTGAGGATGACGGCGGCGTTGTGTCCCTCCCGTTCATCTATAAGGACGGCTACACTCTGCGCGGCTGGTCTGACGGCACAACGCTCTACAAGGCCGGCGGCACTGTCGACGTTCAAACGGCGACGACGCTCATCGCTCAGTGGAAGATCGGCGAGGGACCGGACCCGTATCCCGGCGACGACGCATACTCTGACAACGGAGAACCCGTATACAACATCCCCATCAGCATCATCCAGTCAAACGGCGGCAGTATAACTCCCGGCAGTCTCAATGCAGCCAAGGGAGAAAATCTCAGCTTCGGCGTCAAGGCAGAGCTGGGCTACACGATCAAGAACGTTCTTGTCGACGGTCAGTCCGTGGAGCTCGATGAAAACAACAATTACAAATTCATCAGCGTCAGCCGCGAGCACAGCATGATAGCCTTCTTCGCACCGATCACCAACAGTGCTTACTACGACTGGAAGTCACCGTTTGAGGATGTGCAGCCCGGCGACTGGTGCTATGACAACGTAAGATACGTTGTATCAGCCGGTCTGTTCAACGGAAAGACCGAAACCGTCTTCGCGCCCGACGATCCCATGACCCGTGACATGGTCGTCGTCGTTCTGTGGAGGCTATCCGGCTGCCCCGTTATCCCGGGCTCCGACTGCAGCTTTACCGACGTTTCAAAGAGCAGCTACGCATATGAGGCTATCCGCTGGGCAAACTACTTCGGCATTGTTCAGGGCTTTTCGGACACCCGTTTCGGCTACGGCCAGTCGGTTAACCGTGAGCAGCTCGTGACCTTCCTGTTCCGCTACGCAAAGAATTACGCAGGAAACGACGTTTCCCTCTACGACAGCACCAACATCCTCGGCTACAGCGACGTTCTGACCATTTCCAAGGGAATGACTCAGGCCTTCCAGTGGGCCATCGGAGCGGGCATCGTCAACGGGACTACGGATACCACGCTCAGCCCCAAGGGGCTTGCCACAAGAGCACAGGTTGCGGCTATCCTGTCCCGCTATTGCGACCAGTTCATCAACACGGCGCCTGTTTTAAACACAGGTAAATAACAAAAACCACCGCAGCGGGAGAGCCGTTCCTGCTGCGGTGAAGTCAAGAAAGCCGGTATGGCTTTTGATATGCACAAAGGCAGAGGCCGTGAAGCCTCTGCCTTATGCTTTTGTTGTCAGGCCATGTCGCGGTAGATAAAGGTCACGACGTGGGCACGGGTGCAGACGGCGTTGGGACGGAAAGTGCCGTCGGCATAGCCGGTGGCTATTCCCTCGCCCGCTGCCCAGAGTATCGCCGCTCTGAAGTCGGCATTGGTCACGGTGCCGAGATCCGTGAGCGTTACGCCGGACTTTGCCTCGGGCTTATTCTCATAGCGCCAGAGGAAGGTCACGAACTGGGCGCGGCTGACGCTCTTGTCGGGAGCGAAATGCGTATCGTCATAGCCGAGGGTTATGCCCTCGCCGACAGCCCAGAGTATCGCGGTGTAGTAGGGATTGTCCTTGCCGTTTTCCTGCTTTGCGGATACGTCGGCGAAGGGGTTGTCCGTGGATTTCGGCGCAGGCTCGCCGGCCGCTCTCCACAGGAATGTCACGACCTGAGCTCTCGTGCAGTCGGCGTCGGGCTTGAATATCCCGTTCCCGTAGCCTGTCGTTATACCCTCGTCTGCCGCCCACAGTATCGCACCAGCAAAGGGCGCGTGCTTACCGGCGGTGTCTACATCCGTAAACGGGTAGTTACTTCCGTAATGTATCGCTGCAGATTTGAGAATATCATTTCCTTCGTAGTCTATCTGGACAGCTTTCCACTGTGCCTCTGTTCCGCCGTAGTATACATTTTTCAGCGCGGAACAGCCGTCAAAGGCATAAGTAATGATATTAGTCACGCTGTTGGGTATGATGACGCTTTTAAGGGAAGAGCATCCGCTGAAGGTTGAAGAGTTGATTGTTTTGACAGAGCCTTTAATATGTGCACTTGTGAGCGAAGTGCAGCGGGCAAATACACCACTGCCCAGTTTTGTTACGCTTTCAGGAACAACTATGTTTGTAAGTCCTGTGCAGTCGGGAAAAGCCTCAGCCCAAATCTCCTTAACACTATTGGGAATAGTTATGTTTTTAAGTCCGGTGCAGCCTCCGAAGGCGTTGGACTTTATAATTTCTACGCCGTAGGGAATATTGACGCTCTTAAGTCCGGTACAGCCACTGAAGGTGCTTGTACCGATCTCCTTTACGCCGGCTGGGATATCAATGCTCGTAAGTCCTGTACACTCGCAAAAGGCAGAATCTCCGATAGACTTAAGGCTGCTTGGGAGTTCAGCTTTCGTCAGCCCGGCGCACTCAACAAAGGAGCCGCCAAAAAGGCTTGTCACGCCCTCTTCTACGACGACAGATTTGATACTATCTTTGTACGTAAGCCACGGCTTTCCCGTTGCTTCACCAGTACCACTGATGGTCAGGACGCCCGCATCATCAAGCGTCCATGTGAGATTTTTACCGCAGGTTCCGCTTTGGGGAGCGTCGGCAGCTGCGCTGACAGGCAGCATCGAAAGCACCATCAGAAGCGCCAGTATAATACTCAGGGTTTTCTTTTTCATTTTTCCTCCTATAATTAGTAAAACATATTTTGCTAAATAAATTATAGTTCCTTTGATACACAAAATCAAGACATAACCTGAGCAATAAGATTTTTTACGAGCTTCTGTGTATATTACTCGATGTTCTGTAACCCTCGGACAGCGACCAATCTCTATAACAGGCAACAAAAAATCCCGCATCGAATGATGCGGGATTTTCGGCTTATCAGTAGTAACGCTTGTTCTTGTTTTTGCGTGCTGCCTCGCTCTTCTTGCGGCGCTTGACGCTGGGGCTCTGGTAGTACTCCTTCTTTCTCAGATCAGCCAGAACGCCGGCCTTGGCACAGCTGCGCTTAAATCTTTTAAGAGCATTGTCCAGAGATTCGTTCTCCTTGACATAGACTTCAGACATTTATTTCACTCCCTCCATATACGTCTTGCGACGCTTTAAGGGCCAAATTCTTGGCTTAACGAATGATATTATACTCATTCTTGCGTCTGATGTCAACCTTTACTTTATGATTAGATTGACAAGTTTATTCTTGACCACGATGGTCTTGAAAAGCTGCTTGCCCTCCATGAGGCGCTTGACCTTCTCATCGGCACAGGCCGCATCGACGACAACACTGTCCTCGGAATCGGTCGGCACGACGACGGTGGTCTTGAGCTTGCCGTTTACCTGAACGGCCATCTCGCGCATGGCGTCGACTGTCTTGGCCTCGTCATACTCGGGCCATGACATCTGCATAGCCATCTTGCCCTCGGCTGCAGCGAAGCCCATCTGCTCCCACATCTCCTCCGCGATATGCGGCGCGAAGGGGCTCAGCAGCAGGATGAGGGTCTTGAGCTCGCCGCGTGTGCAGCCGTTTGCATAAAAATCGTTGACCATGGTCATAAGAGCGGCGATAGCGGTGTTCATCTTGAGCTCCTCGATATCCGAGCCGACCTTCTTTATGGTCTTGTGAACGATCGACTCGTTCTTGGCCGAGTAGCCCTCGTCCGCGCTTGCCTGCTCCATCAGGTTCCAGCAGCGGTCGAGGAAGCGCTTGGAGCCCTTGACGGCCTCATTCGTCCAAGAGACGGCCTTTTCAAAGTCGCCGATGAACATGATGTAAACGCGCATCGTGTCGGCGCCGTACTGGGCGATGACATCGTCGGGATTGACGACATTGCCGAGAGACTTCGACATCTTGACCGCGGGGGAAAGGCACTGGTTGCCGTATTTCTTCAGCATCTCGTCCTTTTCTTCCTGAGTCTCGAAATTGCCGATATAGCGCGGGTTCCTGCCGAGGATCATGCCGTGGGCGGTGCGCTTTGCGTAAGGCTCGGAAGTGTGGACAACGCCGATGTCGTATAGGAACTTGTGCCAGAAGCGGGAATACAGCAGGTGCAGGGTCGTGTGCTCCATGCCGCCGTTATACCAGTCGACGGGACCCCAGTATTCCTCGGCTTCCCTGGATACCAGCTCCTTGTCGTTGTTGGGATCCATATAGCGCAGGAAGTACCAGCTTGAGCCCGCCCACTGAGGCATTGTATCGGTCTCGCGCTTTGCGGGACCGCCGCACTTCGGGCAGGTGGTATTGACCCAATCGGTCATCTTCGACAGCGGCGATTCGCCGTCGTCGGTCGGCTCATAGGATTCAACGTCGGGCAGCAGCAGCGGCAGCTCCTCCTCGGGAATGGCTACCCAGCCGCACTTTTCGCAGTTGACGAGGGGGATGGGCTCGCCCCAGTATCTCTGACGGGAGAAGACCCAGTCGCGGAGCTTATAGTTGACCTTGGGACGGCCGATGCCCTTATCCTCCAGATACCTGGTCATCGCGGGGATGGCCTCCTTGACGGTCATGCCGTTGAGGAAGCCGGAGTTTACCATGACGCCGGTGTCATCCTTGAGCGCGAACGCTTCCTTGGTGACGTCGCCGCCGGCGACGACCTCGATGATGGGCAGACCGAACTTGGTCGCAAAGTCCCAGTCGCGCTGGTCATGGCCCGGGACGCCCATGACGATACCGGTGCCGTAGCTGATAAGTACATAGTCAGACACGAACAGCGGCATGGCCTTTTCGGTGACGGGGTTTATGACCTCGATGCCCTCGATGCGAACGCCGGTCTTGTCCTTGCTGAGCTGAGTGCGCTCAAGGTCGGATTTGCGGGAAGCCTCATCAATATAGGCCTTGACCTCGTCCCAGTTCGATATCTGATCCTTCCACTCGTTAAGATACTTGTGCTCGGGGGAAATGACCATGTAGGTCGTTCCGAAGAGAGTGTCGCAGCGGGTGGTGTAAACCGAGAGAGTGCAGCCGTTAGTGGCCTTGAAGTCGACCTCTGAGCCGGTGGAGCGTCCGATCCAGTTCTTCTGCTGGATCTTGACGCGCTCGATAAAATCAATATCGTCAAGGTCATCGATAAGGCGCTGGGCATACTTCGTGATGGCGAGCATCCACTGGCTTTTTTCCTTGCGGACGACGGGGCTGCCGCAGCGCTCGCACACGCCCTCGACGACCTCCTCGTTGGCGAGCACGCACTTGCAGCTCGTGCACCAGTTGACGGACATCATATTGCTCTTATAGGCAAGGCCGTGCTTGAACATCTGCAGGAATATCCACTGCGTCCACTTATAATACTGCGGGTCGGTGGTGTCCACGCAGCGGTCCCAGTCGAAGCCGTAGCCGAGCATTTTCAGCTGATCGGTGAAGTGCTTGATGTTCTTCTTTGTGACTTCCGCTGGGTGGATGTGGTTCTGGATAGCGTAGTTTTCCGTGGGCAGACCGAAGGCGTCAAAGCCGATGGGGAAAAGGACATTGTAGCCCTGCATACGCTTTTTTCTCGTTACGATGTCGATCGCCGTAAAGGGTCTGGGGTGACCGACGTGCAGTCCCTGGCCGGAGGGATACGGAAACTCGATGAGTCCGTAGAATTTTGGGCGGCTCTTATCACCCGTCACTGCCGCGTAGGGCTTCTTTTCTTCCCAGATAGCCTGCCATTTTTTCTCTATTGCCGCAAAATCGTATTTCATTATTTATATCTCCCTTATAGTTGTTTTTCGCCCGTCACGGGCAGATCCGAATGCCCCTTAGCAGGGGCCTATAAGGGATGAGAGGTTGACCTCCTCGGCGTCGGACCACAGGCGCTCCAGCTTGTAGAAGTCTCTTGCTTCCTCGGTGAAAACGTGTGCCACGACGCAGCCGAAATCGAGCAGCACCCAATTGCCGCCGCGAAAACCCTCACGGCGGAGCGGAGGCTCGCCGGCCTCGCTCATGGCTCTGTCTATCTCGTCTGTAAGAGCTTTTATATGGGTCGAGGAGGTACCGGTGCAGATGACGAAATAATCGCAAAGTGTCGTGAGCTTATCCGTCTTCAGGACCGTTATGTCCTTGCCCTTTTTGTCGCTGAGAGCCTTTGCGGCTATCTTTACGACTTCATTCGGTGTCATCATGAATTATCACCCTCATTTGAAGTATTGGCGCTCGTACTCGTATAGGGGTAAACTCCCGCTCCGGCGACCGATGTTCCCGCTTCATAGAACATGAAGGAGGTCACACCGCCCTTTAATTCGCCCGTTGTGGAGTAGAAGTTGCCGTTTGAGTAGGTCACCATGTTGATGTTGCTTACGTCTACCTTCTTTTCCCAGGGATTGATCTTGTCGTTGACAAGCTCTATCCACTCGTCAATGTAGGGATAAACATAGCTCATTCCGAAAATGCTTCCGGAGGTATCCGCGGGAAGCGTATAGAAGTTTATATTATCCTTGTTCAGCAGCAGGAATTCCTTGATGTAGAAGCGGATATTATCGGCAGTCAGGTCGGTCTCCGTATTGTTCTCGACGATCTCGATAAGCTGGCCGATATTGGGGATATTGCCGAGGCTGAGAAGCTGGCTTGCCATAGCCTTGAAGAGAGCCTGCTGAACTCCGATGCGCTGGATATCGCCGCCGGCATAGGTGTGACGGAAGCGGAGCACCTGAACGGTCTGCTCGCCGTTGAGCTTCTGCAGTCCGGCGTCGATGTTTATATGCAGATCCTGAACGGGATCGTCGTAGTGCATATCGACGGGAACATCAAACTCAACTCCGCCGATGGTATCGACTATCTGCTCTGCGGCGTTTATATCGATGACCGCGTATTTATCAATACCGAAGCCGAGCATATCCTCAAGAGCCGCCTTGAGCTCGCCTATGGCATCTTTATTATTGTTGATGCACGCGGGATAGATATAATTTATCTTCTTGACATTGTAACTGGTGTTTACAAGCGTATCACGGGGTATGTTTACGATATTCAGCTCACCGTCAACGACGTTGAGACAGCCGACCATAATGGTGTCGGTATTGTTGCCGACCTTGTCAAGTCCCACGACCATAAAGGTATACATCCCGTTGTAGCGTCCGTTGGTGACGCCGGCTTCGATCCTTCCGTCATCGTCGCCCTTCAGGCCCTTGTCGTCCACATCGGGTGCCTCGGTAAAGTACTCGATAGCGAAATATACTCCCGCGAGCAGCACGGCGAGGATTATAAGTACGGTCAAAATGATCTTGCGGGTCTTTTTCTTTTTTGCCTGCTTATCCCTTTTTGCCTTGATCTTTTCAACACTGCCGGACTGAGCCCCGGTCTCATAAGCGCCGTCATAGCTGTTTGAAGCCGCGCTCTTATCCGTGTAGTTTGAGCCGCCGCTGTGCTTGCCGCCTTTCTTATTTCCAAATAGCTGCATATCTTTGTTTCCCTTCTGCCGGCCTAAACGCCGAATCTATTGCTTATTTACTAATTGACTGTACCACTCAAATGCTTCAACTGTGTCCTTATAGGGCTCCTGTCCGCTGCTTTTTATATCCTCAAGGCTCATTTCAAGCCCCAGCGCCATAGCCTTGTCCAGATCCTCATAGGCAAGCTTCCTGAGCTCCTCCACGCCGGGAA
Source organism: uncultured Clostridia bacterium (assembly GCA_946405205.1). Lineage (GTDB taxonomy): Bacteria > Bacillota > Clostridia > Oscillospirales > Oscillospiraceae > F23-B02. The sequence goes on from CAMJGL010000001.1 coordinate 94,895, forward strand.
AATCACGGTTAGGCTCTATGTAATCAGCCATATAAATGATCTTCTCCAGCAGGGTCATATCGGGTTTTCCCGTGGTATGCCATCTGATGGCATTGTAAACCTCGTCGCTTATGCCGAATAGCGCACGTGCGACCGCCGCACCCGTCTTGGCATGCAGGAGCTTGAAATTTTGCTCCTCCGCATTATCGTTTATAATACCATACTTCCGACACAATATCAATTGGTCGGATAATACAAGTTTTTTCGTTATATCATGCAATATTCCGGCTTCCGCGGCATTTTCGGGGTCCTCCCCCCATCTTTTCGCAAGCTGCACAGCCTCCGCCTCGCAGCCTATCACATGGGCGACCCTACTGGGCTTGAGCATGGCATGAGCCTTTTCGCGCAGCCAGTACAGCTCAGGCTTTGCGCCGTAGTCCCCGTTCTCGATTATCCGGGCATAGACCTTCTCCGGCAGATACGACACGCCCATCCTGCGGCGGAGCATATCCCTGATGTCCGAGGAGGACATAGGCTGCGGCTCATGGGGAACGAACACGCACTTTGCGCCGTACTCCTTTTTCAGATACTCGGCATGCTCCAATATCCTCGCATCCTCACCGTAGCAGCGGCAGAACACAGCGAGAGTCATGTTTTCAAGCAGGAAGCGGTAACGGTACCACTGCTCAAAGCTCAGGAACATGTCCGTTCCCATGGCAAAGCTGAACTCCGCTCCCGGATACAGCTTCATGAGCTGCTCCAGAGTCTCGGCGGAATAGCTTTTGCCCTCGCGCAGTATCTCGATATCCGACACCTCGGCGCCTTCAAGCTCCGAAAAGGCAAGCCGGGTCAGCAGCAGCCGCTCCTGCGGGTCGGGACTGTCGATGCATAGCTCCTTGTGGGGAGGTATGCTTGCCGGTATGATGAGCATTTTGTCCGGCTTCAGGTGATCCATCACCGCGGCTGCGGCCTCGACATGTCCGCAGTGGGGCGGGTTAAAGCTGCCGCCGTAAATTGCAATCTTCATTTTTTCTTTTCTTTCACAAGAGCTATTTTAGGCTCTTTTGCATTGCGTTTATACAGTACGAACTTACTTCCTATCGTCTGGACGGTCTCCGCGGCGCAGGCCTCCGCCAATGCGTCGGCGGCCTCGCGGGCCGTCAGCAGGCTGTTTTCAAGAACACGTCCCTTTATGAGCTCTCTGGCTGCCAGCGCGTCCTTCACCTGAGTTACCGTGTTTTCCGTTATTCCGCCCTTGCCTACCTGGATGATCGTATCCTCGCTCATCGCAAGACCTCTGAGCTGGGCTCTCTGCTTACTTGTAAGTGCCATTAAGTTCCCTCAATTTCTTTTTAAATTCTCTGAGTGCATTGGCTCTGTGGGATATCCGGTTCTTTACCTCGGTCCCGAGCTCCGCCATGCTCCTGTCATAGCCCTGGGGCTTGAAAACGGGGTCGTAGCCGAAGCCTCCCTCGCCCGACGGTTCGCGGAGTATCTCGCCCCGGCATTCGCCCTCGGTCCTGATGATGCTGCCGTCGGGGAAGATGCAGCATATACTACTGACGAATTTTGCCGCTCTGTGTTCCTCGTTCACGAGCTTCGAGAGCAGATATTCGTATTTTTCCTTATCACTCGCGTCGTGCCCGCCGGGGGCGTACCGGGCAGTATGCACGCCGGGTTCACCGTTGAGAGCCTCCACCATAAGGCCGGAGTCGTCGGCAACGGCGGCAAGTCCTGTCGCGTCGGCGACGGCTTTTGCCTTGAGATACGCGTTCTCGGCAAAGGTCGTTCCGGTCTCCTCGACCTCAAAATCGCAGCCGGCCTCGCGCTGGGATATAAGCTCCACGTCCATATCGGACAGGATCTCCCTGAGCTCCCTGAGTTTCTTTTTATTATTGCTTGCCAGAATAAGCTTCACTTGAACAGCGCCTCCACAAATTCCCTGGGGTCAAAGGGGATGAGGTCATCTATACCCTCGCCCACGCCGATGTACTTTACGGGCAGTTTGAGCTCGTTTGCGATGGCAAACACTATGCCACCCTTGGCCGTGCCGTCAAGCTTCGTCAGGACTATGCCCGTGACGCCCGCCGTTTCAAGAAACTGCTTTGCCTGGATAAGGCCGTTCTGGCCGGTCGTTGCGTCGAGCACCATGAGAGTCTCCACGTCCGCCTCGGGAAGCTCACGGCGGATAACGCGGGTTATCTTGTTGAGCTCGTTCATGAGGTTTGCCTTGTTGTGCAGTCTGCCGGCGGTGTCGATGATTATTGTATCGGCATTCCTGGCCTTGGCGGCGCAGATGCCGTCATACACGACGGAGGCGGGGTCTCCCCCCTCCTCGTGGCGCACGATATCGGCTCCCGAGCGCTCTGCCCAGATAGCCAGCTGCTCGGCGGCGGCGGCGCGGAAGGTATCGCCGGCACACAGGAGCACCTTCTTGCCGTCCTCCTTCAGACGGGCGGCGAGCTTACCGATGGTCGTGGTCTTGCCGACGCCGTTTACTCCGACCATGAGGATGACGGAGGGCTTTGTATTCAGCTTCAGCTCAGTTTCCATCTCGCCGAGCATATCGTGCATATACTCAACGAACGCTGCCTTGGCGTCCCGTCCCTTCATGATGCGGCGGCGAAGAAGAATGTATTTATAGTCATACATGATCTTCGCGGTGGTCTCGCCGCCGACGTCGGCCATGATGAGCATTTCCTCAAGCTCATCATAAAAGTCGATATCGTCGATATCGTAGTTGCGGAAGACCTCCTCGAGTTCCTCAATATTCTTGCGGGTCTTGCTCAGTCCCGAAAAAATCTTATCAAAAAAGCCCATTTTATTCTCCTCAGCTTCAGTCTGTTTCTATCGTTTTCTGCGCCTGCTCAAGATCGAGCTCTATTACCTTGGACACGCCCTTTTCCTGCATAGTCACACCGTACAGGTGGTCGGCCTCCTCCATGGTGCCGCGGCGGTGCGTTATTATGATAAACTGGGTCTTGTCGCACATGCGGCGCATATAATCGGCATAACGGATGACGTTTGACTCGTCAAGCGCGGCCTCGATCTCGTCCATCACACAGAAGGGTGTTGGGCGCACCTTGAGGATAGCAAAATACAGCGCGATGGCAACAAAGGCCTTTTCGCCGCCGGACAAAAGGCTAATATTCGATACCGCCTTGCCCGGGGGCTGTACCTTTATCTCAATGCCGCAGTCGAGGGGATTCGCCTCATCCTCAAGAAGGATAGACGCCTTTCCGCCGCCGAAGAGTTCAAGGAAAGTCTCACGGAATTTCTCGTCAATGAGCCTGAATTCTCTGAGGAACACCTCCTGCATCTCCGAGGTCACATCGTTGATTATACCCAAAAGTTCCTTTTTTGCTTTCTCTATATCGTCCCGCTGGCCGGTCAGGAATTCGTAACGGCTGCTGACGCGCTCGTATTCCTCGATCGCGCCGATATTCGGCGTGCCGAGGGCGGATATCTGACGGCGCAGGTCGTTTATACCGCGGGTCTCCTTCTGGATGTTCTCGACCGGCTGACGAAGCTCCTGAGCCGCTGAATGGCTCAGCTCATAGCTGTCCCAGAGCTTGTCCAGAAGCTGCTTTTCCTCCATATCGGCGGCAAGCTTTTTATTCTCCAATCCTGAACATCTGCGCTCAAGCTCCAAAAGCTCACGGTTGCGCTCCTGGGTGTCCTTATCGGTCTTTGTCCTGCGGCCCTCAAGCTCAAGACGCTTGCTGTTGATCTCATTGATCTCGGCCCTTATCTTTTCGGCCTCGGCCATGATACCGCCGCGCTGCTTCAAAACGGCATCAAGCTCGTTTTCTATCGTTCTTCTCGAAGCCTCGGCTCTTTCGATCGCCTTATGTCTAAGCTCGCTGTCGCCGGAAAGGCTCTCCATAAGCAGCTCAAACTGGCTCACGGCCGCCTCGGTCGTGCGCTTTTCGGCCTCCAGGGAGGCTTTCTCACGCAGTATCTCAGCCTGGTCCTCAAGCGCCATGTCAAGCTCATAGCGCAGTCCTGACAGAGCCGTCCTCGCTTTCTCAAGCTCGGCTGAGGCGGAGTTATAGTCGCTTTCGAGCTTTGCTCTGCTCTTTTTGAGCGCCTCAAGCTCATTTGCCCTCGAAAGAATGCCCGTGCCTCTGGCCGCGCTGCCGCCCGTCATGGAGCCTCCGGCGTTAATGAGCTGGCCGTCAAGGCTCACGATACGCAGCCGGTTGCCGTTTGCCTTTGACATACGCACGGCGTCCGCCAGCGTTTCGGCAACGACCGTTCTGCCCAGCAGATTGGCAAATATGCCCTCGTACTTCGGCTCAAAGGCAACAAGGTCAAAGGCAACACCCACAAAGCCCGGATCGTTCACGGGAGCGTCCTTCATAACGCTGCCGCGCACGGTGTCAACCGGCAGGAAGGTCGCTCTTCCTGAATCGGTGCGCTTGAGCATTTCTATAGCGCTCCGGCCGTCATTCTGGCTGTCAATGACGATATTCTGCATCGCGGCTCCCAGAGCGGTTTCTATCGCAAGGGCGCACTCGTTATCGGCCTTTATGAGATTAGCAACAGGGCCGTGAACACCGCGCAGATTTCCTCTCGCCGACTCCCGCATGACGGTCTTGACCGCCTTGGAAAAGCCCTCGTACTCCTTCTCCATCTCGGAGAGCATATGTATGCGGGCATCCATGCTGCGGCAATCGACCGACAGCTTGTTTACCTTTTCCCTGAGCTGCTCGGCGGCGTTTTCGCGGCTTTGCAGCTTCATGCGGCAGCCCTCGATAACATTGGCGCTTCTGTTTTGTTTTTCGGAAAGTGCGGACAGGGCTTTTGTAAGCTCGTCTATCCTCGCTTTATTCTCCCCGATCTGAATGCCGATCTCCCTTACGCGGGTCTCCGCCTCTGAAATATCGGCTTTCATGCGCTCGACGGATTCGCTGCTGCTTTTGATATTGGCTCTGAGCTCCGCAGCACGGGCGTCGCAGTCGGCGGCTCTGCCTTCCGTCGCCGACAGCCTTTCCCTGGCCTTTTCCGCCTCAATATCCTTCTCGTGCATGCGCTCGGATATGTTGCCGGACGAGGCATATAGCGCCTCAAGGCTGCGGTGAGCCTCGTCAAGCTCGCGCTTTGCGTTCTCAAAATCGTTGTTAACGGCTTCGGCCTGACTGCGCAGTCTGTCAAGACTCGCCATCCAGACGGATATCTCCCTCACGCGGAGTTCGTCTCTGAGGATGAGATACTTTTTCGCGGTCTCCGACTGGCGGCGCAGAGGCTCCACCTGAAGCTCCAGCTCATCTATCTTATCGTTTATGCGCAGAAGGTTCTCCTCGGTCCTGGCAAGCTTGCGCTCGGATTCCTCCTTGCGGCTGCGGTAACGGGATATGCCGGCGGCCTCCTCGAAGATATCTCTGCGGTCGGAGCTTTTTGACGAAACGATCTCGGCTATCCTGCCCTGCCCGATGATCGAATAGCCGTCGCGTCCGAGGCCGGTGTCCATCAGCAGGCTGTTTATGTCCTTGAGCCTTACTGCTTCGCGGTTTATATAGTACTCGCTCTCGCCGCTGCGGTAATAGCGGCGGGTGAGCATGAGTTCGGTATTGTCGCAGTCGAAAATGCGCTCGGAATTATCGATAATAAGAGATACCTGCGCAAAGCCCAGCGCGCCGCGCTTCTCCGTGCCGCCGAAGATGACGTCCTCCATCTTGCCGCCGCGCAGAGTTTTCGAGCGCTGCTCGCCCATGACCCACAGTATCGCATCCGCTATATTGGACTTGCCCGAGCCGTTGGGGCCGACTATCGCGGTCACGTCCTTTTCAAATGTTATGCGGGTCTTGTCCGGAAAGGACTTGAAGCCCTGCAGTTCCAATGCTTTTAAATACAAGTGCTCTACCTCATGAAAAATTATTGCGTATTGTTTATTTTATAATAAGTCTTGTTCGTAATCAAGGCTAATAACGGCAATTTCGCCGCTTTTTACATCTGCTTCACGAATTTTTACGGAGCTGAGCCTAAGCTCGGATTTAAGTGTATCGATATTGCAGCGATGCTGGCCGGCCATTTTTGACACATCCGATCTGTTGACGCCCAAAGTGACGCTGCTGCCATGAGGTGCACCCGCCAGAAGCTGCCTCGCCTTATCGAGCATCATCCTTGAGCGCACAAGCTCGCCCAGAGCGGGATGATACGCCCCGCCCACGGCATCCCCTCCTGAGAGATCCTCGGTGGGATTAAGGCCCATGCGGATTATCGGGATGTTCGCTTCGTCAAACATTGCCGTGAGCTTTGCGCACACGCGCACCGCATCCTCCACCGTGTGCTCGGCATATCTTCCGGCCTTCCACAGGTCATACAGAGCCGTATCGCGGACGATGACCGTGGGGTATATGCGCACGCCGTCCGGCCGGAGGGCGATTATGCGCCGCGCCGTTTCTATGCTTCTTTCGTCCGTATCGCCGGGAAGTCCTGTCATCATCTGGAGGATGAGCTCAAAGCCCGCGGCTTTTATAAGGCGCGAAGAGTTCTCCACATCGCTCGCAGTGTGGCCTCTGCCGGACAGCTCCAGCACCTCGGCGCACATGGACTGCGCACCAAGCTCGATAGTTGTGACGCCGTTCCTTTTCAGGCGTGCGAGTACCGCGCCGTCAATGGCGTCCGGCCTCGTTGACAGGCGGATGGAGCTGATCGTCCCGTCCTCCAGATACGGTCTTGCAGCCTCGAAAAGCTCGAGCTGCTGTCCGTCGGGGATGGCCGTGAAGCTGCCTCCATAAAACGCCAATTGCCGCTTTGTCCCCGAAGGGGTCAAGGCGGCTGCGTTCTCTATTGCGTTTTTTACGGTTTCCGCGTCCGCGGGCGACATATGGCCGGATATCCTGCGCTGGTTGCAGAACACGCAGTCGTTCGGGCAGCCCAGATGGGGCACGAAAACCGGTATTATACTGTTTTTTGCTTTCATTCCGTGAGTCTCTTCAAAGCCTCGCGGGCGGCTGCTTGCTCCGCTTCCTTCTTTGTTTTTCCGCTGCCGCTGCCGATGATCTCGCCGTTTAAGCTGACGTCGGCCAGAAACAGCTTGTTGTGGTCAGGTCCCGATTCGCCCGCGGCGATGTACCGCAGAAGCTGGTCCGGCTTCTGCTGCACGAGCTCCTGAAGCTCGGTCTTATAGTCCGTGGCATGATGAGCCTCGACTCTCTCGGGGCTGAGCACCATGCGCTCAACAAAGCTCTCGGCAGGCCCGATACCGCCGTCAAGGAATATGGCGGCTATGACCGCTTCAACCGCATCGGCAAGGATGGAGGCTCTTTTCCTGCCGCCGTTTTTTTCCTCACCGTGACCCATGCGGAGATATTGGCCGAGTTCCAGATCCTGCGCAACGCCGTATAGGCTCTGCTCGCACACGAGCTCGGCGCGCAGTCTGGTCATCCTGCCCTCCGGCAGAGTCGGCTCCATGGCGTACAGGTGCTTTGCCGTAACGAAGCCCAGAACGGAGTCACCCAAAAACTCAAGGCGCTCATTGCTGGGCACGCCCTCGCCCTTATTCTCGTTGGCATAGGAGCTATGGGTAAGAGCATTTTTCAGCAGCGCGCTGTTGATGAATCGATAGCCAAGTTTTCTTTCCAGTTCCTTCACTTGAATTACGCTTCTTCCGAAATTTTCATGTAATCAATGTTCCTGACGATATCGCCCACAATATCCGCCTCCGCGAAGGCCTTAGCCTGGCGTATGGCCGCGTAGAACGCCTCGTCCCCGGACGAGCCGTGCGCCTTGATGACAGGCTTTGAAATACCAAGGAGCGCGGTACCTCCCACGAGGTTGGGGTCGATCTTATTGCTTATGCCCTTGACGTCCTTTTTGACGAGCGCGGCGGCAAGCATATTCTTGGCGTTGCTTTTGAACACATCCTTGAGCTCGGTAAACAGCCATTTTGCAACGCCTTCGGCAGTTTTAAGCACGATATTGCCCGAAAAGCCGTCGGCAACAAGAACGTCAACGCCGCCGAAAAGCATGGTGCTTGCTTCGACATTGCCTACAAAGTTAAGTCTGCCATGCTCGGCTGCCTCAGTCAGAAGCTTATATGTATCGTGCTGCAGTGAACCGCCCTTGGTCTCCTCAACACCGATGTTCAAAAGTCCCACTCTCGGGTTTTCAATGTGCATCACGCGCTTTGCGTAAAAGCTGCCCATATAGGCAAACTGGAGCAGATACTCCGGCGTACACTCGGCATTTGCGCCGCAGTCGATGAGCATGAGCCCGTTTTCACGGCTGGGCAGCACCGGCGCCATGGCTGCGCGGCGGACACCGCGGACGCGCTTGACGATAAGCGTTGCGCCCGTTAATAGCGCACCGGTCGAGCCGGCAGACACCATCGCATCCCCCTCGCCGTTTTTGACCATGTTCAGCGCGACCGTCATGGAGGAATCCTTCTTGCGGCGGGTCGCGGTGCTGGGGTCGTCGTCCATGGTGACGACCTCGCGGGCGTCAACTATATCAATGCCCTTTCTGTCGGTATCGCCGAGGCAGCGCTCGATGTCCTCCCTGCGGCCGACAAAGGTTATATCCACACCGAGCCTGTCCCTTGCGTAAACAGAGCCCTTTACAATGGCTTCGGGTGCGTTATCGCCGCCCATTGCGTCAACTATTATTTTCACAGCCGAAGACCTCCTTTTTCATAAGTTCGTCTATGATCGCGAGACTTCTTGCGGAAATCCCGGCATTTTTATTGCGCTTGCCCTTGACCCGATAGCCAAGCGGCGTGATGATGCCGAAGTTGATGTTCATCGGCTGGAAATCCCCGACGCTGCCGCCGGACATGTACAGACCGAGTGCGCCGATGGCCGTCTCCTGCGGGAAATCCACCGGCGGAAGCTCCAGAAGCCGTGCGGCGGTCTCGATGCCGACCAGCATGCCCGAGGCCGCGGACTCAACATAGCCCTCGACTCCGGTCATCTGACCGGCAAAGCTGATACTCGGCTCGGCCTTGAGCCGATAGTACCTGTCCAGCAGCTTAGGGCTGTTGAGGTAGGTGTTGCGGTGCATGACCCCGTAGCGCACAAATTCGGCGTTTTTCAGGGCGGGTATCATGGAAAAGACGCGCTTCTGCTCGCCCCAGGTGAGATGCGTCTGGAAGCCGACCATATTGTATATGGTTCCGTCGGCGTTATCGCGCCGGAGCTGCACGACGGCGTAGTTATCCTTCCCCGTTCTCGGGTCACGCAGACCCACGGGCTTTAGGGGGCCGTAGCGCAGGGTATCCTCGCCGCGGCGGGCCATGACCTCGACCGGCATGCAGCCTTCGAACACACCGCCGTCGTCAAAGCCGTGGACGGCGGCCTCCCTGGCGCTGCATAGCTCCTTCCAGAAGGCTTTATACTCTGCTTCATCCATCGGGCAGTTTACATAATCCGGCGTACCCTTGTCATAGCGCGAGGCGAAAAAGGCATTGTCCATATCGACGCTCTCAAGCGTGACGATGGGCGCGACTGCGTCGTAAAAGTGCAGACCCTCGTCGTTGCACAGCTCCGTGAGCTTTTCCGCCAGGGCGTCGCTCGTCAGGGGGCCGGTCGCAACTACAAGCTCTCCATCGGGGAAGTCGGTTGCCTCCTTTGATATCAGCTCAATATTATCGCAGGCGGTGAGCTTTTCGGTAACATACCGCGCAAAGCCTTCCCTGTCCACAGCGAGCGCGCCGCCGGCGGCGACGCGGTTTGCGTCGGCGCTTTCCATTATGAGCGAGCCCATTTTGCGCATTTCCGCCTTGAGCAGGCCGACGGCGTTTGACAGTTCGTCGCTGCGCAGGGAGTTTGAGCAAACAAGCTCCGCGAAATACGGCGACTTGTGCGCAGGGGTCATCTTCTCCGGCTTCATCTCGTAAAGTCGTACCTTTATCCCCCGTTTTGCAAGCTGCCACGCACATTCGCTTCCGGCAAGACCCGCTCCGAGGACCGTGACTTCTTTCATGTATTTATTCCTTGCTGCTTTTCGTGGTTTTACTTTTTGCCGCGGTCTTTTTTGCCGCCGGCTTCTTCTTATAGCCGCGCTTATCCTCAGGCACGAAGTCCTTGCAGTTTTCGTTTATGCAGAAGGCCTTCATCCTGCCCTTGCCGCCGGGCTTGAAAAGCGTCTTGCCGCAGCTCGGGCAATTGTCCTTTGTGGGGACATACCAGGTCATGAAGCCCTTTATCTCGCTGCCGTCGGCTGAGGTGCCGCGCCACGGGCATTCCGCGCCGCGCTCGCAGGCGTAATAGGTATTGCCCTTTTTGGAGGTGCGCTTGAGTATCCTGCTGCCGCAGGCAGGGCATCTGCCGGGCATCTCGATTACCAGGGGCTTTGTGAAGCTGCACTCGGGGTAAGCCGGGCAAGCCAGAAATCTTCCGAAACGTCCGGATTTTACGACCATCTGCCTGCCGCAGACGTCGCAGTATTCGTCGCTGAGCTCGTCGGGAACTTTGATGCGCACGCCCTCGAGTGCCTTTTCGGCCTCCTCAAGCTCGGTGCTGAAATCTCCGTAGAACTCACGGATAAGCTCCTTCCAATAGCGCTTTCCGCTCTCAACGTCGTCAAGCTCCTCCTCCATGTGGTTTGTGAACTTGAGATCGACGATATCGGGGAAACGATCCATCATGAGCTCGGTCACGACCTCGCCGAGATTCGTCGGCTTGAGGTACTTGCCGTCCTTTACGACATACTCATGGGAGGTTATTGTCGATATCGTGGGCGCGTAGGTGGAGGGTCGGCCTATGCCCTTTTCCTCCATAGCGCGTATGAGCGTTGCCTCGGTATAGCGCGCGGGCGGCTGGGTAAACTGCTGCTCGGGCAGCATCTTCTCGAGATACACCCGCTCGCCTTCCTCAAGGCTCGGCAGCTTGCTTCGGAGCTCTTCTGTCTCCTCGTCCTTGCTCTCCTCATAAACGGCGGTGTAGCCGGGGAATTTCATCTCGGAGTAGTTGGCGCGGAAGATATAGTCGTTTGACTCCACGTCAACGACGACGTTGTCATACACGGAGTTTGCCATCTGGCAGGCGGTGAAGCGACCCCATATCAGGCGGTAGAGCCTGTACTGCTCAGGCGTAAGATCCTTGCGTACGCGGTCGGGGCTGAGCTCGATGTTCGTCGGGCGGATGGCTTCGTGCGCGTCCTGAGCGCCGGATTTTGTCTTATAGACACGGAAAGAGCCGTGATAATACTCCTTGCCGTAATGCTCGATAATGTAATTCTTCGCGGCCATGAGTGCCTCGTCGGACAGACGCAGTGAGTCGGTTCGCATATAGGTTATAAGGCCGACGGTGCCGAGGCCCTCGATGTCGACGCCCTCATAAAGCTGCTGGGCGATGGACATGGTGCGGCGGGGCGTCATACCGAGCCTGCGGGAGGACTCCTGCTGAAGGGTGGAGGTTATAAACGGAGGCGAGGGGCTGCGGTGCTTTTTGCCGCGCTTTACGCTTTTTACGGTGAAGGGCTTATCCTCGGTCGCGGATATTACCTCGTTTACCTCGGCCTCGGAGCGCAGCTCAAGCTTTTTATCGCCTTTGCCGTAAAAGCGGGCGGTAAAGCTCGCATCGCCGCTTTCGCAGCCGAATATGGCGTCAAGCAGCCAGTATTCCTCGCTGACGAAGCTCCGTATCTCATTTTCGCGGTCTACGACCATTCTCGTCGCAACGGACTGCACACGTCCGGCGGAGAGGCCGCGCTTTATCTTTTTCCAGAGCAGCGGGGACAGCTTATAGCCCACAAGGCGGTCGAGTAGCCTTCTCGCCTGCTGAGCGTCGACAAGGTCGCTGTCGATATCCCTCGGGTTTTTGATACTCTCGGTGACGACCTTTTTTGTTATCTCGTTGAAGGTTACGCGTCTGGCTCTGTCGTCAGGCAGGTTCAGCAGCTCCTTGAGATGCCACGATATGGCCTCGCCCTCGCGGTCAGGGTCGGTCGCAAGATAGACTGTGCCTGAGCTTTTGCTCAGCTTCTTGAGATTGTCAATGACCTCCTTGTGGTCCTTGACGGGGATATACTTGGGCTCAAAATCGTTTTCTATGTCTATACCGAGTGTGCTCTTGGGCAGATCTCGCAGATGCCCCATGGAGGCCACGACCTTGTAATCGCCGCCGAGATATTTCTCGATGGTCTTAGCCTTTGCCGGAGATTCCACAATTACCAAGTTCTTTTTAGCGCTGGCCATTCGGTTTCCTCATTTCGTCTTGATATTTAATGTAAAGCGTTTGCCGCTTAGCTGACTGACATAGCCCTTTATCTGCAGCAGGGTCAGATCAGCCAGCACCTTTGCGGGTGGAAAGCCGCTTGAATTAATGATATCGTCAACGTGCATGGACGCCTTGTCCATTACGCTGACTATCTTCAGCTGGCTCGGGCTCAGGCCTTCCAGCTGTTTCTGCAAGTCAATATAAGCCGTGTTATCGGGCTTGTCAATGACTTTTTTTGTTCTTTTTTCTGCAAAAGTCCCTTTTGAGGGCTCATTTTCGGGTCTTTTGGGCCACACAGAGGGCATTTCAAGAGATGCCTTTTTCACCTTGTCGGGGTAAAGCATAGCAAACTCGCTTACGACCTCCCAGCCGTCGGTCACGGGCTTTGCGCCCTCCTTGAGCATGGCGTTGGTGCCCTCGCAGTTTTCCGAATCGGCATTTCCCGGGACAACAAATATCTCCTTGCCCTGCTCGGCCGCTTCATTGGCAAACAGCCTTGTCCCGCTCCTTAGCGGGGCCTCCACGACCACAACGCCGAGCGAAAGCCCGCTGCTTATGCGGTTTCGCGCTCTGAAAAACGAGCTGTAAGGCTTTGTCCCGGGCGCATATTCACTGATGAGCGCGCCGTGTACGACGATATCATCGGCAAAGCGGCTTTTATCCAGCTCATGCGGCAGGCCGAGCACGCCGATGCACTTTGCGTCCGCAAGCAGCGCGCCCTCGGCAGCGGCCGAGTCTACGCCTGCGGTGAGGCCTGATATGACAAGGCCGCCGCATTTTGATATCTCATACCCCATCTTACGGCCCATTTTGATGCCGTAGGGCGAGGCATTGCGCGTGCCGATAACTGCTATCGCGGCCTCCTCGTCGATGGCCGGAAGCGTACCCTTGACATACAACACCGCAGGCGGAGAGAATATATTCTTCAGTCTGGCGGGATAATCGGCGTCCTGGAGCGTGATGACTCTGATGCCCTGATTATCGCACTTTTCCATTATTCTGTTGGCTGCGTCAAGGTCGCGCTTTTCAAGCTCCTCCGTTCCCTCTATCCTTTTCGGGAGCAGACGGCTTATCTCGCCCTTCGGCGCAAAGTACATCTCCTCAGGGCTGCCGTAGTGTCTGAGCAGCGCTTCTACCGCTCTGGGGCCTATGCGCGGCGCAGTTGACAGCCACAGCCAATATTTCACATCAGACATGGCCTACCTCGACATTTCCCACATGATGACGGACGCCGCCACAGCCGCGTTGAGCGATTCCGAGTCCGGGCTCATAGGAATTATGAGCTCGCCGCCGCAGATATCCAGCAGTTCCTTTGACAGTCCCCTGCCCTCGCTGCCGACCGCGACCGCAGCGCGGTGTATCTCGACCATCCGCAGATCTGCGGCTTTCTCGCTCAGAGCCGCGCCGAAAAGCGGAAGGCTTTGACGCTGCGTAAACTCGTCGAGCTGCGCTATGTCCATTTCCAGCACTCTCTGCCGGAAAATCGCGCCCATGCTGGCTCTTACGGTCTTGGGATTATACAGATCGGCACAGGCCCCGACAAGGATCACGGCGTCAATGTTAAAGGCGTTGGCCGTTCTTATGACCGTGCCCACATTCCCGGGATCCTGCAGGTTTTCAAGCACTATCGCCCGCTCGATCTTACATTCCCCGCTCCTGTCGGGCATTTTTACCGTGAAAGCCGGGCCTTGGCTTGACTTCAGCGGAGAGGCGTACTCAAAAAGCTCAGTCGGCGCAATAAATTGCTGCACGCTCTCCGCAAGCTCAATTGCTCCCGCGGCGTCCTTCCACAGTACGCACTTTATCTCCGCTCCATACTCAAGCGCCTCGCGCAAGGTCTTTTCGCCGTCGCATACAAACTCCCCGCACTCGGCTCTGTAAGCCCTGTCATTTGCCACAGAGCGAAAATGGGTGATTATTCTGTTTTTTCGTGACGTTATCTTTTCCATAAACGATAATATATATCACATTTTCCCGATTTGTCAAATTCCTACTTTATTTAATACACAAAAAATACAGCATCTTTCGATGCTGTATTTTTTGTTGCGTTTGACTTATCCCGGGAGCTGCATTGAGATAAAGGGAGTGCCGTCGGTGACGGTGGGCAGCTTGCCGTCCCACTGCTGTACAGTATAGTAGTCGATGAGCTGGGATGTCAGCGAGGATGCGATGGCCTTGTTTGCCGCCGCTTCCTTCTGTCCTGCGTACTCGACCGCTTCGGCTTCGATCTTGGCGACCTCAAGAGCCGCATTTGCCGCGATAATCTGGCGCTCGGCCTCGGCCTGCTTCTCCATCGTCAGCTGGTTCTGCTCGGTCTTGGCCTTTTCATAGGTCTGCTGCGCCACCTGCTTTGCCTCGATGGCGGATATGTAGGTGTCGCTGAAGTCAAAGTCGATGATATTGACATCGGTTACGAACAGTCCGCTGGACGACAGCTTGTTGTTGAGACCCGTGATGAGCGCGGACGAGATGAGGCTGCGGTTCGTGATGGATTCCTCAGCGGTGTACTTTGCGATGATGGCCTTGAGCACTTCGTTCACGGCGGGCGTCACAAGCGTGTCCTCATACTTCACGCCGATGTTCTTGTACACATAGTAGGATTTGCTGGTGTCGAGACGGTAGTTTACCGCAAGGGTCGTGTTTACCGTCTGAAGGTCGCTTGAAAATGCCTCGGTGCTCACCTCGAGCTTGACGACGCGGTTATCCATCTTTGTCACCTTCTGCCAGGGCAGCTTGAAATTCAGTCCCTCCTGAAGCACCTTTTCGCTTACCTGTCCGAAAACGGACACGACGCCCGTGTGTCCGGCGGGGATCACCGTGATGAAGGACGTGAGCAAAAGAAGCGCCAGAATTCCCGCAATTATCATGAGAACCGTCTTTTTGGAGATGCTGACTTTATTTTTCTGCATTTTTTATATCCTCCTTTATTTCTAAGAACATTTTACTTTATGTACAGATAACTGTCAATCGGGACATACCGCTCTTTGTCTCTCAAAAGTCGGCAAAATGTGACTTGTCGGTTAACAGGCGCGGTCAAGCATCGTTACAATGTACAATTATCAGAAAAAATTTTTAAAAACCTTGGGAACTATTCAGTTGGAATAACGTAAATAATATGTTATTATATTAAGCAACATTCGGACATATCGTCTAAGGGAGGCGCTTCAAATAAAAGTATTCGGTTCCTCTTCCGGGGGCAGGCATTCGTCGGGAAAGCCGGACTCCGGACGCGAGACTAAACGCTCCGCCGTTAATACCAAACCGGCAAAAAAGCACAGCAGGCTCCGCAAAGTCCTGATAAGCTTCGCCTGCATCATTGCTCTGCTTGCCGGTCTGTATACCTTTGTGGTCTATACAAATATTCCGGCGATCAAAAATCTTCGGGAGGCGTATATAGAAACGGCCATGTCTACGCTCAGCCACCAATGGCTGGCCGAGTTTTTCTTTCCTCAGGACATGATAGACGAGGTAATGGGCCGCGTCGCCGATGCAGAGGAAAAACAGGTTGGTATAATCAGCAAATGGGGCGATAACAAGGACAGCAAGGCCGAGCAGGAGCTTGAAAGCAAGAAGGATTTCTTCGCGCTTTTCAGCGAGCTCGATCAGGAATCCTTTGCGCGGTACATAAAGGCAAATCCCGACGCCACAAAAAACGGTTGGGATAAGATCTGCATAAACGAGGCCGGCATCAACGACGACGGCACAAGCATCGAGACGGCACAGGGCGATCAGGTTCTGGCTGTGGACGCTGTTAACAAGATCCTTATCGTCCGCGTCGAGGGCTCGGGCTATCAGGGCGTTCTGGCTATCGCAAAGGATCCCTCGCTTCTGCGCTGCTGCCCATCCTCATATATCGGCGCTTACGGCGAATTTCTTGAAGACCTCGTCAAAAAGAACGACGGCGTTATAGGCATGACCGCCAGCGGCTTTATTGACGCAGACGGCGTCGGCACCGGCGGCGAGCTTTCCGGCTACACCATGTGCCAGGGCCGTGAATACGGCACACACTACGGCTACGGCAAAAAGCGCATCGAGCTCCACAGCGACGACAGGCTTTATATCACCGACGCGCACAACGAGGTAGGCATAGGTACGACGGACGCCGTTGAATTCAGCCCCGCCCTCATAATCGACGGCAAGACCCTCGTGGATGATCTGTCAGGCTTTACCTCCATTCAGCCCCGCGCCGCTATCGGCCAGACCCGTCACGGCGAAGTGCTCATGCTCGTTATAGAAGGCCGGCTTCCGGGGCGGTCTCTCGGCGTGGGTCTTCCCGAATGTACCGATATCATGCTGCGCTACGACGCCTATCAGGCCATGAATCTTGACGGCGGCACAAGCGCCATTATGTGGTACGACGGTGAGTACATAACAAAATGCTCAAACCCGCAGATACAGTGCCGCTACCTTCCCAACGCATGGATATACGGCTGATGCAAAAAAAGCTTCCCTTCGAGCAGAAGGGAAGCTTTTAATATGCAGGGCGGACTATCAAGCGATAGCCCGCCAGTCTTTTACATATGATTCTCATTCATCAGTTCTAATTTCTCTATGAATACACTGATTGCAGAACAGTACACTTTAACTTCCTTCCATAGCAGCGTATCACACACAGCAGGGATAATTACTAATTTGTTCTTCAAGTCGACAAACACGTTCACTATTGGTTCCACTCTTCCTAAAAGCTGTACCGCGTTGCTTTGCAGAGAACGAGCGATATCCTCTGAGCAATCATAATACATTTGTACATTAATCCGTATGCTCTTCAGCTTATAGACAGCCTGCTTTTCGGCTTTACCATATTCTTTGTTGATTATTCTATTTGCTCTCTCCTTTTTTCTGTCCGTGTCTTGTTTATTGTATACATCATTCTTTATAAACAAAAACCTATACGATATCCTTTGGTACTTTAAGAATGCTGCAAAAGCATCTTGCATAACTGTGAAAGCTGAGAAAGCGTTAATAATATGTTCTTCACTTATCCCATGACATTCAATAGCATATGGAGAAAGATTTTTGGCATTCTTCTTCACTTCATTTTTTGCTTTCAAAAGGAAAAATATAATAATCAATATGAGCAAGCTGAATACAGCCGCAGCGCAAAACTTCATATGTACAACGGATAAAGCCAAAAAATATAGTAATGCAGGAATTAGGATAAATGCAAGAATGGATAAAGCGGAATATTTCCTCATTGCACTAACCCTGTTGTAAAACTCTTCCGGCATAAGATCCTCCTACAACAGCTTTTTCAAATAGTGCTTTCCTGTATTTTATAGCAGAATCCGTTTCAGTTGGCTTTCAGAATCTGCGCAAGCTCGGCGACGTTTTTAAGAACGTAATCGGGCTTTCGCTCGGCGGCGTTTATATCGTCCATGCTGCTTTCGCCCGAGAGCACGCACACGGAGACCGCGCCGGCGTTCTGCGCGACGGCGATGTCGGTATAAAGTCTGTCGCCCACGCAGCAGATATTCTCGTTCGGAACGCCCGTCTTGCGGGAGATGATATCGACCATATTCCTGTTGGGCTTTCCGATAAACTCGGGCTTAACGCCGGTAGCTGCGGTCAGCAGGGCGCATATACTGCCGCAGTCGGGCAGTACCTCGTCAGCAGGCATGGGGCATACCCAGTCCGGGTTTGCGGCGACAAACGCCGCGCCGCGGCGCAGATAATGCACCGCTTTATCGAGCTTTTCATAGGTGAGCGTAGTGTCAAAGCCCACACAGACGACCTTGACGGCCTCGCTGTCGTCAAGCTTTACGCCGTAGCTTTCAAGCTCATTCAAAAACGCCGGTGTTCCGACGGGATAGACCGCGGCGCCGGGAAATTTTTCATTCAGGTACATGGCGGTCGCCATGCCGGAGGTGAACACATTCTCCGGTTCGCAGGGGAAGCCGAGCCTGCGCAGTCTGGTCACATAGTCGACGCCCGCACGGGAGGAGTTGTTCGTCAGGTATATGTATTCTCTGCCGGTCGCGCTGATGGTATTGATAAAGTCGACCGCGCCCTCGAAAACCTCGTCGCCGAGGTACAGAGTGCCGTCCATGTCGAGAAGAAACAGTTTTGTGTTCAGCAGCTTATCCATTATTATTACTCCCATTTTTTATTTCGTGTATATTATAATGGCAGGAGCCTTCAAACGCAATAATTATTTGCAAACGGCCCCGAGTATGATAAAATCACTGTATCGACTGTTAAAGGAGCTTTAGTGATGAATATTCCTTTTAATAACGGCTGGCTTTTCACCGAGGATTTTGACGGCGGCTTTGAAAACGCCGTCACAGTCAGGCTTCCGCACACAGCTAAGGAGATACCGTACAACTACATAGACTGCACAGTCTATCAGATGGTCTGCGGTTACAGAAAGCACTTTCACGCGACGGAGGACTGGCGCGGCAAGAGGCTGCTTCTGCGCTTTGACGGCGCGGCTCACGAGGCGGTTGTATTCTGCAACGGCTCCGAAGTCGGGCGTCACGCCTGCGGCTACACCGCATTCACGGTCGATATTACCGAGCATGTTGAGTTCGGCGCGGAGAACACGATAGACGTCAGGCTCGACACCCGAGAGAGCCTGAATATCCCGCCCTTCGGCTTTGTTATCGACTATCTCTGCTACGGCGGACTGTACCGCGAGGTCACTCTGGAGGTCAGAGAATGCGGTTATATCGAGGAGGCGCTGCTTGAAAACACCGGCCTGCGCGAGATACGGCTTCGTATATCGGGCGCAAGCTCCAAAGTCGTTACCGATATAATAGACAACGAGGGGCGCACCGCAGCCTCCGCCATCGGCAAGGAGTTTACACTTACCGTGCCGGACGCTAAGCTTTGGACATTGGAAAGCCCCGTGCTATACACCGCACGCATAAGGGCCTGTGAAGCGGACAGGGTCATCGATGAGCGCTGCATACGCTTCGGCTTCAGGACTGTAAGATTTGAAAACGACGGCTTTTATCTTAACGGCGAAAAGGTGAAGCTCAGGGGGCTCAACCGGCATCAGTCCTACCCCTACGTCGGCTACGCGATGCCTGCCTCGATTCAGGCTTTTGACGCGGATATCCTCAAATACGAGCTGGGCGTCAACGCCGTCAGGACCTCGCACTATCCCCAGTCGCAGCATTTTATCGACCGCTGCGACGAGCTCGGCATTCTTGTGTTCACGGAGATCCCCGGCTGGCAGCATATCGGCGACGGGGCTTGGAAAAAGCAGGCCGTCACAAACACCGAGGAGATGGTGCGGCAGTATATGCACCACCCGTCGGTGATGCTCTGGGGCGTGAGGATAAATGAATCGCAGGACTGCGACGAGCTTTACCGCCTCACGAACAAAGCCGCCCGCAGCATCGACGGCAGCCGTCAGACGAGCGGCGTGCGGTATCTTGAAAAAAGCCATCTGCTCGAGGACGTATACACCTTCAACGACTTTTCCCACAGCGGGGATAACGCCGGTCTCAAGGCAAAAAGCTCCGTCACCTCGAAGAAAAACAGGCCCTATCTTGTCTCCGAGTGCAACGGGCATATGTTCCCTACCAAGTCCTTTGACGATGAGCGGCACCGCCTCAGCCACGCCCTCCGACACGCGAAGGTTCTCGACGCGATGTACGCCGCCGGCGATATCTGCGGTGTTTTCCCGTGGTGTATGTTCGACTACAACACGCATCAGGACTTCGGCAGCGGCGACGGCATATGCTACCACGGCGTTATGGATATGTTCCGCAACCCCAAGCTCGCGGCCGCTGTGTACGCAAGCCAAAGCGAAAACGCGCCCTGCTGCGTGGTGTCCTCCTCCATGGATATCGGTGAGCATCCCGCGGGGGATATCGGCAGGGTCTTTGTATTCACCAATGCCGACAGCGTGAGGCTGTATAAAAACGATGTGTTCGTGAAGGAGTTTTTCCCCTGCCGCGATGAATATCCCGCGCTCCCCCACCCGCCCGTTATCGTCGATGATTTCATAGGCGGTATGCTCGAAACTCAGGAGCATTTTGAGCCCAAGGTCGCCGCCGACGTCAAGGACTGCCTTAACGCGATAGCTAAATTCGGCCCGAGCGCCCTGCCGGTCGGAGCCATAGCAAAGTTTGCAAAGCTCATGCTTTTCAAGGGCTTCAAGTTCTCCGACGGCTACGAGCTTTACGGCAAGTATGTCAGCAACTGGGGCGGCGAGGCCACGGTATGGCGCTTTGACGCCGTAAAAAACGGCGAAACGGTAAAGTCTGTCGTAAAAATGCCCGGGCAGCAGGTGCAGCTTGACATTTCGGTAAGCAGCACAAAGCTCACCGAGGGCGACACCTACGACGCCGCGGCAGTGAGGATAAGAGCCCTCGACGGTCACGGCAATCCCGCCGTATACTGGCAGGAGCCGATAGCTCTGCGCTGTGACGAGGGGCTTGAGATCATCGGGCCGCACGTCATTTCCCTCAAGGGCGGCTCGGGCGGAACCTATGTAAAGACCCGCGGCGTGGCCGGTAAGGCGCGTCTGTACGTCGGCGGCATTGCTATTGAATTTGAGATAAGCGTGCAGCAGGACAGTCAGGAATAATGCCCGAATGTGCGCGGAATGAGTATCGGGAGTTGACACTTTCTCACTGATATGTTATAAATATTGGGTCAACCAATATGGAGAGTTATCGAAGTGGTCATAACGAGGCGGTCTTGAAAACCGTTTGGGCTCACGCCCACGTGGGTTCGAATCCCACACTCTCCGCCACGTCGGAGCAAGCTATGTATCGCTTGCTCCGATTTTTACTTGACAAATCTCCAGGCTGCGATAAAGTATTGATTAGAGGTACTTATTATGGAGCTTATTTATTACGACAAAAACATGATAGTGGCTATAAAGCCCGCGGGGGTCATATCGACCGACGAGCCGGGCGGGATGCCCTCACTGCTGCGGGAAGCCCTCGGCGACGAGAACGCGGATATCCGTACCGTTCACAGGCTGGATCAGGTCGTAAGCGGGCTCATGGTATATGCCCAGAACAACGAAACGGCCTCGGAACTCAGCCGCCAGATAAGGTATAACGAGTTTAAAAAGACCTACCTTGCCGTTGTCCACGGCGTTCCTGAGGCCCGCAAGGGACGCATGGAGGATCTGCTGCTCCGCTCAAAGGAAAAACGCAAGACCTTTGTGGTGAAAAAGCCCGTGCGCGGCGCTCAGGAGGCCATTCTTGATTATCGCCTTCTCGGCTCAAACGGCGAGATCTCCCTTGTCGCCATCGAGCTGATAACAGGACGCACGCACCAGATCAGGGCGCAGTTTTCTTCCCGGGAAATGCCCCTGCTCGGCGACCGCAAATACGGCGCGGCGGAGGATGACTGCAGCATCGCCCTCTGGTCCTACTCTCTTGGCTTTACAAACCCCGCCACCGGACGCTTCATGACCTTCAAGGTCAAGCCCCCGAAGGAATACCCCTGGACGGAATTTGACTCTTCCCTGTTCCCCCGCTGACAATCTCATAGACCAATATCAAAAGACCGCCGGCTTTCTGCCGGCGGTCTTGCTGTTATATCAGATAAGTATTCCGCGCTTTTTCGCCTCAAAGGTGAGTTCGTCACGGAAATCGGGATGTGCGATCGCGATGAGCTGGCGGGTGCGTTCACCGAGGCTTTTGCCGCGCAGATGCGCTAAGCCGTACTCGGTCACGATGTAGTCAACGTCGTTCTTGCTGGTGGTGCAGACAGCACCCGGGGTAAGGATGGGCTTTATCTTGCTGATAGTGCCGCCCTTGGCCGTGGAGGTGAAGGCGATAAAGCTCTTGCCGCCCTTGGACTGGCATGCGCCGCGCACATAGTCGATCTGGCCGCCGGAGCCGGACATATGCTTGGTGCCGACGGATTCGGCGCAGACCTGGCCGAAGAAGTCGACCTCAAGAGCTGCGTTTATCGAGATCATATTGTCGTTCTTGCATATGACCTCGGGGTCATTGACGTAGTCGACGGGCAGGATCTCAACGCTGGGGTTATCGTCGATGAAGTCATATATCCTCTTGGAGCCGTAGGCAAAGGTGGTGACCGTCTTGCCGCGGTGGATCTGCTTTTTGGAGTTGTTGACGGCTCCGCACTCGATAAGCTCGACCATGGAGTCGGTGAACATCTCGGTGTGGATGCCGAGATCCTTCTTGGCCTTCAGAGCCATGCCGGTAGCGTCGGGTATCGCGCCGATGCCGAGCTGGATGCACGCGCCGTCGGGGATCTGCTCGGCGATAAGGTTGCCGATGGTGATGCTTATATCGTCCAGCACAACGGGGGGCAGGACGGGAAGCTCGTGGGTGTTCTCAACGATGGCGTCCACCTGAGAGACATGGAGCTGAGTGCCGCACAGGCAGCGGGGCTGCTTCTCGTTCACTTCGACGAAGATCCTTTTGGCCTTATCGATCATGGCCTCGGCAAGAGAGCCGTTGAGGGCGAGGCTGAAATAACCGTGGCTGTCCATCGGAGATACTGCAATGCAGAAGGCGTCGTACTCGTATTCTGCGCGGATATGGCGGGGGGCGTCTCTGTAATATGCGGGTAAAAGGTCGGCGTAGCCGCTGTTTACCGCCTTGCGCGCTCCGGCGGAGGAGAACCATGAGTAGCCGGTCATCTTTCCGGCAAGGGATTCGTCGGCATAGAACTCAAAGGGATAGACATCCAGCAGGGTCTGGACCTTAACGCCCTTGATGTCGCTGTTTCTCACCTTTTCGGCAATGGCACTCATGATAGCCGGAGTCTGGGAGGGGCCGGTGTCCATACCGAAGAGCCAGCCGGACTGCACCTGCTCGGCAAGCGCCTCGGCGCTGATAAGCTTTTGTGCGTATAATGCATTATAATCGGTCATTTTTAACACTCCTGAAAAAATTTTGTATTCATTAAGGTATATTATAATATAGCCTTGCTGCAAATTCAAGTATGTGCTTTACTAAGTTTTTAACAATTGGTATAATGAAACATCAGCATTTTGGGAGGTAAAAAATGAAATTCACAAAAATGCACGGAGCCGGAAACGACTTTGTTATAATAAACTCACTGGAGGAGAACATAGACGCAGATAGAATACCTGAGCTTGCCCGCACCCTTTGCAGCCGCAGGACCGGCATCGGCGCTGACGGCCTTATGCTGACCGCAAAAGCCACTTGCGGCGGCGATTTCAAGCTGCTGTTTTACAACGCCGACGGCAGCCTCGGCGAGATGTGCGGCAACGGTGCAAGGTGCATTGCCCGCTACGGCTATGAGCACGGGCTTGCAGGAGAAGTTCAGCGCATCGAGACCACCGCCGGTCTTGTCACCGGCGAGAGGATATCCGAAAGCCTGTACCGCATAAGGCTCAACGACCCGAGCGTCATCGACCTGCACAGGCAGGCCTGCGGCTATGACTGCTCATACGTCGAGCTCGGAAGCCCCGGTATCCCCCACGCCGTAGTCATGATGGACGATTGGGACGAAAGACCCGAAAACGAGCTGCGTGAGCTGGGACGCGCCCTGCGCTTTGACACGGCCTTCCCAAAGGGCGCCAACGTTAGCTTTGTTAAGCTTACAGGCGCTGATCACGTCAAAGCCGTCACCTTTGAGCGCGGCGTTGAGGATTTCACCCTCGCCTGCGGCACCGGTAGCGGAAGCATAGCCGCCGTCATGACGCTGAAAGGTCTTGTATCAGGCAGCAATGTACGTGTGCAGATGCCCGGCGGGGACTTATACATAAGCCTGTCGGCATACGCGGACACGGTGCGCGATATTTTTCTCACGGGCCCGACCTGCGTTATATGCCGGGGCGAAACGGAGCTTTTTTAAAATTTTTTCAGAACCAATGCAATAAAACACCTTTCCTGTGCATTAATATGATGAAGCATAGAGGCTCAGCCTATGCTGAAGGACGGAACGCAAAATGATCGCTCTGATGACCTGCTCAACTAAATACGGCGCAGACGATGCATATGAGCTGGAAGCGCTGCTGGCTCGTATCGCAAAGGAGGACAAGGCGGCGCTCGGAGAGCTGTACGAGCGCACGAAAGCCGCGGTCTACGGCTTTGCAATGAGCTTATCTCACAGCCCGGCGGATGCGGAGGATGTTCTGCAGGACACATACCTTGCCGTATACTCCGCCGCCGGCGGCTATGTTCCCCGGGGAAAGCCCATGGCATGGATCATGACCATCGCCAAAAATCTTGCCAGAATGCGTCTTAGAGCCGCCAAAAAGCATATTGACCTCGCCGAGGAGGACTGGGGCAGATATCTTGCCGCGGCTCCGGGTGTCAGTCCCGACGAGCGAGTGCTGCTGCAGGCGGCCATGAAGGTCTTATCCGACGAACAGCAGCAGATCGTCATGCTGCACGCAGCGGCCGGAATGAAGCACCGCGAGATCGCGCGGCTGCTCGATATGCCGGTTGCGACAGTTCTTTCCAAATACTCACGAGCCATAAAAAAGCTACGGATCGCGATGGAGGCAGAATGAAATGAAGAACAATGACAGAATTGAAAATACGCTGAGATCTGCCGTTTCCAACGCCGTTCCCGACGTCCTCGATGACATCATGGACGCCTGTGACCATGAGAAAGGAAAGGTAATTTACATGGAAAACAATAAGAACAATAAACTGCGCAGCTTTGCCGCGGTCGCCGCGGTATTCGTACTGCTCATTGCCGGTATATTCCTGGCCAAGAATTTTAAGGGCGGCAGCTCCGGCACCCTCGCCGCAGTTGTCTCATTCGACGTAAACCCCAGCATCGAGCTTAATGTTGACAAAAACGAAAAAATCATCTCCGCAGTCGGTCTGAACTACGAAGGACGTGAGGTGCTCGGCGGCATGGAGCTTGAGGGCAGCGGCTTCGACGTCGCGGTAAACGCGATAATCGGCTCAATGCTCCAGCACGGCTATCTGGACGATACTGCAAACTCCATTCTGCTGTCGGTATCCGGCGTTGACGGCTACGACGCGGATACGCTTCAGGCCAAGCTCACCGATAATGTCAACAGGCTTCTCAAGGATTGCTCCGTTCTCAGCCAGAATGTGTCCGACGCGGACGGCGATCTCGTCGAGAAGGCGGAAAAGTACGGCATCACCGTCGGCAAAGCGAGACTTATAAGCGAAATCGTCTCAAGCGACAGCCGCCACAGCTTTGAAGAGCTGGTCGGTCTGACCATAAACGAGCTTAACCTGATCTCCGGCGGCAAGCCGCTTTCCGGCATCAGCGCTCAGGGTCAGGCAAGCGATAAATCCTACATCGGAAATGACGCGGCGCTCAGCGCTGCCCTCACCCACGCCGGTCTCAGCCGTGATGACGTTAAGAATATCGAGATCGAGCTCGATTATGAATACGGCCTCATGGTATACGAAGTCGAGTTTGAAAGCGGCAGCGCCGAATATGAGTACGGTATCGACGCCCGCAGCGGCGATATCATTTGGGTAGAGAATGAAGACGGCTACAGTTTCCGTCAGGGCAGACCTGACTTCATATACACGGATAAAGCCAAGGCAGCGGCTCTCAGCCACGCCGGACTTACCGAGGCTCAGGTCAGCCGGTTGCTTACCGAGCTCGACCACGAGGACGGCGGATATGTATGCGAGGTCGAATTCATATACGGCGGATACGAATACCACTACGAGATCGACGCGGAAAGCGGCGCAGTCCTGGAATTTGAAAAAGAGCTTCACCACTGATGAAAGCACAAAAAATCCTGTGGCGCTTGCCACAGGATTTTTTTATGCTCAGATGTACTGCTTGCGCGGGATCCTGTCGTAATTCCAGAGCAGGATAGGCTCAACACAGCTTGAAAGGAACTTCATATCGAGGTTGAAGAAATATATGATGAAGGTCACGGCAAAGAAGGACGCTCCTCCGCCTAATATCTTCAGGGGCAGTTTTTTTAAGTTTGAC
Source organism: uncultured Clostridia bacterium (assembly GCA_946405205.1). Classification (GTDB taxonomy): domain Bacteria; phylum Bacillota; class Clostridia; order Oscillospirales; family Oscillospiraceae; genus F23-B02. The sequence goes on from CAMJGL010000001.1 coordinate 120,886, forward strand.
ATATCCATCCTCCTTATCTGTTACCATGCGTCGTTGTCCGGCAGGACCTCAATGCTGGGATCCAGCGGCTCTTCCCGCATGACCGTGCGCATATACTGGTTGAACTGGTCGCGTATCGCCTGACGGGTGAAAACTCGCGGGTCGGCAAGGTCGTGGCAGACCCAGACGAGGTTTATGCCGCGCTCTCTGGCCTGCTCCTCGAACTGGCCGTGCATGCCGGTCAGGGCCTTGCAGGACATATGCTCCCACATCATGACCATGTCGGCGTTCATCTTCTCACAGTACTCCCACAGCTCATCGACGAGAACTTTATACCCGCCGTGGGTGTGGTTGCGCATGATCATGTTCATGGTCAGCCACGCCATATCGTAGTAGGCCTGCTCCCTGTTTTCCGGCGTGTCCTCTTCCGCTATCTCCTCGCTTATGACCATGGAAAGCATATCGGTCAGCGGCACCACGCCCCAGCAGTGTACCATCCAGTTGAGCATATCGATTATGTACTGCGGCTGCACGCCCCAGACTATGCATCTGTGGCGGTACTCGGGCGCCATCATGGTTTTGTTTTTGTAGCCCCGCATGACGTACTTCATTATCTTCTTGTCGATCTCGGCAAAGATCGGGAATCTTCCGCAGTTGCCCATGTAGTTGGTATCGTTATACAGCGAGAAGGTCGCGCCGATAAACTGCGGAAAAGGCGTACTGTTTATCTCCAGCCACGCCACACGGTTTCGGGTGGTCTGGTTTACGCGCTTTGCGCACTCAAAGTAATGCGTCCAGTCCCACTTTTCCCCGGTCTGTTCCTCGATAAATGCTATCGCCTTTTTAATATCGTTGGCTGCATATGTTTGAACGTCGTCCTCCTTGTGGCGCATGGGCGCGACGAGCTGGAAGGTCGGTATGCCGTACTCCCGCTCAAGGCGCTTTGCGATAAGGCCGTTGCCCATCAGCGAGCCGTCGCAGGTCGTGTTTACCTGAACGGCACACTTTCCGAGTACGGGGAAATCGTCATCAATGGAGACGCCGAGCTCCGCTTCGGGCATGGGACACACGTCGCCCGGAATGCCGAACTGCTGCGCAACGTCGAGATAATGCAGGCCGGACTGCTGGTTGAGAAGGTTTGCCGAGAACATCGTTGGCACCTCGCGCAGTATGCAATTGAGTGTCGGGAAGCCCATCATGGCGGCGGTCATCGCATTTTCGTCCCACAGCACGCATTTTTCCGAATACTTTACGTTGTTGCCCGTGCGGCGGTCGCCCTTTATTGAATTATCTATGCAGGTCGCAACGTCCTTTACGACAAAGTCCATGGCGGTGTGGACTATGCGCAGGGGCTCGTCTCGAAGTCCCATCGTGAATTTATCCATCATGTGCGGCACTGCCAGATAATTCGCAAACCATCTGTAGCGGAACATTGCCTTGACATTACGGGGTTTAATAATGATGCGCGCAAGTATAGACAGAAGGTAGAGCCATCTGCCGTAATCATACAGCGTGTCTTTTACACCGCGCCATTCACGGCGGCGGCGCACCTTGCCTTCGTTAAAAAGAACGCCCAGCTTCTTCTCGCCGACACGTTTCTTGTCGTTTACCGCAAACGCCATTATTTTGCACCTCCTTGTATTTTCTTTATCTCAATGCTTTCAACGAACGCCTGCACACGGGTACGCATCTGCCCGACGGATGAGCTTATATTGTAGGGTCTGTCAACTGCGAGCACCGGGAAGTGATAGTCCTCGCGCAGCATGGTAGAGCCGAGCAGCTTTTCATACGCCCACGGGTCGCAGAATTTTATCTGCTCGTAGATTATGCCGTCGGCGCCGTATTCCGTGGCTATGTCGTTGACATACGCCTTGCGGCCGTAGACCTTCTCCATATTGAACATACGCGGGCACTCGCCGTGATAGACATAGTGGCGGCACACCTGAGTGAGCGCATCCACCTCGTCGTTGAGCTCGATCTCCATCCTGCCGGGCAGTGAGCCGAAGCAGAAACGGTCGGCGCAGACGTAGGCACCGGTTTCCTCGATGAGCTTTATAAAGCCGCTGTCATCGACCTCGGAGCCGACAACGGCAAGGCGCGCACGGTATTTCTTATCGTCCGGCTCGCGTGTCCTGATCTCCTCAAGCGTCTCCTCAAGCTTATCAATGATAAGATACTGCGGCATAACATATGTAGCCAGCGTGAGGATATGGAACTCATAGCCCGTGATCCTCGGTTTTTCCTCCTTGCGGAACTTGCCGATCTCGGTTATGACCCGGCATACACGGTTGTGCTCCTCCACCGCCTTTCTTATCGCGGCATCGGATACGTCTATGCCGTATTTTTCGTGCAGCGGCTTGAGTATATGGTTTTTGCACTGCAGGATCAGCAGCTCCACGCCGTTGTCGTCGGCCTTGAGCGGGATCTCCATATACTCGTGGAAGAATTTATCGTTCCCCTTACCCATGGTCCCGAGAAGCTCCATATTCTCCACGCAGCGGTTTATCATGGTGCAGCCGTCGGGTGCGATGACGCAGTCGGCAAAGTTGAAGCCGCCCTCTATGGCGCGCTCAAGCAGTGCCCTCGTCGTTTCGCACAGAAAGCTCGTCATGTAGTATGTCGCAATATCCATTGATCCGGTGTTCGGCGCATGCAGGCGAATACCAAAGGCATTGCCCAGATTCATAAGAGGTTCCGGCGTGTTTTCGCAGACATAAGCAACACAGATCTTACCGTCTTTCTTTGCCTGACCGATGAGTTCATTGTTCGCCTCCTGCAGGAGGTTCTCAAAGTAGTTCAGGTGCTTTAGGTCTCTCATGGTTAAACTCCCCCATTTCTTATTTAAATAATATTGCCGTTCCATTCGGATATTGCATGTTAACATTTTATCATTTCTGGCATTATAATGCAATTTGTTTATGTGTTTTCTATATAATGTATAGTATTATTGCAGCATTTTTGTATATTTTTACAACGCTTTTACGATAATTGTTCATTATCTTTCAAGTTTTTGTATTACTTTTCATACGAAGCGCCGTATCTTAAATTTATCAGAGCAGCTTGGGTAGCAAAAATCCCCCGATATCCATTGGATATCGGGGGATGGTTCGCTTTATCAGAATTTTACGAAGCCGGTCAGAGAATTGAGCGGATAACCGAGCGTCCACTCGTTTTCTCCGCACTTTGGGCAGACCTTTCCGCGCTCGTGCAGCTCGTCGATATACGCCTCTGCGCGCATTATGTACATATTGCTCTTTTCCACATGCTTGCATTTCCGGCAGAACACAAGGTAGTTTGCAAAGCTGTCATATATACCCTTCTGCCTGTTCTGTTTTTCCTCATAGGAGAGCTCGCGGGGTGTGATGTTCTTGTTCGTGAAGCTCATATTTCCGCCTCCTCAGATTATATGCTCACGCTTGATGCTGTCATAGTGCTTATCAAGGAAGGGCACTATTACGCTGCGCATGAGCCTCATGTCAAGATTGAAATAATATACCGCAAACAGCGCTGCCAGAGTGGCCGTGCCGATACCCATTGCTTTAGCGACTATTTTCATGCTGCTATCTCCTTTCTTTACCATCCCATCTCGTCGTCAAAGTCAACGAGGGTCGGGTCAACGGGCTCTTCATGCAGAACGCTCTGCATATACTGGTTGACGGTCTTGCGGGCTTCGTTGGTGGGTACTATGCGGCAGTCCATGAGGGAATGGGGCATCCAGATTATCTTGAACTTATCGCGATGCTTGTGGAATTCCTCCTCGAGCAGGCCCTGTGCGCCGGCCATGCCCTTGCAGCCGATATCGTCATACATGATGATGGTATCGCAGTTGAACTTCTCCGCGGTCTCCCACATCTGCATAAGGTGGCGGTTACCTCCGACGGTGTGGGTGCGCATGGGTGTTCTTGCGTGCCAGTCCGCAATGTCGCTCATCATTGTATCGCGGTCGGTCGTGTCAACGATATTGTGGCCGGTCAGAGAGTCCATGTTGATGACCGTCATGATGCCCCAGCAGTTATACAGCCACTGAACGCCGTGGGCGTAATAGGTTGAGCCGCAGGACCATGCCAGTGCGCGGTGGCGGGCAAGCGGGAACGGATGTATGTTCTTGCGCACACACTTTTCAAAGACCTTATTGATCTTCTTATTAGCCTTCTTGAAGTACTTCGTGCCGCCCTGCTGATAGAAGTAGATACGGAACAGGCCCTGAACGACGGAGTTGAGAGCGCCGTTATCACTGTTGGCATAGATATCCCAGCGGTTGAGGGAGCCACGGTTGAACTCATTCGTATCTTCAATATGCTTAATAAACGCATCCCAGTTAAAAGGCACGCCGAACTGCTTTTCGAGAAATTCTATAGCCGAATAAATCTCATGAACTCCGAGCTCCTTGGTCGTGGGATCGTCATACATGAGGGGCGTGGTGAAGGGGTGCACGGCCTTTTGGCCGTTGTTGGAAAGTGCCCTCCACATGGCGGTGTTATCCATCATGTTCGCGTCACAGGGGTTGTTGGTGGTGAGCCAGCAGTTGCCGATGTCGGGATACTCGCCGTCAACAGCAACGCCTACCTCTACCAGAGGCAGAGTGCACATATCGCCCGGTATGCCGCAGGCGACGGACTGGTCTACATAGTAGCAGCCGAGCTGCTTACGCATGAGCGGCAGCATGAACGCCGCGTGCTGCTGCATATTGATCGCATAGTATCCGGGGAAGCCGAAAATTATATGCTTCGGCAGCGTGTAGTCAAACGCAACGGTCTTGTCGGACCATTTGGTCTCGCCGAGCTTTCGGTCTGCGCGCAGGGACTTCCAAAGCGTATCGGTCGAGTCGGAGATCATGCAGTCGAGTGCGTAAAGGTCTGCGCGCAGAGCCTCGCCGCGGTCACCCTCTATCCACTTGTCGACCATCATAGGCGCCGCAAGATATGCGCTGAGCCAGCGGTATTTCCAGAAGGCCTTTGCGATGCGGATGGGGTCATGCATAACGAAAACAGCCATCTTCACCCATGTGCAGAGCCATTTATAAAACGCAAACGCAGTATCCCTGACGCCTCGCCATTCACGGCGGGCATAGAAGTTCGTGCCCTCGATGTATCTCTGACCTATGTAATGGCAGGGCTCGTCGCCTTTGAGGAAATGCTCAAGGGTGCCGTACTGCTCTTTGATGCTTACTTTTCTTTTCCACATAGCTGTAACCTCCTTATTCTGCCTGGATTCTCTTGATCTCAAGAGACTCAACAAAGGCCTGGAATCTTGTGCGGAGCTGGCCTACCGCAGCGTTAGCATAGTCGCGCTCTATCTGGCAGGTAGGTATTGCCGAAGGAACATTGAGCCCCTCTGCCAGCCACTTGGCCGCTATGGCTCTCTCATAGCCCCAGTATTCGCAGAACTTCATGTTCTGGAGTATTATGCCGTCGGCCTTGTATTCCTTGGCAAGGTCGTAAAGATACATCTTACGGTCTATGATATTCTCGGTGCCCATCGCTCTGGGACACTCGTTGGTATACATGTAATGCTCTGCAAGCGCGTCCAGCGGATGCTGCCCCTCCTTGACGATTATCTCCTCCCTGCCGGGCAGCGAGCCGAAGCAGTAGCGGTCCGCGACGACCATAGCGCCGCACATTTCGATTAGCTTGGTAAACTCGGGATCGTCGATCTCGGAACCGACGAGCATGACCCTTGCCCTGTACCACGGCGCCGGCTCAGGCTCGCGGGTCTTGAGCTCCTCAAGCGTCTCGCGCAGCTTGTCAACGATGAGGTACTTGGGGCAGACCTCGGTCACGAGCTGGATAACGTGGAACTCATAGCCGGTGATGGGCGGATTATCAAGCTTTCTCAAATTTCCTATCTCGGTTATGATGCGGCAGATCTCATTGTGGCGCTCGATCGCGTCCATGAGCTTTTCCTCGGAATAGTCCACACCGTAGGTCTTCTGCATGGGCTCGAGTATCTTCTGCTCGATCTGACGGCGGAAGTATCCGGCATACCATTCGCCCTTTTTGATAGGCATATCAATACACGCGGTAAAGAATTTCTCATTGGGAATGAGCTTGCAGTATTCAAAATACTGCTCCATGCGGTTCATGGTAGTGCAGCACTCCTGGCCGATAAGAGCGGAGATGAAATTGTAACCGCCCTCAAAAGCACGCTCCAGTATACTCTTTGAGTAGGGACAGGAGCGGTTCGTCATATAATAGGTCGCAAGGTCGGGATTCGTGCAGCCCGGCGCACGCAGTCTCACGCCGAAGCAGCCGTCAACATCCAGCAGGGGCTCGGGTATGTAAGAGCAGTTGTACGCCAGAGCAAGCTTGCCCTCGGCGCAGGCTTGCTTTACAAGCGCATTGTTTGCTTCCTGCAGGAGGTTTTCAAAGTAAATCAGATGCTTTAGATCTCTCATGGTGTTCTCCCCCGTTTCATTTTTGCAGTATATGCATGCTGCACAAAGATGTTATTATTTTATCACTGGCTAAAGCAAAGTTCAATTTATTTGTACATTTTTGACATTTTGTACACTATGCGGGTAATTTTTTGTGCAAATCAACAGTTTTGTTTGTAAAAACGGAAAACCTGTATATAAATATACAAGCAAAACTAAAAGCCGGCTCGTACGTGAGCATAAAAAGCTCAGCGCACAATGTCGTGCGCTGAGCTTTCAAAATACAAGAACCTTATTTATCTCTGCCGGGAACGGTGAAGATGCCGGACTCGACCAGCTCCTGAAGGCCCTTATGGGATTCGTACATGACCAGCAGGCGGCTCTCGATAATTGCCCATTTCTCATCAATCTCGACATCCGCGGCGGCAAGGCGCTTGCGGGCTACCTCCTCGGCCTCACCTATTATCTGTTCAGCCTGCTTCTCCACATCCGCGAGGATCTCCTCTGTGCGGGCATCGCGTTTTTTCATATTCTCTAAATATGTATTCACGGTAGCCTGGGCCGCCTCGAACAGACCGCTTATCTTCGCGGAGGCCTCGGCAAGAGAACCGGACTCGCTGACCTTGATCTCATAGCCGTCAAGCTTGGCCTGAAGCTCGGCGACCTCGGCCTTGAGCTTTTCGATCTCCTGCTCCTGATCGTGCATGACCATCATCATTTCGTTCTTGGAAAGGTTCATGGATTCGTTTCTCATAGGGCTGCTCCTTTAATTGTATTTGTATAATTTGTATTATTTATTATTGTATCATCCGCAATAGAGGATTTCAACACAAATCTGAGCAAAAAGACACGGGATACGCTCCCGTGTCTTTTTCATAATTCTGTTCGGCTCAGCTCATAGCTCTGTGCAGGAAGGTGACGACCTGCCAGCGTGAGCAAATCCTGTTGGGCTGGAAGTCGTTGTTTCCGTAGCCCTGGGTTATCCCCTGCTCCGCCGCCCAGAGTATCGCCTTGTAGAACACGCTGTTCGGGCTGACGTCAACGAAGGGGTTATCAAGATTGCTCGGCGAGGGCTGTCCGTAATACCTCCACAGGAAGGTCACAAATTCCGCACGCTTTACCTGGGCATGGGGGCGGAAAGTGCCGTCGCTGTAACCGGTGGTTATACCGTTCTCCGCAGCCCAGAGGATAGCGGTGTAGTACGGCTGGCAGGCGCCGATGTTCATGACGTCCGAGAAGCTGATCGACGTACTTGTCGGCTGCGGTCTGCCCGCGGCGCGCCAGAGGAAGGTCACGACCTGACCGCGGGTGCAGGGTGCGGAGGGGCTGAAATGGGTCGCATCCGTACCGGCGGTGATCTGCGGGTCGTAGTAGTACGCCCACAGAACGTGCTCGTAGTAAACGGAGCCGCTTTCAACGTCAACAAAGGGATTCGGGAAGTTCTGCTTGCAGTTTTCGCAGCGGCCCTTATTTATCTTGTGTCCGGCAGCGGGAGTGTAGCTGTCGACATAGCTGTCGTTGCAGCCGCTGCAGGTATGGGTGGTGTAGCCCTTCTCGGTGCAGGTCGGTTCTGTCACGACAGCGTCGTACCTGTGCTTGCCGAAATCACCGTAGGCCTCGCCGCATTCGTCGCATATCGCCTTGTTTTTGCAGTCGGCAGCGCCGCCGCTGTGGGCGGTCTTGCGGCTGAGCTCATACCAGCGCTCGTTTATGGTGATACCGTTCTTCTCAAGCTCGGGTCTCAGATCCTCCAGCGTCTTGCCGCAGCGCTGGCAGCCCAGCCAGTGATAGGTATCGTCGTAGCAGTGGTCGATATCCTTGACGCTCAGATTGGCAAGCAGGCTTTCATAGGTAATGTCCTTTAAGGAGGAGAAATCGCCGTTCTTTATCATTGCGAGCAGATCGTCCGTGGAAATATCGAGGTTCGCCATGAGGCTCGCAAGATCCACCGACGTAATGGCATCCTTGCCCGGGTGCAGGTCATGGCCTGTGCAGGGGTCGACTATTCCGGCCTCGTCGGTGGGCTGTGTGGCGTCGGAATTAAGATACATATTGCCGCAAACGGTGCATATGTAATGAGCCTTTACTCCGTCCTCGGTGCAGGTCTTTTCGACCGCCGGAACAAATTCAAGCGTCGCCGCGCAGCCGCCGGGGCAGGCGGCATAATATGTTCTGCCCTGCTCGATTATCTCTCCGCAGCCGAGACACTTGGTATCGCCGGTGTAGCCGGGCTCATCGCCCACAGGCTCGTATGCTCCGACTGTCTCCGTTCCGCCGGAATGATTATTCGGATCACGCCGGCCGTCGTCGTAGCCGCAGGTAACGCAGGTGCTGCCCGAGCAGCAGGTGGGCTCGGCATTGCCAAGAATGGTGTGGGTGCTGTAGGTATCGTTGTATCTGTAGCCGCAGTGTTTGCACACTCTCCAGTGTCCGACCTCGTCATATGCCCATTCCTGTACCTTTACGTTCGCTATCTGCGTACCCGAGATCTCGGCGATATAGTGCTTGAGAGGCTCGATAACGAGCGTGCTCTCATCGCTTATGGGCTCTTTGCCGTCGGCGTCGCTGAATAGCGCACCGCATATGCTGCACTTATAGTGCTCCTTGACGCCGGATGCGTCCGAGCAGCTTTCGCACTTTGCGGGAACTTCCTCGACCTTTACAAGCTCATGCTCGCAGACTTCGTCGTAGGATATCTTAACGTTCTCGGCAACGATCTTCTCGCAGTCGGTGCAGTAAATATTGCAAAGTCCGTCCTTCTCAAGGGTGGGCTCAACGGTTATCTGCTTTTCGGTGTGGATATGATTATCCGGGTCGACGGTGCCGTACTCAAAACCGCAGGTATCGCATACGGCCTTGCCGGCGCAGTATGCCTCGCCGCCGGTGTGGTTTCCGGTATTCTTCAGGTCGCCGCATTTGCTGCATTCCTGAGCGTGGTACTCTACGCCTTCTACGTTAAGCGCGACCCACTTGTAGCTGTGGTCAAGCTTAGGCAGTGTTGCATCCGACTTGCTTATCTCCTTCGTTCCTTCAGCGTCGGAGAAATAGTCCTTGCAGCCGTCGCAGTAGTAATAGGGAATGTTGCCCTCTTCATTGCAGCTTGCCGCTTTGGGCGGGTAATACACCAGATTGGTGTGGTTGGTCTTATCCTTATCCACATCCAGCTTAAGCTTTGAAATGGATTCCGTTCCGGCAGCATCGGTAAAATACTTGTCGCAGCCATCGCAGTACCAGTATTCTATCGTTCCCTGCTCGCAGCAGGTGGCCGCAACCGCGTCATGGTGAACAAGATTGGTGTGCTTGGATGCGTCTATGGCAAGCTCTACCGCAGAGTTATCGAGCTTTACCGTACCTGCCTCATCCACGAAGGCCTGTCCGCAGATATCGCACGCCCAATGCTCAATGCAGCCCTTTTCACAGCAGCTGGCGTCCCTTGCCTCGACAAGCACGATGTTGCCGTGGGTGGTGAGCTTGGGGACGGTGCATGCCTCAGGAGTGGTCTCCAGGGTGCCGGCCTCGTCAAGATAGCAGCGCTCGCAGACCGTGCAGCAGTAATACTCAACATTGCCCTCCTTTGCACAGGTAGCGGCAGAGGCGTCGATTTTTCTGAGTGTGTGCTCCTCACATTCGGGCGGTCTTATGCTGAGCGTCGCGGTATCGCTAAGGCTCAGGCCGCGGGGAATGATGGGATCAGTATAGTATACTGCGCAGCGAACGGTCATGCCGTCCATGTCCTCGGTGATATTCTTCAACGTCAGCGTTTCCTTATCACCAAGCTTTGCTTTCTCGGCTTCTGCAATGAAGCTGGTAAAGCTGTTGATATTATCGGTATTTACCTGTTTGGCGTCAAACCACAGATACTTCAGATTCGTGCTGTTTGGGTTTTCGGCCTTGATAGTGAAGCTGACCGTATCGCCGACATCGGCGCTCACGTCCTTTGGCTGGGTTTTAATAATTGTATCCCCAACCGCTGCGAACGCGCCCATCGGTACAAGCGACGCCAGCAGTAAAACTACCATCAGGAAGCTTATCACGCGTTTTTTCATATTGTTCCTCCTTTATGTTGATAATAGTTATGCTTATTTAATCAAAGCAATTATACACTTTTGCGGTTTTTATTACAAGCATTTGAGAATGATCAATTTTTACATATTTGTGCATTAAAGCCGAAAAAGAAGCCTGTTTGGGGATATTGTAGCGGAAAAGATCATTATGTATTACTCCTAATATCTTCTGACTTCGCTGTGAAACATGCTCAAATGATTTTTAAATCGGCTATTGACAAACGCTTTTTCGAGTGCTATATTAACCCCATTAAAACCGATGAGCGAGAGTAGTAAGTCGTCAGGAAGCTCACAGAGAGCCGCAGGCGCTGGGAACGCGGCAGCAGAAGGATGACCGAATGGACTTGCGAGGGCAAACCGAAAGATAATCGAGTAGGGGCGACGGGGGGCTTACCGTTATAAGAGCCGGCGTATGTCAGTACGCACTGAGTGGGCGCGAATGCGTCAAGCCGGGTGGCACCGCAGGAGATCATTAACGCTCCTGTCCCTGCAAAATTGTGGGGACAGGAGCTTTTTGCATGCTTTTGTCTCCGAAACAAATCATTTCTGAAAAGGAGAACATTAAAATGAGCGAACAGAAGGTCCCGTACAAAATCTATCTCGAAGAGGACGAAATGCCCCGGCAGTATCTGAACCTCAAGGCTTTCATGAAGGATAAGCCCGAACCCATGCTCAATCCGGCGACACTGAAGCCCGTGACCAGGGATGATCTCACCCCCGTTTTCTGCGAGGCCTGCGTGGACCACGAGCTTAACGAAACAGATAAGTACATCGATATCCCCCAGCCCGTTTTTGACTTCTACAAGATGTACCGTCCCTCCCCCACCGTCAGGGCATACAACCTTGAACGGTATCTCGACACTCCCGCCGAGATCTACTACAAGTTCGAGGGCACGAACACCTCCGGCAGCCACAAGCTAAACTCCGCGGTGCCGCAGGTATACTACGCAAAGCAGCAGGGCATCACGAGCCTTACGACCGAGACCGGCGCAGGTCAGTGGGGCACCGCCCTTTCCATGGCCGGCGGCTATTTCGGCATGAATATCAAGGTCTACATGGTAAAGGTATCCTCAGAGCAGAAGCCCCAGCGTAAGTCGGTCATGGAGACCTACGGTGCGACCGTTATCCCCTCCCCCTCGAACACCACCGCGGTCGGCAGAAAGATAAACGAGGAAAACCCCGGCACCGGCGGCAGCCTCGGCTGCGCCATCTCCGAGGCCGTTGAGGTCGCCGTCACGAGCGAGAATACCCGCTACGTTCTCGGCAGCGTTATGGACCACGTCCTCATGCACCAGAGCATCATCGGTCTTGAGACCAAGACCGCCCTTGATAAATACGGCATAACGCCCGACGTCATCATCGGCTGCTGCGGCGGCGGCTCCAACTTCGGCGGCGTTATAGCCCCCTTCATGGCCGATCGACTTGAGGGCAAAAACAACATCGAGTTCATCGCCGTTGAGCCTGCAAGCTGCCCCACTCTCACCCGCGGTACCTACGCATACGACTTCGGCGATATCGGCAAGACCACCCCGCTTATCAAGATGTACACCCTCGGCAGCGGCTTCATGCCCTCGCCCAACCACGCGGGCGGTCTGCGCTACCACGGCATGAACAGCATTGTATCCAAGCTCCGCCACGACGGCTACATCAAGCCCGTAAGCTATGAGCAGACCGAGGTCTTCAAGGCCGCCAAGGAATTTGCCAGGGTCGAGGGATACCTCCCCGCCCCCGAGAGCAGCCACGCCATCCGCGCAGCCATGGACGAGGCCATCCGCTGCCGCGAGACCGGCGAGAAAAAGAAGATACTCTTCTGCCTCACCGGCACAGGCTATTTCGATATGACCGCATACCAGTCCTACAACGCCGGCACGATGACCGACTATATCCCCACCGATGAGGAGATCGCCAGGGGCATAGCTACCCTCCCCAAGGTCGACTGATTCTATGTAATTATGTATAAAAAGTACGGCATGCCAAGCATGCCGTACTTTTTTGCTGGCTGCAGACAACACGATCATGTTCGTTCCCGATACTCGCTTTTTATTATTTCAAACATATCCTCAGGACTTTCCTGACAGCCGTTTTCTATCCACATTTTAATTATCTTTGTGATACCGGCTTTAAAGAACTCCATGTGGTATTCAATAAAGCGGTTTTGAAAATGCTCCTGCGCAAGGTTTACATCGTAAGTGATGATTCTGTAATTGTTGTCATACCCCAGTTTGAAATAAGTTTTATAGAACAATTGGTTAGCCTTAATATACTTAAACAATTTCAGATAATCATTGCTGTTGAATCCTGTATTGATCTCCTCTTGATATACCTCAAATACCTCGTTTTCCAGCTTATCGCGTATTGAGTCGGCCAATCCATAAATATCCGTGTAGTTTGCATAGAAAGTCGTGCGATTCAGTCCGGCTCTCTTGCATATGTCCGACACGCTTATCTCATTCAATTCTTTTGTTTGAAGCATATCGATAAAGACTTTTTCAATCCGCTCAACCGACTCTCTCCTGCGTCTGTTGTTAGCTGTATTCATGATGTCCTCCTTTATTCCAACACTTGTTGACTAATTGATGATTGTTTTAATGTTTCCCTTATATTATACTGCAATCAACGAAAAACAACAACTGTTGTTTTAATAAAAAGGAGGCTCTTCAAATGAAAAAAAGCAGTTTTGTTGCCATGATGCTCGGAACCGTAAGCGGGGTTCTTTTTGCCCTTGGTATGTGTATGGCTCTCATTCCCGAGTGGAACGCTTTCAAGCCGGGGATCATATTCGGCTGTGTAGGTTTACTGCTCGCTGTAATAACATTGATCGTATGGAGGAAAATGGAGCATAAAAAGCCTGTCCATATTTCCGGAAAAGTTATCCTTGCAACGGCTGTCGGGCTTATCGGCGCACTGGCTTTGGGCATCGGGATGTGTTTTTGCATGGTATGGAACCATATGGTTGCCGGCATTGTGATCGGTCTTATCGGTATTGTAATTCTGCTCTGCCTGATACCGCTGACCAAGGGCATAAAGGATTAAGCCCACGGAATAGTTCTGCGTATGCTTTTAAAAAAGAAAGGATGATAAAAATGGCAAAATCAAAAATTGTTGAAGCAAATAAAAGAATTGCAAAGACAGTTACAGAAGGCTTTTCCAAAATTGAAGAAGGAGTTGTGGAAGGCTACTCCAGGATAGAGGACGCTTTTATCGATCGCTATTTGACAAAGGACGGCGAAACAGTGGCGGAAGCAAAGCAAAGATTAAAACGCGAGATCAGCGATTTGAAATAGCCTGTAAATGTCAAACGGCCATGCGGTTTACCGCATGGCCGTTTATTGTAGTGTGTGAGTGTATGAAATACATATTACATCTTTTATTTATTAAGCATTCCTCTGAGTACATGGCCGATCGGAGAGCCCGCAACCTTTTTATATGGCTCGCCTCCGAGCAGAAGCTGCTCGACCTTTAATTCGCCGAGTCGGGTCTTGTCTATGGCATAGGGATTTTCCGACAGTATCACCATATCGGCGATCTTCCCCCTGCTGAGGCTGCCGCGCTCTTTTTCGTCGAAGCTTGCGTAATATCCGTTATATGTACACATGCGCAGTGCCTCGCAGACGGAAAGGGACTGCTCGGGAACGCTGTGGTTGCAGGCCTTGTATATCCAGTTTATGGGGTCGGGGTCGGTGCAGGGGCCGTCGGAGCCTGCGGAGATGACGATACCTCTGTCGGCAAAGTCGCGCAGGGGATTGAGTCTTGAGCTGCGTCGGCCGAGTATGCTCTCAAGGTAGCTGTCCGGCTCCTGGGGCCAGTCAATGAACGCGCTCTGCACAGGAAGCATGATATGGTATTTCTCGCAGATATCCATGCCCTCGTCCGTGGGCAGGCAGGCATGGATTATGCCGTGGCGGTGATCCTCCCTCGGATAATCGTCCAGAGCGGCCTTGAGCGCACGGGTGGCCTGACGGAAGGCATCGTCGCCGATGGCGTGCATCTCGATCTGCAGCCCCGCCCGGTTTGCCTTTTTGCAGAATTCCGTCACTTCCTCGTCGGAATAGTACAGCACGCCCTTGTTCCCGCCGCCCTCATACGGCTCGAGCATCGCCGCGTCCTCCGAGCCGAAGCAGCCGTCCAGCGCCGCGGCAAAGCAGCCGCCGATGCGCGGAAGCTTGCGCTTGAGCACCTTTTCAACGTCCAGTGTCTGGAAAAACACGCGAAGCTGCATACCGTTTGTAAGGCCCGCGCCCACCCAGCGCTCCATATCGACGTCCAGATCCATCGGGAAGCCCACGCCGCTTACCGTATGTATCATGCCTATGCCCTTGGACGCCATATAATCCGCGGCCTTCTGCATATTGCTTATGAGCTTGAGCGGCGAAATTGAGTTAGTGACATAATCTGAAACGGCAAAAAACGCCTCCTGATTCATTTCTCCGCTGTCGGGATGATAGCCGCGCAGGCCGGAGATCTTATCGCGCAGCTTATTGAGCAGCACGCTGTTGACAACGCAGGCATGGCCGTCGTATTTGACCATGAAAAGCGGCTTATCCGGGCAGACCGAGTCCAACTCCTCACGGCTTACGAGCCTCCCCTCCTCGACGGAATACGGCGAAGCTCCGAAGCCGATTATGAATTTTTCCTTTGTTTCGGCAAGATGAGCGCGAAGCATATCGAGGATCTCCGCATTGGTCTTGGCCTCCATGACATTGAGCCCCGCATGGAAGGTCGCAAAGCTCGCAAAGTGGATATGCGTATCGGCAAAGGACGGAATGAGCGCCCGCTTTCCCAGCTCCACACGCTCCCAGTATCTGAATTTTGCCGGAAGCTCGTCGCCGACATATACTATCCTGCCGCCGTCCTCAGCCAGGTACTCTGCAACTGTATTCTCTTCGTCGCAGCATATTATCGCGCCGTGATAAACCTTCATCGCCATTCTCCTTATCGCGTTTGTTAATATTACTACTATCAGTATGGCACATTTTGCAAAAATGTCAAGCAAAACAGCACACGGCCATTAAGCTTCGGACGTGTGCTGTTTTCTTTATTCCATGAGGCCGTATTTGGTTTTTATCCTGTCAAGCTTCTCCAGCATCGGCTCTGCGGTGAACCATAGTATGATCCATGTCGCCGCCGCATGAATACAGTCCATCGGGAAGCCGGTTATGTAGTATGCAAGTACCGTTTCCCAGTTTAATGTGTGCGACCAGATGAGCGCCGCAGCGGGATTGACGATGCCGCCGTAGACGATCACGGCGCTCAGAGCGCCGAACACGCACAGGCTGACGCGACTTCTCCTGAGCCGTCCCCTGTGATACAAAACGCCCGCCAGGAATCCGGCTATCCCCATGGCGAACATCTGCCACGGCGTCCACGGCCCCTGCGAAAACATGATGTTGGATATCAGCATGGTCATGGAGCCCACGAGGAATCCGCTCTCGGCTCCGAGCGCCACGCCCGCGATGATGGTTATCGCCAGAACGGGCTTGAACTGCGGCAGCATGAAAAACGCCGCACGTCCGGCTACGCCGAGGGCGCAGAGCACGGCGATGATAACGAGCTCCCGCGCCTGGGGCTTTCGTCCCTCGAACACGATGAAAAACGGAAGCATCGTTTCAAGCAGTATGAGCAGGGCGATAAAATAATACTTTCTGCCGCCGAGGTAGTATACGCCGAAAAACAGCGTCATCGGAATGAGCAGCAGAATAAGCGCCGCGGAAAGCAGCGTTCTTTTGCTTAGCATGCGCTTTTGCGCGGGCATATTATCGGGCACTTTGCTTCTGCGGCTTATGCAGAATGAGAAGATAAGCAGCGCGGCGCAGAAAACAAGGTACAGCGCAAGCTTTTCCGGAGCCTTACCCGTCATCCCGTCGGCATTTATAAGGCTCGTCAGATCGGCGTCCGACATAAAGCTTATAAACAGCACCAAAGCCGTGCCTCCCGAAATGACCGACGCAAGTCTGCGCCACAGCGGAAGCTTATCGGGTATTTTATCAGATGCGCTCTCCTTCGGCTCAGGCAGCGGGGGTTCGTTCTCCGGCAGTTTTTCTTCCGGTGGCAGAGCCCCGCCGCAGGCGAAAATGAGCTCTTCCGGCGTTACGGCCTCGGGAAGGATATCCCGCGCCATGCGGTTTGCGGCGGTGGTGTAAAAGCTGTTGCCGGAAAAGAACTCCCGGGGCTGAGCTTCGGTTACGATGCCGCCGTCGAAAAACAGGGCGCAGCGATGCGCATGGCGGGCGCAGAACTCAATGTCGTGACTGACCATTATTACCGTCACTCCGCGTACAGTCAGCCCGCGCAGTATCTCAGCAAGGCTCTGCCTGAGCCCTGCGTCAAGCCCCTTGGTAGGCTCGTCCATAAGAAGGATATCGGGCTCTGTGAGCAGCACCTTTGCAAGCGCGGCCCGCTGCTGCTCGCCGCCGGACAGGTCGTACGGATGCCGGTCGAGCAGACCGTTCAAGCGGCAGACAGCCGATATATGCGCAACCGCTTTTTCTTTGCCGTCGGGCGTGATGTCTTTGTCATTTAAAACCTCAAGCAGATCCTGACGCACGGTTTTTCCGACGAAAAGCGTCTGCGGATTTTGCGGAAGAACGCCTATTCTTCCGTTTACGCTGAGCTGGCCCCTCTGCGGCTTGAGAAGTCCGGCCAGCAGCTTGAGGCTCGTGGTCTTTCCGGCGCCGTTTCCGCCGAGTATGGCAAGAAGCTCGCCCTTTTTTACCGTGAGAGACAGACCCCTGACAACGTCGGGCTGATCTTTTCCGTATCTGAACCAGAGCTCCTCCGCCTTTACGGCGGGCTCGGGCGGATAGCTGTGCTCTGTCTTATCCGGCAGCGGGCGCAGCTCATGCTCTGCGCTGTATTCTTGCAGCCACTGTCTGCCCTCGCGCACTGTAACGGGGCACTCTGCTGCGCTTTCGACCGACGCCCACACACGCATCGCCGCGGGCATCGACAGAAACATACCGTGTCCGGCTTCCCTGAGCCTTGCACCCACCTCCTGAGGCGTTCCGACGCACAGCAGCCTGCCCTTATCCAGCACCGCTGCGCGGCTTGCTATCGGAAAGGCTTCCTCCAGTCGATGCTCCGTCAGGATCACCGTAGTGCCGAGCTCACGGTTTATCCGCGCAAGCACCGCCAGAAAATCGGACGCGGCGATGGGGTCAAGCTGCCCTGTGGGCTCATCAAGGATGAGCACCGTCGGCTGTGCCGCCATGACCGAGGCCAGATTGAGCAACTGCTTCTGCCCGCCCGACAGCTCCGAAACGTCCTTATAAAACCAGCTTTCAATGCCGAAAAAGCTCGCCATTTCAGCAGTTCTGCGGCGGATGGTCTGACTGTCACAGCCGAGGCTTTCCATGCCGAAGGCAAGCTCATGCCAGACCTTGTCCGTAACTATCTGATTCTCTGGACTTTGGAAAACAAAGCCTATCTTCTGCGACTGCCCGCGCCGGCCGACCTCCTCAAGGGGTCTGCCCTCAAAAAGTATCTCGCCGCTGCGCACTCCGTGCGGGGCAAGCTCGGTCTTGAGCTGCCGCAGGAGCGTTGATTTTCCGCTTCCGGAAGGGCCGCAGATAACGAAAAACTCACCGGCGCCTACGCTGAGACTTATGTTTTCTATCGCATTCCCGCGCTGTCCGGGATATGCAAAGCTCAGATCGCGGAGCTTGAATGCTTCCATTTTATATCCTCCACAGCGTCCAGAATAAGCGGGGTGAGGCACAGCAGGAGGTAAGCCAGCATGAAGCTTAGCTGAAAGACCCCGAGCTGCGTGCCCTCCATCATGGGGTAATAGTGAAACTCAATGCCGCCGGCCGCCCAGCCGCAGGCTATGTAAAAGCCGCACAGCAGCAGCCATACGAGCAGGGCTTTATCCCTGCCGTCAAGGCGGTACACGGAAAAGGACGTTCTGCCGCTCAGGCCGTAGCCGCGGCTTTTCATGCTGTCGGCCGTTTGGGCGGCATTCTCAAGCGACCATGTGACCATGATCGACACTATCGAAGCTGCCTTTTTGAGTCTCTCAACGGCGCTGCCCTCGGACACGTCCCGTCCTATGCAGCGCTGCGCCTCGGACACCTCGCGGAGCTGTGCCCCGAATCTCGGTACAAAGCGAAAGGCCATGCTGAGCACGAGCGACATCGCGGGTATCACGCGGCCGAAAAGATAAACGAATTTATCCGTCGTCATAACAACATTGAAGCAGGAAAACCAAAGGATGACCGCCGCCAGCATGACAGCCGCCGCCGCGCCGTAAACGACGCTCTCAAGCGTCAGCGGATTGCCCGACGGCAGATACGCGAGTATCGTTGCTCCCGCGTGACTGAACGCGGGATTTATAAGCGCTACCGCAAGCACCATGGGCAGCAGGAATTTGAGCTGAGGCTTAAGAGCGCTTTTACCGCCGAGCCTTATGCTGAACGCCGCCGCGCACAGCAGCGAGACCGCAAGATATACCGGGTGCATAAAGAACATGGAAAACGTCAGAACCAGCGTGAAATACAGAAAATTAACCGCGGGATGGCACTGCGAAAATGCGTCTGCGCTTTTAATTGCTCATCACTCCCAACCGAAATATCTCATTGATACGTTCAATTCGCGCCGTAGGAAGTCTTATCGACGGAATAGACCCAGCAGACAGTGTCGCCGTCTTTAAGCTGATAACGTGAGCTGCCGTAGTTGGGAAACCAGCCGTTGACGCTGTACAGCCAGCCGGACAGCTCACCGGCGTCAAATTCATACAGGTTGCCTATGCCCTCGATATACACGCTGTTGTAGCCCGCAGCGGTATTAAACTCTATATGTATCTTATTCTCCCGGCACACACGCTGCAGCAGGTCGAACACGCTTTCACCCTCGGTGAAGGTCACGGTAACGGGCCTCAGTATCCATCCGTCTTTCGGTATGACAGCCGCCGTTTCCGGCTCGCAGCGGTCAATATTCGCAATAAGCTCGGCGCAGGATATGGATATCGTGCAGCTGTATTCTGCGTCGCCCTTCTCGGTATCCTGAGGCTCCACGGGGGCGGGCTTTCCCGAAGGCACGGGGTCGGTTCGGTAGTCATCCTTACCCGTTTCCCTGTCAATCGGCATGCCGGTTTCCGATTCATCCCCGTCCGGCGCGGGAGTTTGCGCAGTCCCGCCCGGCTCAGGCGTCGGGGCGGCAGTCTGCGCAGTCTGCAAAGTCTGACCGCTTGTATAGGGAGCGTCTCCTCCGAAGAAGAACGCTGCCGCAAGTATTGCTATGATTATAAGCGGAGCTATTATCTTCCGTTTATTTTTCTTCCACCACATATTCAACTCTCCCGTATCTTATGCGGCAAGCCCGTACACTCTGAGCATGACCGTCGCCGCCATGCCTCGGTTTGCGGTGTTGTTGGGCGCGAAGGTCGCTGCGTTCATGCCGTTCATAACACCCGCGCTTACAATGGCGTTTACAGCGTCAACATAGGGCGCGGCGATCTCGGCGTAGTCATCAAATCCGCAGGGCTCTGCCTCGCCGAAGTCGTAGCCCACAACATTTTTCATATACCTATACATAAAGGTCGCCATCTGAGCGCGGCTGATGTTCTGATTCGGACGGAAGCTGTTATCGCCGTAGCCGCTGATGACCTTATTCTCAACGCCCCATGCGACGGCGGTAACATACGGAGCCGCTATCGTACCTGCGTCGGCAAACTCAAGCGCGGCGCTCTTTACCTCGGGCGAACCTGCGGCGCGGTAGAGCATGGTGATGAACTGAGCACGGGTAACAACATTGTTCGGACGGTAGCTGCCGTCGGGATAACCCGCGATGATGCCGGCATCGGCTGCTCCGACGATATACTTGTAGTAGCCGCTTGCATAGATGTCCGTGAAAGGTTCTGCCGCTATAACAACGTCTGTCATATAATACAGTCGGCTGCTTCCGTTTTTAAAGCGCTGATAGGCAACCAGTGCGCAGTAGCCCTGCTGTGTTGCAACCGCGTCGGGTGCGGCGTCTGCGGCAATGTGTTTAAATCCGCCGCCTTCAACGGCATAAGAGCAGAGCGCATCGAGCGCGGATTTTCCGTTTTTCACAAAGCGGGCATCCTTTTCGGGGTCAATGCCTAGGGCTGTCAGCGCAATGACGACCTGTGCGCTGCTCTCACTGTTTTCGCTGCCGCTGCTGATAAAGCCGCCGTTTTCGGTCTGCATAGCCGACAGTACTTCAAGAGCCTTGTCCACCGCGGACTTTACGCTTTCATTGCTGCCGTAATACGGCGCAAGCGCCTGCATCGCCACGGCGGTCATGTCAGGATCGGCCTCAGTGCCTGAATATGCCCATCCTCCCGCGGGGAGAGCCTTGTCAAGGATGGCGTTAATGAGCGCTTCGCGCGTGGCGGTGCCGCCCTCGGGGACATCGTATCCGCCGCAGTCAAGCGCCAGCAGCGCATACACGGCGCCGTTAAGCCCCTGCCTGGTGACATAGCTCAAATCAGAAAGCCCCGTGAGAAGGTCATGGCCCGCGACATTGGTCACGTCGCGTCCAATGGCGGTCAGAGCAAGGATACGGCGTGAGTTTTCGGTGGACAATCTGCTGCTTAGCTGCCCCTTGTCGTTGATGTTCTCGGCAACATACGCGCAGACCGCGTTGTAGTAGGCGTCGTCGAGCTTAACGCCGTCACGGGAAAGACCCAGTGCGACCCAGTCGCTCACTCCGGCGGGATCTTTCTCCGCGTAAGCGCCGAGATATGCCCTTGTCTCTGCGTATATCTTCTGAATATCGGTATCATCGCCGCTGCCGTCATACGCAAACGTCACCGCGTACAGCAGCGTGGAATTCCAGTCCTTATCATAGGGTGTCTGTATCTGGATATAATCAGGCACGCCGTCGGCGGGGGCAGACTCCGTGCCGTAATCCACCGGAACTGAGGCCGTCAGGCTGCCGGTGTACAGGGTGTCCCCGTCGTAATAGCCGCAAAGGTAATTTCCGTCCTTGGTGTAGTTATAGGCCAATATGTTATCGGAAAACTCGAAGTCCACCGTCCCGGTGCCTGCGGGAACGGTCACGGTGTAGACCGCGACCTGGGCAGTCTTTCCGCTCATGTAATCATAATAGCTGTAGGCGTTGGGCTCGCAGGAGATATCCGTCATAGCCTCTCCATTGACAAAGGCGGAAAACAGATATGTATACTCAAATCTGACCGCGTAGAGCGTAGTCGAGCTCCAATTGCTGTCATAGGGGGTCTGGACATGGACATACGCGGGAAGCCTGCCGGAGATATCCGCCCTGACGAGAGCGGCTGTCTGGCCGGTCTGGCCGTTATCCGCGTAGCTTCCGTCACCGGTGCTGCCGCAGGATGAGATATACACGCCGTTTGCGTCATAGCCGTAGGCGATACGCTCTTCCTTAAAATTAAGCGTTACGCTCTGGGTACCGAAGGGCACGGTGACGGTGTAAAGGTCAAGCTTCAGCTCAGTCCCGTCCCACTCGGTAAAGGTATAGCCGTTTTTCTCCACAGCGGTGATGCTTCCCACGGAAGTATAGAATGGATCGGCCTCGGCGAGCACGCCGACAGGCGCAAGGCTCAGCATCATTGCCAAAACGAGCAGCAGGCTCAATACTTTCTTTTTCATGTTGTCCTCCTTATTTACTCTTGGCTTGTTTCAGTCCGGTGGCTTCAAGAGCCCGGGGCCACGGGCCGAGAAAGGCCTTGATCCTTGAAAGCGTGACCGGATCAAAATCGCTTTTTTGGGGCAGCCTCCCGAGCTCATCGTACTTTTCCCTGAGCACATCCGCCGCCCATTTTGTTTTTTCCTCAGAAATCATAAAAAAATCTCCCCGCCTGTCGGCAGGAAGAGTGCAGCAAAAAATCAGCGCAAAAAGACTTTGGAGCCGGAGACGGGCAGAGCGCTCCCGCTTCAAAGCCGCGTTACGGCATTGATCATTCGGCTGCACTCTTCTCACCAAAGCTGTGTTTAACCTAAAAATACGGCAGGTATCCTGACTTATGATCCCGCAAAACCTGATATGCGGGAAGAACAGCCTTCTCGGAAAAGCGCAGCTTTCCCAATGGCAAATGCTCTCTTACGTCAAATACAGTAATGGCGGTTGTTCCGGATTCTGACCGGATTCCCTTTTGGGTCAAACCGAACAGTGATAAACAGCCTGACACAGGCTCTTTTAGTGTTGGTGGACGTCTGCGCATACCTACCTCAAAGAGAAAAGTACTCAAAAACTGTTCCGTGTCAGGTGCGGGCAGTTTTGACGGAGATGATTGTCGTTCAGGCAAAATAACAAGTCGCAGCTAATACTCCGCGTATTTGCAAGGCTTGTTATGAAGCATGGGCGATAATCAGCCCGTCAAAACCTGTTTATCCCTGTCCGGTTTGACCCATATCTACTCAGTCAACAACTTTTCAAACCGTATTTCCCAAATCAATATTATTTTTGCTTAATTCTATCACGGATGCCTAAAAAGGTCAATTCTTGTTTTTGCGCGGCGGCCTCAGCGGTACTTTCATGCGGCCGATTCATATCTGTCCTTCCCTGCACATATACATTGACTATGTGAGTTTGGGGAGTGGTATATGTGCATACAAATATTGAGGAGAGGGCCTGCGACCTGGCGGTGTACATAATTGAAAACAAAGCTACCGTTCGCGCTGCCGCGAAGCAGTTTAACATTTCCAAAAGCACTGTACACAAGGATCTCACCGAGAGGCTGAAAACAGTCAATCCCGCGCTGTACAGACAGGTGCGGGAGCTGCTGGATATCAACAAGGCCGAGCGGCATATCCGCGGCGGCATGGCTACACGCAGAAAGTATAAGGGCGAATAATCGTAACTGCGGCGGGTGCTTGGATGCACCCGCCGTCAATCATTCTATCACCCCGCAGGCGATCTTCTCTCCGGAATCGCCGGAAGGCTGAGTTCTGAAATCATCCGGCATCATATGTATCACAACGGTTTTTCCGATGATCTCCCTGACCGTGAATCTGTCCGTCATGAATGCCATCCACGCCCTGCCCTTATTCCCGAAAAGCGGCGGCATATCTCCGGCATGGCACGGATGCGGGCAGCCCTGCGGATCATAATGCCCCTTCGTATCCGCAAACGGCGCTTCCGCAGTCCCGCCGCAGCCGCCGCCCGAATGTATGTGAAAACCGAAAACATCGCATTCGCACTTTTCCTCATGCCTCGGCAACCCTGTTATATCTGCAACCACGAGCACATTTTTGCCGGTCTCAAAAAAGCTGACCTCGCCGGAAATGCCCTTGCCCTGCATTTTGGCTCTCGCCTTCGGAGAATTCATAACGAGCATAGCCGCAAAATCGCACAGCGTCATATAATCACCTCCATGCAGTTTATGTTCGCATCTCAAATTTGTGAATGTTTTCTGAGACGATGGATAAACTACTGTCGGTGATGACTATGACTAAAAAAATCGGCAAACAGACCTTTAAGCTTGCTTATCCCCCGACAATCGTGACCTCCGCCGCCGTGGTCGGGCAGAAAGAGGGACAAGGCCCACTCAAAAGCTATTTTGACTACATTTCCTCCGATTCATACTTCGGTGAAAAAAGCTGGGAAAAGGCCGAGAGCGCCATGCTCAAGCAGTGCTTTTCCCTGTGCTGCGACAAGGCAAAGATAGCTCCCAGCGATCTTGAGCTCATATTCTCCGGCGACCTGCTCAACCAGTGCGTGGGCTCGGCCTTCGCCATGCGCGACGTCGGCGTCCCGTATTTCGGGCTATACGGCGCCTGCTCCACGATGGGCGAGTCGCTGACGCTCGGCTCCATGGCGATAGACGGAGGTTATGTAAACCGCGTCTGCGCCGTCACGAGCTCACACTTCTGCTCCTCCGAGCGGCAGTACCGCTTCCCGCTTGAATACGGCGGCCAGCGCACTCCCACGGCACAGTGGACGGTCACGGGCGCGGGTGCGGTCATATTGCAGGGCGACGGCAACGGGCCCTTTGTGACCTATCTCACCCCCGGCAAGATCGTTGACGCGGGCATAATCGACGCAAACAACATGGGAAGCGCCATGGCTCCCTCCGCATACGAAACGCTCAAGGCGCATTTTGAGGACACGGGCCGCAGCCCCGACTACTACGATATGATCGTCACGGGCGACCTCGGCGCGATCGGTCACGACACCGTGGAGGATATGTTCCGCATGGACGGCGTGAGCCTCGGTAAGTTTTACACCGACTGCGGCGTTCTGATATACGACCGCGAAAAGCAGGACGTCCACGCCGGTGGCTCAGGCTGCGGCTGCTCGGCCTCGGTTTTTGCCTCGTTTATACTGCGCGGCATCGCCGAGGGAAAGTGGAGCAAGGTGCTGTTTGCCCCAACGGGCGCTTTGATGTCCCCCACCAGTACCCAGCAGGGCGAGAGCATTCCGAGCATTTGCCATGCGCTTGCAATCGAAACTACCATCCCCAACTGAGGTGATACCATGGATACCTTTCTTGAATATTTAAAGGCATTTGCCGTGGGCGGAGTGCTTTGCGCCATAGGTCAGCTTCTCATCGACAAAACAAAGCTCACACCCGCCCGTATCCTCACCGCCTACGTTGTGGCGGGCGTTATCCTCGGCGCAGTCGGTCTGTATCAGCCGCTCATCGACTGGGCGGGAGCGGGCGCGAGCATACCTCTCACCGGCTTCGGCAGTACTCTTGCCAAGGGAGTTAAGGAGGCCGTGGCCTCCGACGGGCTTCTCGGCGCGTTCACCGGCGGCTTTACGGCCTCAGCCGCGGGTATCTGCGCCGCTATATTCTTCGGAATAATAGTAGCGTTGTTATGTAAACCAAGAGAAAAGAAATAAACAACATTTTTCAAAGTCACCGGTCGGGCTGAGGCAAAGAAGATATTTCTGAGGCACTAAACCGAATAGGCCGTGCGCCGAGCACGCGGACGAGCGATGCTCGCCCCTACGGGTGTAGGATTTAAGGCTATCCTGTCATTTAGACAATGGTGATGTGCCGGCAATCTGCGGAGGATATAATCGGGATACCGCAATAACGACACGCACATTCTCAACGCGAATCGGCCGTGCGCCGAGCACCGGCAGCCGCCGGGCGGACGAGCGATGCTCGCCCCTACGGATGCGTGTCGTCAGTGCGTCAGCCCGAATATGTCCTGCGACGGTTGTCGGTATGTTTCCATTCTCTAAATGATAGCTCCATTTAAAATCAGGGGGGGCGTAGGGGCGGCCATTGGCCGTCCGCCCGCCGTAAGGCGGGGAATAAAACAGCGATTGCCGATTTTACCGGTCGGGTACCGGCAATAGAGATTATCTGAAGCTTAAAAATCGAATTGCTTTCCGGCAGCCGCCGGGCGGACGAGCGATGCTCGCCCCTACGGGTGTGGGATTTAAGACTGCCCTGTCATTTAGACAATGGTAATGTGCCGGCAATCTGCGCAGGATATAATCGGGATACCGCAATAACGACACGCACATTCTCGACGCGAATCGGCCGTGCGCCGAGCACCGCCAGCCGCCGGGCGGACGAGCGATGCTCGCCCCTACGGGTGAAGCCTATCGAAGCTTGGCATATCGGCCTTTGTCGATGATTATAAATAAACGGATGGGTCTTGCCCATCCGTTTATTTTAGTATTCAAAGCTGCCCTCATAGACTTTGGTCGCGCTGCCGGTGAGGATCATGCGCTCATCGGTATAATTGACGGTCAGGTCGCCGCCGAGGAGCTTTACCGTTACGTCGCTGCCCTTCTCGCAAAGTCCCATTTCGCAGGCAGCGGCCACGGCCGCGCAGGCTCCGGTGCCGCAGGCGAGCGTCTCGCCGTTGCCGCGCTCCCATACGCGCATACGCAGGGTCGTTTTATTGACGATGCGCACAAATTCGGTGTTTATCCTCTCGGGAAACACCGGGGCGTACTCAAACTCGGGGCCCGTTTTTTCAAGCTCGAGCCCGTCTATCGCGTCGCAGAACACGACGCAGTGAGGATTGCCCACCGAGACGCAGGTGACCTTATAATCAGTCTCGCCGATGCTCAGGGGATAGTTTATCATGCGCTCGGCGCTTACTGCGGCGGGTATGGCTTTCGTATCAAGCGACGCCTTGCCCATATCTACCGACACGGAGCTTACTTTTCCGTCCCTTGTATACAGTCTCAGTCGCTTTATGCCGCTGCCGGTCTCGATATTCATATACTCCGATCGGATATAGCCCTTGTCGTAGAGATATTTGCCCACACAGCGCAGGTTGTTGCCGGCTATCTGACTTTCGCTGCCGTCGCGGTTGAACGAGCGCATCCTCGCGTCTGCGGCAGACGATTTTTCGATGAGCACTATACCGTCGCCGCCGATGCCGTAATGCGGTGCGCACAGGCTGACGCACAGGCTCTCGGGGCAGGTTATGGAGCCGTCAAAGTTTTCGATGAAGATATAGTCGTTGCCCGCGCTCTGCATTTTGGTGAAGCTGATCTTCTGCTTCCAGCTTCGCATCGCGTTTATATCGACAAGCTCGGTATTCCTCTCGTTGAAGCGGCTCGCGATAATCTCCGCAAGAGCGTTAGCCGTGTCAAGGCTCGTCAGGCAGGGTATGCCGAGCTGCATCGCGCGGCGGTGCAGAGTGATATAGTCGCCCATGGTGGCGTCCTTGACGGCGCCGGTATAGATGATATAGCTGAGCTTGCCGCTCTCCATGAGGCGGGCTATCTCATCGCGCTCGGTCGCGTTTGCCACCGATGTTACCTCTATGCCGAGCTGCGCTATGGCGTTTGCGGTGCCGCTCGTGGCATACAGGCACAAGCCGAGGTCATACAGCCGCTTTGCGAGCGATATGATCTCCTGATAGTCGTTATCCTCAACGCTTATCAGCACGCCGTGAGAGCCGCGGCCATGCATCTGCGGCACAGTGAAGCCCGCCGCGGTCAGGCCCTTGAACAGAGCCTCGGCCATGGTCTTTCCTATGCCCAGCACCTCGCCCGTCGACTTCATCTCGGGCCCGAGGATGGAGTTTGCATCCCCCAGCTTTTCAAAGGAGAACACCGGCACCTTCGCGGCAAAATACGGCGGCGTTCGGTAAAGTCCCGTGCCGTAGCCGAGGCTTGAGAGTGTCTGCCCCAGCATGACCTTTGAGGCCAGATCGACCATGGGCACGTTCGTGACCTTGCTTATGTAAGGCACGGTGCGGCTGGCGCGGGGGTTTACCTCGATGACATACAGCTCATCCTCATAGATGAGGTACTGTATGTTAACAAGCCCCTTCGTGCCGAGGGCAAGTGCGAGCTTCTCCGAGCATGAGCAGATCTTGTCGAGGAACTTGTCGCTCAGGTTATAGGGCGGATAAACGGCGATAGAGTCGCCGGAGTGTACGCCCGCTCGCTCGATATGCTCCATGATGCCGGGGATGAGCACATCCGTGCCGTCGGAGATAACGTCCACCTCAAGCTCCGTGCCGGGCATGTATTTATCCACCAGCACGGGGTTTTCAATGCCGCCGGAGAGGATAGTGCGCATATACTTCTCGGTCTGAGCGCGGTTTCGTGATATGGTCATATTCTGGCCGCCGATAACATACGACGGGCGCAGAAGCACGGGATAGCCGAGCTTATCGGCAGCCTCAAGCGCCTCATCGAGCGTCCTCACGCCCATACCGCTCGGACGGAAGATGCCGAAGCTCTCAAGGAGCTCGTCAAAGCGCTCCCTGTCCTCGGCTATGTCGATGCTCTCGGCGGAGGTGCCGAGAATATTGACTCCGTTTTTGTCAAGCATCTGCGTGAGCTTTATCGCCGTCTGGCCGCCGAAGGCGACAACGACCCCCACGGGCTTTTCGACCGCGATGATGTTCATGACGTCCTCGGGTGTGAGCGGCTCGAAATACAACCTGTCGGCCGTGTCGTAGTCGGTGGAGACGGTCTCGGGGTTGTTGTTCACGATAACGACGTCATAGCCCATCTCCCTGAGCGTCCAAACGCAGTGCACGGAGCTGTAATCAAACTCTATGCCCTGTCCGATGCGGATGGGGCCTGAGCCGAGCACCATGATAACGGGCTTGCCGCTGCGGGGGAATGTCCTTGATTCGCAGAAGCTGTCGCAGGTCGAATAGAAATACGGGGTCTCGGCGGCAAACTCCGCGCCGCAGGTATCGACCATTTTGTAGCTGAATTTTTTCTCGGGAAGCGTCTCGGCGCCCGTCAGACGCTTTATTGCGGCGTCTGTGTAGCCCAAACGCTTTGCCTCGAAGTATTTTTCATCGCTGAGGCTTCCTTTTGTAAGGCTCTGCTCAAAATCGGCCATTTTCCTGAGCTTCATAAGGAACCAGCGGTCGATCTTCGTAAGCTCGAATATCTCGTCAACGCCTACGCCGGCCTTCAGCGCCTCAAAAACCGTGAACAGGCGGCGATCGTCGCTTGCTTTGAGCCGCTCGGTGACAGGCGCGTCGGAAACGGGCGGGGTGTTCAGGGTGTCAAGCCCTATCTCCGCGCCGCGGACGGCCTTCATAAGCGCCATTTCAAACGAGGGCGCTATCGCCATGACCTCGCCTGTGGCCTTCATCTGAGTGCCGAGCCTGCGGGAGGCTCCCGCGAATTTATCAAAGGGCCACTTGGGGAATTTGACCACCACATAGTCCAGCGTCGGCTCAAAGCAGGCGCAGGTCTTTCCGGTTATGTCGTTTTTGATCTCGTCCAGAGTGTAGCCCAGAGCTATCTTGGTGGTTATCTTCGCTATCGGGTAGCCGGTGGCCTTAGAGGCCAGCGCCGAGGAGCGCGATACCCTCGGGTTTACCTCTATGACGGCATACTCAAAGCTGTCCGGATTCAGGGCAAACTGGCAGTTGCAGCCGCCGACGATGCCGATGGAGGATATGATGTCCAGCGAGGCCGAGCGCAGCATCTGATACTCCTTGTCGGAAAGAGTGAGAGCGGGGGCGACGACGATCGAGTCGCCGGTATGAACGCCCACGGGGTCGAAGTTTTCCATGGAGCAGACCGCGATGACGTTACCCGCGCTGTCGCGCATTGCCTCAAACTCGATCTCCTTCCAGCCGGAGATGCATTTTTCAACGAGTATCTGAGTGATCGGCGACATATCAAGGCCGGTCTTGGCTATCGTAAGAAGCTCCGCCTCGTTTTCGGCTATGCCGCCTCCTGAGCCGCCAAGGGTAAAGGCGGGGCGGACGATGACCGGATAGCCGATCTTACCGGCTATTTTGAGCGCGGTCTCAACATCGTTTGCAATGTCGCTTGGAACGCAGGGCTGGTCTATCTCGCGCATTGCGTCGCGGAAAAGCTCCCTGTCCTCTGCCTTGTCAATGGCGGAGATATCCGAGCCGAGGAAGCGCACGCCGTAGCGCGCCAGCGTTCCGTCGCGGCTGAGCTGCATGGCTATGGTAAGCCCCGTCTGTCCGCCGAGACCCGCGAGCAGGCCGTCCGGCCGCTCCTTTTCGATGACGCGGCGCACCGTTTCGGCCGTCAGCGGCTCAAGATATATCTCGTCTGCGAGGTTCTTATCGGTCATGATGGTCGCCGGATTGGAGTTTACGAGAACGACGTTTATTCCCTCTTCACGCAGCACGCGGCAGGCCTGAGCGCCGGCGTAGTCAAATTCCGCCGCCTGACCGATGACGATGGGGCCGGAGCCTATGACCAGCACCTTATGTATGCTTTTATCCTTAGGCATCGGCTTTTCCTCCCATCATTGCAATGAATCTGTCGAACAGGAACGCGGTATCCTTTGGGCCGGAGCAGGCCTCGGGATGAAACTGAACGGTGAAGCAGTTCAGCCCCGGATAGTCCATGCCCTCGCAGGTGCCGTCGTTTGCGTTTATAAGGCTCAGTACACCTTTTCCCTCCAGAGAGGAGCTTTCCACGGCGTAGCTGTGGTTCTGGCTGCTTATATATGTGCGGCAGCCGTTTACCTCCCGGACGGGCTGGTTTCCGCCGCGGTGGCCGTATTTGAGCTTTATGGTCTTGCCACCCATGGCAAGGGCCGTGAGCTGATGCCCCAGGCATATGCCGAACACGGGCACCTTGCCCAGAAGCTTTTTTATCTGCTCAATGCAGAAAACATTTTCCGCGGGGTCGCCGGGGCCGTTTGACAGCATCACCCCGTCGGGCTCTGAAGCGAGGATATCCTCGGCAGCGGTGTCATACGGAACAAGGCTCACCTCGCAGCCGCGGCTGCAAAGGCAGCGTATGATATTTCTCTTGACGCCGTAGTCGATTAGCGTGACGGAGTATCTCTTCCCGCCCACGGCGGGATAAACTTTCTTCTCCCTGCAGCTCACCTGCCTGACTACGTCCTTCACCTCGTAGGCTCTTATATCGTCAAGATCGTCGGGTATCTCATCGCAGATCTTGGCGTTCATGACGCCCTCTTCCCTGATGATGCGCGTTATCTGGCGCGTATCGACGCCGCATATGCCGCACACACCTTTTTTCTTCAGAAACTCATCGAGCTTATACTCGCTGCGGAAGTTTGAGGGCGCGTCGCACAGCTCGCGGACGACATAGCCCTTCACGGCGCACTCGCCCTCGAAATCCTCCTCTATCACTCCGTAGTTACCTATGAGCGGGAAGGTCTGCATGACGATCTGGCCTGCATAGCTGGGGTCTGTCAGGGTCTCAAGATAGCCGACCATGCCGGTGGTGAACACCAGCTCGCCCACAGTGTCGCCCTCGGCGCCGATACGCCGTCCCTCGAACACAGCACCGTTATTCAGAACTAAATAAGCTTTCTTCATATCACAAAGTTGCGGCCATGACGGCCTTTATCGTATGCATACGGTTTTCAGCCTCATCGAACACGATCGACTGCTCACCCTCGAACACCTCATCGGTGACCTCCATGCAGTCTATCCCGAGCTTATCATAGATCGCCCTGCCGGTCTCGGTCTCAAGATCGTGGAAAGCGGGCAGGCAGTGCATGAAGCGGCAGCCGGGTCCTGCGTTATCCATAAGCGCCTTATTGACCTGATATGGCATGAGGTCGGATATGCGCTCTTCCCACACCGATTCGGGCTCGCCCATGGATACCCACACGTCAGTGTAGATGACGTCAGCGTTTTTTGTCGCCTCCATCGGGTCTTCTATAAATTCCAGCACCGCACCCGTCCCTGCGGCTATGCTCTGGCAGGTCTTAATGAGCGCGGGGTCGGGAAAATACTTTTTCGGCGCGCAGGCCACAAAATGCATACCCATTTTTGCGCAGCCCACCATGAGCGAGTTGCCCATATTATAGCGGGCATCGCCCATGTATACGAGCTTTATGCCCTTTAGCTTTCCGAAATGCTCGATAATGGTGAGAAAGTCCGCCAAGATCTGAGTCGGATGAAATTCGTTGGTAAGGCCGTTCCAGACCCGAACGCCGGAATACTCGGCAAGAGCCTCTACCCGCTCCTGACCGTAGCCGCGGTATTCGATGCCGTCAAACATTCTGCCCAGCACGCGGGCGGTATCGGCGATGGACTCCTTCTTCCCTATCTGGGACGCCTTGGGGTCGAGGTACACCGCGTGCATACCGAGGTCGGCGGCGGCAACTTCAAAGCTGCACCTTGTGCGGGTGCTCGTTTTTTCAAAAATAAGCGCAATATTCTTTCCTTTATGCAGCTCATGCGGTATGCCGTTTTTCTTTTTATTTTTAAGCTCCGCGGCAAGCTCCAGGAACTCGCTTATCTCCGCGGGAGTAAAATCCAACAGCTTGAGAAAATTCTTTCCTTTTAAAGACATCGCTTAATCCTCCCTGCAGGCCGCTTTAATGACGCCTACCGCCTTTTCGAGCACGTCCATGGGTATGTTCAGCGCCGGCAGAAGCCGCAGCTTATCCTTTGCCGTAAGGCACAAAACGCCGTTAGCCATGCACTCGTTCAGGACATCCTTGACAGGCTTTTTCGTCTTGATGCCGAGCATGAGCCCCATGCCGCTCACGCTCTCGACACCGTCCGCTCCGCTGAGCTCGTCAATGATATACTCGCTCTTTTGCTTGACCTGCGCAAGCAGGGTCTCATCAATGCGGCTTATTATGCTCAGGGCTCCGGCGCAGCAGACCGGATTTCCGCCGAAGGTGGAGCCGTGGTCGCCGAATTTAAGAACATTCTCGGTCCTTTCGCCCATAAGACAGGCGCCCAGAGGCAGTCCGCCGCCGAGTCCCTTGGCGGTGGACACGATATCCGGCTTAATGCCGAAGTTCATGTACGCATACAGCTCGCCCGTCCTTCCGTTGCCGGTCTGTACCTCGTCGGCAATGAGCAGGAGGTTTTCCTTTTCGGCAAGCTCTGCAAGCCCCTGAACGAATTGGGCCGTGAGCGGGATAACGCCGCCCTCGCCCTGAACGCACTCGAACATCACGGCGCAGACCTTGTTTTCTGCCACGAGCTTTTTCACGCTCTCAAGGTCATTCGCCTCGGCGTACACAAAGCCCGGTGTAAGAGGCTTAAAATCCTCGTGATAGTGCTCCTGACCTGTGGCGGCAAGGGTCGTTATCGTGCGGCCGTGGAAGCTGTTTACAAGGGTCACGATGGTCGAATACTCCTCGCCCTTATTCTCGCAGCCCCATTTGCGGGCTGTTTTTATCGCGCACTCATTGGCCTCCGCACCCGAGTTTGCGAAAAACACCTTTTTCATGCCGGTCTTTTCACACAGCAGCTTTGCAAGCTCTGCGCAGGGCTCGGTGTAATACAGGTTTGACATATGCTGAAGCTTTCCCAGCTGCGTTTTAACGGCGGCCTGCCATTCGTCGTCGGCTATGCCGAAGGCCGTCACGCCTATGCCGCTGCCCATGTCGATATATTCCCTGCCTGTTTCGTCATAAACAAGCGAGCCCTTTCCCTCCCTGAGCACCAGTGGGAAACGGGCGTATGTATTTGCGACATACTCATTGTCGGTTTTTATTATCTCACTCACCGTTATTCTCTCCTACAAACATTGTTCCCGCGCCCTCGTCGGTCAGTATCTCCATAAGTATGGAGTGCGGCACCCTGCCGTCCATGATTATGACCTTCTTTACGCCGCGGTTTATTGCGTCGATGCAGCAATCGACCTTGGGTATCATGCCTCCCGATATCACGCCCTGACGGAACAGCTCCACGGCCTCGTCGACCGTTATAAGCGGTATGAGCGTATCGGCGTTATCCCTGTCGCGCAGTATACCGGCGATATCGGTCATCATGATAAGGCGTTCTGCGCCCAGCGCACCCGCGATGAACGCCGCGGCGGTATCGCCGTTAATATTATAGGTGTTGCCGTCCCTGTCGCAGCCCAAGGTCGAAATCACGGGGATATACCCCTTTTCCAGCAGGTCGGTGACGGGTTCTATGTTCACGTTAGTGATTGAGCCGACATAGCCGAGAGATTCGTTGCGCATCTTCGCCTCGATGAGCCGCCCGTCCATGCCGGATATGCCCATTGCCTTGCCGCCCTTCATCTCAAGGAGGTTGACAAGGCTTTTGTTGACCTTACCTGCAAGCACCATCTGCACGATCTCAACGGCTTCCTTGTCCGTGACGCGCAGGCCGTTTACAAACTCGGTCTTTTTGCCGAGCCTTGTCATGAGCTCGCTTATCTCCGGCCCGCCGCCGTGGACGAGCACGACCTTGACGCCGACAAGGTGCAGAAGGACGATATCCTCCATCACCTGCTCCTTGAGCTGCTCGTTTATCATGGCGTTTCCGCCGTATTTCACGACGACGATCTTGCCGTTATACTGTTGGATATACGGCAGTGCCTGAGTCAGTACCTCGGCCCGCTGCGCGTTTGAAAACTCTGTACTCATTACGTCCGGTAATCTCCGTTTATCTTCACATAGTCATAGGTCAGGTCGCAGCCCCAGGCCGTGGCACAGGCATTGCCGTCGCCGAGGCCGATGAGAATATCTATCTCCCTTTCGAGCAGTATCTCCTTGGCCTTTTCCTCGGAAAAGTCTATGCCCGCGCCGTTTTTGCACACGCATATCTCGCCTTTGGCCGACTTGAAGCTGACTTCGACCTTGCTTACGTCGACCTCGGCCCCGCTGTAGCCGATGGCGCACAGCACCCTGCCCCAGTTGGCGTCGGCTCCGAACATCGCGGCCTTCAGAAGGCTCGAACATACGACGCTTTTTGCGACTGTTTTTGCGTTTTCCTCGTCCTTCGCGCCGCTGACAGCACATTCAAGCAGCTTGGTCGCGCCCTCGCCGTCGCCGACTATCATGCGGCAAAGCTGCACCGTGACGGTGTTCAGCGCCTTCATGAAAACGGCAAAATCCTCGTTATCGCAGCAGATCTCCTTGTTCCCTGCCATGCCGTTTGCAAGTACGGTCACCATGTCGTTTGTTGAGGTGTCCCCGTCGATCGACAGCATGTTGAAGCTCTTCTTAATGTCGCTTGAAAGAGCCTTCTGCAGCATTTCGGAGGAGATGGCGGCGTCGGTGGTCATAAATACGAGCATCGTCGCCATATTGGGGTGGATCATGCCGCTGCCCTTGGCGATGCCGCCTATGCGGCAGGTTTTTCCGCCGAGCTCAAACTCCACCGCGAGCTGCTTCAGCTCCTTGTCGGTGGTCATGATAGCCTCGCAGGCGGCAGCGCTGCCATCGCTGCTCAGTCCCGCCGCAAGTGCGGGAACAGCCGCCGCAATGGGCGCGATATCGAGCTTCTGACCGATAACGCCGGTAGAGGCTACCACTATGTCATCGGGGCTCAGCCCGAGCTCCCGCGCCGCAAGCCCGCTCATTTTTTCCGCTATCTCAATGCCGTCGGCATTGCAGGTATTGGCGTTGCCGCTGTTGCAGATGACGGCCTGCGCCCTGCCGTCGGAAAGATGCCGCTTTGTTACGATGAGCGGCGCGCCCTTGACGAGGTTTGTCGTATATACAGCCGCGGCGTTGGCCTTGACCTCGCTGAGAATCATGGCGAGGTCCTTTTTATTGTGATTTTTCCGTATGCCGCAGTGAAGGCCGTTTGCCGTAAAGCCCTTTGCCGCGCACACGCCGCCTGAAACCGTTTTCATCTTCAAAGCTCCAATCCCGTGGTCTCGTCCACGCCCAAGATTATGTTCATATTCTGTATCGCCGCGCCCGAAGCGCCCTTGCCGAGATTGTCAAATCTCGACACGAGCAGGATCCTGTCCCCGCTGCCGGAGACCGTTATCTGCATATCGTCGCGCCCGGACATTACATTGGCGGTCAAAAATCCCGCTTCGTCAGCGTTTTCGTCGTAATGGACTATTCTGCCGCTGTACATTTCCCTGTACAAAGCCGTGATATCGCTGACGCTGCCCCTGAGGTCTTTGCCGAAAAGCGGCACGGTCACGCACATCCCGCTGTAATAATCCGCGACTATTGGGCAGAACACCGGCGCTGTCTCAAGGCCGCACAGCTTCACCATCTCCGCAAGATGCTTATGCTGCTGGGAAAGGCCGTACTGGCGGGGCGAATTGAAGGTCTCAGGCCTGTCGTTTGCCTCATACTCACCTATCATTTTCTTTCCGCCGCCGGAATAGCCGGTAACGGAAAAGCAGCTTAGCGCAGTGTCGGGAGCAATGAGTCCGGCCTTTACAAGCGGCTGTACCAGCGCGATAAAGCCGCTTGCGTGGCAGCCGGGATTTGCAAGGCGCTTTGTGTTTTTTATCCTCTCCCGCAGGCCGAGCTCGGCAAAGCCGTACACCCAGTCGTCATTGCAGCGGTGAGCGGTGGAGGTGTCGATAACGGCGACATTGCTCTCTACCAGCGTGACCGCCTCGACCGAGGCCGCGTCAGGCAGGCAGAGAAAAGCGACGTCGGCGCTGTTTATTGCCTCCTTGCGCGCCTTCGCATCCTTGCGAAGCTCTGACGGGATGCTTATAAGCTCGATATCGCCGCGATTTTCAATTCTCTCATGTATGCGCAGGCCGGTGGTGCCGGCGCTGCCGTCAATGAATACTTTTGTCATTTTTCAAGGCACTCTTTCACATATTTAAGCTGTTTTTCAACGGATTTTACCGAGGTGCCGCCCTCGGAGATGCGCTTTTCAACGCAGGCCATGAGGTCGATATCCGCATAGAGGTCTTCCCCGAACAGTTCGGAAAAACTCTTGTACTCCTCAAGGCTCAGCTCCTCAAGCACCTTGCCCTCGGCAATGCACTTTGCAACGAGCTGACCCGAGAGCTTATACGCGCTGCGGAAGGGTAGCCCCTTCTTCACCAGATAGTCGGCAAGGTCGGTGGCATTGATAAAGCCCTTCTGGGCGGCCTTTTTCATGTTGTCGGTGCAGACGGACATCGTCGCTATCATGGGTGCCATGACCTTCAGGCACATTTTCACGGTGTCGACAGCGTCAAATATGCCCTCCTTGTCCTCCTGCATATCCTTGTTATACGCAAGCGGAAGTCCCTTGAGCGTCGTCAGCAGCGCCATAAGATCGCCGTAGACCCTGCCGGTCTTGCCCCTTATCAGCTCCGCCATGTCGGGGTTTTTCTTCTGCGGCATTATGGATGAGCCCGTTGTGTACGCGTCGGACAGCTCCACGAACTTAAACTCCCAGCTCGACCAGAGTATGATCTCCTCCGACAAGCGCGACAGGTGCATCATGAGGATGGAATATGCGCTCAGAAGCTCAAGGCAGAAGTCACGGTCGGAAACGCCGTCAAGGCTGTTGAGGGCGATGCCGTCAAAGCCGAGCCTTTCCGCCTCCATATACCTGTCGGTATCATAGGTCGTACCGGCAAGGGCGCAGCAGCCTATGGGCGAGATGTTCATGCGCGCCGATGCATCCTTTAGCCTGTCAAGATCCCTGAGCAGCATCATGGCATAGGCCATGAGATGGTGGCCGAAGGTGATGGGCTGGGCACGCTGCAAATGGGTGTACCCGGGCATGATGGACGCCTTGTGCTCCTCCGCCTGAGCGCATATTGCGCTTATCAGGCTCTTGATAAGCCCGATTATTTCCCGGGTCTCCTCCCTGAGATACATGCGCAGGTCAAGAGCGACCTGATCGTTGCGGCTGCGCGCGGTGT
This sequence comes from uncultured Clostridia bacterium, assembly GCA_946405205.1. GTDB lineage: Bacteria > Bacillota > Clostridia > Oscillospirales > Oscillospiraceae > F23-B02. Next base: position 158,191 of record CAMJGL010000001.1, read on the forward strand.
GCAGCTTCTTTCCGACATCGCCGATGCGCTCGGTCAGCACCTGCTCGACAAACATATGTATGTCCTCGCAGCCGGGATCAAACTGGAGCGCGCCGGAGGCAAGATCGTCGGCTATACCGCCGAGAGCTTCGATGAGCGTCTGCGCGTCTTTTGCCGATATTATCCCCTTCGCGCCGAGCATGGCGGCATGAGCCATGCTGCCCTCAATGTCCTGCTTATACATCCTGCAGTCAAAGGAAATGGACGAGTTGAAGTCGTCCGCTATCTTATCCGTATTTCCGGCAGTCCTGCCTGCCCACATTTTTGCCATGATCTATTCCCTCTCAATACCAGCAGTCCTGCGCGGGTCGATTCCCGCGCAGGACATGTTTATTACTTGCCGTCCACGATGGCCTGAACCTTGATGGGCAGACCGTAGAGGTTTATGAAGCCTTCCGCGTCCTTCTGGTTGTAATCGCTTTCGCCGAAGGTCGCTATCTCCTCGGAGTACAGGGAGTTGGGGCTCCATACACCGGCGTTTATCATGTTGCCCTTATATAGCTTGAGCTTCACGGTGCCGGTCACCTTCTCCTGGGTCTTGTCGACGAAGGCCGACAGCGCCTCGCGCAGCGGAGTGAACCACTGGCCGTTATAGACGAGCTCGGCAAAGGTGATGGCTATCTTCTGCTTCTCGTGCAGGGTCATCTTGTCAAGGCAGATGGTCTCGAGCACGGAGTGAGCCTTGTAGAGGATAGAGCCGCCCGGGGTCTCATACACGCCGCGGCACTTGATGCCGACGAGACGGTTCTCGACGATGTCCAGAAGGCCGATGCCGTTCTTGCCGCCCAGCTCGTTGAGCTTCAGGATAACTCCCTTGGGAGTAAGCTTCTCGCCGTCGACCGCAACGGGAATGCCCTGCTCAAAGTCGATGGTGACATAGGTGGGCACATCGGGTGCGTTTATCGGGCTCACGCCCATTTCAAGGAAGCCCTCCTTCTCGTAGGTGGGCTCGTTGCCGGGATCCTCAAGATCCAGACCCTCGTGGGAGAGATGCCAGAGGTTCTTATCCTTGGAGTAGTTGGTCTCACGGTTTATCTTCAGAGGCACGTTGTGCGCCTCGGCGTAATCTATCTCCTCATCGCGGGACTTTATCGTCCACTCACGCCAGGGGGCGATTATGGGCATATTGGGGGCAAAATGCTTGATGGCAAGCTCGAAACGCACCTGATCGTTGCCCTTGCCGGTGCAGCCGTGGCATATGGCGTCCGCGCCCTCCTTTATGGCGACGTCAACAAGTCCCTTTGCGATGCAGGGACGAGCGTGGCTGGTGCCCAGCAGATATTCTTCGTAAACGGCTCCGGCCTTCAGGCAGGGCATGATGTAATCGGCTGCGTACTCCTCGGTGAGGTCGAGAACATACAGCTTGCTCGCACCCGTCTTGAGTGCCTTCTCCTCAAGACCCTCGAGCTCATCGGCCTGACCGACGTTGCCGGAGACAGCGATGACCTCGCAGTTATTATAGTTCTCCTTCAGCCAGGGGATGATGATGGATGTATCCAAGCCGCCGGAATAGGCGAGCACTACTTTTTTTATATTCTTTTTATTCATGATATTTACCTCCGAATGAATAAATATTCGTTATTTACGAGTTAATTTATAGCACTTTATTCATCCGCTGTCAACAGAAACACTGCATATTATTTCATGTTTGTGCATATTTATCATAAACAACCTTACTGTAGAGGCTAATACTGTATATTAATTCTTGTTTGCCCTTGTAGAGATTTGAATTAAGTTTGTCCTACTATTGGTATGTGATCGATCCGCCTCTGTTCATCAAGTAGTCTAAAGTGGGTGAAATACAGCAAAACTGAGGGCGATAGACAATCACCCTCAGTTTTCATTAAACAGCTCGCGCAGCTTATTTGCCTCGATACTTGACATATCGAAATAGTTTATAAGCCTGTCCAAACACTCAGTTTTTTCGTACTTTATTATCACATCATCTGCAAGGCAATTCTTGAAATTCAACATGAAATCAAGGGCTTTTGAATTTGATAAGAATCCGCCGCTGCTAAAAGTATACTCATCTCCATCATTGTACATAACACTTATAAAAAAGCCCGCGTTTGTGTGTTTTCCTCCGGGTGGTATCGCTCCGAAGGTGACGAGCGATGCGTCCTCCGGAGAGAATGCATAGCTTTCCTTGATCTCGTTTTTCCATGAATAGACTTTGACGAGTCCATCTGCATCCATGGTCTCCCTGCCATATATCCCAAAGGGAGCTATTGCAAGGCACACCGCTCCAAGAACACCCGCTGTCCACCTTAGGATTTTGCTTTTCTTCTTTATATGATCAAGCTCATCGGCAGTGTAGGGCCTGCGGCCTTTTCTTTGAAGCTTCATAAACAGTGGTTTTCGCCACTCAAGTCTTAACGCCGCGAACATGATCGGGGTAAATATTATGTAAAAAAGCAGTGGGATCAATGCCAGGGACTCATAACTATAATAGATCACACCGCTGTCAGTGAGAGCAATGCTCAGTTCAAGCTTTTCCATTAGCACGCATAATACAGCACCCAGAAAAAACGAGAGTATAATTATCATAACATATAATGCTTCATCCAGTGGGTGGAGCTTCACCCGCCGGAACGGCATCTTGGCTTTAGTGCTCATGTGTCACCTCATTCCGTTACTGCGATTATATTAGTATATTGCGGCAGTTATTTCAACTGTTTATTTACTGCGCAGGCAAAAGTAATGCCTGTCGCCCTGCTGTATGGGCTTGCCGCGTGCTTGGCTTCTTGCGAATGCCAACTGCCATTTACAGCAAAGAAAAAGGTACGGTCCAATCTCGGACCGTACCTTTTTTGGTGAGCCGGCTCACAGTGAAAATGAGTATAAGCTGTCACGCCGCCGACAATATCGCGTCTTTCAAATACTGAGCTATTTGATGGATGTTGCTCTGATTATACCAATCGCTGACGACGCTCTGGCCGATATTGATTATAGCCGCATGGTCGCCTATGTTCCTCGTCAGGCTCTCCGCCAGAACAGCCCAGAGCTTCTGTCCGTCCTCGGTGCTGGCCTCAATGATATTGAACTCATAGCCTATTCGCTTCGCAACATCACTTTCGCTGTAATACTCGCTGAGCTTATCATAAAAATCGGATATCGCGCTTGTGAAGCTCAGAAGCTCCTCGCAGTTGAGTTCGTCGAGCTTGAGCTTTTCCCTGTACTCCGCGGGTACAACGCCGGCTGCCCCGCCCGTGCGCAGGATGGTATCGGGCAATCCTATATATTCAAAGAGCTGGTTCATAGTCTGGATATTGCACTTAATAAGCTCCTCAAAGCTGTAGCTGCTGTGCTCGGAGATCAGCTTGTTTATCATCTCGATGCGTCCCTCGGACACGCCGTACTCTCCGGCGATGTCGCTGAGCGATTTATCAGCTTTCATCGTCTGACTCAGGACAGACAGTCCGTAGTCAATTGATTTATTGAACTCAACAACAGCGTTGACGACATTCTCACGCAAGGCTTCCGCCGTTTTCTCGTTGGCATCTGTCACGCTGACAAGGATGGAGTTCTTCAATTCGGTTATATACTGTTTTTCCTGCAGGGCGCCGATAACGTCCGTGACCGCGGCGGTGTAATCCTTACCGCACAGCTCAAGCTCGGCCATGACGGTCTGTGCGTCCTCGTTGAGCGCCTGAGCCTCAACGACAACGCCTCTGTCGTTTACCTCAAGGCGGATGCTGGGGTTGACATCGAGCATGATAACGCTGTTCTGCGCCATGGTCAGGGTCGTTATTCCTCCTGACAGGGTCATTTTGCCGGTTTCAACGTCGGCGCCGTTTGCCGCCATGATCGACGTTCCGAGCAAAACAACGGCAAGGCAGGCTGCGATCGAAGCGATCAGTCCGCGGTTGCCGGCGCGTCTGCGTGCCGGTATTGCCGGTTCGCTCATAAGCTCTTCTATATATTCATCTTTTACCGATCCTATATGCCGAAGCAGTTCTTCGCTCTTCAAAGCGGAATTCCTTCTTTCATAAAATGTTTTTTCAGCCTGTTTCGCAGTCTGAAAAGCATTGTTGTTGTTTTTGATGACGATATATCATAGCGCCTTGCAATGGCGTCAATCGGCTCCATCATCCAGTATCGCCGCATAAAAACTCCCCGCTCCACCGGATTGAGCCCTCCAAGGAAGCTGTCAATGGCAGCGGTTATCTCAGCAGAGTCCTGCCGCCGCTCAAGCTCGTTGTGTCCCGACACACATTCGGCAAGCTCGTCAAGCAGCAGCGGCACTTCGCCGTTTCCGCGCTTGTCGCTCTGCTTCTGCCGCAGTCTGTCAAGGGCAAGGTTTCGCGTGATCCTTCCGATATACGACGACAGGGACGAGGGCTCATTCGGCGGAATACTACCCCACGCCCTCATATAAGCGTCGTTCACACACTCTTCACTGTCTTCATCATTGCCGAGAACATTAAAAGCTATCCTATGACAGTAGCGGCCATATTTTATATCTGTTTGCAAGATGGCTTCTTCCGAACGTTCCAGAAAAAGCTCAACAATACGCCGATCGTCCAAAACTTTCTCCTAACTATCTAACAATAGAGACGTAATTTTTAATTAAGTATCACATTTTTTTACTAAAAATACAAGAACAATTTTAAATTCAGATTATCCTTTTCAACAATTCCGCCGTTTGAAACTTTTTGTTGTTGTATCGACATCCCGCTTGTGTTATATTTTCAATAATATTGTTGAATGTCGGCTGAGATCTTTTCCAGCTTCTGAAAGAAGGTATACACTTGAAAACCCGCGTAATTTCTGCAACTGTTCTTATAATAATCGTTGTTGCCTGCTTTGCCCTGGGTCCGGTCACCCGCGCTTTGTTCCTTTTGGCCGCGTCTGTCATGGCTGTCTGGGAGACCTGCCGTGCAATAGGCTGCAGGGATGTCAAATGCGTGCCGTGGATCTTGTACGCTTACGCCGCCGCCACCGCCGCAGCTATCTGGTTCAAGGCCGACGGCATCGTCTGCGAGGCTCTGTTCTTCCTCGCGGTATTTGCGGTCATGACCGCCGGGATAGTCTCAAAGAGCGTGCGCGCTCCGGGCGCCCTCGCAAGCCTTGCCGTGCTCGTCTATCCCCTTGTTCCCTTTATGATCGTATATAAGCTCGCTCTTATGGATAACATCATATGGATCCCCGTATTCGCCATCGCCTGCATTTCCACATGGGTCTGCGACAGCTTCGCGCTCTTCGGCGGAAAGCGCTTCGGCAAGCATAAGCTGGCTCCCGAGGTCAGCCCGAACAAGACGGTGGAGGGCACGGTCTGCGGCGCCGTCTCTTCCGTTATCGCGGGCGCGATAATGTACTTCGTTCTCAGGTCAAGCTTTGATATCCCTCTCGTCATATGCATGCTGACCGCTCTCATATGCTCGAGCTTCGGCCAGATCGGCGATCTGGCGGCTTCGCTTATTAAGCGCATGGCGGGTATGAAGGATTACAGCAACCTCATTCCGGGTCACGGCGGCGTTATGGACAGGGTCGACAGTCTGCTGTTTTCCATTCCCTCGGCCTACTTCTGCCTCATGATCGTGGGCATATTCTGAGCTATCCGGAGTTATACTGGCAATGAAACCTTTTTCTCAGCTTAAACGCGTGATGCTTATATTCAATCCCGTTTCAGGGCGGCGGTTATCCCAGCGCTTTCTTCCGGACATCATTAAGGTCTTCAGCGACAGGGGCTGCGCCGTAACGGCATTCCCCACCGGAAAGCAGGGCGACGCCACGGAGTTTGCAAGGCTCTATTCCCCTGAGTTCGACCTTGTCGTATGCATCGGCGGAGACGGAACTCTCAACGAGACTATAAGCGGGCTTATGCTCAGCGGTACCGACGTCCCGCTCGGCTACATTCCCTCCGGCAGTACAAATGATTTTGCCGCCTGTCACGGCATTTCCTCCGACCCGCTCACAGCCGCGCTTGATGCAGCGACCGGAAATCCGAAATTGATAGACATCGGCAAATTCGGGGACAGGTATTTTTCCTATGTTGCCGCTTTCGGCGCTTTCTCATGGCTTTCCTATACGACGCCGCAGAATTTGAAGAACGTTCTCGGACATTCCGCATATATTCTTGACGCGGTAAAGGACCTGCCAAAGGTAAAAGCACATCATCTGAGGCTCGACACCGGCAGTTTTGTCTGCGAGGGCGACTATATCTTCGGAGCCGTATGCAATTCTACTTCCGTTGCAGGTACCATAACTCTGCCTAAAAACGTTGTCGATACCGGCGACGGGCAGTTCGAGGTGCTGCTTGTCCATGAGCCCCGCACTCTCATTGATTTTCAGAATCTGCTGATAGGCATCCTTATGCAGGATTACTCCTCCCCGTTTCTGGACTTTTTCCAGACCGATCACCTTACGATCAGCGCTCCGCCCGAGCTGGACTGGTCCCTCGACGGCGAGCGCGGCGAAGGCTCAAGCACCATAGACGTTTCAAACCTTACCGGCAGGCTGACTTTGATATGCTGAAATTACCGTCCTCACGGACGGTAATTTCAGCTTGACAGCTGTTTTTTCTTTTTGCTCAATGCAATTATCAACACAGTCTGATTTTGGGGTATACATGAAGAATTTTATTGCTCAAGTCAAAATTTTCACCGACGGAATAAGCCGCAAAAACATAAACGCTCATGCTGCCGCAAGCGCGTTTTATATGTTTATGTCCCTTGTGCCCTTTGTCGCAATAGTAACCGCTATTATACCTCTCACGGGGCTTTCTCAGGACACGCTGCTTGAAATCATCGATCGCTATATCCCCACGGCTCTCCAGTCGATAATCGAAAACGTTATCGGCGACATTTATTTTGCGCCGGGCGCCATACTGCCGCTTTCCATTCTGATCGCCATATGGCTCTCGAGCCGGGCCTTTTCCGCTCTCATCCGCGGTATCGAGGACATCGCCGACGCGCCGAAATACAGCTCCTATCTTCGCCGCAGCCTGACCGCCTGCATCTACACTGTCGGCATTATCGCCGTCATGATTATCCTGCTCGCGCTCATGGTGTTCGGGCAGGAGATATATCAGTTCCTCAATTCCAGGCTGCCGAGCATCTCACCGGCGTTGAAGCTGCTCATCAAGCTCCGTTTCGTCGTCGTTTTTGTTGTCATAGCAGCGGCTTTTCTCGCCATTTATCTCGGCACGCCCGGCATGAAGCTGCGCTTTACCGCGCTTATCCCCGGAGCTGCCGCTGCCGCCGCCGCGTGGCTTCTGTTCACCTGGCTTTTCTCTCTGTTCATCGTCTACGGCGGCGGGTATTCCACCTACGGCAGCCTTGCAGCTATCGTTATTTCCCTGCTGTGGATGTACTGGTGTATGTATATCATCCTTATCGGCGCATATATAAACGTATTTATACAGTCTAAGAAGTCCGATTATTAGGCACTTAGCACAAAAATATTGTGCTTTTTTTATAAACATTTACAAGTATAACTACATATGCTATAATCTGTAGAGTTTGAATCAATAAGCTGTCAGGTGAACGAAAATGAATCAGGATAATTCGCTTGCGATGTTTGAAAAAGAACCCATCGTCAAGCTTATGCTTAAATTCGCTCTGCCCGCCATTGCGGCGATGGTGGTAAACTCCATATACAATATCGTAGACCAGATCTTCATCGGCCAGGGCGTCGGTATGCTGGGCAACGCGGCTACCAACCTCACATTCCCCCTCGTTACCATATCAATGGCTATCGGAACTATGATCGCCGACGGCTGCGTCGCATATTTCAGTCTGAAATTGGGGCAGCGCAGCTATGACGAAGCCGCGCGCACCATGGGCAACGGCATTGCGATCTCACTGCTGGCAGGTCTGTTTATAACGCTCTCCATGGAGCTTTTCCTTCAGCCGGTTCTCAAACTCTGCGGCGGAAACACCGTCTCCGCCCAGACCTTTGAATATGCGGTCGAGTATGCGCGGATCACGCTCATAGGCATTCCCTTTGTATGCGTCAGCATGACGGTCAGCAGCATTATACGCGCTCAGGGCAGCCCCCGATACGCAATGCTCTGCAACATAGCCGGCTGCATCACAAACATTATTCTCGACGCATGGTTCGTGCTTGGCCTGCGCTGGGGCGTGGCAGGCGCCGCATGGGCGACGATCATCGGTCAGGCGCTCAACTTCGTCCTCGCCATCGCATACATACCCCGCCTCAAAGGCATTCAGTTCAGGCTTGAGTACGCAAAGCTCCGCACAAAGACGGTCTTTTCCTTCCTGCCCCTCGGTATTTCGAGCTTCTTCACTCAATTCGGCTCCACTATCGTTGTCATATGCATGAATAATCTTATAGTCACCTACGGTGCCGAGAGTATTTACGGTCCCGATATCCCCCTCGCGGCACAGGGCATCGTCATGAAGGTAAACTCCATTATAGTGAGCGTCATGGTCGGCCTCGGCATCGGCAGCCAGCCCATCGTCGGCTACAACTACGGCGCCAGAAACTTCAGGCGTGTCAAGGAGACTTACCTGAAGACGATAGTCATCGGCCTTGCCGTCGGTGTCGTCGGCTGGGCCTGCTTCCAGCTTTTCACTCAGTCAATAGTCAACCTCTTCGGCCAGGAAAGCGAGCTGTACAACCAGTTTGCGCTCAAATGCTTCCACATTTTCCTCGCGGTGATCTTCCTTACCGGCTTCATCATCCCCTCGGGCATATTCTTCCAGTCCATCGGCAAGCCCACGAAGGCCATGATCTGCACCCTCACCCGTCAGCTTATCTATTTCCTTCCCGCCGCGTTTGTTCTCGGCCACATTATGGGTATTGAGGGTCTGCTGTACGCCGGCCCCGTCGGAGATATTCTGGCCTCAGCTACCATCGCAATTCTTGTTGCGGGAGAAATGCGCATCCTTAACCGCGATATAAAAAACACGGATATTTAAAATCATTGCCGCCTGAGTAGCCAGGCGGCAATTTTATTAGTCAATTTTGCGTTTTTGTCGCAATTTCACAAAAAACTCTTTAAATTTGTTCGGTTTTCTGCTTTAATATACTTATGTGTAATTTTTTTAACATTTATTTCTGAGTGTAGAATTTACCACAGTTCAATACTGCTGTATGGAATATAATTAAATCAGAAAATCAAATGCGTAAAGGAGACTAATCATGGAACTTTATAACGCGCTTATAGAAAATACCAGGGAAATCCTCTCAAAGGGCAAGGCTAAGGTATGGGACTGCAAGCCGTCCAAGGCATGGCCCGATCTTGGAGCCGCAGAGCTGGTTCTGCAGAGCGACGCCGCGTATGAGCTCGGCGCTCTCGGTCTCGGTTCTTCCAACTACATCTGCACCACTACGAGCTCCGAGCTCGTCAGCAAGGATCAGATAATGCTTTACGGCCCCGATCTCAAGGAGATCAGGAAGGACGTCCCCTTCGCACGCATCGTTCTTCTCCGCGTCGGCGTTCTCGAGGGCGAGGACGAGGAGGTCTACCGTGCGCTGAAGGATATCGAATTCTGCAAATATCATGTTTACCCCGAGGGCTACATGGTGCGTATGTCTCCCGAGAGCCACCGCGAGCAGATCCGCGTTTCAAAAAAGGCCATCAAAAGAGGCATCAATTTCGAGGCTGTCGGCAACCGCTACATTGAGGCGTACAAGAAGGATCCCAACGTTCTGAACGTCACTGTCATTTTCGTCACCGATCCCAGCATCGATTTCAAGGCGCTGCATGAAAATGCAAAGAAGGCCGACGCCATCACCGGCACTCTCACACACATCATGGAGGGTCTTCCCACCGATTGCTCCGTATGTCAGCTCAAGGATATCTGCGACGAGGTCGAGGGCATGAAAGAGCTCCACTTCGGTATAGGAGACAAGGGCACGAACGAGCACCACTGATAAACGATAGTTGATGTAAAAGAGGTCACCCTGCGGTGACCTCTTTTGTTATCTTCCGCTGCCTATAAAGAACAGCGAGAGCATGCCCGGTCCGACATGGATGCCGGTAAAGGGCTCATGCATTGAAATTATCAGCTCCCTGGGCTCGGCTATCTTTCTTACCATTGCGGCAAGCGTTTCTGCATCCTCAAGGCAGTCGCCGTGGCTTATGGCAACTATTTGACTGGCGGGATCCTTGACCTTGGCCTTATATTCCTCGGCTATTGCGGCTATCGCCTTTTTTCTGCCGCGCAGCTTGGAAAATACAACGATTTTTCCCTCTTCATCGCCGCGAAGCAGGGGCTTAATATTGAGCACCGTGCCCATTACCGCGGCAACGCCGGATAAGCGTCCTCCGCGCCGCAGATGCATCAGGTCGTCAACGGTGAAATACTCGCACAGGCCGTACCTGTCGGAATTGAGCTTGCTGAGTATCCAGTCAAGGTCCATGCCCTGAGCCCGGTATTCCGCCGCCCTAAGCACCAGCAGACCTATTCCGAGACCGGCCCCCATGGAGTCAAATGTTTCGATCCTTCGCTCGGGGTATTTATCATGCAGTTCCTCGGCAGCGATGCGCGAGGCATTATATGTGCCGCTGATGCCTGAGGATATGCTTATATACAGCACATCGTTTCCCTTTTCGAGCGCTTTTTCAAAGTGCTCCTCAAATTCATGGGTGTTCGTCATGCTTGTACGCACTTCGGCCTTGCCGCGCAGCAGATCATAAAACTGCCGTCCGTCAAAATCCTCGGGTACTTCGGGACAGCGGATTATCTTTCCGCCCACCTCGTAGCTGCACGGGATAACGTTGATACCCATAGCTTCAACTTTTTCTCTCGGGATGTTGGCTGCCGAATCAGTAAATATTTCTAAAGCCATTTGTTGACCTCCGACGTATCTAATATCGTTTATTATTTTATCGCATTTTTATTATTATGTAAATATCTATTATGTTAAATAATAATGAACATTATATATGCTTGTATTGTCTATTATAAATGTGATATAATGTCAGCAATATTACAGTATGGGGGATGATGACAATTTACAATAAGGAGATCATAGCTGCCAAGCTGCACAGATGGGATAATTATATAGCGGGGTTTCATCTTCCGACATGGGAGGAGCTGCCTGATTTTGAGCTGTACATGGATCAGGTCATATCTCTTGTCGGGCGTTTTCTCGACCTTCTGCCCCACGGCGAAGAAAGCGAGCCCGTTATCACGCCCAGCACCATCAATAATTACGTCCGCATGAAGATCATGCCCGCCCCCGTGAAGAAAAAGTATACCCGCATCCACCTTGCGTATCTCATAATCATATGCTCGCTCAAGCAGAGTCTGAGCATTTCCGTTGTAAGCAGGATTATACCCATGAACATAGCTGATGATACGGTCAGGGAGATATATAATGATTTTGTTCTTCGGCACCGCAGCATATCCACGCTTTGCGCAAAGCAGGTAATACAGTCCTCAGCCGGGATTTTCGACGAGAGCGTCACGAACGACATCCCCGTAAAGAATCTTATTGTTGAATCCGCAATATACTCAAATCTTTATAAGCTTCTGACCGAAAAACTCGTTGCACTCGAGATAAGGCCGGAGCCGGAACCGGAAGAAACAGAAGAATAGTATCATATGGCAAAAAGCGGCTGCAAGCAGCCGTTTTTCAGCGTGCCAAAAAGTCTGATAAATCAGACGTTTTTGATGGCTATTTATCCAATTCGAGAATTGCGCGGCGCCGCTGCCGGCGGCAGATGAAGGCGTTGCGCAATTTCCGCAGCCGCACAGTTTGCGCCCCGTCGCAATGCAGGGGCGCAAACTGTATCAGCGGCAAGGCGAGCAAGGGCACTTCAACTTCCCTCCTCGGAGCATAGCTCCTGCGGTCGGATGCTGAAAACATGCCACCGGCATGTTTTCTTTACGCACCGACCCCCTCGAGCTCCCCC
>CAMJGL010000002.1:0-133900 GCA_946405205.1 uncultured Clostridia bacterium
CTCCTTCTTCTTATGTTTTCTTCTTTTGTTCTACCCCAACTATTGACATAGAACCTTAATTTTTTGTCTGTTCCGGTATCACTTCGTAGGTGGGGACGATCTCGACGCTTATGCGTCCGTCGGCGACCTCAAAGTCACGGAGCACATCGGTTCCGGCAATGACGAAGGTGTAGGTCTGGATATCGCCGGACTTCATCTCCATGCCGACCATGCGGTTGAAGTCGTAAGCCACGAGCTCGTTGTCAAGATACACCTTGACGATGTAGGAGCGGAGCTTGATGCCGGTGCTGAAATCGTTGCGGTACTTGGCCTGCACGATGAAGTCGTCGCCACGGGAGAAGGCCTTGGGCACGGTTATGGACAGGTTGGAAACGGTGCTGACGCTCTCGTCCGAGACGAAGACGCTTTTGCCCTCCTCCGGCACGAAGCGCGCTCCCTTATAGTAGACGCTCAGGCCGATCCAGTCGCCATAGAGTGCGCGGGAGGAAAGGCTGTCGGCGTTGTAGAGCTTTATCTCGTTGGGGTTGCTGGTGGTGAGGGTGTTGGGGATGAGGATCATTTTGTCATCCGTGAAGCAGATGCTGTCGTAAACGCCGCCGCAGATAAGGGCAAGGCGGCTGCCGCCGGTGCTGTCCATGCTGTACAGGTTGCGGTTGAAGGACGACAGGCAGTAGAAGGTATCGCCGTGCTTATACAGGGAGCGGTAGCGCACGTTCGTGGTCTTGGGGAACTCGCCGACGGTCTTGACGGCGCCGGGAGCCTGGATGGAAACGGCGTAGAGGTTAAGGTCATAGTTGCCGTCGGCGTCATAGGCGAGGAAGTACATGACGTGGCCGTCGAAGAAGCTGGTGTTGATGTTGTAATCGGCGATCTTCTCCAGCTCGCCGCGTGCGATGTCGTAGGCGTGGAGCTTATCGACGCTCACCTCGGCGGTGCCGTCGCCGTTTTTGACGGTCATGGTCTCGGACAGCTTGAAGTAGATCTTGCCGTTCCAGCCGTAGGGCACGAAATTCATGACCTCGGCGTAGGTAAAGTCGGAGTAGAAGGCGTTGAAGCCGCCGTTGACTATCTTGCCGAAGGCGTATCTGTAGCCGGAGACATCCTCGGCGTAGTTGGTGTAGGCCAGGGCGTAGAGGCCGCCGTCATAGAAGCAGTAGGACTCGATGATATAGCCGCTGTAGACCGTATCGACGCGGTCGGTGGCGGGGTCGTAGCACAGCAGGGAGCCCTCCGCGCTGCCGGTATTGCCGCAGCAGAAGTACACCTTGCCGTTATAAAGGCTTATGTTGTTCAGGTACTGACCGAGCTCGGCGGTGTACAGTGCGCGGGTGAGATCCTTGCCGTCGGCGAGGTACAGAGCGTAGCGCATATCGCTCTCGCTCTCGTAGGATCTGTATAGGCAGTAGTAATTTTTGCCTATCTGCACGGCGACGGAGTCGTTTTCAAGGCTCGACTGGAACGCGGCCATGTCGGCGTTGACCCTTGAGTCGTGTCCCACGCGCTCCGCGGGAAGCAGGAGGCGGGAGATGATCATGGCTATCTGGGCGCGGGTGGTGAGCCTGTCGCCGCCGAAGCTGTAATCGGCCCAGCCGTTGAGTATGCCGGCCGAGTAAAGGGTCTTGACGGAGCTGAGGTACTGCGCAGGGATCCTGTCGATATCGGTGATGGCCCTGTCGCTTATGGCGGGCATATCCTCGGCGCCGATGGTGCGGCTGAATATGTAGGCAAGGTCGTAGCGGTTGATGATGACGCCGTCAAGGTACACGCCCTTCGGGCAGGACGAGGGGATCATGCCGCGCGCGTCGCAGTATCTGTAATAGGGGCTGTACCAGTAGTCGCCGTTTCTGACGGTCGTGTCCAGCGCGTTGCCGAAGTAGGCCGCGTGGATGCGGGCGGCGATGACGATGGCTTGCGCCCAGGTCACGGTGTTCTCCGGACGGAAGGTGCCGTCCTGATAGCCGAGCAGGACGCCCTTGTTGTAGGAGACCTCGATGCCGGAATAAGCCCAGTGGGTCGAGCTGAGGTCGCTGAAGGTGTAGGTGGTCATGTCGGCAACGTCCTCAAAGACGTTGAGCCCGTCTCCGGGAACGGGCGCGGCTGCGGCTCCCACGGTCAGCAGGCATGCCAGAACAAGCACTAAGGCCAGTATTCTAAAACACTTTTTCATGTAAGTACCTCCGGTCGGGTCGGGGCTGAAAATCGGCAACATAATTATAGCAGGTTACATAATTCTTTGCAATAGATAATTGTCATTATTTGATGGCTTCAGCCCGTCTTCCGGGATACCATGCGGTAGTACTGCCAGCAGTGCATGCGGCTTATAAGCTCGCTCTGCTCCGAGGTGGGGCTTGCGCTGAGGCTGCCGTCCGGGGTCCCGACAACGCCGTTTTTGATGACGGGCAGGACGCGGCGAAGCTCGGAAAGGAAGCTGAAATAGGGGTCGGCGGTCTCGCAGCCGGCAAGCTCAAGCGCGATCTCGCCGAGGAAGCAGGCGCTTATCCTGCCGTCGGCGGGAAGCTCGAGCGCGGAGAACACGGACTGCGCGTCGCGGCCATTGAGATATGCGTCGTTTACCCAGACGAGGAAGGGTACGGTGCAGCTGTCGACGAGCTGCTCGGGGCTGTCGCCGCTGCCGATGTCGAGCCCCAGCTCGCGGTAGCTCAGGTAGTCCGCGCCGAGGTTCGGCAGATGGTCGCCGAAGAACACGAGGATGTACGGCTCGTCGAGCGCGTTGAGGCGGCTTGTCAGCTCAAGCAGCATCTCCGAGGAGCACTTTATGCCGTAGCCGTAAACGGAGAGGTATTCCTCCGCCTCGGGGCTGAGGTCGAGGGAGGTCTGCACTTTCGGTATCTCAAAGCCGTATTTGTCATAGGTGTAGGCCTGATGGTTCTGGATGGTGGTGGCGTAGGTGAAAAGGCTTTCGCCGCCGGCGGTGCGCTCGGAAAGCTCGCCGCAGAGCACGTCGAGGAAGGCCGAATCGAGCAGGCGGGTCTCCTCGTCGAAGGCCTCGCTGAAAACGCGGCTTTCAATGCCCATGTGGCTCAGGGCGCTGTCGCGGTTATAAAACCAGCTGTCGCCCGGGTGCAGGTACATGGTGTCGTAGCCGCAGTCGGCAAGGGCGGTGGCGGCGCTGGGGATATCCTTGAAAAAGCTGCGCATGGCGGAGTTGCTGGTGCGGTTTATGAGATTTGTCTGCATTCCGGTCAGAACGTCGAACTCGGTGTTCGCGGTGCCGGCGCCGAAGTTGGGCACAACGATCTCACCCGTCACGGCGTTGGGGCTTGAGCAGACCTCGCGCCAGGCTCTCAGGGGGTGCTCTGCGTAGGAATAGGTGAAGGCCTCGTTTTCAAACAGGTCGGAAAAGGCCTCGCACATTATCATGAGCACCTGCGGCCTGTCGCCGTCGGGCGTTTCGGCGGTGTAGCTTTCGATATCCCGCTCGACCGCCTCCTCGGAGTAGCCCTCGGGTTTGTCCGCGCTGTACAGGCCGAAGTTATACAGGAAGCAGTAGTTGAAGCCGAGCTCGTTGAATATGCCCGTCACGTTGTAAACGGAGCTGACGGGGAAGGATGCGTACAGCTCGCGGTCGCGGTAGACGGTGAAAAAGCAGCCGAGGAACACGGCGATACTCAGTGCCGCGCCGATGACGCGGGGCAGAACGGGGCGCTTTTTTGTGCGGCCGAGCCACAGGCCGAGCAGTATCATCGCCGCCGAGCTGAGGATTATCAGGGCGAGGATGCCGAAGTGCATATCCAGCCTGTATTCGCCCGTGGCCTGCAGAGCCTCGCGCAGAAGTGCGAAGTCGCCCGGGACGAAGGGGTCGTCGCGCCCCTCGACCTTGAGGAGATTTGCGTAGCTCATCAGGCCGAAAACGAGGTTCGTAACGCCGCCGGAGACAAAGCTGTTCGAGCATATGAAGTAGATGACCAGCAGCATAACGGCGATGGGCAGCGCGTTGAGCGCGATGAGCAGCGGGTTTCCCAGCATGAAGCCGAGGCTGTGCCGGAACGAGCCGGGCGAGATGAACACGCACATGAGCAGCGTGAAGCCCACGATGGCGATCAGCTCGGCCCAGACGGCCCTGTTATGCAGTTTTACAAGCTTTTCACGGAATTTTGTCATATCTGTTCCTTATAGAATAATGATGCCGCAGATCAGGAAGCCGGCGACGCCGATGGCGGCGCCGAGGAGAAATTCGGACGCCGTGTGCCGCCCCAGCTTCAGCGAGGCCCACATCGTCGCCGCGGCGATGAGCGCGCAGGGCGCGATAAAAGCGGGGCCGAAGAAGCGGACCATGCAGACCATGGTGCCTATCGAGCTGCAGGCGTGGCCGCTGGCTTTCACCCTGTTGAATTTGTTGACAACGGCGAGCAGCAGCGCGGCGGAGAAATAGGCCGCGGTGATAAACAGAAGCTCCCTGCCCGCGTGGAAAACGAGAGCGAGTATGAACGACAGGGTGTAGCCCGCGGCGGTGAGGATGAATGCCAGCCTGCGCTGGCCGTCACGCCCCTGCGCTTTGAGCCGGGGCACGAGAAGCTGTATAGGATAGGCCAGAGTCGGAGCCAGCACCTGAAAGAAGAAAACGGCGGCGAAGAGCCACGGCGAGGCAAAGTCCCTGCCGCCGCTCACAAGGCAGCCGATGAGCAGTAGGCCGACAAAAACCGGCGGAATTGTAATGATGCGTATAACTTTTGCGATTTTTTCTGAAGTCTTCATGATCTCACCTGCGAAGATGCCGCGGTCACGCTCTCTGCGGAGCGACTGGGTATGTTTGGGTCTATTATGCGCCTTTCCGGCGGAAAAATCAAGGTGCGGCCGTTTTAGCGGGACAGCTCTGCCGAATGCACCTGATTATGCGCTCCATAAGTGCCACACGGCGGAACGGCGTCATCAGATACAGACCGTCGGTATACGGAGCTATCTCACGGGCGATGGCCGTCGAGACGGTCACGGCCAGCTCCTCGGCCTCGTCGCGCCCCAGACCCTCGTACAGGCCGACTATCTCGTCGCACACCCGTATGCCGGAGATCTCGTTGTTCAGGAAGCAGGCGTTGCGGTGGCTGACAACGGGGAAAATGCCGCCGAGAAGCTTACCGTGCAGCGTGCCGCGCGCAAGCTTCAGGTTCTCCAGAGCCTCCGCGGACAGCACCGGCTGAGTCAGGAAGCCGGACACGCCGTACTCCTCCTTCTCCAGCGCCCGGCGCAGCTCAGTGTCGAAATTGCGGGCGTTCAGATTCAGCGCGCCGTAGACCCGAAAGGGCACATGCAGGGTGTTTTCGTTGAGCATGCTGACAAAGCGGGCCAGCTTGCGGGAGTTGAAATTGAACACGCTTTTGACCTCGTCCCTGTTCTCGGTGGGGATGGGGTCGCCGGTGACCGCCAGCACGTTGTGAACGCCCTCCAGCGACAGGCCCAGAAGCAGGGCCTTGGTGGCGTTGAGGTTGCGGTCGCGGCAGGTCATATGCGGCAGCGGCTCCACGCCGAGCTCCCGCTTGATCTTGCAGGCCAGCAGGCTGCTGTCGGCCCTCGGGCGTCCTATCGGACAGTCCGCGATGGTCACGGCGTCTGCCCCCGCGTCACGCAGGCGCTCCACGCCCTCCAGAAAGCCCGAGCCGTCGTCGTCCGTGGGCGGGTCGAACTCCACCGCGATGACCCGCCTGCCGGCCTCAAGCTTTTTCCAAAGGGAGTTGGAAGCGTCGGACGCGGGCTTTTCCGCCTTTTTATGAGCGGGAACGGCAAGCCTCGGCAGAGGCTCCTTCAGAGCCTGCGCCGTGAGGGCGATGTGCTCCGGCGTCGTGCCGCAGCAGCCGCCCACGATGGACGCGCCCGCCTGAACTATCAGGGCCATCTGCCCCGCGAAGTAGTCGGGCCGACCCTGGAACACGGTGCGGCAGCCCAGCACGGTGGGATAGCCCGCGTTGGGCATGACGGTAAACGGTTTGCCGCTCAGCTCAAGCGTTTTGATGTATTCAAGCAGATGGTGGGGGCCCGAAACGCAGTTGAAGCCCACGGCGTCCACCTCGTCCAGAGCCGCCGTTTGCCTGTAAAGCTCGCTGCCGAGGCAGCCGGCGCGGGTCAGACCGTCGCGGCCTACGGCAAAGGAGACGATAAGGAACGCGTCCGGACGCTCCGCTTTGAGCCAACGCGCAAACTCCGGTATCCCGTCGTTGTCGGTCAGGGTCTCCATCAGAAAATGGGTCACGCCCTGCGCCAGAAACCACCGCGCCTGCATACGGTATACGTCGGCCGGACTGCGGCTGTGTCCCCGCGGCGCGGGACCCATATCGGCAAACACATAGGCCCCATACGGCTCTGCCGCTTCCAGAGCAAGGCGGCAGGCCGCGTCGATGATGCTGTGCGCCGCCTCGTCGTCTCCCTCCGCGACATCGCCGCCGAGGGCAAAGGTGTTGGTCTTGACGGCGCGGCATCCGGCCTGAAGATAGGCGCGGTGTATGCCCAGTATCTCCTCCGGACGGGTCAGGCAGGCCCGTTCGCAGCGCTCCTCCGCCCGCCCGGGCAGAGAGGCGAAATATGTGCCCATGGCGCCGTCGAACAGGAGCGGCGCACCATGAAGCAGGTATGTTCTGATGTCCATTATCCAAGTACCTTTCTTGCGATCTCCACCGACCGGCGGGCGTCCTTTGCGTAGTGGTCGGCGCCGATCTGCCGGGCAAATTCCGGCGTTACCACCGCGCCGCCGATGAAGGTGACGGGCGGCTCGGGCAGCTCGCGCAGCAGGCGGACGGTCTCCGCCATGGCGGGCAGGGTCGTGGTCATCAGCGCGGACAGGCCGACCAGAGCCACGTTCTGCTCGGAGGCGGTCCTGACTATGACCTCAGGCGGCACGTCGCGGCCGAGATCAAGCACCTCGTAGCCGTAGTTTTCCAGCACGGTCTTGACGATGTTTTTGCCGATGTCGTGGATATCGCCCTGAACGGTGGCGATGATGAGCCTGCCCTTTTTGACAGGCGAGCCGCCCTTGGCGGCGATGGAGCTGCGGATGACCTCGAACACCGCCTGAGCGGCCTGAGCCGCGCTTAGGAGCTGCGGCAGGAACAGCCTGCCGGCCTCGTAGTCGTCGCCGACCCTGTCCAGAGCCGGTATCAGGTGACGCTCGACCAGCTCCAGCTCGCTTTCGTTTGCCAGCGCTTCACGGGCAAGCTTCCCTGCCTCGGTCTTCAGTCCGCGGATAACGGCGTCGTCGAGCGTCATGGCGCCGTCGGACTGCGGTTCCGGCCTCGCGGTGGGAGACCCGCCCGCAAAGCGCGCCACATATTGGCGGCACTGACCGTCCTCGCCGGATAAAACGCGGAAAGCGGCCACCGCGTCCGTCATCTCCCTCTGATTGGGGTTTATGATGGGCAGGGTAAGCCCCGCGTGCAGGGCCTGGATAAGAAAATTCTGAGTGATGAGGGCGCGGTTGGGAAGCCCGAAGGAGATGTTGGACACGCCGAGCACCGTCTGCAGACCCAGCTCCTCCCGAACCGTCCTGACGGCCTTCAGAGTCTCCGCGGCCTGCTCCTGCTGGGCGGATACCGTCAGGGTCAGGCAGTCTATCCACACGTCCTCCTTCGGAATGCCGAAGGACAAAGCCGCGTCCAGGATGCGGCGGGCGATGGCCACGCGGCCCTCCGCCGTCTGCGGGATTCCGCCCTTGTCCAGGGTCAGACCCACCACGGCCGCGCCGTATTTCTTCACGATGGGCAGGATGCGCTCCAGCACCCCGCGCTCGCCGTTTACCGAGTTTACGGCAGCTTTGCCGTTATAAACCCTGAGTGCGGCCTCCAGCGCGTCCGGATCGGAGGAGTCGAGCTGCAGGGGCAGGGATACCGCGCTTTGCAGCTTCTTAACCACCCGTGGCAGCATTGCCGCCTCGTCCACGCCGGGGTAGCCGACGTTCACGTCCAGAATGTCCGCGCCCGCGTCCTCCTCCTGAACGGCCACCTCCAGAATGTAATCGAGATCGTCCTCCAGCAGCGCCTGCTGAAAGCGCTTTTTGCCGGTGGGGTTGATGCGCTCGCCGATGACGCGCACGCCGTCCAGCCGCACGGGCACGGCGGGCGTACATACAAAGCCGACCGCGTCATAGTGCCGTTCGCCGGCGCGTCTGCCCTCAAGGGCGGCGGCCAGCCGGCGGATGTATTCGGGCGTCGTGCCGCAGCAGCCGCCGACGATGGAAACGCCCGCCTCCACGCAGGGCAGCAGAGCCTGCGCAAAGGCCTCCGGCCCCATGTCGTAGCGGCCGTCGATCGGGTCGGGCAGTCCGGCGTTGGGCTTGGCGATGACCGGCAGACGGGTGCTTGCGCATAATTCCTTCAGAAGCGGAGCCAGCCTGTCGGGGCCGAGGGAGCAGTTCAGCCCGATGGCGTCGGCCCCCAGACCCTCCAGCGTTCGGGCCATGGAGGCGACGGTGCAGCCGGTGAAGGTACGGCCCGACGCGTCAAAGGACATGGTCACGAACACGGGCAGAGCGGAGTTTTCCTTGGCTGCCAGCAGGGCGGCCCTGGTCTCGTACAGGTCGGTCATGGTCTCGATGGCGATGAGGTCGGCGCCCGCCTTTGCGCCCGCAAGCACGATCTCCCGAAACAGCTCGTATGCCCGCTCGAAGGGCAGGGTGCCCATGGGCTCGAGCAGCTCGCCCAGCGGGCCGATGTCCAGTGCCACGAGCGCATCGCTGCCCGCCGCCCTTTTGGCGACGGTCACCGCCGCGGCGACGGTCTCCTCCACGCCGAGGCCGCATTTGGCCAGCTTCAGGCCGTTTGCCCCGAAGGTGTTTGTATAGATCACGCGGCTGCCCGCGTCGATGTATTCCCTGTGTATGGATTCCAGCAGCTCCGGCTGAGTCAGGTTCAGCAGCTCCGGCTGGCCCCCGGGGGGCAGGCCGCGCTGCTGCAGAACGGTGCCCATGGCCCCGTCCAGAAGCAGTATTTTGTTCTCAAAAAGTTCAGTCGGCACAGCTCTTTCCTCCTTTTCGCAGAGCGCAGGTCTCCCGCATGGCGCAATAGCCGCAGCCCCGGATGCGGGCGGCCTGGGGGCGGTCGGACAGGCCGATGACGGCCGTCACGGATTTTGACGGATTGAGCAGAAAATGCTCCGTAACGTGCAGGCCAAGCCGCCGTTGGGCGTCCAGCGCGGAGCATATCTCCGGCTGCAGCGACAGCGGCAGATCGCCGTATCCCGGGCTGAAGCGGTCGGTCAGGAAGCAGTCGGGCATACGGGCCGCCAGCTCCTTTTCGGCGCGGTCGCAGCCGGCCTCGACCCAGGCGCTGCCGCAGGCGTCCAAAATGACGGCCCCGGCCATGTCCCGTGCCTGCTCGGCGCGAAGGAGGTTATCAAACTGCGCCCCCAGTGTGCATGCCAGCAGCACGGCCCGTCCGCATTGGGCAAGCATTTTCTCCGCGTCGGTTCCCGGCAGGAGGATATCCACCTCCGGCAGCCGGAGCCCCGCGTCCGTCCGCTCCAGAGCGCACACGCGGTAGGTGTATCGGGGCTGCACCGCCGCCGTCAGCCTGTCGGCCATGGCGGCCACATCCGCCCGAACGGCGTCATCTTCGCTGCCGCCCGCGCCCAGATACCGCAGGGCCTCGTCCACGATATGCTCCACAAGCCTTCCCTCCTGAGTTTCTTTCAGCAAATTTGTCGTTGAAAACAGGCTTTTCGCCATAGAAATATATTTAATTAGTATATCAACAAGAACCTACCCCGTCAATAGGTTTTCCGCGCTATCGGCCCCGCGTTTTGTGTCGAACAAAAAATTTGAGAAGGGCTTGACTTGAGTGCGCGGCTGTGGTATTATATATAAGCTCTGAAGAGCAGGGATATCGCGGAGTGGAGCAGTCCGGTAGCTCGTCGGGCTCATAACCCGAAGGTCGTGGGTTCAAATCCCTCCTCCGCAACCAAATCAGTTACCGTTGTTGATACAATTTCAACAACGGTAATTTTTTATTTGTTACCGTTCTGGGGATGTATTTGGCATGAAACCGGGGATATTTCGAACATTTCCGGTCATAAGCAAATTGTATACCCGGATTTAATGCGGCCATGGTCTGAAAAGACAGGGCTTGGTAAAATGACAATCGTTATAAGAATATAAACGATAAATTATTATTTTCTATATACACAGAACCGCCCATGGCTGGGAGCAACCCCGGATATGGACGGTTTTATAATGATACCCATGGGACAGAAAGGACAAAAGTGGTTTGCTGATTATGATATTTCCCAAAGTGTCAGTGCAGACACAAAGACTGATCAAGTAATCCCTGAGGCAACAACAATTACAGAAGAAAAAGCGAAGACCGTATCTGTTGCAGACAATTCCCAAGAAGAGAAAGTTCAAACACCGAGAGTAGTCGTTGCTCAGCCCGAGGAAAAGGTTCCCGCAGACATGATAGCATATCTTACTGAGTTGCTTGGGAAAGCTGCTAAAGTTACAACCGTTGTCAAATCTGTTACCGTTGTTGATACAATATCAGCAACGGTAACTTTTTCTTTATTGCGGCAGTTCCGGTAACTGATCAAGCCTGTTTTAACATATCAGAAGGAACACGATATGCTCTCCTTTGCTCCCTTATCCTACCCTTATACGTCCCGGCGCGATCCGGTGTATGCCGCGCGCGGACGGCTGCGTATTGGGTTATTGATGAGCGCTATGTAAAATAAATCACCGCTGCTGATATAATATCGGCAGCGGTATTTTTTGCGAAATCCAGAAAAAAACTATCCTTTTGTGTGGGGCGATTATATAATTATTCCTATATCATAGAATAAATAATTACGCCTGTTTTTCGCAGGGCGCAAAAAGGAGGGGTACTGAAAATGACGGCTCGGCAAAGGCAACTGCGCCTGAATATTTTAGCGTTCCTTCTGTTATTCTCAGTGTCTCTTTACCGGCAGCTCAGCCTGAGATACCTGCCGGATGACGTTTTCAGAACGTATATTTTATACGCCTGCTATGTGCTCCTGATCGGGGCGTGGATCGTGTCCATAAATGCCCGAATCACCCAAAAAAGCATGCGGCTGTTCCTCACGCTGGAGGCCGTTGTCATGCTTATCGGGCTGAGCATCCGCTTTCTTCAGGACACCTTCTGGTACGACAACATACCCCTCATGAGGGTGAGCGGGATGTATATAGAGTCCACGCTTTTAGTGGGGCTGACATTTGGTATCTTTGCCTCGCTGGGCATCGGGCAATGGGATAATTATCGCCCGCCGAGGAAATGGCTGCTTCTGCTTATCCCGGTCATCGCGATGACATTTTTGAGCGTCACGGATGAGAGCCGCCACTTTATGTTCTACATCATCCCGGACGAGCCTCAGCCCAATTTGAATTTCCATCCCAACGTCGGTCTGTTTTTGATGGTCGGGCTGGCGATTGCTTTGATGATCGTCCGCATTTTCCTCATATACCGGAGAAACCGCATTATACTGCACAGCCGCTTCCTCAGATGGTTCATCCCGTTTCTCGAACCGTTTCTTATCGTCGTCTTTTCCTTCACCTTTTTCCTGGTCTCGCTGGGGCTGCTGCCCGAGGAAGCGCAAATCGAAGTCATCGAGCTTTTCGCGAGGATATACTACATTGAAGTGCTGACATGGGAGATATATATCTACATCGGTCTTGTGCCCATCAGCACCAAATATCCGGAGATATTCAGGCACGCGACGGTCGGGATGCAGATAATCGGCAACGACGGCAGCACTCTTTTGTCTGAGGCCGCAACAGAGGTCTCGCCCGAGCAGCTTGATGCCCTGACGCGCCAGGAGCATATTATCGTGCAGCCGGGAAAGGAGCTGCATATGCACAGCTTCCCCGGCGGGGCGCTGCTCTGGAACAAGGATATATCGCTCCTGCAAAAAACCATTGACGAGCTCAACCAGAGCGCGGAAACTCTGGCGCAGGAGGGCGCGCTTTTGGACGAGGAGCTGAAAACAAAAAGCGAGGAGGCAAGCCTGCTCGCGAAAAACCAGATCTATGACGAGCTGACCAAAGATGTAAAGGATCAGCTCTGGCTGATGAAGGAGATCACGAAAAAGCGCGACACAGGAAAGAGCAGCGTGCAGCTCCTCCGCAGCCTTTGCCTGCTCGGAACTTATATAAAGCGGCGCTGCAACCTGCTGCTTATCCAAAAGGAAACGGGCGCAATTTGCGATGACGATCTGCTGCTGAGCTTTCAAGGCATGGTGTCGGCAATGAACATGATCGGCATCCGCTCTGAGCTGGATTGGCATTCCGACAAGCGCTTTTCCCCCGGATTTTCCGTCTGTTTTTTCGATGCGCTGGAGCTTCTGCTGGAGTATGAGCGCTTTTCCGTGGGCGAAATGCTTATCTCCGCCGAGCGTGGGCGGGCGCGCTTTGCCGTCACGGGCTCTACCATGAATTCGCCGGAGGCGTTTGTGCAGTTGATCTGTGCAAAAGGCTATCCCGCCTCGTGCCGGGACATACCGGGCGGCTATGAGATCATCCTAACGGAGGGGAAGTGACTGATATGTTTCGCAGGCTGAGAGAGCGTTATCGCATGTCCCGCGCGATCCGAAGCGCTATCGATTCGTACCCCGACGGGATCTGCTTCGCCGCGGCCGACGGACGGCCAATTTTGGCAAACAAGACGATAAACTCCGTTTGCTATGAGCTCACGGGGCACACGGTCACGAACGCCGACTCGATGTGGCAGGATCTTGAGAGCCGAGCGCTGCCGAGAGAGGCGGAGGAGCCGACGCAGGATATCCTCCTTTGCCGGCTCAGGGACGGGGCAATCTGGCAGTTCCAGCGGAAAAATCTCATCATTGACCGGGCGAAGATAACGCAGTTTGAAGCCTCGGACATCACGGAACTCTACCACTACCGCAACCGCCTGCGGGAGAACAACATCTGCGTGTCCGAGCTGCATGACAGGCAGCGGGAGCTGCTGAAAAACATCGTCCAGAACAACATGGATAAAGAGCTTCTGCGCGCGAAAATGCGCATACACGATAATTTCGGGCGGCTGCTCATCATGACGGAAAACGCACTCGCGGACAACAGCTCCGAGATGAGCGAGCGAGAGCTGTTCTCGGCCTGGGAGAACGTCATTTCGGACATGGAAAACGCGGCCATCGTGCCCGAGGCGAGGGACGCGTCGCCGCAAAACGAGCTTGTTCAGGTCGCCGATCTCATCGGCTGCCGGGTGGAGTTTGAGGGCAGGCAGCCCAGGGAGCGAAAGGCACTGCTGCTTCTGTACGCGGCCATCCGCGAGGCGCTGACAAACGCCGTCAAGCACGCCGGAGCGGACAAGCTCACGATAATTATAGATGAGGCGGACAGCAAATACCACGTCCGCATTTTGAGCAACGGCCACCCCGGCAGCCCGCCAATACGCGAGGGCAGCGGGCTCACAAATCTGCGCAAAAGGCTGGAGCAGGAGGGTGCGACGCTCGATTATCGCTATGAAAACGGCGTCGAGCTCGTGCTGACCATTCCAAAGGAGTGATACCATGGTAAACGTTTTAATTGTGGAGGATTCCCGGATATCCAGAGAATCGTTTGAGCGGCAGCTTGCCGCTTCCCCGGATTTCATCGTGCTTGCCGCCATAGAGAACGCCGCCAACGCGGAAATCGCCTGCATGCGCAACAAAATCGACCTCGTTTTAATGGATGTCTGCACCGCCGACGACGAATCCGGGCTTGAGGCGGCGGCAAGGATCAAGAAAAACTATCCCCGCGTCAAGGTCATAGTCATGACCTCCATGCCAGAGCATTCGTTTTTGCAGAAGGCGCGGCTGAGCGGCTGCGACAGCTTCTGGTACAAGGAATACGGCAGCGTAGATCTTATCGACATTTGCAGAAGGACATTGAGCGGCGAGCGGGT
This sequence comes from uncultured Clostridia bacterium, assembly GCA_946405205.1. GTDB lineage: Bacteria > Bacillota > Clostridia > Oscillospirales > Oscillospiraceae > F23-B02. The sequence continues at coordinate 13,845 of CAMJGL010000002.1, forward strand.
ATGGCCGGAGGAGACCCCGGTGCTGCGCATCGGCCTTGCAAGGAGCGACGAGTTTACAGACCGCGAACTGGACGTGATACGCACGATAGCCCAGGGCATGAGATATGAGGAGATATCCGAGGCGCTCTGCATGTCCGTCAACACCGTGAAATACCATATTCGGAACATACTGCAAAAAACGGGCTTTCACAGCACCGTTCAGCTCATATCCGAGGTCGTTGAAAAAAGACTCGTGCTGCCTAAGTACTGAAAAGCAGAAGAGTTAAAAAACGCCTTGACGATAATCAATGCGCATAAAACAACGGAGCAGTTCACTCGACTGCCTCCGATTTTATATACAAGCAATTAAGAGCGCGAGTGCAATAGAGATGATTACCGCTCTCACCGGTCGGGCAGCGGCAAAGACGATATCCGCCGGACTTAACGAGGATTGCTCTGCGGCAGTAGCCGCCACCTCATCCGGCTCGCCGTAGGCGACCCACCTTCCCCTCAAGGGGAAGGCTTTTTTTATCCGTTTCTACGCTTCATGTTGTCTCTTTTGCCATAACCCTACCGGTGAAGTTTAAACTAATCTTCATTGCACTCGCGTATTTAATTAGAACGTCAGAATAAAGGCCAAATTCAAGCCTTCCCCTTGAGGGGAAGGTGTCGGCGCAAGCCGACGAATGAGGTGTTTTTTTAATCCGTTGCTATATTTTAAGTATTTGCTTTTGCGTCAGCCCGACCGGACGGCGGAAAAAGAGACAACATGAAGCGTAGCAACGGTTTAAAAGACTACACTTTCGGGTGGGGTGTTTTCGCTTTATTATCTATATAATTATGCAGAATATGCTGATACGCTGGGAGGCGAATAAACTTGGACGTTTTGGATGTTTGCAGCAGCTTTTCCGTCGGAGATAAAGAAAAACTGAGCGCGGATTTCATCGGACGTGGAAACCTTTGGATAAACAATGTCTATAACGCTTCCGTGAATGATCTTGCCCGCTACGTTTTGTGCGAGGCGATCTTCAAAACCGCGCCCGGGCAGCTTTCCATACTGGGATATGACGGCGACCTCTCCGGCGTGTTCGCGCCCTTTGCCGCACTCTCAGCCGGAGAATCACGCATCCTCAATTTTATAACGGACGAAAAGCAGCTAATGCCAAAGCTCAGGGATCTCCAGCAGCAGATATTGGCGGTGCAGAATGTCATTCAGGGGCGCGAAAATTCGCTTATTGAGTTTCGCAAGCGCGTGCAGCGCTCAATAGAGGGCTACAAGCTTGTGGTGCTCTCCATGGACATGGGTCTTATAAATTCGGAGCTTATGGCGCAGCTATCGCGCCTGATGCGCAGCGGCCCCGCCTTCGGCATCTCGTTTCTTATAATCTCCACTACATATATAACCCTGCAAACCTCCGACGGCCGCGAGATCGAGAGAAGCATACGCTCGATTGCCCCGAACATCACCGTTTTAGAGCCGGGGACGGGCAGTGTGTCAATAGAGGGCGGCGGCAGAGCGCCGTATCAGCCCGTGCCTGCGGAGACGATAATCCGGGACAGCGAAGCCTTTGTCGAAAAGGTTCGCACGGCACAGCTTCCGACGGTGCGCTTTGCCGAGCTGCACGATATGGAGCATTTCTGGACCGAGAGTAGCGTCGACGGCCTGACCTTCTGCGTCGGCAAATACGGCATAAACAACATGGAGATCACCATCGGCGATGAGATAAATCAGCGCCACAACGCCGTTATAACAGGCGCTGTCGGCCAGGGCAAATCAAACCTCATTTCCGTTATAATACACAGCCTTTGCATGAGATATTCGCCCAGGGAGCTGCAAATGTACCTGCTCGATTTTAAGGAGGGCGTCACCTTCAAGGCGTTTTCAAACATCGGACAGCCGGATTATCTGCCCCACGCGAGAACGCTCGGACTCGAGAGCGACGTCAGCTTCGGCCTTGCGGTGCTAAATTCCCTTTTCCACGAATACCAGAGCCGCATGAAGCTGTTGAAAGAGAAAAACATGAAAAGCATCCGCGAGCTGCGGCTGCGCTTTCCCGAGATAGAAATGCCGCGCATAGTCGTTATCATCGACGAATTTCAGATGATGTTCGGCGACGATAACCAGACCGGGCAGAAGATAGCCGATATGCTCGAAAAATCGGTGCGATTATTCCGCGCGGCGGGTATACATTTTATCCTCGCCTCGCAGACGCTGAGCGACAGCAGGGCGCTGGCGAACAATAAAGAGAGCATTTTCGGCCAGATACCCATCCGCATCGCGCTGAAAAACTCGGAAAGAGAGGCGCGGGAGGTGCTCTCGCAGAATAACCCCGCCGCGGCCTATGTCCGCCCGCGAGAATCGGTCGTGAACCTCGATTACGGCGAGCTGTCGCAAAACCGCAAAACCGTCATTGCCTTTGCAGACGAGGCGATACTGAGACCCATTCGCCGCAAAATGTGGGAGAGTGCGCGCGGCTACACTACCCCGCCCTATGTGTTTGAGAGCGAGCGGCGCATAAGCGTTTCAAACGGCATCGAGACGATCAATGGGCTTCGCAAAACGTCCAAAGTGCCCGTGGCCGTTATCGGCGATAAAATTTCCATCGACGGGGAGCGCATCGCCCTGCCGATGCTCCATGAGCCGGGGCGGAATATCGCCGTTTTCGGCGCCCCTGACGGCGACTGCAATCAGGCCGTCGGCATTCTCCAGAGCGCGGCGGCGTCCCTCGCGGCGCAGCATCCCAAGGGCGACGCCCGCTTCATGTTCTGCGATTTTGAGGAAGCGGGGCAGAGTTACGAGCGGAAATATCCGCATTTTGCGTTGCTTATGGAAAACCTGGGCTTCTTCATCGAGGATATCCCCCGCGAGCAGTTTTCCGAGACCATTCAGGAGCTTATGGCTCAGCCGCCGGAGGGCGAGACCGTTTATATATTCGGCTCGACGATGGATCGCTGGGAGTTTGAGCCCGATCCCTTCGGACAGGCGTCCGTGCTCAAGGAGTTTGTCGAAAAAGGCCCATCCAGGCGGATACATTTCATTGGCTGGTGGGTCAAGGCGTCCAAATTCACGGCTCAGGTCGCGGGCTTTGGCAATTCCGACGCCTTCAACTCCAAGATCTTTCTGCGCATCGACGAGCGGACGATACAGTCGCTGACAAGTCCGTTCATCCGCTGGTCTGCGCAGGTAAATCGCGGCCTTATCATCGACGATGTTGAGTTTTCCGAGGAGATGCCGTTCATTCCATACGCGCCGGTGACGCAAGCCGACGCAAACGCATTCCGGAATCTAAAATAGGAGGAACAAATTATGTCTGCGGTACAGCAAATAATTCAGGCGGTGGGCGCGTCCGAACGCCAGATAGAGGAGCAGATCAGCAAGCTGACTGCCTACAACGACCAAATAGACAGGGCGATGCAGCAGGTTCAGTCTCAGCTTGCCGGCAGCACCATGTCATACGACCAGAAAATGCTCCAGCAGCTTCAGCAGACCAAGAAGCAGCTTGAGGACACCATAAAAATGCTGCGCACAGCCAAGGAAAAATTGGCTCAGGTTCGCGCGATTTAAAAGGAGGAGTTCATGATGGAATTACAGGAACTTGTCGTTTCTATACAGCAGATAAAGGCCAGCTCTTCCGAGCTTTCCGGCATGGTCTCCGCCGCGGGTCAGGGGCTTTCGACTCAGGCGCGGAATATTGCGGCTCTCACCCGCCCCAGCCAGAGCGGTCAGCAGGCGGCCATGGCGGTGTCCACCGCGTCTCAGGCGCTCCTGCGCGCGGCGTCGTCGATGAAAACGCTCGAGCGCACCTGCGATGATTTCATAAACAGCGTGCGGAAATAAGCATGGAAGTCAGCAATAATCAAAAGGTTCAGGCCAAGACCTATGCCCGCAACGATCTGCGCAGCAATGTGACTAATATCACGCGCGAGAGCGGCGAAATTCAAAACACCCTCGCTCTGCTCGACAGCCTTTTAAACGGTTCTCTAACGGGTATGGGCGGCAAGGCGTCAGCGCTCTGCCAGAAGGCCATAAGCGACCTGTCCCAGGCGATGCAGCATATAAATCAGGCAGGCTCGCATATCGACAAGCTCAAGACGACAGAGGAGGTGCCCGACGATGAATATTGAGGAGCTTTGCGGTCGGATTCACGCGGCTCTCGGGCGCATAGACTCCGGCATCGCGAATTTAGAGCGGGAGCGAAATTATATTCTGAGCACCATGAATAAATTGCAGTCAAACTTCGGCGATCAGAGCGCGGGTCAGCAGGCGGTAACGGAGCTGTACAGAGCCATAAACAGCATAGCCGCCGCCGATTCATCGCTTAACGCTTTGAGGGTGGAGCTTGGCAGATACACGGATGAAATAAAACGGCGATAGATGGAGGATACACATATGGAACGAAAAGCCTTTGGCATTGACCTCGGCACTACATATTCGGCCATCGCGGTCTATGAGGACGGCGAAACACAGATACTTAAAAACGCGGAGGGCACGGAAACCACCCCCTCGGTCATATTCTTCACCGGCGTCACCTCTACAGGCGAAGACGATCTTTTAGTCGGTCAGGAGGCGAAAAACTCCGCGGAGACAGAGCCCGATAACGTTGTGCAGTTTATAAAGCGCAAGATGGGTCAGAACGGCCCGGCTGTAAATTTCCGCGCTCCCAGCGGCAAGAGCTACACGCCGGAGATGCTCTCGTCATTTATCCTGCGCAAGCTCTGTCAGGACGCAGAGCAGTATGTCGGCGAGGGCGAGATACGCGACGTTGTCATAACCGTGCCCGCATATTTTGACGACGCCCGCCGCACCGCGACAAAGCAGGCCGGCGTCATTGCGGGTCTGAACGTCCTCGCCGTCGTAAACGAACCCACCGCAGCGGCCATTGCCTACGGCTTTGGCAGGGATACCGACGCGCGCGTGCTCGTTTATGACCTCGGCGGCGGCACTTTTGACGTCACCATCATGGATATCAAGGGCAAGCACTTTGACACGCTGGCCACCGGCGGCGATTCCATGCTCGGCGGCTATAACTTTGACGGCAGGCTCTCCGAGCTTATCCAGAAAAAGCTCGCAGAGCAGGGTGCTGAGCTCGACGACGATGATGACCTACTGTTCGCCGAGATACGCGAGAAGGCCGAGCGCGCAAAGCGCATGCTTACCGATAAGGAAACGGCGCGACTGCGGCTGAGAGGCATAAAGCAGGCCGTGGAGATCACCCGCGAGGAGTTTGAGGAAGCCACCGCAGACCTGCTAAAACGCACTCAGGTGAAGCTCGAACAGGTGATGGCGGATAAGAACATCACATGGGACGAGATAGACGAACTGCTTGTAATCGGCGGCTCGACCCGCATGCCGATGGTCAAAAAGATGCTAGAATCGCTCTCGGGCAAGCAGGTGAAATACAAGGTCGACCCAGACACGGCTGTAGCTCAGGGCGCAGCTATCTTCGCCAGCACCTTTGAGCCGGACGCCGAGAGCGGTGAGCCCCGCCGCGACGCCAGAACGGCAAATGCGGAGGGCGCAGGCGGCGCTCTGGCAAACCAGATCACCATTTCCGACGTTACAAGTCAGTCCCTCGGCGTCGTCCTGCTCGATTCCGCGGCAAACCGTAAATACAATCAGGTGATTATCCCGCGCAACAGCAAAATACCCACCACCTGCTCGCAGACGGCCTACACCGTCGTCGATAACCAGACGGAGCTTCTCGTTCAGGTAACTGAGGGCAATGACGCAGAGCTGGAGTTTGTCAAGATAGTCGGCGAGAGCACGCTGTCGATACCCGCCTACCCCAAGGGCTCGCCCGTTGAGATAATCTATGCCTACGACCCGGATCAGATGGTGACTATCGAGGTCATCGACAAGGTCGCCGACAAAAGCCTCGGCACATTTGAGGTCGACCGCTCCTCGAATATGAGCGCGGAGGAAGTCGCCCTCGCCGCCGAGATAGTGGGCAGAACAAACGTGGAATAAGGAGAGTGACGCATGGAAAATCCCGAGGATATTGTAAAGACGGAAGCCGCGCCCGATGACGGAAAGCTTGCGGCTGTTGAAAATGAGCTTCATGAGCTGCGCTCGGAGCTAACTGCCCTGCGCGATCTGTTCTCTCGCAGGCTTATGAATGACAAGCAGAAGGCAGAGCTTATCCAGACGCTCACGGCAGGCGCAAATTTTGCCTGCATAGAGCCGTTTCTCTATGATCTCATCCTGCTGCTCGATCGCATCGACGGCTCAGATGACGAGCTTGTGCAGTCTGTTCAGGAGGAGCTTATGGAGATACTCGAGCGGCGCGGCGTCGAGAAGATAGAGGTGGCAAGCGAGTTTGATCCCCGCCTGTGCAAGGCCGTTCGCGTCGTCGAGAGCGAGGATGCAGGCGCCATGCGCATCGGCGGAGTTTTGCGCAGCGGATACACTTTTGCCGGTCGGGTGGTACGTCCGGCGGAGGTCGTTGTAATCAAGCCGAAAAAGCCTGATGAGCCGGAAGAGAGCACGGTACAATGATAAATTACTACGAAGAGCTAAAGCTTGACAAAAGCCGTTCCGCGAGCGAGCTTGCGGACGATCTCATCAGGCTCGAGAGCGTTTGGACGGATCGCGCCGCCACCCGCCCGGAGAAGTCGATGGAGATGCTGACGCTGATAGCGCAGGCGAAAAAAGTCTTTGCCTCGGAAGCCTCCAAAGCCGACTACGAGCGCAGGCTTTTCGCTCCGCCAAAGCCCGACGAGGCAGCCGACCCCGACGCCGCGCGCAGAGCCGAGTTTGAAAAATGGAGCAAGACCGCCGAAGACTACTATTCCCGCGGGGAGCTGGACATGGCGAAAACGGCGCTTGGCCGCGCCATGCCGAACGCCGACGAGAACGATTTTGCCTTCATGAACCTTGCGGCACAGATCTATAACGAAAACGACGAGACCTCGGTAGCTCTCGACTACATAAACAAGGCCATTCTGCTCGCACCCGAGCTTGCGGAGCTGTACCTCACCAAAGCGGATGTTTTGCAGAGCCTTTATATTGAGGAGCGTCAGCACCGCTACGGAAATCCGCAGCTTCACTTCCGGCAGATGAAAGATATGCTGCGCATGGCATCGCAAAAGGCGAAGGCGCAGGGCGATAAGCCCACGCAGTCCCGCGCGGACGGAATATTGGCCTACACCTGCTATTTTAACGACGCAGGCAGCGGCGAGGACAAAGCCCTCGGAGAGCGGCTTGCTATAGAAGCCGTTAAAAGCGGCGACGCTTCCGGCCTTGGTCAGCGGGTGCTCGATGATCTGGCAAAGAAGCGTGACGCCGCCGACAGAGCGGCAAAGCTCGAGCAGGAGCGCCGGGCGGAGCTGGAGCGGAAAGAGCGCGAACGTCAGGCGGCAGCCGAGCGCGCCGAGCAGGAGCGGCTGGAGGCCGAGAGGCTCGCCGAGCTTAAAAAGAAAAAGGCCGCAGCCGCAAAACGCCGCCGGCGCATCATCGCGCTGTCCTTAGCTCTGTCCTTAGTTCTGATTCTCATACTCGCGGGCGGCTTTTCGATGCGGCGTAAGCTGGTGCTCGTCGGAGATCACGTTAATTACTCCTTCGACTCTGCAAGCGGCGAGCTGCGCATCAGCGGCAGAGGGGAGACATGGGACTTTCCCTTAACGGGTATTTTCGGCCACGGCGGTATCCGTGCGCCATGGGATGAACACCGATTCTTCGGAGTAACGAATACTTTAGAGCCGATTTTGGACATTATCGCAAAGCGGCCTGATTTCACTCAGAATGACGTCCAATCTTTGGTCATTGAGGACGGCATCACCTATATCGGGAAAAATCTGTTCCAGTATTTTGGCTCGATCACCGACGTCACGATACCCGAGAGCGTAAAAGGTATCCAAAGCTGGGCATTTGAGAGCTGCGGCAACGCTGTTATCCATCTTCCGGGCAGCATTGAATATGTGAGCAGTAGCGCTTTCTCCGGCTGCAAGGCCGTGGAATACGACGGCACGTTAGAGGATTGGCTGCGGCTTTGCGGAGATTATTACAATGTCTTCGACAGCGGCGTTTTAACGGTCCAATGCAGCAACGGGCATATCGAGCGGCCCGAAGTGTATGGCGAGATCGACGTCTATTACGACGGCACATGTCAGGATATGCAGGAGCTGCTGGCGTCTCTGTCCACGGAGGTGGAGAGCACCGTGACCATCCATTGCTCCGACGGGAACATTGTGCTTAACAGTGAATACTAATTTTCAAAAATAGAGAGAGGATGTATGGGATGACAAACTTTTATGAAGAGTTGAAGCTGGACAAGGCCATGTCCTCTGCCGAGCTTCAGGATAACCTGATACGTCTGGAGAGCATATGGACAGACAGAGCCAGCACCCGCCCGGAGAAGGCGACAGAGATGCTGGCGCTGATTGCTCAGGCCAAAAAGGTCTTTGCCTCCGAGACCTCCAAGGCCGCCTACGACAGGGAGCTTTACGCACCACCGAAAATTGAGGAGGCTGCCGATCCCGAGGCCGCGCGCAAGGCCGAGTTTGAAAAATGGAGGGACACCGCCCGCGATTATCTGTCCCGCGGGGAAAACGACATGGCGAAAACCGCGCTCGAGCGCGCCCTGCCTAATGCGGATGAAAACGATTTTTCTTTCCTCGATATGGCGGCGCATATCTGCAAGCTAAACGGCGAGTATCAGGCAGCGCTCTCCCACATAAACAAGGCCATTTTGGTTGCCCCCGACCTTGCAGACCTCTACATAACCAAGGCGCAGGTATATGAGTCGCTTTATCATGAAGAGAACAATGCTCGCAACAAGGATGCCGCGCTCGCCCTCCGTCAGGCGCGCGAGACCATGCGTATGGCGTCGGACAAGGCCGCGAGGCAGGGCGATACCGCCGCTCAGGCTCGCGCCGACGGTGCCTTGGCTTTCCTTCTGTATTTCAACGAGCCGAGGGACGTCGCCACGGCCGAAAAATACGCTAAAAGAGCCCTTGAAAACGGCGACAGCTTTGGCAACGCCAAGAGAGTTCTGGATGACCTTGCCGCGTCCCGTGATGCCGCCGAGAAAGCCGCAAAGCTCGAGCAGGAACGTCGTGCGGAGCTGGCGAAGAAAAACGCCGCCGAGCGCGAGCGGCAGGCAAAGCTCGAGCAGGAGCGGCAGCAGAAAATTGCGGCAGCGGATGCGGCACAGAAAAAAGCAAATTCCCTGTATGTGTTCGGCTGGATAGCCGTAGTGCTGTCGTTTGCGCTGGTCTTCGTTATAAAGCAGCCGGCTACCGCCGTGCTTGTGGCGCTCATTGCCCTCGGCAGCGTCGCGCTGCTAAACTACGCCGATAACTTCAAAAATGTCTTCGGCTCCAACGTAGTCATAGGCGCAAGCTTTGTTTTGGGCTTCACGAACAGCTTCATAACGGCGACCGCCGCCTATGATATGATCGGACACAACGCCTCCGGCGCGGGCAAAACCTGGATCATCTTCGGTATCCTGCTCGCCATATACGCCGCCGTCATCTTCATCGCAAAGGCGATAGGCAAGCGAGCAAGCAAGCGGACAAATTATAAATAAAAAAGGAGATAGATATTGTGGGAAGCATAAAAACAGATTCCATTGAATTTGCCACGCAAAGATCACTGAAAGATCTTACAAATGCCCTGCGTCGGGCGATAAGCACCACCAAAGCGCAGGTGGATCGGCTCGAGGCGGATGACGATCCCCTCGGCAACGACGACGTTCAGCCCCAGGTCGCGGTGCTTCTGTCCGGCCGCAGCCTCATGATCGGCACTCGTATGTGGGGCGTACAGGTGTATCTGTACGATTTTGGCGACCGCCGCTTCGGCGAGCTTGTCGCTCTGGGCGAGAGTTTTCTTTCCGGTGCTCTGAACAGCTACTACAACGGCGAAAACTTCCAGCTTGGCGACAGCAAAAAGCGCAGCGCTCAGATACTTTCCATTCTCACGGAAAACGACCCGACCGCCCTGATCGGCGATCAGATTGATGCGGCTCTCGATCAGGAAGAAGCCGCGATTGCTGCGCAGTCCGCGCCCGCATCTTCCGTCGTGCCCGCTGTTTCGCCCGACGGCGTTGACCCTCTCAAAAGCGAACTCTACACCAGCATTTACAAGCTCAGATGCGGCCTCAGCCGGGAGGAGTACGCCAATGCCGCCCACGCTCTGTTTTCCAATGCCTGCGTGGAATTTGCGGACAATAACCCCGATTTTCCGGCTTGCAGCGAGCTGAAGCTCATCTACGCCATGGGCACGGGGGAAGGCAGCGAGGACAGGTATGTTTACCAGCCGTATCTTGACCTGTTCCCGGATCAGGGCGCTGCGGTGAAAACGGCGTTCACGGCGCTGATGGACTGGGTGGGGGCACACCCCGACGACGTCAAGGCGCTCTGCCTTATAGCGGGCGGCTCTTCGTCGGTGGATGCCTTTGACGCCGTAAACGAGCGCTTGTACGACGTTCTCGTTCAGGAGAGCCTTGGGGTCAATGTTGAGAATGTTCTCCTGCTGTGGACGGAGCTGGCTCTGGCCGCGGATTTCGAGTCATGGTATATCGACCAGTTCGGTGTGCGCGAGGGTGAGGTTCCGCCCGCGCCCGTACAGCCCGCACCGCAGGTCAGCAGCGCGCCAAAGGCTGCGCCGAGCACTGCTCCGAAGGCGGCGTCCTCCTCCGCCGGAGCGGGCACAGCCGCTGCCTCTGCCGATAAATTCATGCCGCTGGCGGATAATCCCGAGGGGCGCAAGATCGCACTGATCTGCGCCGGAGTCTCGACGGCGCTGAATTTGTTCCTGCTATTGGCGGGAAAAGCAGCTTTCACCGCGATTCTTGCTCCCGCGATCCTGTTCGTTTTGCTGATGATGAACAAGGATGTTGATTCTTATCTTATGGCGATCCCCATAACGCTCAATACAGTTTTGAGCCTGTTGAATATTTTGAATCTCTCAAATTATATGGTCGTTCCTGCTATATTTTACATCTTTTTCCTGATAAGCGCCGCCGCAGCCGTTGTGTATTGGCTTCTGGCGCTTAAAAAGGCGCTTCCGACCAATAAGGCGACGGGTCTGCTGCTCCTGCTGTTTGCAGTGATTGCCCTGCTCGATCTGATCAACCTGTTTAGCGCACTCAGCTATGGCATTATATCCGCACTAAGCGTCCTCGCGGGCATAGCATACATCGTATCGTATTTTGCGGCGATTTTCTTTGCAGGCAAGCACCTGCTGGGCTCGCTTAAAAAATAATATCCCACAATCAAAACCTCATGAATTGCACCCCATTTGTTAGACAGTATGATATACTATCTAACCGTGACAGATACAAATCCTTTTCTGTCAGAACCGAAAAACAGAATGAAGCATACCTTAATACCCGTCTGCTCAATATTTGCAGGAAAAAGATAAAGGACGAATTCGGCGTTAAGCTTTGCAAGCTGTATAAGCATAACTGGTATCTTGAGCTGTATTGCCAATATCTGACGCGTGATACGAAATGGAACCGCAGACAATACATATTTATGGACGAGGCGCAAGACCTCAGCGTATCCGAACTTGAGCTCATAAATAAAATCAATTCTTATTCCGAGGATGCAGGCGAATTCCATATTGCATACACACCGGTGATAAATGTTTTCGGCGATGTAAATCAAATGATCACCGAGCACGGAATAAGAACCTGGGATTCCGTTGATTTTATTTCCGACCGGTACGAGCTGGATGAAAACTTCCGAAACCCGAACCAGATCGTCGATTTCTGCAACAGCCGTCTTCCGTATAAAATGCAGAAGATCGGCGTAGACATGGAACCGGTGGGTGAATACAAAACCATAGACGATGCAATCAAAAATTGCCCGGATATATGTTCAGGAGCTGTTTTCGTGGTCAAAGACGAATACGCTGAGGAAGATCTGAAGCATGAGCTGGCAGGAAAAGACCTGCGGGATTATACGGTTTACACTGTTAAGTCCGTAAAGGGCCTCGAATTCAAAGAGGTATTTGTTTTTGACAGAGATATGTGCGATAACGAAAAATATATTGCATATTCCCGGGCGCTTGCAAAGCTGAATGTTATCAGCTCTCTGCCCCGGGTGCTCGACCCTGCAGCGCAGCTGTATGTAGATGGGGAAGACACAGCAGAAGAATAATTTATGCAGATGTTGCCGCCGCCGGCGACATCTGCTATTTTAAAAATATAACATAAATCTTAACAGCACCAGAGGTAATCATGATATTTGAATTCCCGCCCGGTGCGTGCTAAACTGTGTATTATACAAAGCTTTATCCGCGGGAGGTATCGTATGCCGCTGCAAATCATACACAAGGACATAACGCAGGTCGAGTGCGATGCTGTCGTTAACCCTACCGACAGCCTTTTTTCGGGCTCGGGCGGAACAGACCACGCGATACACGCGGCAGCCGGACCCGAGCTTGAAGCTGAGTGCCGCCGGCTTGGCAGGCTCGGCTGCGGCGAGGTCGCGGTCACGGGCGGCTACGGTCTGCCGTGCAAATACATAATCCACACGATGGGGCCGATATGGTCAGGCGGGCAGAGAAGCGAGGCCGTTCTTCTGCGAAGCTGCTATATGAATGCGCTGTTCAAGGCAAGCGCAATGGGCCTGGAGTCGATTGCGTTTCCGCTTATTTCGTCGGGAACCTTCGGCTTTCCCAAGGACAGGGTGCTGCGAATAGCGATAGACGCGATTTCGGACTACATTTTTAACAGCGACAAGGAGATAAACGTCAGCATCTGCATCCTTGACAGAGCGTCATTTGTCCTGAGCAAGGAGATCGCCCTGCAGGAGTACATCGGCGAACGTGCCCCGCGCTTTCTGTACGCGGAGCATACGCTCAGAATGCAGCCGAAAGCATCCGTAAGCGCATTCGACGACAGAAAAATTCGGGAAACCTGTGCCGATATGTGCGAGTCGGATATAGATGCCTGCAGGGCGCCCTTGCCCGAGGATCTTTCGGACTGGATAAAAAAGCAGGACGACAGCTTTGCCGTCATGCTCCTCAAGCTGATCGATAAAAAGGGCATGACCGATGTGCAGTGCTATAAGAAGGCAAACGTCAGCAAAGGCACCTTCTGGAAGATAAACAACGATCCCAAATATAAGCCCAGCAAACCAACCGTGCTGGCCTTTGCCATTGCGCTGGAGCTGAGCCTCGAGGAGACCGAACAGCTTCTGAAAACCGTCGGCTTATCCCTGTCCCACAGCAATCTGTCCGACCTCATAATTGAGTTTTATATTTCCAACGGCAACTATGACATCTTCGAGATAAACTCCGCGCTGTATCGGTATGACCAGGTCTGCCTGGGCTGCTGAGGTCTCCCGACGGGAGACCAAATGAGTTAAATTATCCTCTATAATGAGGCTGCAAGGTCGGGAAAGACTTTGCGGCCTTATTAAATTTCAGGAGGAGCAATCATGAAAAACAACATTACAGAGCTGGTATTTATTCTTGACAGGAGCGGTTCCATGTCGGGGCTTGAGTCCGACACCGTCGGCGGCTTCAACGCCATGATCGAGAAGCAGAAGAAGCTTGACGGCAGGGTGTATGTCTCAACGGTGCTGTTTTCAAACCACAGCAGCGTCATTCACGACCGTGTGGACATCAATGAGGTCAGACCCCTGACCGAGAAGGAGTACAGTGTCGGCGGCGGCACCGCGCTTATCGACGCACTGGGCGGTGCGATTCACCACATCGCCAACATCCACAAGTACGCAAGGCCCGAGGACGTGCCCGAGCATACCGTTTTTGTTATCACCACAGACGGAATGGAAAACGCCAGCCGCATGTATTCCGCCGACGAGGTCCGCAGAATGATAAAAAAGGAAGAGGAAAAGTACGGCTGGGAATTTCTTTTCCTCGCAGCCAACATCGACGCCGCCGAGACCGCCGAACGGTACGGCATCCGCAGTGAAAGAGCCGCAAATTACAGGGCAACGAAAAAAGGAACGGTCGCGATGTATGACTGCATGAGCGAGGCGGTCACAAGCCTTCGCTGCAATGTTGAGCTTGATGCGGGCTGGTCGGAGGGCCTGGAATGATGTACGGCAGACGGGACTGTATTTCGGGCAGCATCTGGGGGCTCATAGTGGGCGATGCCCTCGGAGTTCCCGCAGAGTTCAAATCCAGAGAACACCTCAGAGAAAACCCCGTGACCGATATGACGGGGTACGGAACGCACCGTCAGCCGAAAGGCACATGGTCTGATGACAGCAGCATGATGCTCTGTACTCTGGACAGCCTCGGCAAGGGCGAGATAGACTACGATGATATCATGTCGAAGTTTGCGAAATGGCTGTTCGACGGCGAATACACGCCCTACGGAGAAGTATTTGACTGCGGCGTCACGACCTATGCCGCAATAAGCAGATACAAAAACGGCGCCGCGCCGACGGAATGCGGCGGACGCGGTGAGCGCGATAACGGCAACGGCTCGCTGATGCGAATACTGCCCGTTGCGCTGTATCAGCTTGAGCACGGCGATACCGATAATGCCGATATCGTATGTAAGGCATCTGCCCTCACCCACGCCCACCCCGTAAGCATGGCAGGCTGCTGTCTTTACACGCAAATGCTCGCAGCAGTCATTCGCTTCAAGTGCGGCGAAACGGAGTATGGCAGCATGATCGATGCGCTGAGCGCCGCTGTAGTCCGTGATGACCGCGGCGGAACGGAGCGCTACTCCCGTCTTAATGATATGCGCGCTTTTGCCGCGCTGCCCGAGGACGGGATCAAAAGCGGAGGCTATGTGGTGTCGACGCTTGAGGCTGCGTTTTGGTGCTTCCTGAACACCGACAGCTACGCCGACTGCGTGCTGAAGGCTGTAAACCTTGGCGGCGACACCGATACCACCGCCGCCGTCGCCGGCTCCGTCGCCGGCGCGTACTACGGCATGGACGGCATCCCCGCCGAATGGCTCGAATGCATTGCCCGCAGGGAGTGGATCGCGGAGCTGATCGACAGGTTTATAGGGAGAGATCGATGAGCCGGTCGACGGCGAGAGACATTTTTTCAAGATGCTCCTGTATGCGCAGGAAGTATGACCGGCTTCCGTTTAATGTCCCGAAGCTGTCCGTCAGGGCGGCATGGGGAATTATGAGGTGCTGCTGACGATAAAATATGCGCGCTGTCCGCGTATTCGACTCTTCCATAGCGGCAACAGCATATGCTATAATACAAAAAGGAAAATCGGCCGACAGCTTCCCATCAAGGGGAAGCCTTGGGTGCTCATTTTTCCGAAGGCTTTTCGACACGCTCCGCTTGTTGCTTATTACATAACCGGCAGGCCATCTGCTGTATAAAAGCGAGGTGAACCATTGTGCCAAAACCGAACCTGAAAAAACACAGCGCCTTTTTCTGTGCTGCCCTCGCCGTGCTTGCGGCGGCCGTGCTGCGGCAGATCGGTTTTCGGGTAGACGATCCTCTCGATTGGCTTTGCTCGCTCATTCGCTCTGTTATATACATCGTACTGTTTACGGCGTGGGGCGTCTCCGTCCGGGGCCGGATCATACAGCCGCAGGTGCGCCGCTATCTCACCGCGATCTCTGCGCTGATGGTGTTTTGGACGGCAGTACGGTCGATCCGTTATTTGTTGGCGCAGGACCCGTGGGTCATGCGGCATCTCTGGTATCTGTACTATCTGCCCATGCTGTTCATCCCGCTGCTGGCGGTGTTCGTCGCCATGTCGCTGGGCAGGCCGGAGAGCTTCCGTCTTCCGAAATGGACGAAGCTTCTTTACATACCCACCGCCGCTCTTTTGCTGCAGGTGCTGACCAATGACCTGCATCAGCTCGTATTCGTTTTTCCCGCGGATGCGGCCGTATGGATGGATGATTACCGTTATGCCGTCGGATATTTTCTGACAATCGGCTGGATGATCCTTTGTACCGCGACAGCTCTTGCTGCCATGCTGATCAAATGCCGCGTTCCATACAGCCGCAAGGTTCTGACTATGCCTTTCGTCCCAGTCATACTGGCCATAATTTACGGTGCGCTTTATATTGCGCGTGTGCCGCTGCTGAGGATGATTGCAGGTGATATGACCGTTGTGTTCTGCCTGCTTTTTACCGCCGTGCTGGAAAGCTGCATCCAATGCGGGCTGATTCAGGCAAACGCCCACTACAGGGAGCTGTTTGACGCTTCCACGGTCGGAGCGCAGATCACCGATACGGAATACCGTGTTGTTTTGTCCTCGGGAGCGGCGCAGGCTGTGAGTATCGAAACGCTCCGGCAGACGCAGCAGGCTCCCGTTATGCTGGAGGGCGGGATACGCTTATCCGGCGCCCCGATCAAAAACGGTCATGTCATCTGGACGGAGGACATATCACCCTTAATAAAAGTATTAGCTGACCTTGAAGAGGCAAAGGAAAACCTACAGGATAACAAGGACATACTGGAAGAAGAACACGCGTTGAAAGAGCGCGAAGCCCATATCGCAGAGCAGGAGCGCCTTTATCACATCATCCAGCGCGATACCGAGAAGCAGATCCTCCTGATGGACGAAATGATCGGGCAGGCGGAGAACGCCGGTTCGGATGAAGAACGCAGGCATATCTTAAAGAAAATGCTTGTGATCGGCGCTTACCTGAAAAGGCGGAGCAATCTTGTCTTTCTGTCGGACAAGGATTCCGTGCTGGAAGCAAAGGAACTGGAGTTGTCTGTCGTAGAATCCATAAACAATCTGGAAACCTTCGGCGTGACCTGCGGCTTCATCTCAGAACTGACAGGAACCGTTCTGGCCATAAACGTGATAGCTATGTACGACTTTTTTGAGGAGATCGCAGAACGCTCCTTGGATCGCATGAGCAGCATACTGGTTCATGCGGGCATAAAGGCGGATCTCATTTTCTTCTCTGTTGATACCGACTCCGTTTCCGATTTTTCTGACCTTGCTTCCGATACGGTCGAAGCGGTGCAGGATGAGGACGGCGAATGGAAACTCACCCTTCGTCTCGACAGAGGAGGTGACAGGCAGTGAATCGGTTTTTGAATCGTTCCGTAAAAGAGGCTTTCGACCATCTGCCAAGCGGCGTCTGTTTCTTTAACAGGAACGGAACGTTGACGCTGTGCAACCATCGGATGTATCGGGTGTTCTTTGATTTGACCGGCAAGGATCTCCAAAGCCTGCCGGAATTGCAGGAGCTGTTAGAGAGCCGGACAGACGGAAGCCGCCGGGATACGGATGTCTTTTTGCTTGACGACGGCCATGCATGGCGATTCGCGCAGGAACAGATCACCACACGCGACGGAAGCTCCTACACGCAAGTCACGGCTTCCGATGTCACGGAACTGTATTTCAGGCAAAAAGAGCTGGAAGAAGACAACAGGAAGCTGAAAGAGGATGCCGAACGGATACGCCGGCTTTCCGCTAATATCATTTCGCTGATCCGCGAGGAAGAAATTCTGAGTATGAAGATGCGGGTGCATGACGACATCGGAAGAAGCGTTATTGCGACAAGACAGTTTTTGCGGCAGGGCAAGCCGATGGAGGAGCTGGATCTGACAGCATGGAAAAATGCCGTTCGTCTGTTGAAACACGAAAACGAGCTGTCGGAGGAACAGGATGCCGTTGCCGGCCTGATGAACGCCGCTTACAGCCTTGGTATCAAAGTATCCCTTAACGGCACGTTCCCCGAAGCTGCGGCTGTAAAAGAGATCTTCCTTTCCGTCATACGGGAGTGCATGACAAATGCGGTGCGCCATGCCGGAGCAAAAGAGCTGTATGTCCGTTTGGCGTGCAGCGACCACATGGCCTCTGTTTCCGTCACAAACAGCGGAGCCGCGCCGGAGGGAAAAATCGTGGAAGGCGGCGGACTTACATCTCTGCGTATTCTGGTGAAAAAAAGCGGCGGGACCATGAAGATAAAAACCGTGCCCGGATTTGAGCTGACGGTGTCCGTTCCAATCAGATCGGAGGAAACGCAATGTTCAACGTGTTGATTATCGAAGACCAGCGCATGATGCGCGAAATAATGGAAACGTATATTACGCAGGCGGAGGGCTATCATCTGTCAGGTTCTTTTCCCGCCGCTGGTGATGCGGAGAAGTTCTGCGCCTTAAACCCGGTCGATCTTGTCCTGATGGATGTCTGCACCGAAAACGACGAAAGCGGCTTTGCCGCCACCCAAGCCATCAAAGCCCGCTTTCCCAAAATCAAAGTGATCATCGTTACCTCCATACTGGACGCCGGATACTTAAACCGCGCAAGAGAGGTCGGCGCTGACAGCATCTATTTCAAGGACGTCAGTCAGACGGAATTGATGAATGTTGTGGAACGCACCATGATGGGCGAGTCCGTCTACCCGGACAAAACACCGGAGGTACGGATCGGGAATATTAAAAGCTCCGAATTTACCGAAGCGGAGATCAGGGTCCTTCACCTTATGGTCGAGGGCATGACCTATAAGGGAATGGCGGAAGAATTGGGCGTGACGACCGACTGCGTGAAAAAGCATATCAGCAGTATGCTTTCAAAAACCGGATATACCTCCAAGACAAAGCTGACCGCCATGGTGGTAAGCAAACGCCTCATTGTGAATGGCTTTTGACCGTACATAGTATATTGATGACACCCGATGAAAAATCGGGTGTTTTTTATGAAAAAAACGCGGACAGTACCCATTTGGGGAATGCGCTTTTTTTGAAAATCTTTATAATTGTATACAGAAGTATAACTATGCCCATTTTCGGGAAAGCGGGGTGAGTAAATATGCGGCGTATCGTCGTTGATATGCAGAATTTCCTTTTTGCCGACGCGATTGCGCGAATACTGAGAAGCACGGATTCCGATTTTGATGTACGCAGATCGGAAAGCCCGGATAAAACGGCGGAGCTTTGCGGCCTTTGCCAGCCGTACGCGCTTTTGATGGAGGTCACGGGCTATACGCCGTGGCGGCTGGAGGAAAGGCTCAGGATAAGAGATGAAGTGAAGCAGAAAAGCCCTCATTGCAAAATAGTCCTTATCGTCGATGAAAAAGCAGAGAAAATACTCGCCCAGCGCGTGCTTCAGGCAAAAAAAGACGGACTTATCGATAATTTCATCTATGGCTCGGTTTCCGCGGCCTATCTGTCGGCAGTGATCGACACGCTGTGAGGAGGACGGTGGCTATGGGATAATATGAATGTATCAAACGGTGCGCCATCCTCCGAAATGATGAAGAATGGCAGAAGCTCTCCTTGCCGTGTGGGGGAGCCGGCAAAAGTATCCACACGGCCAGATAATCCGGCGGAAAGCCGGAAAGAAACAAGGAGGATCTGCTGATGAAAGCAAAAACGAAACTGTTCAGGCTGCTCAGTATGCTGCTGTGCTGCGTTATGCTGGTGGGTCTGCTGCCGACAACAGCTCTTGCCGCCAACGATGAAGCTGAAGAGTGCCCGGGCTGCGGCCACTTACACTGGGGTGACTACCTGTGTGAATGCGGCTATTGTTCCATAAACTGTACCAACGCGAGCTGCTGGATCGAGACACACTGTCTGAACTGCGCCGCCTGCCATGGAGATGATGTCTATTGTCCGGACTGCGGATGGTGTAATGACTGCAGGTTAGAAGAGTGCCATTGTTTGGACTGCGGCAAGTGCTTTGTGGGCGGCGGCGACGATGAGCGCTGTCTGGACTGCGGCAGATGCGAGGACTGCGTAGGTTGGCTGTGCCTGGACTGCGGCCAGTGCGATGAATGCACCGACAACGGCGACTTCCACTGCGAGGAGTGCGGCGGCTGCTACGAGGTCAACGGCCACAACCACGACACCCACTGCGCCGACTGCTGCGAGTTCTGCGAGCAGTGCGGCGAATGCATCATTAAAAACGAAACGGAGATCTGCTTCGAGTGCGGCCTGTGCGTGGAGTGCTGCGAGGCAAACCGGGCCGACAGCGACTGCTCCTGCGGCGAATACTGCGTGGAGTCCGTGGAGTTTGAGGAGCATTTCTGCGAATTCTGCGGCGCCTGCTTTGACGATGTGGAGCAGTGCGAGCTGTGCTATATGTGCGCGGACTGCTGCGCGGACAACTCCGACTGCTCCGACGGCATGTGCGTGGAGGACCCGGATTACGAGGAGCACTTCTGCGCCGACTGCGGCACCTGCTTCCATGATGCGGACCCCTGCGAGACCTGCTGCAACGAGGGCGAGCTGCGCTGCGTGTTCTGCTGCGAATCCCTGGCCTACGACTACGGCTGCGACTGCGGCGACGTGTGCGTCAACGACCCGGAGTTTGAGGAGCATCTGAATACGTTCCACTCCGAGGACGGCGAGATCGGCCCCCACAGCGCCAAGCCCCAGACCGTCTGGAGCATGGACGGCACCGACCACTGGCGCGGCTGCCGCCTGTGCGGCGAAACTGCCCATATTACCGATAAGGCATACCATACATATGACAAGTACGGCGTCTGCACCGTCTGCGGATTCAGGCAGGGCGCGCCGGTGTTCATCACCCACCAGCCCAAGGATGTTTACGCCAAGGTGAGCGATAACAACGCCGGCGAGAGCGACCCGCTGTACTGGCAGAACAACACGGTTTCCTTCAAGGTGGCGGCCTACGGCGAGGGACTGACCTATCAGTGGTACCGTCAGACCGGGACCGGAACGCCGGTGAAGCTTAACCCCTCCAATCCGAACTCTTACAGTTACGGTCTTGGAGCGAATACGGAAAAGGTGACCGTTCCCGTCCCCGGCGACGCCTGCACCACTGCCTACACATACTACTGCGTGGTGACGGACAAGGACGGCAACACCGCGGAATCCATCCATGCGCTGCTGAAGGCCGGCCATGTCTATAACTACTGTCAGAATGTTGCCACGGGCAGCGAATACAGGTTATTTGTCAAATCCGGCGATACATTTACAACAAATTATTATCAGAACAGCGAGGGCCATTTCTGGAGCTGCTGCGGTGAGGCGGACCACGGCGACGGCGAGACGGATTTCGGCAACACCAGAACCAAGACCCCGGTGAGCCACAATTACGGCAATCAGGAGCTGATCCAGGCCACCAAATCCTCAAGCGGCGCAACAGCCGGGAATTTCAGCCCCTATTACCGCTACACCTGCGCCGACTGCGGCCACCAGATCTATGTGCCAAAGCACGTCCACAATTTTGAAGTCCCCATTTCGGATATGGAGTATCTGGAGGCCAATTGCACCGCTCTGACCCACCCGCTGGTCTGCACCGTGGCCGGCTGCACCGAGACCCGGAAGGAGCTGCACCGCTGGCAGTGGAATATTGTGAAGTACCCCAAGGGTTCCGAAGCGGGCGGTATGATGCGCCAGTGCCTGGACTGCGACTACTGGGAGAATAAGAACTGGACGGACAAGGACGGCAATCCGGTACAGTGGACCACGGCCAATATGCTGGTCAGCGCTTCCCACGGCACCGTCAACCGTTCTCTGACTGCTCCCGGCGAGAAAGTGACCCTGACCCCGGAGCAGATCGACGGGAAGAAGTGCACCGGCTGGACGGTGGATTACACCGATTACAGCGGCGAGATCCCCGTGACGAAAATCGTCAGCGTCACTGTCACCAAAAACAGCGACGGCACATGGAGCTGCACCGTTCCCACCTTTGCGGCCATGGGCGTGAACGGCGGCGGCCAGTTGGGCTTTGATGCCCGGTTTGCGGCCTGCAACCACAGCAGCGGTACGCGAATTGAGGGCGCGCGCGAGCCGGTCTGCACCCGCAGCGGCTACACCGGCGACAAGGTCTGCGTCGACTGCGGCAAGATCCTTGAGGTGGGCGACCCCATCCTCGGCGGCAAGGAGCACACCGGCACCCTGACACCGGTTTCCGGCACGGCGGTCGAGGCGGACTGCACCCACAGGGGCTACACCGGCGACTTCAAGTGCAGCGCCTGCGGCGGCGTCGTGGCGGGCGAAAAGACCGGATATGCCCACGGCGACGACCCGAATATCAAGAATTATGTGAAACCCACCTGTACAACGGAGGGCTACTCTGGCGACGAGTATTGTAACCTCTGCGACAAACTGATCGCCCACGGCAAGGTGCTTCCCATCACCCACAGCGCTGTACACACCACAAATTTCAAGTCCCCGACCTGCACCGCAAGCGGCTACTCCGGCGACAAATACTGTGCCGACTGCGGCGCAAGCGTGGAGCGGGGCAAAACCACGCCTCCGCGGGGCCACAACTGGAACACCGGCTATGTGACCAAGCAGCCCACGGAGACGGAGCGCGGCGAGCGGCTTTTGACCTGCCTCACCTGCAGCGAAACGAAGATCGAGTACATTCCCCGGCTGAACGTGTCTGATAAAGTAATTTCGCAAGTCAGCGCATCAGTCCAGCGCCCCATCATGGGTGAAGCGCCCACGGAGGCGGTATCCTCCAAGCCGGAGCAGTACACGGTCATCCGTACCGTATGGGTCGGCGGCACGCCCGCGGCGTTCCAGCCGGACACGAAGTATACGGTCAGAATTACGCTGAAAGCCAATGACGGCTACCGTTTCCCCGCCGTTGGGGAATCTTTCAGAGGATTTATCAACGGCAACAGCGCAACTATGGGGGACAGAAGCACGGATCAGGTGACCATCGAATACACCTTCCCCAAGACCACACCGGCGGACCACGTGCATGTGTTCAATGATGAGTGTTCTTATCCGGAAGCACTTGCCCGCGAGGCGGACTGCACTCATAACGCTGTCTATTATTTGAGCTGCGAGTGCGGAAAGATCGGCGATGCCTCGACCGCCGCGACCTTTGAGTATGAGGATTCGGCTCTGGGCCATGACTGGTCTGAGGGCTGGAGCAAGGACGCAGACAACCATTGGCACGAATGTAACCGCTGCCACGAGAAAAAAGATAATGCGGCTCACGGTTACAAGAACGGCGTCTGCACCGTCTGCGGAGCAAAGGACCCCGATTACAAGCCTCCCTTAGTAAAAGAAAATCCCTTCGTTGACGTAAGCGAAAGCAGCGTATATTACGATGCGATCCTGTGGGCATATTACCACGAGCCTCAGCAGATAACCGGCGGCTATACCGCCACCGAGTTCCGCCCCGGAAATCCCTGCACAAGAGGTCAGGTCGTGACCTTCCTCTGGCGTGCCGCAGGCTGTCCCGAGCCCACGGGCGACACAAGTATGTTCAATGATGCATCCTCCATTGCAGCGCCTTATCAGAAAGCGGTTGCCTGGGCTGTTGAAAAGGGCATCACCACCGGCTACAATGACGGCACCTTCCGCCCCAACGAAAGCGTAACGAGAGCGCAGTTCGTGACCTTCCTCTGGCGTTACGAGAATAAGCCCGCGACAAGCGGAAGCATAGCAGGCTTCACAGATGCCTCTTCCATTGCAGAGCCTTATCAGCAGGCGGTCGCCTGGGCTGTTGAAAAGGGCATCACCACCGGCTACAATGACGGCAGCTTCCGTCCCAACGCCACCTGCACCCGCTGGGCGGTGGTACTCTTCATGTACCGCGATATGACGTGACACAAGGCTTGTCAAAGAGAACAGGCTTAACAACAACAGGGTAAAATTTAATTCCATACAAGCAAAAGGCGGCTGCCGGATATTCCGAACAGTCGCCTTTTATTTTTCAGTCTTAAACGCATCTGCCTGCCGGCACAGGGAAATACGATGGCATCCAAACTGATATTCAATTATTCTGCCAACAATGCGGCCGTTCCGGCGTCATGTGGTTGTTACCTTCTTATATAGGGTATCCTCCACACGCAGCGTATCGACAATATCGGTGAACCAGCGCAGCTCACCCAAATATTTCCGGCGCAGCTGTTCCATATCAGCATTGCTTTTCCCGAGTTCAAAGAAGTCGCGCCCGGTCTGGACCGCAACGTGCATCTTTCCTCCCCGCAGGAAAGAGATATAGACCGTGCCGCCGCTCTTGTCCGCCATGGCGGTAATATATTCCATCATGTGCGGCGTGAGAATGTAGTACGCTTCCTGCGGATCATCCGCTCTGACACAGAAGCGCTTGCCAAACTGCTCGTTATCCATCGTGACATTGCTTTTCAGCCTTTTGCGTGTTTTTTGGGTCCGCTCGGAGATATACACTTCGCCGGCAAGTTCCTTGCCGAAGTCGCAGGTAAGCCACTGTCCCTTAAATTGCGTATTTCTGGTCGTTTCTGTGCGTCCTTCTTCGTCGGTGACCTCTGACTCGTCGATCAGCTCGATGTCGCCCAGTTCAATGTTCAGCCCATTGTAGACTGCCTTGATATGATCGCTGCCAGCCGTGCAGTTATAGGAGAACGGAAACACCATGCTGCCGGGCTTTATTTTGCCCCACGGGTTATATTCCACGGCATCGCCCAGCGCCTCCTTCAGCACACCGCTGATGATATTGTCGCTGAGGAGCTTTTTAATCGCGCCGGAGGCCTTGGACCACTGAGTCCCGAACACCATTGTGATTATCATCAAAACGAAAAAAATTGCGAGTTGTCCCATTACTAAACTGATCACTAATTCCGCACAGCATCCGTAAGTCAGAATCTTGAAAATAAGATCCTTGGTTTGCAATGATTGGAGCTGGGATTCCAACTCTTTATTCGTCATCGTTTGCTTTTCTTCCATAATGATCAATTCCTTTCTCAGAACGTCATTTTTACATCTTCGCGCTTGCCTGCGTCCGCGGCGAAAAATTCCTTCGGCCGGCGCGAGCCCGCCAGCAGCTTGGCCGGGAACATGGCGATCGCCGTGTTGTAGGCGGTGACGCTGCTGTTATACAGCCGCCGCGCCGCCTGTAAATGCTCTTCCGCGTCGCGGATGCCGCGCTGGAGCTCAACAAAAACGTCACTGGAGCGCAGCTCCGGATAGTTCTCTGCAACGGCGAAAAACTTGCCGCTCAGGGCGTCCATCTGCTGTTGGGCATCGTTCATCTCCGCAATGCTCATGCCGCGGCGCAGCTCAATGACCTTTGTGAACAGCTCGCTTTCATGCGTCATATAGCCCTTGGCGGTGTCCAGCATTTTGGTGAGCATATCGCAGCGCTTGGTCAGCGCAACCTCTATGCCGGACAGTCCCTCCTGCACACGGATCTCTTTTTTCTTGAAGCCATTGACCGTACTGATGCACCAGAACGCGATGACCAGAACTGCAACCAGAATAACAATTCCCGGAGTCATAACAAATTCTTCCTTTCTCTTTTTTTAATCCCGCCTCGAAAAAGGCTGTATTTTCCCGCAGGATGTCGATCATCCTGCCCGCGTTGGCCGGCGAGACCGAGGAACTGTTCGGCATCGATTTCGGCCGTATACAGCTCATACAACACCCATCTGATAACCGGCAGCATCGATATGGATCCTCCTGCGATCAGCCGAAGTAGTCGCCCTGGCCTTCATCATAATAGTCGCCGGGGTCGGACCATGGGTCATAGTCTTCGTAATAACTGTCACCGTAATCCCAGCCCGCGTCATTCGACTCCATATATTCGCCCGAATCGCTGTCAATGTAGCCGTCCGAGCCGTAGGCGATGAATTGGTTTTCATAGCCGTTCCAGTACCAGATATCGCCGTCCTCGTCGTACCAGTAATAGGCCGTTCCATAGTCGCCGCTGTCGCCGGAGTAGGTGGGCTGCTCGGGACGGTCCTTCGGCGCGGTGCTCCAATCGGTGCTGTAGGAAATCGTATCAAGAATATTATTGCAGATCTCAAAGTAGTTCTTGATACGGTTCTCCGGGGCGACGGTGGTTGCGACGAGTGCGTAGCCGGTCGGGCCGTAATAGCGCACCTCCATGCAGCCTCGCACGGGATGAGACAGATTGCCTGATGCGAAGATCGTACTGTCGAACCACAGATAGCCGGTGATACTGTAATAGTCGCCGTGGTCCTCAAAATCGGTACCGATGGATTTGAGGATCTTGTCGCCGTACATGGTATCCATAAAATCATTAAGCATTCTCACCATGTAGGACTCTGCGGTAGAGGAGCCCTTTGCCATATAGGGGTCATAGCCGGAGATCGGCTGGAAAGCGAGCAAAATGTTGGTGTAATAATCGTCCGTGCCTTCTTCCATGACTGCATTGAGGCTCACGGCGTTATGGACATTCGAATGCGGACCCGCAGTCATCTGGATGGGATAGTTGATCGAAACATCAGCAAAATTGTCCGAGAAGTATGCGGTCTCGCTGAGTGCGTCCTCCGGCGTCGGAAGAAGCATGAGGTAATCCGTGAGCACGAGCAAATTGTCGTCCGTATCGCGCAGATTGCCGTCGTCGGTCTTCCGAAGGGAAGTCTTCTCGGAGCCATCCTCCAGGCAGAGTGTGATGGAGCCTTCCTCCGCCTCAACATAGCCGGGGCCTATCTCCTCTCCGTAGAGGGTAACGGCAGACCATTCGCAGTTTTCATTGATGACATAATAGAGCGGCTCGTTTTCCACCTTCCAGCAGCCGGTATAGCCGGAAATGTCGGGAAGATCGTCTTTACCGCCGCCGCAGCCGGTCAGGCTCAGGCTCAGGCACAGAACCAGCGCCAGCAGAAGGCTCGTATACTTTTTCCATCCTTTCATGTTCTTTTTCTCCTCTCGTTTCATTCAGATATTTTGGGGATCATGCTCCCGCTCCGCCATGGACAGCAGTTCATCGTGGCTCAGCTCCACATTGCCGAAGCGGACAAAGATGCCGTTGGTCACGGCACTGTTCCACACCTGCGGATCGGCCAGCGGCCGGAAACGGATCTTGTCAAGGTAGGGCTTCATGTCCAGCAACAGACGGCTGCCGGACACGAAATCAACCTGCAGGATATATCCGTCCATTGCCTTGACCGCTAAAATATATTTTCTTTCCACATAAGTCCCCCTTCTTAAATTGCGCTTTAACAGCGACTGTGTTCATTCGCGCAGTAGATTTTTGGGCTTTTCATAAGCTTTCGGACAGGAATCAGAATCAGAAGAATTATCAGGCTCCCATTGCCGCCATTTTGCGTTCCCTCTACTGCGCTCCCTCCTTTAAAGACAAAAAATCCACAGTACAAACATTGTACGGTGGATTTTAAGAAATAAATATTAACCAAAGGTTAGGTATTTTGTAAAAACAGCTCGGAAAGCTGCTTTCTCTTGGTTCGGGTGTCGCCCTCGATATGAAGTTTGGAATAGATCTGATTCACATACTGCTTGACGCTGCCCTCGGAGAGAAACAGCCTTTCCGCGATCTCGCGGTTGGAAAGCCGCTGTGCCATCAGATTTACAATTTCAAATTCCCGCTGTGTCAGCGCGTCGAACGCGCCCGGGCGGGTGCTTGCCGCTTTTCGCGCTTTTGCCGCTTCGCCCAGCCCGATGATCTTCTCGATCAGGTCACTCTTGATCTCCCGTGCCAGTATCGGCTGCAAGCGGTCGTAGTTCTCCGCAAACGGCATCACAAGGCCGTCCGGCGCGGCATCGGAAAGCGCCCTTGAGAGCCATGCGCTCGCTTCCTCGGATTTTCCCAGCAGCTCATAGGCCGCAACGGTCTGAATACGGATATGCAGCGCGACCAGCGCATAGTGCATTGCTTCGCACACGGCCAGCTGTCCCTCGCTGCGTCCGATCACCTTGGTATAGGCGCCCTGGGCAAGGTACACCTGATTTTCGATCATCTCCATCATCGGCTTGCCCGGCGCAAGGAAATTGATCGTGGAAAGCTGATGCTCGGCAAAAACGGGAGGGATCCGCTCCGTCTCGCCCAGCAGGGCGTGGTAGTAGGCGCGGGTGGCAGTCCATATATTGATCCATGCGGCGTCGTGATGACGCAGCAGCTCCGCGCGGCGTTCCTCGAAGGAACAGCGCTGCTCCATATCCATATGAAGGGAGAGCCGCCATGCGAGGAAGTCACAGCACAGGGCCATATTCTCCTGCCCGTTGCCCTCGATCTGGGCATAGGCGCTTTCCAGCTCGATGTGCGCGTCCGTGAAACGGCCCTGCATGAACGCCGCCTCCGCCCGCATGATGGTTTCCGCGCCCTGTCCGTGGTTGCCCGTGACCTTATAGTAATGGGGCATACACTCATCCATCTCGGCAAGCTCGCTTTGCAGCTCCCCCGGCGCACGATAGAACATCATCAGAACGGACGGCGAGCCGAAGGTCCAGCCGCCGCTGTTCTGGATACTGATGGCAAGGCGGGACATCTGGCTGCTGGCGCTGCGGTGCAGGCGGCTCATGGCGCTGATGTCATTGTAGCAGAGAAAGCTCATAATGAGGTCGCACTCGCCCAGCAGGTTGCCGCGTTCTTCTTCCGGAAGCGCCGTGTGCTCCTCAAGGGAAGCCAGCAGGAGTGCCTTCACCTCCATCATCTTCGGGATCTGCCGCCATGTGAACATACGGCGCATCAGCACCAGAATCGACAATGGATGCTCCTTCAGCACGGCAGCAGGACACGCCTCAATATCGGAGAGCACGGTCTGCGGGTCAAGCGAGGAGAGCAGGATGCCCGCGTCTTTTTGTATGACGCGCATCAGAGCGTCGTAATTTCCGCTTCGCCGGTAAACTGCCATGGCGTGTAAATACTGCCTGTGGTTTTCGTACCACGCTCCGAAGCGCTCCAAATAGAAAGCCTGTTTTGCCTTATCCAGCAACAGGAATCTGCGCTCGGCACATTCCTTCATCATGTGGTGGAAGCGGAAGGTCACACCGTCCGGCAGACATTTTACAAATGCGTTTTGCGCGGTCAATACGGCAAGCAGCTTTTCCGCATCGGCGTCTCCTGTGACGAAGCGTGCCATTTCCACGGTAAACTCATCGGCAAGCCCCATGACCGCCAGAAACTCCTGCTGCTTTTCAGGGAGCGGGTCGATCATAGCGGCGGTGAACGTGGCATAAATGTCGGAATTGTGGTCGGGCAGCTCCCCACGCTCGTAGAGTGTCCGCAGGTTCAGATAGACGGCGGAAAACCAGCCCTCGCTGGAATAGAGCAGGGCTTCGACCTGCGCATCGGAAAGCTCGGTACCGCATCGGTGAGCATAAATGGCAAGCTCCGTGTGGTTTAGCCGCAGCTGCTCCGTGCCGATCCGGTAAACCTTGCCCCCCAGCCGGACGGTTTCTGCGGCGGGCAGGAAACGGTCCCGGCTGGCAACGATCAGGTGTACGTTACCCGGCAGACGGTTTGCAAGGGTGCAGAGAAAACCGGAAACGCGGATGTCCGTCAGCAGGTGAAAATCATCGATAAAGATGTAGCAGGCGGTTTCTCCTGCCAGCTCATGGCAAAGATCGTCTGCCAGCAGTCCCCCGCCGGCGGCATCTGTGGGACTGGTATAGTCCCGCAGGAAGTCAAAGCCCGCCCGTGCGAAGGCGTCCTGCACGCTTTTCCAGAAGATCGCAAGATTGTCGGAATACACGCTGATGCGGATGACATTTAATGCTTCTGCTTTGGCGCGCTGTTCCAGATACCAGTTCACTGCCGTTGTTTTGCCATAACCCATAGGCGCCACCACCGTGGTCAGGGCGCAGCGAGAGATGGGCCGCAGACTCTCCTGCAATCGCTCGGATATGTAAATGGTATTCAGATTCCATTTCGGTTTTGGCATGGCGTTCACCTCCGGCTCATTCTATTTGTATTTGCTTTACGCGGGTAAGACGGCTTTTTCGCATCCTACGGAATTGCCCGGGACCTCCCGAAACGGGATGCACCGGGAATACGTCCTTCAGCGCAGTATTGATTGACCCTCCGCTCCGATACACCCCAGCGGCAGGATGCTTCCCGTATGGAGATATGACCCTTGATCCCGTTCATATCGAACCTCCGTGAGGAAATGATCCAACAGAATACATTATATACGAATAACCGCAGTTTTTTCAAGAATCTGATGGAAATCGTTCCTGAGCTTTTTCGTCCGTATTTGGAAAAATGCGGGGCGTTCACCGTAGTAGTAGTGAGAAAAGAGATACCGTAAAATGATGCACCATGCCTTCAAAACACGGTGCATTGTATCCATGAGCGGTAGGTATGCAAAAAAACCGCCTGTTTTGGGCGGTTTTTCGTATGGAGCGCGACACGTGCCGCCGGCGGCAAACCTTTTTTGACGGTTTTTAAGATGAGTGTTGAACAAACGCGGCACACATGATACAATTAAAAATTGAAGTAACGCCGCCTGTTCTTCGCAGTATATAATACCCGGGAAGTCATGCGGCTTTATTTGACAATCATTGTTCCCCGGGGCTTTATTATGTCTGAACATATTACTGCGTATCGGGTCGGGCAAACAGAAAGAAGGAAATACGATTGAAGATCCGGAAGAGAGTTATCATGCTCGCTTTGGCCGTGGTGATGCTTTTTTCTTTGAGCGCCTGCGGCCAGAAGTTTGATTCCTCCGAACTGACATCTGCCGAACAGGCAGCCAAGGCTGTTGTTGACAGCATTGAATTCAACAAAGGCGAGGAGCTGAAAGAGGTCTGCGTTCTGCAGGCGGAGGATCTGGCCTCCGTGCTGGGCAAGGAAGCCGACCTGTCCGGCTGGGATATATCCGAGGCTGCTTATGCGGTGCTGCTGCGGGTCGGAGAAAAGGCCGGCTCTTCCGGTTCCGTGACCGTTTCGGCCGACACAGCCGCCGCCGACAGCACGGCTGCGTCCGGGACGGACAAAGGCTCAGATAAAAGCTACACCTCTGTCGCCCTTGTGAGCGCGGAAAACAAGGTGCTTTACTGCAGCTATACAAGAGGTGGGACGCTGGAGGCCGCATATGTGCAGGCCTTCGGCAGCGACAACGACTCCGCTCAGGAGGCGCGCTACGAGCTGGCCCAGAAAACCATCGCGGCCGACGAGTACGAGCAGAAGAACGCGGAGGCGGTGAACGGCTTTAAAGAAGCCATTGCCGACAAGCTCATGGCCGACCCCGATTATTGCTATACCGCCGAATACATCAACACCGCCAAAAGCATGGGCGTAAAAGCCTATGCCGATATGCAGGAGGAGATCCGCGCAGCGGAGCATCGGGTCAAAACCCTGGAGAAGGCCGAAAACAGCGACTCATTATTGAGCATGGCCGAGGCTGAAACAATGGCCTCGACCTGGGCCACCCTTGAGAAGCAGCGCTGGGAGCTTTTGGGCTACCTGGCCGACACACAGCAGAAGCTGGACGCCCTGACCCAGGACCAGAGCGACGTGATCGCGGAGTTTGAAAGCAAGGCAGCCGGCCTGAAGGCGGATGATCCGGACTATATGTGCGGCGTCGATTACCTGAAGCTGTGTCTGAGCAGCGAGGTCAATAACCAGTACGACGTCTACAAACGCCAGATCGATATTTACAGCGAGAGCATAGATAATCTGGTCGCCTGCATGGACCTGACGGACACAAAGGAGATCGACCACAGGTGCGAGCTGCTCAACACCCGTCAGGAAACGGAGAGCGACTATGTAAACGCGCTGAAGACCTATGTGCAGTGCATTATAAACAAGGAAGCCTTCGAGGCGGAGAACAAGGCCGCGATCGACGCATATGACAGCGCCCTGGATGCGGCGAAGAAAAAATCCGGCAGCGACTATGCCAAGGACATGGATTTCATCAAGGCCGATGTGCAGTACGGAGAGCTTATAAAGCAGCGCGACGCCCATGCCAACGCGGTGGAGGAATCAAAAAAGGCCGCCGATCAGATCAAGACCGAAGGCGAGGCTGATGTGGCAGAGCTCGAGGAAGCCTATGCCGAGGCAAAGCAGGCAGCCGCAATAAAGCAGGCGCAGGCGAATCTGCTGGAATATTGCAAGGAACTTGACGTGACGACCGGAGAGTATGAGGCGGAAGCCGGCCAGTGGGGAAAGCTGCCCCAGGAGTATCTGGATTATCAGAACCCCCTGCTCTCTTACTATTCTCCTCCGTCCTCGAGCTACTCGGGTTCAGGCAGCTCGGGTTCGTATTCCGGCAGCAGCAGCAATAAGGGCGCAGGCGGCTACGATATGCCGAATGAAAACGATGAGACGTTCTCGGACTACGTAAAACGAGTCGACCCCGACCTGTACGATTCCATGAAGGATATCTACGATTCTCTGAAATAAACCGCGCCGGTCACAAACGGACAACAGACGACCCCCTGTGCAGGATGCCCTGCACAGGGGGTTTATGCTGCCTATAAACGCGCTTGAGGTATTTGCCGTGACGTTATAACTCATTGCAAAGGGCTGACCCGATTCGTCATACACAAAGTCTATGACATTACTGCCCCATGTCTTGCTCCTGCGCGTTTTTACGCTATTTCACTAAATCAATATTGTCATTCAAGTATTTTCTCCCTTTGCTTGTCATAGTGAACCAAGAATCCTCGAATACTTCTGTATCATTGTAATATACATTGATAAATTCTTCTGATATCATCAATTTCAGCAGAGAAACAATCCTCTCCATTGATAGATTATGTCCGTAATACTCCAAATTCTCTCGTATTTGAACGATACTCTCAGGGCTGTCTGCCATTGCATCCAGGATAATAAACACTTCATTCATTACCGTTGCCTCACTTTCCATATTGCAACTGCATAAGTATGTAAGCGCATGGTGGCTGCAGCTTTTTATATTGCTGTAGCCACCATGTGTTGGGTAACCAAATTAATGAGCTTATTCGTCGGAAACAATTTTACGCAAAAGCTCATTGAAGTTTTTCGCTATTACATACATATCACCAATTGAATATGAACATTCTTCATCTTCCTCAACATCCATTGTTTCGTGATCCCACCAAACAACTCGTCCATAAGAATTTGAATCTAAGGACATACACAAAAGATTCCCTCCTTCTGCCTCTGCAATCGGAACACAAAGCATTGGCATACGACCTTTGTAGGCGTCTAAAACATCTTTGAAATTTGAGCAATCATCATCCGATGTTCCATAAAAATATCGGACAGCACACTCATCGAAATCCGAAATGATATTTGAGTCTAATTCGCCATCATTGTGCTTTTCAAGAAAAGCTAAGTATTCTGGCGGAAAATTAAACCCATTTTCTAAACATACATTAAGGAATTCACCTTTGTCAAATTTCTGTTCTGCCTCAAAAATGTCTACCATATTAATCTCCCATTCTATAAATACTTAATAACGGCACAGCCACCGGTGTGTCTTACTGCATTATGTAATCTTTGCGGTATAAGTTGCATAGTACGCCCATCTTCAACATGGTGCCATGTATATCCTCTATATGATAATTTGTTTTCGTTTAATTTATATAGACACATTGTTTTCCCTTCCTACTATCGACAACCATATTGCTTGGTGCCATAATATAAATCCATAAATAGGCCGCCAATAGTGGAATAACCGAATCCTTTTTTATAACCTTATAGCGGATACAGCACAGGAAGCTGCTCCTTGCGCCGTTCGATCACGGCTCGGCGGGCGCGGCGGTGGGGAGCTTTACCGTGCCCGCGGTGTTGTTGGTCCCGTAGACATAGCCCACGGTGAGCTCGCCCGTTTCCTCGTTCAGCTCGCAGGAGGTGACGGTGAGCTGCCATGAGGGGCAGTCGATCTCCGTCTGGTAGTAGTAGCTGCCGTGGTCGAATATGCTCCGCACCACCATCTTGTGGCCGTTGTCGTAGTCGTAATACGCAACGAGCTCGCCGTTATCCCAGAAGGCGTTGAAGAACGACTCGGAGACGAAGCCGTTTTTCACGTCGTAGTAGCGGCAGAAGAAATGCTCGTCGGAGGTGAAGCGGATGCCGAGCAGATCGGGGTTTATTATGGCCACCTGCGGCTGCTCGGCGCAGAGCGCGCTCTCGAGCGTTTCGCCGTTTTTCGCGGTGACGCTGTAGCTGTACCGCGTGACGCCGTTCGAGTGCTCCTCGCTGACCTTGAAGCAGTCGCCGGCGCTGAGCACGACCCCTGTGGCCTCGGGCTTGGTATCGCTTACTGTTTTATTGCCTCCGCAGCCGGTCAGCAGCAGGGCGCAGAGCAAAAAGGCGGCAAAAATCGTCTTCTTCATCGCTCATTTCCTTTCGTAGCACACAAATCTGTATGAGATATCGCCCTCGCGCAGCTCCTCGCCGGGGTCCGTTATCTCCCACGCGGGGTCGTCGTCGAGGTTCGGGAAAAAGCTGTCCGACTCGGGACGGCAGCCGATCTTCGTGACGAATACTCTGTTGAGATAAGGGAAAAATTCGCGGAATACGCTCGCCCCGCCGAGCACCAGCGCATCGCCTCCGCAGAGGGATACAGCCTCCGCGGCGCTGTGGGCGGTCTCCGCGCCGTCAAACTCGATATCCTGCCTTGTGATGACAATGTTGCGGCGGTTTTTGAGGGGCCTGCCGCCGGGAAAATCGCCCAGCGTGCGGCGGCCGACGATGACCGTCCTGCCCTTCGTGAGCGCCACAAAATGCGCCCTGTCGGCCTTGAGAACGACCGGCTGGGTACCGTCCGCGCCGATACCCCAGTCTGAATATACTGCAACTATAGCGTCCATATTACACCGCCACGGGTATCTTGGTCTTGAACTCCGAGCACTCGTAGCCCTCCATCTTAAAGCTGTCGCGTGTGAATTTGTAAAAATCGTCGATATCGGGATCCATGACGAACTTCGGCGCTTTCTTCGGCTCGTTGGCGATTATCTCCTCGATGAGCGGGACGTGGCGGTCGTAGATGTGCGCGTCGGCTATGACGTGGACAAGCTCGCCCGGCTCGAGATGCGCGACCTGCGCCATCATGCAGGTGAGCACCGAGTACTGCACGACGTTCCAGTTGTTGGCCGCCAGCATATCCTGCGAGCGCTGGTTGAGTATCGCGTTGAGCTTGTTGCCGCTGACGTTGAAGGTCATCGAATACGCGCAGGGGTAAAGCGCCATCTCGCTCAGGTCGGCGTGATTATAGATGTTGGTCATTATGCGCCGCGAGGCGGGGTTGTTTTTCAGATCCCAGATGACCTTGTCGACCTGATCCATGTCGCCCTCGGGGTAGTGGTGCTTGACGCCGAGCTGATAGCCGTAGGCCTTGCCGATGGAGCCTGTCTCGTCGGCCCACGCGTCCCACACGCGGGTGCGCAGCTCGTTTACGTTGTTGCTCTTCGCCTGCCATATCCACAGAAGCTCGTCTATCGCCGACTTCCAGTAGGTGCGCCTGATGGTCAGGATGGGAAACTCCTCGGAGAGGTCATAGCGGTTGACTATGCCGAATTTCTTCACGGTGTGCGCGGGAGCGCCGTCGTCCCAACGCGGCCTTACGTTCAGGTCCGTGTCCCACACGCCGTTGTCGAGGA
Source organism: uncultured Clostridia bacterium (assembly GCA_946405205.1). GTDB lineage: Bacteria > Bacillota > Clostridia > Oscillospirales > Oscillospiraceae > F23-B02. Next base: position 48,892 of record CAMJGL010000002.1, read on the forward strand.
TGTCCCTGCAATTTGCGATAAATATTTCATCTGCTCTGCTCATACCGATACCGCCTTATACATTAATGCCGATATTGTATCACAATCACCCGCGGCCGCGCAACGGAATATTATGAATTGTTTCGGAGGTGATGTGATGAAAATTCTTATCTGCGGCGGGGATGAGCGCTTCGTTATCCTCGCCGGTATGCTTCGGGCGGCGGGACACGAGGTCTGCTGCCTGGATATGGACAAAGCGGCGCTGCCGCCGGAGGTGCGCAGGGTGAGCGAAGCTGTGAGCGCGGACGCGGCAATATTCCCGCTGCCTGCGGAGAAGGCTCAGGGCTTGCTGAACGCGCCCTTTGCAGCCGAGCCGCGCTCTGCGCTGAAGCTGCTTGAGGAGCTCGGCGAAACGCCGCTTATCCTCGGCGGCAGGCTGAGCGCGAAATTCAGGGAGACCGCACTCGGACACGGGCAGCGGGTCTTCGACTGCATGCAGCGGCCGGAGTTCACCGCGGGCAACGCCGCGGTCACGGCAGAGGGCGCGGTATCGCGGCTGATGGAGGCCTCGGATAAGGCGCTGCAGGATATGAGGGTGCTGGTCATCGGCTGGGGGCGCATCGGCAAGCTGCTTTTGCAGAAGCTCAGGGGTCTGAACGCCGCGGCCTGCCTCATGTCGAGGAATCCCGAGGCGCGCAGTCTTGCCGCCGCCATGGGCTATGAGGCGCTCGCCCCCGACTGCGGCAGCGCGCTCATGAGCAGCTTCGACGCGGTCATCAACACGGCTCCGGCGCAGGTGCTCGGCGAGCTGAGCGCGCTGCGTGACGGCTGCATCCTGCTGGAGCTTGCGTCCGCGCCCGGCGGCATCGACCAGCAGGCGGCGCACGACGGCGGCATGAGGTACATCTCAGCGCCCGGGCTGCCGGGCAAATACGCGCCCGTATCGGCCGCGCGTCTGATTTACGGCGCGGTCACAAACATATTTAAGGAGTGTGGGATCTGTGAATAGACCGAGAGTAGGAATAGCCCTCTGCGGCTCATACTGCACATACGAAAAGCTTTTCGCCCAGCTCGGAAGGCTCAGCGAAAAATATGAGCTCGTGCCCATAATGAGCGAGACCGCCGCAAAAGCCGACACGCGCTTCGGCAAGGCCGCCGACTTCAAGGCGCGGCTGCGGGAGATAACGGGCAGCGAGCCCGTTGATAACATAATCGACGCCGAGCCCCTCGGCCCGTCAAAGCCCATGGACGCGCTCGTCATCGCGCCGTGCACGGGCAACACCATGGCAAAGCTCAACCACGGCATAACCGACACCGCCGTCACCATGGCGGCCAAGGCGCATCTGCGAAACGGCAGGCCGCTCGTCATCGCGTTCTCGACAAACGACGGGCTCTCGGGCTCCGCGCCGAACATCGCGGGGCTGTTAAACCGCAAGAACGTGTATTTCGTACCCTTTAAGCAGGACGACTGCGAGAAAAAGCCGAACTCCCTCGCCTCGGACTTTTCCCTCATCGCCGAGGCCGTCGAAGCCGCCCTGCAGGGCCGCCAATTGCAGCCTGTTTTGCTTCCGTAGCCGCCTGTCGGCGGGCGGACGGCCAATGGCCGCCCCTACGGCAGCGTCGAAAAAGAAAGCCCTGATTGTAGGGGCGAGCATCGCTCGTCCGCGTGCTCGGCGCACGGCCAATTCGTATTTAAAATGGAGAATATCATTATTGAGGTGTCCCGATTATATCCTGCGGAGCTGTTCGTTACAGCTCCGCTTTCTAAATAAGCGTAACGCAAAAACCACCGGTCGCCCCAACAACAATCGGTTTTTTAAAAATATGCTTCCGTAGGGGCGGCCATTGGCCGTCCGCCGGCGGCTGCCGGAGAGCAATCCGCATTTAGATCAAGCGTTTCGTTTTTGCGTCTGCCCGACCGGTGATAATGGAAATCGTCTTTATGTTTCCATTCTCTGAATGACAATTCCATTGAAAAAACGGGTCGTAGGGGCGATTCGCTTTCAGATAGAACGTGTCGCTTCCCGCCTGTCGGCGGGCGGACGAGCGATGCTCGGTCTTGGCAGACCGCCAATTCGGATTGAGAATGTCGTTTGTCGATATTGCGTCAGCCCGATTATTCTCTGCGGAGGCAGTCGGAACATTACCATTGTCTAAATGACAGAGCAGTTAAATCCTGCACCCGTAGGGGCGGCCATTGGCCGTCCGATATTGCCATACGGGCTATCCGCGTTAAAATTGTGCGCATCGCTTCCCGCCTGTCGGCACGCGGACGAGCGATGCTCGCCCCTACAATTATCGGTACTTCTATATTTTTGCTGCCGTAGGGGCGGCCATTGGCCGTCCGTCTGTGAAAATTCGCAGCGATGCGAATCAGAACGCGGGTGCAAAATAGACTATTGCCAATCTCACCGGTCGGGCACCGGCAAAAACGACAACTCGAAGATTTAACCCGAATCGCCCCTGCGGCAGCAGATTTGATGTGGATTTTACAAAAGTGTTCTTTTTGATTTTACATGGGAGGAATATCTTGTAGGTGCAGAGCAAAAAATCATAATAGAAACGAATGAAAAGGAGAACATTCAGATGAAAAAGATAATTAGCCTTGTGCTCGCCGCCATGCTCATACTCGCAGCTCTTGCGGGCTGCTCGAAGGACACAGCCGGAGGAACGGTCTCGACAGACGGCTCGACCTCCATGGAGAAGGTCATCGGCGCGCTGGGCGAGGCGTTTGAGCAGAATAACGAGGGCGTGAGCTTCACCTACAATCCCACCGGCTCCGGCTCCGGCATCACCGCGGTGTCCGAGGGACGCTGCGACATCGGCCTTGCAAGCCGCGCCCTGAGCGACGACGAGAAGGCCTCCGGCCTCACCGGCACCATACTTGCCCTTGACGGCATCGCGATCATCGTAAACCCCGAAAACCCCGTTTCCGACCTGAGCCTTGAGACCGTCGCAAAGATATACAAGGGCGAGATCACCAACTGGAAGGAAGTCGGCGGCAACGACGCCGAGATCGTCCTCATCGGCCGCGAGGCCGGAAGCGGCACCCGCGACGGCTTTGAGTCCGTCACCGACACCGAGGACGCCTGCAAGTACCGTCAGGAGCTGACCTCCACCGGCGACGTTATCACAGCCGTTGCCGGCAACCCCAACGCCATCGGCTACGCCTCCCTGTCCTCGGTCAAGGACAGCGTGAAGGCTCTCTCCGTCGGCGGCGTGACCCCCACCGAGGCAAGCGTCAAGGACGGCAGCTACGAGGTACAGCGCCCCTTCATTCTGGTCACGAAGACCGACGGGGAGCTTTCGGAAACCGCTCAGGCGTTCTTTGACTTCGCAACGAGCGCGGACGCAAACGAGATCATCTCCGCGGCCGGCGCGGTGCCCGTGAACTGAACAGAGGCGGCAGGGCGGCATTTTATACGGAAATGCCGCCGGCTGTCCTTTATGAAAGGCAGAGCGAATGAAGAACTCAAAGCGATTATTTGAAAATACCGTCCACGGCATTTTCCTCGTGCTGGGCCTGATAACGGTGGGCTGCGTCCTGCTCATCACGGTCTATCTCGTGATAAGCGGCCTGCCCGCCATCCGCGAGATCGGACTTGCAAAGTTCCTGTTCGGACAGGTATGGGCCCCCACCGAAGCCGAGCCGAAATTCGGCATACTACCATTCATACTGACCAGCGTTTACGGCACCGCGGGCGCCATACTTATGGGCGTGCCGGTGGGCTTTTTCGCGGCGGTGTATCTCGCCAAGGCCGCACCTCCGCGGCTGAAGAGCACGGTGGAATCGGCGGTAAGCCTGCTTGCGGGCATACCCTCGGTCGTATACGGCCTCGTGGGCATGCTGGTGCTGGTGCCGGGGATAAGGAAGCTGTTCAATGTCCCCGACGGCGCGAGCCTGCTGGCGGCGATCGTCGTGCTGGCGGTGATGATACTGCCGTCGATCATCAAGGTCTCCATGACCGCGCTGGAGGCGGTGCCGAAGGAGTATGAGGATGCGTCCCTTGCGCTGGGCGCGACGCCGGAGGAGACCTGGTTCCGCGTTTCCGTTCCCGCCGCGAAAAGCGGCATCGCCGCCGCGGTGGTGCTGGGCGTGGGCAGGGCCATCGGCGAGGCGATGGCGGTCATGATGGTATCGGGCAACGTTGCGAACATGCCCTCGCTGTTCCAGAGCGTGCGTTTTTTGACCACCGCCGTCGCCAGCGAGATGTCCTACGTCGGACAGGGGCTGCACCGTCAGGCGCTGTTTTCTGTGGCGCTGGTGCTGTTTCTGTTCATAATGCTCATCAACGCGGCGCTGAACTTCTTTCTCAAGCGCAAGGACAAAGCATAGCGGAGGAACGGACGATGCGGGAAAAAACTGTTTCGGCAAAACGAAGAGCCTATATCGGGCTCATGCGCGCTCTGATGGCGGCGGCCGCCGTGCTGACCTGCGCGCTGGTGCTGTTTATGATAATATATGTGCTCTGCAAGGGTCTGCCCAACATCTCATGGGAGCTTCTCTCGACCAAGCCGAGCTACTTATCGGGTACGATAGGCATACTGCCTGACATCATGAACACGCTTTACGTCGTGATAACGACCATTGCGATAGTGCTGCCGCTGGGCGTGGGCGCGGCCATATACCTGACTGAGTACGCGGGCAGCAAGAGGGTAGTCGGCGTCATCGAGTACGCGGCGGAGACCCTCTCCGGCATACCCTCGATCATATACGGCCTTGTGGGCATGCTGTTTTTCTGCGGCTTTCTCGGGATGAAGACCTCGCTGCTGGCGGGCAGCCTCACGCTCGTCATCATGAACCTGCCCACCGTCATGCGGACGACGCAGGAGAGCCTGAAGACCGTGCCGCAGAGCTACCGCGAGGGCGCCTTCGGCCTCGGCGCGGGCAAATGGCGCGTCGTGCGCACGGTGGTGCTGCCAAGCTGCGTCGACGGCATCCTGACGGGCTGCATCCTTTCCGTGGGCCGCATCCTCGGCGAGACGGCGGCGCTTTTATACACTGCCGGCTTTGCCCACGCGCTCTACGGCTTCGTCGACGGGCTCGGGAACGCAGGCGCGACGCTCACCGTCGCACTTTACGTCTACGCCAAGGAGCAGGGCGAATTTGACGTCGCCTTTGCCATCGCGTCCATCCTGATGCTGCTGGCGCTCATAATAAACCTCGCGGCGTCACTCGTCGGGAAACATTTCAACAACAGGAGAAAAGCATGAGCGAAGCTATTACAGTTAAAGACCTGTGCCTTTGGTACGGAAGCGCACAGGCGCTCAAAAATGTGAATATAAGCATCCCCGAAAAGAGCATAACCGCCCTCATCGGGCCCTCGGGCTGCGGAAAGTCGACCTTTCTGAAGACCCTCGACCGCATGAACGACCTTATCCCCGGGGTGAAGATAACGGGGCAGGTCGAATACGGCGGGAAGGATATCTTCGCGCCCTCGGTGGACGTGAACGAGCTGCGCCGCAGGATAGGCATGGTGTTCCAGAAGCCCAATCCCTTCCCCATGAGCATCTACGACAACGTCGCCTACGGCCCGCGCACCCACGGCGTCACCGCGAGGGCCGAGCTTGACGGCATTGTCGAGCGCTCCCTGCGCGACGCGGCCATATGGGACGAGATAAAGGACAGGCTGAAAAAGTCCGCCCTCGGGCTGTCCGGCGGCCAGCAGCAGCGGCTTTGCATCGCAAGGGCGCTGGCGGTGGAGCCGGAGGTGCTGCTGATGGACGAGCCGACCAGCGCCCTCGACCCCATCTCGACCTCCAAGATAGAGGAGCTGGCTCTCCAGCTCAAGGAGAAATACACCATAATCATCGTCACCCACAATATGCAGCAGGCGGTGCGCATCTCCGACTGCACGGCCTTCTTCCTGCTGGGCGAGCTCATCGAGTTCGGGAAGACCGAGGAGCTTTTCGCGCAGCCGAAGGACAAGCGCACCGAGGATTACATTACGGGGAGGTTCGGATAATGCGAAGCAGATTTGACGAGCAGCTTGCCCTGCTCAACCGACAGCTTATCGAGATGGGCGCAATGTGCGAGGAGGTCATCGCCCTCGCGGCGAAGGCGCTGACCTCCGGCGACGGCGCGCTCGCCTCGCGGGTCGCGGCGCTGGACACGGAGATAGACCACCTCGAGCGCGATATTGAATCGCTGTGCCTGAAGCTGCTTTTGCAGCAGCAGCCCGTGGCGCGGGATCTGCGCCAGATCTCCGCCGCGCTGAAGATGATAACCGACATGGAGCGCATCGGAGATCAGGCCGAGGACATCGCCGAGATCATCGAGTTCATGGACGGGCGCAGGGTCGCCGAGTGCGCCTATATAGGCGAGATGGCCCGCGCAGCCATAAAAATGGTGACCGAGAGCATCGACGCCTATGTGCGGCATGATATCGGCCTTGCCGAGAGCGTCATCGACTACGACGACGTCGTCGACGACTATTTCATCAAGGTCAGGAGCGCGCTCATCGGCCTCATCGCGGCTCAGCCCGCCGACGGGGAATACGCCATCGACCTGCTCATGATAGCGAAATACTTCGAGCGCATCGGCGACCACGCGACGAACATCGCCGAGTGGGCGGTGTTCTCCGTGACCGGCGTTCACAAGAGCGAAGAAGTCATGTGATATTGAAAAAAGCAAAGACCGCCCAGACAGGGCGGTCTTTGCTTTTCATATTGCCTCACTTTTTGTCCTGATCGGCCTTGAAGTCTGCGTAGCAGACGAAGTTGAAGCCGTCGTCGGTTATAAACTGCGTGAAATCGGTCTTTTCGTACAGGCTCGTGTACTTGACCGTGGCCTCCTTGGCCCAGCCCGAAATGTCCGTGTCGTAGTAGCCGGGGGCGGCCATATACGACAGGGGCACGATCATCTGCTGATAGCTGCTGTAATAGGACACGAGGTCCTCGCCGGTCGTGGGCAGGCGCATGATAACGTGGTAGCCGTGCTCGGACTCCACGGGGTCGGACACCTGATACTCCTCAAGGGAGCGGCTGGTGGTGTCGTATATCTCGACCATGGTGCCCGTTGTGAAGCAGTAGCCGTTGGGGAAGCTCTCCCTGCCGGGGTCCTCGCTGTACTCGTCCATGAGCTCCTTGAAGCGCTCCCAGCGCTTGGAGTCGTCGCTTATCGCCTGCAGCTCATCGGCAAGCTCCTGCGCCTTGGCGAGCTTCTCGGCCTTCTCGGACTCGGACAGCTCCTGCGTGGTGGTCTTGCCGTCCTCGTCGGTGACGTCCTCGGTGGTTTTTATCAGGATGTGGGCGGAGGTCACATAGTTGTTATCCTCGGCGTATTTGAGGACCTTGTCCTCGTCGAGCTTTTCGCCCTGCTCGCCGTAGAGCTCGGTAAAGAGGTTGTAGTACAGGTAGTTGAGGTTGCGCTGCGTCTTGTAGCTGTCCTCGGTGTAGTTGTAGGAGGCGAGGAACTCCTTCATGGATGCGTCGGGGTCGTCGCCTGTGGCATAGGTATCCTTGAGCTGCTTGAGCTCGTCCTCGATATCCTGCTTCTGCTCGTCGGTGACCGTTACGCCCAGCTCGGCGGCCTTGCTCTCAACGGTGTGGAGCTTCGTGACGTTCTCGGTCGCACGCTTTATGCACCACTCTGCGTTGGTGATGCTGTCGTCAAACAGGAAGCTGCCGTCCCAGTCCACGCCCGTGCCGGAGTAGCTGCTGTATATCTCCTTTATCTCGCTGACCGCGCTTCCCAGCCAGGTCATGTATTCGTCAAAGCTGACCTCAGAGCCGTTGACGGTCATAACGGTGTCGTCTCCGGAGCCGCTGCAGCCGGCCGCGCAGCCGCAGAGCAGGATGACGGCAAGGATGATTGCTGTAAACTTCTTCATAATGTGTCTCCTGAATTTCGGATAGATAAGAGGTATTTTAATACAATCGCAGCGAATAATCTATACTTTTTTGTAAATTAGCGCTCAGATATCGCAGATATCGCAGCTTATCTCGCCCTCGGGGCCGATCTCGAGCTTTGCCCAGGTCCGGTCGGGACCCTTGCCGGCGGTGCCGGGGTTTAAGACGAACATACCGTCGAGCTGCTCAAAGCCGGCGCGGTGGGTGTGGCCGAACATTGCGATATGGCAGCCGCAGCACTGCGCCGCGTACAGCAGCACCTCGAGCTTCCCGCCGCGCACTGCATAGCGGTGGCCGTGCGTGATAAAGGCCTTCAGGGGTCCGAGCCTTATGACCTTGTACTCCTCCCCGTCCGGGTCACGGTCGCAGTTGCCCGCGACGCGGCATATGGGGATCATGGGAAACTCCGCCTCCAGAGCCTCGGTGTCGCGCATACCGTCGCCGAGGTGGATGATCTGATCGGGCTCATACTCCGCGACGGCCTTTATCATGCCGCGCGATGAGCCGTGGGTGTCGGAAAAAACGGCGATTTTAACAGCTTCCATAGTAAACCTCCGCATGGCGCGTGAATATAATATGTCGGGTGATAGTTTATGAATGATCTTGAAAAGCTGGGCGAGCAGCTCGGTAAGAGCGGCAAAAGCGATAGGCTAAAAAGCATCGCCGACTCCGACGCAGGTAAGGCCGTCAGCCGCATGGTCGACGCCGAGGCCGTTCAAAAGGCCGCGAAGAGCGGCGATATGGCGGCGCTGCAGAACATACTGCGCGGCGTTCTGTCCACCGACGAGGGCAGGAGGCTTGCCGAAAGTCTCAAAAAGGCTATGGAGTGAGGTGAGCGCCCGTGGGCGAGTTTGAGGATAAGCTCAATCAGCTTTTGAACGACCCGAAAGAGATGGAGCGGTTTGCAGGCTTTGCAAAATCGCTCATGGGCGGCGGCGAGCCCGAGCCTGAGGAAAAAGCGCCGGACTTCGACCCAGGCCTGCTGAAAAGAATAAGCGGGCTCATGGGCGGCGGAGCCGGTAAAAACAGCAAGGACGCGAAGCTGCTGGAGGCCATGAGGCCGTATCTTTCCGAAAAGCGGCGCAGCAAAATGGACAGGGCGATGAAGATCGCCCGCCTTGCGGGGCTGGCTGAGCTTGCGGCGGGGGAGCTTGGAGGGGACGACGATGGCGGCATATAACCGTTACCGCGGCAACGGCAGCCGCGCCGAGAGGGTAGAGGAGCCGGCCTCCCGAAACGGGAGACAGCAGCCGGGCAGAAGCGGGATGGGTCCTCCGTCCCGCGGCAAGCCCGCGCCGCCGCGGAAAACAACGCAGCAGAGCGTTCCGTCGCTTCAAAAGCTGCCATTTCTGGGCGATCTGCCGAAAAAGCTCGGCGAGCTCGAGACGGAGGATCTGCTGCTGATACTCATCCTGTACCTCATGTACCGCGAGAGCGGCGATAAGGAGCTCCTCATCATTATGGGCGCCATGTATCTTTTATAGCCGTTTTTACGCTGCAAATAATCGTTTTTGCCGGTGCCCGAAAATATCCTGCGGAATTTTTCGATATATTACCACTGTTTAAATGAAAGATTGCAATAAACCACAGTTTGTAGGGGCGAGCATCGCTCGTCCGTCGGCGGCAGCCGAAATGCAATTCGCGTTGAGAACGGCGCATATCGTCTTTGCGATATCCCGACCGGTGACATTGGAAATTATCGCTTTTGCACTTGCGCGCTGTTTCGCATCGCTGCGAATATTCACAGGCGGACGGCCAATGGCCGCCCCTACGGGTGGAAAAATCATTGACGTAACTGTCATTCAGAGAATGGAAACATAAAGACGATTTCCATTATCGCCGGTCGGGCTGTCGCAATAAAGACAAGCTCTATCTCAACGCGGGTGAAAATTCTTCAGGGGGTTCGCTGCGGAGGCCGGCGGTGAATTCTATCGCGTCGGCGATGCGGCGGCAGGCGTGACCGTCGCCGTAGGGGTTGACGGCGCGGGCCATGCGCTCGTACGCGGCCTTGTCGTCAAGAAGCTCAAGCGCGTCGCGCAGGATATCGGCCATGTCAACGCCCGAGAGCTTGACCGTGCCCGCGGCGACGGCCTCGGGGCGCTCGGTCTCGCGGCGAAGCACCAGAACGGGCTTGCCCAGCGAGGGGGCCTCCTCCTGGATGCCGCCGGAGTCGGTCATGACCATGTAGCTGCGGCTCATGAGCCTGTGCATATCCATTGCGTCGAGCGGCTCGATAAGGTGCACGTTCTGAAGCCCGTCGAGGATGCCGTGGGCGGCCTCGCGGACGACGGGGGAAAGGTGTACGGGGTACACGACCTCGATATCGCTCTTGCGCTCTGCAAGCTCGCGCACGGCAGAGAAGATGTTTCTCATCGGCTCGCCGTAGTTTTCCCTGCGGTGGCAGGTCATGGCGACGACCCGCTTTGAAAAGTCGATCGCTTTAAGCTCGGGTGAGGCAAACTCCCCGTTCCCGACGGTGTATCTCATCGCGTCGATGACCGTGTTGCCGGTGACGAAGATATCGCCCGTCACGGCCTCGCGGCGGAGGTTTTCCGCGTTCTTCGCGGTGGGCGCGAAGTGCATTGTTGCGAGCCTGCCGACAAGGCAGCGGTTCATCTCCTCGGGGAAGGGGCTGTAGCGGTCGTATGTACGCAGGCCGGCCTCGACGTGACCGACGGGGATCTTCGCGTAAAACGCGGCAAGCGCCGCGGAAAAGGTGGTGCTGGTATCGCCGTGGACAAGCACGAGGTCGGGCTTTGCCTCGGCAAAGCAGGCCTCGAGACCCTTCAGGGCCCTGGTCGTGACGTCGGTGAGGGTCTGGTTTTTGCCCATGATGTTCAGGTCGAAGTCCGCCTCCAGACCGAAGCAGCGCATGACCGAGTCGAGCATTTCCCTGTGCTGCGCCGTGACGCAGATAAGGCTGTCTATATTTTCGCGTCCGCCGAGCTCGAGCGCCAGCGGGGCCATTTTGATGGCCTCCGGCCTTGTGCCGAAAACGGACATTACCTTGAGCTTACTCATTGTTTTCCTCTCTTTCCGTCCCGGCCTCCGGCTCATGGTGAGGGATGTGGATGCTGCTGTTGTGCCGGAAAACGAACAGCCAGATGCCGACGGCAATGGCAAAGGCGATGACGGCCAGGACTATCCTCACGATGCCCGAGGAGGTCAGCACGACCGCCGTCAGGCCGAGGATAGCGGACACCGCGTACAGCACCGCGACGGCCTGCTTCTGGCTCAGCCCCATATCCAGCAGCTTGTGGTGGAAATGTCCGCGGTCCGCGTGGAAGGGGCTCTGGCCGCGCATGATGCGGCGGGTGAAGGCGAATATCGTGTCCGAAAGCGGCACAGCCAGCGCGAGCACCGGCAGGATGAAGGTCACGATGGCATAGAACTTGAACATGCCGATGACCGAGGCCGTGGCGAGGACATAGCCCAGCAGCAGCGCGCCGGTATCGCCCATGAATATCTTCGCGGGGTTGAGGTTATAGGGTATGAAGCCGAGGCAGCCCCCGCACAGGGCGGCCAGTATGACGGCGACGTTGCTGTTGGCGTCGGAGACAAGCATGGACACCACCAGCATCGACAGCGAGGCGATGGCGGACACGCCGCAGGCAAGGCCGTCGAGCCCGTCGATGAGGTTGACGGAGTTTGTCACGCCGACGATCCAGAGTATCGTCACCGGCACCGCGAGGATGCCGATGGTTATGGCCTGCTCGCCGGTTATGAGCAGGGGGTTTGAAACGACGTTTATGATAACGCCCGACAGCACCGCGATGACCGCGGCGACGATCTGCACGCAGAATTTAAGCCAGGCGTTGAGGTTAAGCACATCGTCGATGGCTCCCACCACGACGATGAGTATCGCGCCGAGCAGGATGCCGCGCACCTGCGGGGTGATGTTTGCGAAAAGCAGGACCGAAAGAAGAAAGCCGAGGAAGATGGCAAGCCCGCCCATGCGGGGTATCGGGTGGCTGTGGATATGCCGGTTTTTGTCGGGAATATCTATCGCGCCCACCTGCTTTGCGAAGGAACGCACAACGGGCGTGGCGGCAAAGGATATCACGAAAGCGACTGCAAGGGCGAGTATTATGTTCTTCCAGGCGGCTAAATTGAAAGCGATCATTTTTATATCTCCGGGGTAATGATATTAGAAGGGCTTTTCCACAAGGCCGACCTTTTTATAGACCTTGCGGAGCGTTTTGCGGGCGATGAAGCTCGCCTTCTGCGCGCCCTCGGTGTAAACCTTCTGCAGATACGCCTTGTCGGCAAGCAGGCGGCCCGCCTCCTCCCGTATGGGACGGAGCGTTTCGATAACGGCCTCGCCGACGGCGGGCTTGAACACGCCGTAGCCGGCTCCGGCAAACTCGCGCTCGATCTCCTCGAGGCTCCTGCCGGTGACTGCCGAGTAGATGTTCATGAGGTTTGAAACGCCGGGCTTGTTCTCCGGGTCGAAGCGCACGCAGTTTTCGGTGTCCGAATCGGTCACGGCGCGCTTGAACTTGCGGGCGATGTCCTCGGGCTTTTCCATGAGGAAGACGCAGCCGTTGGGGTCGGACTTGCTCATTTTGGAGGTGGGATTGCCGAGCCCCATGACTCTCGCGCCGGCCTTGGGGATATACGCCTCGGGCACCTTGAACACCTCGCCGTAGATGTTGTTGAAGCGGACGGCGATATCGCGGGTCAGCTCGCAGTGCTGGCGCTGATCCTCGCCGACGGGGACGTAGTCGGCCTGATACAGCAGGATGTCCGCCGCCATGAGGCTGGGATAGGTGAACAGGCCGCCGTTTATGTTGTCGGCATTCTTGGCGCTCTTGTCCTTGAACTGGGTCATGCGGCTCAGCTCGCCGAACATGGTGTAGCAATTGAGGATCCAGCCCAGCTCCGCGTGCTCGTGGACGTGGCTCTGGATGAACAGGGTGTTCTTCTCGGGATCGAGGCCGCAGGCGATGTACTGCGCAAGCTGCTCGAGCGAGCGGCGGCGCAGCTCCGCGGGATTCTGCCGCACGGTGAGGGTGTGCAGGTCGGCCATGAAGTAGTAGCAGTCAAACTCCTCGGCCCGCGCGCCCCAGTTTTTGACCGCGCCCAGATAGTTGCCCAGATGCAGGTCGCCGGAGGGCTGGATGCCCGAGAGCATTATTTTTTTCTTTGTTTCGTTTTCCATGGATGCACGCTCCTGTTTATACAGATTATTGCTGAATTAGTATTTTACCATTTTAACTGTCACTTGACAACAAGGAAAATCCAAATTACACTGTTAACATACGATTATTTTGGAGGAACAGCATGAAAGACATGAAATGGTTCGAGGAGCAGGAGGCGCGCATACCCAAGGGCGGGGTGCGCACCCGCTTTGCCCCCAGCCCCACGGGATATATGCACGTCGGAAATCTCAGAACGGCCCTGTACACATGGCTCATCGCCCGTCATAACGGCGGCAAATTCATCCTGCGCATCGAGGACACCGACCAGGGCCGCTATGTCGACGGCGCGGTCGAGGTCATCTACCGCACGCTGACTGAATGCGGCCTTGACCACGACGAGGGTCCCGACGTCGGCGGCCCCGTGGGTCCGTATATCCAGACCGAGCGGCGCGGGCTGTACAAGGAATACGCCGAGCTTCTTATAGAAAAGGGCTGCGCCTACCGCTGCTTCTGCGAAAAGACCGAGGATGAGGGCGAGGGCTTTGAAAAGGCCGCCGACCCCTGCCGCAGCATGAGCCGCGCCGAAAGCGACGAGCGCGCCGCGAACGGGGAGCCCTACGTCATCCGCCAGAGGATACCCGAGGAGGGCTCGACTACCTTCCATGACGAGATATTCGGCGACATCACCGTCGAGAACAAGACCCTCGACGATCAGGTGCTCATAAAGCGCGACGGTCTGCCGACCTACAACTTCGCAAACGTCGTTGACGACCACCTCATGGGCATCACCCATGTCGTGCGCGGCTCGGAGTATCTGTCCTCCTCGCCCAAGTACAATCTGCTGTACGAGAGCTTCGGCTGGCCCGTGCCCGCCTACGTCCACTGCTCGCCCGTCATGCGCGATGCGCACAACAAGATGAGCAAGCGTCACGGTGACCCCTCCTACGAGGATCTCATCGCGCAGGGCTATCTCACGGACGCAGTGGTCAACTACGTCGCCCTGCTGGGCTGGAGCCCCGGCGGCGAGCGGGAGATATACTCCCTGCCCGAGCTTGCCGAGATATTTGATATAAAGGGCATATCCAAGTCGCCCGCCATATTCGATATCGAAAAGCTCAAATACTTCAACAGCGAATATATACGCGCCATGAGCCCCGAGGCCTTCGCCGAGGCCGCCGAGCCCTTCATCCGTCAGGCGGTGAAAAATCCCGCGCTCGACCCCGCGGCGATTGCCGCCCTGCTGCAGCAGAGGACGGAGGTGCTCACCGATATCCCCGAAAAGCTCGACTTTTTCGACACGCTGCCCGATTACGACACGGCGCTGTACGTCCACAAGAAGTCCAAGACCGACGAGGCCGGCTCTCTTGAGACACTCGGCAAAATGCTCCCCGTGTTCGAGGCAATTGAGGACTGGAACGACGAGAACATCCTCGCCGCGATGACCGGCATGGCGGAAGAGTGCGGCTGCAAGAACGCGAAGATAATGTGGCCGGTGCGCATCGCCGCCGCAGGCAAGGCCGTCACCCCCGGCGGCGCTGTCGAGATCTGCCGCATCCTCGGCAAGGACGAGACCCTGCGCAGAATACGCGTCGGCATCGAAAAGCTGAGCAAATAAATAACAGGCTGAGATGAAAAACTCATCTCAGCCTTTTGCTTTGTCTAAACGACAGAGCGGTTAAAAATCAGGAATTGTAGGGGCGGCCATTGGCCGTCCGCCCGCCGTAAGGCGGGAAATAAAACGATTACCTCCATTATTGCCTATTGGCAAATCGCAGTAACGGTTCTTTTAAGCGCTGAATCGAATTTGTTGTACGCTGCGCAGCGGACGAGCAATGCTCGCCCCTACAAACTGTGATTTATTGCAATCTTTCATTTAAACAGTGGTAATATATCGAAAAACTCCGCAGGATATTTTCGGGCTGGCGCAAAAGCGATACATTCCGTTCTAAATGCGAATCGGCCGTGCGCCGAGCACCGGACGAGCGATGCTCGGTCTTGGCAGACCGCCAATTCGCATTAAGATAGTGCGTTTCTATATTGCGACAGCCCGATAATTTTCTGCGGAGGTTTTCGGAGATTGCCATTGTCTAAATGATCGTTCTGCGAAGAATTACAGGCCGTAGGGGCGGCCATTGGCCGTCCGCGTGCTCGGCGCACGGTCAATTCGCTTTGAGATAGAGCGGGTCGCTTCCCGCCGGTCGGCGGACGAGCGATGCTCGCCCCTACAAGAACATACAATGTCATTAAGAGCGCGAGTGCAATATAGATATTTGCCTTTGCCGCCGGTCGGGCTGACGCAATAAAGGGACTTGAGGTGTGGCAGCGATATTAAAATGCTCCCAAAGTCTTAAACAGGAGCGACCACATGAACAGGGTGAAGCAGCACAGGGCGCTCGATGCGACGACGATATCGCCCGCAAGCTCTGCGTCCCCGCCCATCTGCTGCACCATGGTGAAGGATGCGATGGCGGTGGCCGAGCCGAAAATGGCTATCATGCCCGCAAATTCCACGTCCCTTATCCCCGCGAGATACGCGAGGGTGAGGAAGATGCCCGGCATAACGACGAGCCTGCCGAGGCAGACCTCAACGAGGTCCCTTATGTAACGGCGCAGGCCGCCGAACTCGAAAAACGCACCCAGCAGGAACAGCAGCAAGGGATTTGTCGCGCTGCCTATCTGCCTTGCGGCGGAGACCACGGCCTCCGGCAGGCGTATGTTCAGAAGCAGCAGCGCAAGGCCCGCGGCGGTGCCGAGGATGAGCGGGTTTTTGAGTATGTCCAGAAGCAGCCGCCCGAGCCTGGGCCTGTTGCCGTTAAAGACCTCGAGCGTCACGACAGCGAGGACGTTGAACATCGGAACGACCACCGCGATGAGCACCACGACGGGACCGAGGTCGGCGCCCTCAACGAGCTGCGCGGCCAGCGGTATGCCGATTATGACGAAGTTCGAGCGGTAAAGCCCCTGTATCTTCACGCCGCGCTTGTTCGTGTTCTTTTCCGTCAGAAGCACATAACCGAGACTGAGCGCATATGCGCACAGTACGCACAGAGCCGTGAAGGCAAGAAGCCGCGGCTGCACCGCGCGGGAAAGCTCCGAGGTATAGATGTTGTAAAACAGCATGACGGGCATGAACCATCGGAAGACGAGCCTGTTGAGCTTCGGAACGTCCTCGCGCTTTATCGCGCCCAGCCTTCGGGCGAGAAAGCCCAGCGCCATCATGATGGATATCGGCAGTACGGCGTTTAAGCAAACGTGAAACGCAGTCATTTTTCCCGCTTCTGCAGCTTATGCTTTTTGCCGTCGGGGGTCTGGATGTAGGTGTTTTCGAGTATCTGCTCTGCGCCGCGCCGCCACTCGGCGACGTACTCGCGCCGCAGCGTATCGCGCTCGGAAAGCTCCTGCGGCGTCAGCTCACGCTCCTTTGCAAGGCGCGCAAGCTCGTTTATCCTGTCAAGCTTCGTTTTTTCCATTATTCTATACTTCCCAACTCGTCAAGCGTTTTCTCAAATGCGGGGATGAAATTTGCTATAAAGTATTCCACCTCGGGCATGTCATATGCGTGCAGCGCGGCGAGGGTCTGCTTTTCCGCGCTGGCAAACTCGTTGTTGCCGGCCTTGCGCTCCTCGATGCATTTTATGTAGGCGCTCATTTTGTCGGCGGCCTTCACGAGATCGTGCAATTCCCGCTCGGTCTCGCCGGTGAGGATGGGCTCGAAAGCGCCCTGCAGCTCCTCGGGCAGCATGCCCAGCAGCTTGTCCGATGCAAGCTTTTCGACGCGGCGGTACGCGCTCATGATCTCGTCGTCGTGGTATTTTATCGGCGTGGGCAGGTCGCCCGTGAGTATCTCGCTCGCGTCGTGGTACAGCGCAACGGCCGCGCAGGCGTTCACGTCGCAGGGGATGCCGAGGACGTCGCGGCGTATGACGCCCAGCGCGTGGGCGATGACCGCGACCATGTGGCTGTGCTCCTGCACGTTCTCGCGTATCGAATTGCGCATCAGGCTCCAGCGCTCGATATAGCGCATTCGGGAGATCAGCGCGAAGAAGTTGTTGTCCATTATTTTCACCGTTCCTTTATCATGTCCGATAATTTTACCACAGCCCACGCCGGAATTCAACGCCGCATATCAAATCTCCCTTTTGCCCTGAGCGCGCCGGCAAGGAAAAGCCTTGAAACACGGAAGCAATGATGATAATATATACTATATTTGATTCGGAGGCGCGAAATTGGACAGGCTCTTGAAAATCAGGGAAAAGCTCGCTCAGAAGGACCTCGACGGCGTTCTGATAACGGACGAAAAAAATCAGCGCTACGCGACAGGCTTTGCCTTCACCGACGGCGCTGTGCTCATAACGCGGGAGCGCGCCTTCCTGTTCACCGACTCCCGATACATCGAGGCCGCCGAAAAAACCGTTTCCGCGGATGTTGAGCTGCGGCTCTTCGGTGCGGGAAAGCGGCTTTCCGAACTCATAAAGGACGAGCTTAAATCCTGCGTTGTGCGTACCCTCGGCGCGGAGGAATTGAGCCTGCCGCACGGGCAGTATCTTAACTACGAAAAGCTGCTTGGGCTGGAGCTCATGCCCTGCCAGAGCATATTTAACGAGCTTCGCGCTTCCAAGGACGAACAGGAGCAGGCGCATATGCGCGCGGCGCAGGCTATCGCCGAAAAGGCGCTCGACGACGTTCTGCGCATCATCCGCCCGGGCGTAACAGAGCGTGATATAGCCGCCGAGATAACATACAGGCTCCTCAAGCACGGCGGCGAGGGCAACTCCTTTGACCCCATCGCCGTTTCGGGCGCAAATTCCAGCATGCCCCACGGCGTGCCCTCCGACAAGCCCGTCGAAACCGGCGACTTCGTCACCATGGACTTCGGCTGCCTCAAAAACGGCTACTGCTCGGACATGACGCGCACCGTCGCGGTTGGGTACGCGAGCGATGAAATGAAAAACGTCTACGACGTCGTCCTGCGCGCCCAGCTTGAGGGCATAAAAACGGCGCGGGCGGGAGTCAGCGGCGCGGAGATCGACGGCGCGGCGCGTAAGGTCATCTCGGATGCGGGCTTCGGCGAATATTTCGGCCATTCCTTCGGCCACTCGCTGGGGCTTGAGATACACGAGTCCCCCTCGGCGTCCCCCTCGTCCGAGGTGCCCATGCCGGCAGGCGCGGTCATTTCCGCCGAACCGGGGATATACCTGCCGGGGAAATTCGGCGTCAGGATAGAGGATGTTCTCATCCTGCGCGAGGACGGCTGCGAGAACATCACCCACGCGAGCAAGGAGCTTATAATTTTGTGATAAACGGAGGAGGAAACATGGCAAAGAACACTAAAAAGGCAAAAAAAGAGGTCTCCATGACCCCACTGATGTACATGGGCTTCATCATCGTCTGCGTCACGGCTCTGCTGCAGAGCCTCATCCCCGCCTTTCCCGCGGTACTGCGCAATATACTCTACCTCGTCGGAGTTCTGGCTCTCGTGGTGTATATGATACAGATCGCGTTTGAAAAGCGCACCGGAAAACGCGAGGCAGGCGGAGAAAACATCGAAAACGGCATCAAAAAGAGAAAATAATCTTGCAATATGCGGATATATAATGTAAAATATCAGAGTTAAAGAGTTAAAAGCTATAGGAGGATCACCTATTATGATTACAGCAGGCGATTTCAGGAACGGCGTTACCTTTGAGATGGACGGTCAGGTCATGCAGGTCGTTGAGTTCCAGCATGTCAAGCCCGGCAAGGGCGCGGCCTTTGTCCGCACCAAGATGAAGAACGTCATCACCGGCGCCGTAACCGAAACTTCCTTCAACCCCACCGCGAAGTTCGAGAGCGCCACCGTTGACCGCATGACTATGGAATACAGCTACAATGACGGCAACCTGTACTACTTCATGAACCCCGAGACCTATGAGCTCGAGCCGGTCGACGAGTCCGTCCTGGGCGACAGCTTCAAGTTCGTCAAGGAGAACATGGAGTGCACCATTTACTCCTACAAGGGCAAGGTCTTCAACGTCGAGCCTCCCTTCTTCGTCGACCTTGAGGTCACCGACACCGACCCCGGCTTCGCCGGCAACACCGCCACCAACGCCACCAAGCCCGCCACTCTCGAGACCGGCGCGGAGGTCAAAGTCCCCCTGTTCATCGAGCCCGGCGAGAAGATCCAGATCGACACCCGCACCGGCGAATATCTCGGCAGAGCAAAGTAATAAAAACTATCGTTTACGGGGAATATTATTGTATTCCCCGTTTTTCCTACATTCCACAAGGAGGAAGCAAAATGACCGCAAGTGAAAAAGTTGCATACCTGAAGGGTCTTGCCGAGGGTCTCGGCGTAAAGGCCGACAGCAAGGAGGGCAAGCTCATGCTGGCCGTCATCGACGTGCTCGAGTCTCTGGCAGGCGACACCGAGGCTCTTGAGGCAAAGTGCGCCGACCTTGCCGACAGCATCGACGATATCGGCGAGGATATGGCCTATCTTGAGGATCTGTGCCTTGCAGATCTCGACGAGGACGAGGATGAGTACGAGGACGAGGACGACGAATGCGGCGGCTGCTGCGGCTGCGGCGGCGAGCAGGAGTACGAGGTCACCTGTCCCCAGTGCGGCGAGGTCATCACGCTCCTTGAGGATGATCTTGATTTCGGCGCTATCCGCTGCCCGTCCTGCGACGCGGAGCTCGAGTTCGACTTCGACGATGACGAGGACGAGGACGACGACTGATCCCGAAAAGCCAATAAAATGACTGTGCTGCTGTCGGCAAAGACAGCAGCACATTTTTTGTAAAAATATGCGCCCTGAGAGCCCGAAAGCACTTGTAACAGCGCGCGTTTGCTTATATAATTTTATAAAAGCGCCGGTGATGCTTATGTTACAGGAGGTAAATATGGAGGATTGGAGACTGAACGGTCAGGGGGAATATCTCCTTGGAAAGCACCTTAATCACACCGCTTTCATTCCAAACGAAACGTCCGACCATGAGCACTGCGAATTTTGCTTCTGCAAGCTCGGGAAAGGGCAGGAAAGCGGCGGCGTGCCCTATTGCACCGACGACCGTTATTACTGGATATGCGAGGAGTGCTACAACGATTTTAAAGACCGCTTCCTTTGGGTCACGGACGACGGGAGTGTACAATAACTATTGCGCTCGGTCTGCCGGGAAAAGCCCTGAGACAGCAGCGGTAAGTCCGCTCAAGCGCCATATCAAATTCTAAAGCAATACAGGCGGACTATCGAATGATAGCCCGCCTGTATTTTACACAGTCTGCCCGTTTCTTTCAACATTGCGGATGTTCTTTTCAAACTTGCTCCGCGCACCCATGACCTCATGGCCGCAGCCGAGGCACCTGAGCTTGAAATCCGCGCCTATGCGCAGCACCTGCCAGCGCTTTTCGCCGCAGGGGTGCTGCTTTTTCATCGTCAAAATGTCTCCGACCTGAATATCCATTACTTTTTGATCGCCTCCCAATAGGCCTTTGCCGCCTGTTCGATCTTATTGTCCCCGTACTCGTAGTAGCGCGCGTTTTTGAGCGCGTCGGGCAGGTACTGCTGCCTGACCCAGTGGTTGGGGAAGCTGTGGGGGTACTTGTAGCCCTGCTCGCGCTCAAAGCCCGTGCCGTCGGCGTGGACGTTCTGAAGCTCACGCGGAACGGGGCCGGTCTTTCCGGCGCGCACATCCGCTATCGCCGCGTCGATGGCCATTACGCCGCTGTTTGATTTCGGCGCCGTGGCAAGGAATATCACGGCCTCGGCAAGCGGCAGCCGCGCCTCCGGCAGCCCCAATTGCAGCGCCGAGTCCACGCAGGCCTTGACTATCGGTACGGCCTGCGGATAGGCAAGGCCGATGTCCTCGCTCGCCGAGCACAGGATGCGGCGGCATGCCCCCGTGAGGTCGCCAGCCTCCAGAAGCCGCGCAAGATAGTGCAGCGCCGCGTCCGGATCAGAGCCGCGCAGGGATTTCATCAGCGCCGAGAGCGCGTCAAAGTGCTCGTCGCCCTCACGGTCATAGCGCATGGCGCTGCGCTGGGTTATCGCGCGGGCGTCCTCAAGGGTAAGGAATATCCTGCCCTCGGAGCGCCGCGACGCCGAGAACAGCAGCTCCACGGCGTTTATCGCCTTGCGCACATCCCCGCCGCAGGCGGAGGCGACGCGGCTGAGCACCCCGTCCTCAAGCTCGGGCGTGAGCCCCTCGCGTCCGGCGAGGATATTTATAGCGCGCAGCACCGCGGGCTCGACCTCGGCGGCGGAAACGTGCTTGAACTCGAATACCGTCGAGCGGCTCAGGATCGCGTTGAACACGCAGAAATAGGGGTTTTCCGTCGTGGACGCGATGAGCGTGATGCGCCCGTCCTCGATGAACTCCAGCAGCGACTGCTGCTGCTTTTTGTTGAAATACTGTATCTCGTCCAGATACAGCAGAACGCCGCCCGGCGTCAGCAGAGTGTCCAGCTCCGCGATTATCGCCTTGATGTCGGCAATACCGGCGGTCGTGGCGTTCAGCTTGCGCAGGCTGCGGTTTGTCTTTTCCGCGATTATGCGCGCAACGGTCGTCTTTCCGGTGCCCGAGGGGCCGTAGAATATCATATTCGGTATCTGACCGCTCTCGACGATGCGGCGGAGCATCCCGTTTGCGCCCAGAATGTGCCGCTGCCCGACGACGTCGTCGAGGCTGCTGGGCCTTATATCATCCGCGAGAGGTTTGTACATGGCTGCCTCCGATAGTAGAATTTGCAACAGGTCAATACATATACATATGCTAAAATCACACTGAGGTGATGTAAATGCTCCCTGAAAAACAGGTTCTTGAGATCGTGCGGCGGCTGGAGGAGGAGTACCCTCTTGCCGAATGCACGCTTGATTATAAAAAGGATTACGAGCTTTTATTCTCCGTCCGGCTCGCCGCTCAGTGCACCGACGCGAGGGTCAACATGATAACGCCCGCGCTGTTTGAGCGCTTTCCCACGCTGCAGAGCTTCGCCGAGGCAGAGCCGGAGGACGTCGAGCCCTATGTCCGCTCCTGCGGCTTTTACCGGGCCAAGGCGCGGGACATCGTCGCCTCGGCGAGGATGCTCGTTGAAAACTACGGCGGCAGAGTTCCCGACACGATGGAGGAGCTTCTGAAGCTGCCCGGCGTCGGGCGCAAGACCGCGAATCTCATCCTCGGCGACGTTTACAATGTCCCCGGCTCCACGGTCGTGGACACCCACTGCATCAGGATATCAAACCGCCTCGGTCTGGTGGACGACATCAAGGATCCCGTCAGGATCGAGACGGAGCTTCGCAAACAGCTCCCGCCGGAGAAAAGCTCCGACTTCTGCCACCGCATCGTGCTCCACGGCAGAGCCGTGTGCACCGCACGAAAGCCCGAATGCTCCGCCTGCTGCCTCAAAACGGTCTGCAAAAGCTGCGCTTTATAACGACATATCCTTTTCGATTATCGCCTGAAGGCCCTGCTGTACGGCGGTCTCGAAGCCCAGCTCCTTGAGCTTGCACACGCCCTCTACGGTGGTGCCGCCCGGGGAGCATATCTTGTTCATCAGCGCTATCGGGTGCTCGCCGCTGTCCATGGCCAGAGCGCCGCTGCCGACGACTGCGGCGGTGGCCAGCTCCTCGGCCAGCGGCCTTGCAAAGCCGGCGCGCACGCCCGCCTCGGCCAGCGCGTCGATGTACAGCAGCACGAAGGCCCCCGATGCTCCGCCCAGAGCGGAAAACGCAGGGAACAGCCCCTCCTCGATATGATACACCTTGCCGACGCTCGAGAAAATGCCGTCGGCTATTTTTATGTGCGCCTCAGTCGCGTGCTTTCCGCCGCATATCGCGGTTACGGAGGCCTTGACCTTCGCGTTCATGTTGGGCATGATGCGCACGACGGGCGTGCCCTTGGGCAGGCGATCGGCGTACCAGTCGGTGGTCTTGCCCGCGGCGATGGTCAGCACGAGCTTTTCCTTAGTGATGAGCTTTCCGATCTCGTCAAGAAGCCCCTGCATCATCTGCGGCTTGACCGCGAGGACGATGACCTCGGCCTTTTCCACGACCTCGGCGGCCGAGCCGCAGGGGATGAGGCCGTGCTTTTCCTTCAGGGCGAGGGTCTTTGCCTCGCTGCGGTTATAGCCGTAAAGATAGTCGTTCCTGAATTTCCCGCTGTCCGCCATGCCGGAGATTATCGCCCCCGCCATGTTGCCCAGCCCGATAAATCCGTATTTCATAAGAGCAGCACCTCTCACTTTTAATAATTTCAGTACAATATATTGTAGCATTGTCAGGCTCAAAGCACAAGGACAAATAAAAAGCCGCAAAAATATCGTTAAAAAATAGATTATTAAATTTTTGTGTTGACAAAACAGGATTTACCGTTATAATGGGGTTCGTCAATTGAACAAAAGGCATGATAGAGGCGCGGTTGCCATCAGTAGCTTTGTAAAACGCCGGGAAGCGTTAAGCGAAAGGGGTCGCCGCCGAAGGGTCCGGATCTTTCCCGAGGGTCGGATGCCTGGGTTGCAGGAGAATATCCTGTAAACTGTCGCATTTGCGGAGAGCTGTCATGATCCGGCATGAATATGTTTTTTCCTGTTGAGTCATGAAGCGTCATGGCTCATTTTTTGTTCAAAAATTTGTTCAAAGAGAGGAAAATCATCATGGAATTCGTAAACACCTTCTGGGCTCTGGTCCCCCCGATAGTCGCGATCGTTCTCGCGCTTATCACCAAGGAGACCTACAGCTCACTGTTCGTCGGCATCGTTGTCGGCGCACTCTTCGTAACGGGCTTCCAGCCCATTGAGACCGTTAACGCCATCGTTAACGAGGGCTTCGTCCCCGCCATCGAGGGCAACGCGGGCAACTTCATGTTCCTCATCCTTCTGGGCATGATGGTCGCTCTGGTCAACTCCACCGGCGCCTCGGCGGCCTTCGGCAAGTGGGCTGCGCGCCATGTAAAGACCCGCACCGGCACCATGCTCGCGACCTTCGCACTCGGCGTTCTCATTTTCATTGACGACTACTTCAATTGCCTGACCGTCGGCTCTGTAATGCGTCCTCTTTCCGACGAGCAGCGCATCTCCCGCGCAAAGCTGGCCTACATAATCGACGCCACCGCGGCTCCCATCTGCATGATCGCCCCCGTCTCCTCCTGGGCAGCCGCCGTTTCCGGCGTCGCCTCGGATCTTGACGCAGGCATCTCCGGCATCCAGCTTTTCGTTCAGGCCATCCCCTTCAACTTCTACTCCCTGCTGACCTTCGTGTTCGTCATCGGCCTCGCCATCATGGGCTTTGATTACGGCCCCATGGCCAAGGCAGAGCTTGAGGCCATCAGGGGCAATCTCGGCTCCCTCGGCAACGACGAAGAGATCGAGAACACCCGCGCAAGCATCTGGGATATGCTGATCCCCGTTATCCTGCTCATCGTTTTCTGTGTGCTCGGCCTTATCTACGTCGGCGGCTACTTCGGCGTTGACGCATGGGGCGGCACCGAATGCGCCGGCGACTTCATCGCGGCCTTCGGCAACACCGACGCTTTCAAGGCTCTGCCCTGGGGCTCCCTCATCGCTATCCTCCTGTCCATTGCTTACCTGCTCTGCCGCCGCGTCATCACCTTCAAGGGCGCGATGGACTGCCTGCTCAAGGGCTTCAACGCAATGGCTCCCGCGATCCTCATTCTCTCCCTCGCAGTTTCGCTCAAGAACATGACCGGTCTGCTCGGCGCAGCCGAATATGTCGGCGCGGTAATGGACAGCGCTTCCAAGGGTCTGTTCATGATGCTGCCCGCCATCATCTTCATAGTGGCATGCATCCTGGCCTTCTCCACCGGCACGAGCTGGGGCACCTTCGGCATCCTGATCCCCATCGTTACCGCCATCTTCGAGGTCGGCGATCCCCTCCTCATGATTGGCATCTCCGCATGCCTCGCCGGCGCTGTCTGCGGCGACCACTGCTCCCCCATCTCCGACACGACCATCATGGCCTCCGCCGGTGCGAATGTCAACCACATCGACCACGTCCGCACTCAGTTGCCTTACGCGATAACCGTAGCGGCGATAAGCTTCGTGAACTTCATCATTGCGGGCTTTGTCCAGAATATCTGGATCTGCCTGCCCGTCGCGATAGCAATGACCATCGCAGTCCTCTTTATCCTCCGCGCCACCATCGGCAAGAGGGTGTCTGTACAGGCAGCCTCCGAGGACTAAAGGCAATCAGAAAAAATCAGACCTGCAGCATTCATTGCTGCAGGTCTTTTTTCATTTTCTTCTCAGGCACACCGCCTGCATATACTGCTCGCGGTGGCGGCGGCGTACAAGCTCTTTATCGTACCGCACGACGCCGTTGTTGTCCCACGGGTCGTTTATCACATAGTCGTCGCCGTCGCTGCCGACAAGGAGCATGCAGTGCTCGTTTGAGCGCCATGTGAAATCCTCGCCGGTATCGCTGAGCTTCCAGCACGGCCCCTCGACCGCAGGGCGGAGATTTATCGTCGCCCAGAGCAAGACCGGCAGACCCTCGCCGTCGATGTAGGTCTCGACAAGCTCGTCGATCTCCCGCCCGGTCTCGTCGATTATCTCGAAGCGATCTCCGATCACGCGGCTGAGCGCGTTTTTTATGACCGGAGCATAGCAGCCCATGGCCTCGGGGTCATAGGGATCCCCCGCAAAGCAGCGGTGCGGATCGGGGCCGTACAGCACCCCGTCGCGCATTTGGAACGCCTCCTTGTCGAGGTAGTTATCAATGAATTCCGTTATGCCGATATCAACGCCGAGAAACTTCAGCAGCATCACCGCCGTCACGCTCTCGCAGCCGGTGGGCGCGGCGTCGCTCTGGTCGAGATAGGGCACGTTCAATACTCTGTCCATGTTCTGACCTGCGCGCCTCACTTCTTGTGATAGAGCTTCTTGGCCTGATACTTGGGCTCGTAGGTCATGTTCACGCCGAGCTTCGAGAACAGGTTCTCGTCGACCCTCGAAAGGATGACGGAGGAGTGCGCCTCGCAGCCGCGCAGCTTGCCGAGCTGGTCAATCGCAAGCTCCGCAAGGGGATTGGTGACGGCGCATATTGAAAGCGCGATGAGCAGCTCATCGGTGTGCAGGCGAGGGTTGTGGTTCCCCAGATGCTCGACCTTGAGGTGCTGTATCGGCTCGATGACGCTCGGCGCGATGAGCAGCAGCTCCTTGTTGATACCCGCGAGCTTTTTCAGCGCGTTCATGAGGCAGGCGCTGGACGCGCCCAGCAGGGAGCTGGTCTTGCCGGTGACGATGGTGCCGTCGGGCAGCTCGATGGAAACGGCGGGTGCGCCGGTCTCCTCCGCTCTTGCGATGGCGGCCGCCGCGACGGGACGGTCGGCGACTGAGATGCCGATGGAGTTCATGATGAGCTCGATCTTGCGCACTTCCTCGGCGCTGCCGAGGCCCTGACGCAGCGAGCAGGCGGCGGCGTAGTAGCGGCGGATTATCTCCAGCTTGGAGGCCTCCCGGCAGGCTTCGTCGTCGATGATGCAGTTTCCGGCCATGTTGACGCCCATGTCCGTGGGGCTTTTGTAGGCGCTCTCGCCGTAAATGCGGGTGAGTATGGCGTTGAGGACGGGGAAAATCTCCACGTCGCGGTTGTAGTTGACCGTGGTGACGCCGTAGGCCTCGAGGTGGAAGGGGTCTATCATGTTCACGTCGTCCAGATCCGCGGTCGCGGCCTCGTAGGCGAGGTTTATCGGGTGCTTGAGCGGCACGTTCCAGATCGGGAAGGTCTCGAACTTCGCGTAGCCCGCGCTTACGCCGCGGCGGTGCTCATGATAAAGCTGGCTCAGGCAGGTCGCCATTTTGCCGCTGCCGGGGCCGGGCGCGGTGACGACGACGAGGCTGCGCTGAGTTTCGATATAGTCGTTTTTGCCGAAGCCGTCCTCGGATACGATAAGCTCCACGTTGGAGGGGTAATCGGGGATGATATAGTGGCGGTAGACCTTCACGCCGAGGGTCTCCAGCCGCTTTTGGAAAAGCTCCGCCGCCGGCTGGCTGCGGTAGTGGGTTATGACAACGCTGCCGACGTACAGGCCGATGCCGCGGAAGGCGTCGATGAGGCGCAGGGTGTCCTCGTCGTATGTAATGCCGAGGTCGCCGCGGCGCTTGTTGCGCTCGATATCGTCGGCTGAGATGGCGATGACGATCTCCGCGTCGTCCTTCATCTCAAGGAGCATCTTCACCTTGCTGTCGGGCTCGAAGCCGGGCAGCACGCGGGACGCATGATAATCGTCGAAGAGCTTGCCGCCGAATTCCAGATACAGCTTGCCGCCGAACTGGGATATTCTGTCGCGGATGTTGCGCGATTGCTCGCGCACATATTTTGCATTGTCAAATCCGATCGCTTTCATTTTTCTTTCTCCCGTAAAAACCAAAATAACAAGTAAAAATTATATACCGCACCACTGACTTTTGTCAAACACTTTACCGGCGGCTGCCGGTGCTCGGCGCACGGCCAATTCGCACTAAAAATGGAGCATATCGCTTTTGCGACAGCCCGATTATTTTCTGCGTAGGCAGTCGGTACATTTCCACTGTCTAAATGACAGGGCAGTAATAAACCCCCACCCGTAGGGGCGAGCATCGCTCGTCCGCCGGCGGCTGCCGGAAAGCGATCCGCATTGAAAATGGCGCGTGTCGTTTTTGCGTCAGCCCGATTATGTTCTGCGGAGGTATTCGGTATATTTCCATTGCCTAAATGACAGAGCGGCTGTTTACCCACCGCCCGTAGGGGCGAGCATCGCTCGTCCGCTGCTGACGCAGGGTCAATTCGGTTCAGCGCTTAAAAGAATCTATTTACCGGTGCCCGACCGATTAGATTGGCAATTGTCGTTTTTGCACTCGCGTTCTGTTTCACATCGCTGCGAATTTTCGCAGGCGGACGGTCAATGGCCGCCCCTACGGGTGCGCAATGTTATTAAAAGCGCGAGTGTAAAATAGAATTATTCCATTGTCACAGGTCGTGATACCGCAAAAACGATAACAAAAAATGCGGCAACGACAGGGAAAAGAGCGCGAGTGCAAAAAAGATCATTTGAAATCCCACCGGTCGGGCACCGGCAACATAGATTACATGAAGCGATTAAACGATAAGAAAAAAACCGCCACGGGGGCGGTTTTTAAAGTTTAATTCGGTTTTTAAGAAGCTTTTCCACCACGAAAGCGAGGGCAAGCTTTATCGCGTCCGGCAGAATGAACGGGAACACGCACATTGAAAGGGCGCTGATAATGCCTATCGGCTCTGAGCGGGAGTAGACCTCCACGAACCACAGCGTTCCGAAGGCGTAGCACAGAACGAGCCCCGCCGTCAGGCCGAGTATCTTTATAAGCGGCTTTTCCCCGAGCAGGGCGGTCATGGCCCAATAGCAGAGCGCGGTAAGCAAAAAGCCGAATATGTACCCGCCGCTCGGGCCCATGAGCTTTCCAACGCCGCCGGTGAAATTTGAAAATACCGGCAGGCCCACGGCTCCCATGACGATATACAGCAGCACCGCGATGCTCCCGCGCTTCCCGCCCAGCAAAAGCAGGGCGCAGAAAATGCCGAAGGTCTGCATGGTGAAGGGTATCACCGACGGCACGGACAGCCACGAGCAGACCGATATGAGCACCGCCATGAGTGCAATATATGCCATGTCTCTGGTTTTCATTCGATATCCTCCTGTTTTGCGGATGATGTCAGTTTACCATCTTCGGAGGATATGTCAAGGGCGGCTTTTACGAAACCGCGGAACAGCGGATGGGGCTTGTTAGGGCGGCTCTTGAATTCCGGGTGGAACTGCGCCGCGACGAACCATCTGCACGCGGGATTTTCCACCAGCTCGACGAGCCTGCCGTCCGGCGACAGGCCGACGGGGATAAGGCCGCGGGAGCTTATCTCCTCGCGGAAGTCGTTGTTCACCTCGTATCTGTGGCGGTGGCGCTCAAAAATGAGGCCCTCGCCGTACAGCTCATGCGCCTTGCTGTCGGCGGCCAGCACGCATGGGTACTTGCCCAGACGCATCGTGCCGCCCTTGGCGGTGACGCCCTTCTGCTCGGGCATGAGGTCGATGACGGGGTGCTTGGTATCGGCGGAGAACTCGGACGAGCTTGCGTCCTGCCAGCCCAGAACATGGCGGGCAAACTCGATGACGGCGATCTGCATACCCAGGCAGATGCCCAGATACGGCACGTCGTTTTCGCGGGCGTACTGCGCGGCGAGTATCATGCCCTCTATGCCGCGTCCGCCGAAGCCGCCTGGCACGAGTATGCCCTGACAGCCGCCGAGGACGTCCGCGACATTGTCCTCCGTCAGCTCCTCGGAATCGATCCACTCTATGCTGACGACGGCGTCATTCGCGGTGCCCGCATGGAACAGCGATTCCGCGACGGAAAGATACGCGTCGTGCAGCGACACATATTTGCCCACGAGCGCTATCCGCACCGTTTTGTGCGCGCTCTTTATCTTTTCGACCATCGCGGTCCATTCCGCAAGGTCGGGCGCGGGACAGTCAAGGCTCAGCCCGCGGCACACCGCCTCGGAAAGCCCCTCCTTTTCCAGCAGCAGCGGCGCTTCGTAAAGCGTGGAGGCCGTCGTGTTCTGGATGACGCAGTCGGGGCTGACGTTGCAGAACAGCGCTATCTTGCGGCGGATATCCTCCGTTATCGGCGCGTCGGTGCGGCACACGAGGATGTCCGGCTGGATGCCCACGGACAGCAGCTCCTTTACCGAGTGCTGCGTCGGCTTGCTCTTGAGCTCGCCGCTGCCGGGGATCTGGACTATGAGCGGAACGTGGATGAACAGCACGTTCTGCCTGCCCTTTTCCACCGCGACCTGGCGTATCGCCTCGAGGAAGGGCTGGCTCTCGATATCGCCGACGGTGCCGCCGATCTCGCAGATGAGAACGTCGATATCCTCGTCCTCCATGGCGTAGATGCAGCTTTTTATCTCGTCGGTGACGTGGGGGATTATCTGCACCGTGCCGCCGAGGTAGCCGCCCTGCCGCTCGCGGTTGAGGACGTTCCAGAATATCCTGCCCGACGAGACCGAGGAGTTGCCGCTCAGGCTCTCGTCAACAAAGCGCTCGTAGTGGCCGAGGTCGAGGTCGGTCTCCGCGCCGTCGTCGGTCACGAACACCTCGCCATGCTGATACGGGCTCATGGTGCCGGGGTCGACGTTGAGGTAGGGGTCAAATTTCTGGTTCTTCACGCGCAGACCGCGCTGCTTGAGCAGCCTGCCCAGGGACGCCGCGCATATGCCCTTGCCGAGCCCGGACACAACGCCCCCCGTCACAAATACATACTTCATTTTTTTCCTCTCGTTGCTACATTTTATGTTGTCGTTTTTGCGGTATCCCGACCTGTGAGATTTCAATAATCTTTTTTGCGCTCGCGCTCTTTTTCCCATTCGTTGCTTCGTTTCAGATAGTCGTTATTGCTGTTGCCCGACCTGTGAGATTTCAAATTATCTCTTTTGCACTCGCGCTCTTAATAACATTGCGCACCCGTAGGGGCGGCCATTGGCCGTCCGTCCGCTGACAGGCGGGAAATAAAACGACAACTGCCGATGTTACCGGTCGGGATAGCGCAAAAAAGATAAATATCAATCACAATTCGAATTGCCCCTCCGGCGAGAAGCGGACGAGCAATGCTCGCCCCTACGGGTGGTGGGTAAACAACCGCTCTGTCATTTAGACAATTGAAATATACCGACTACCTCCGCAGAAAATAATCGGGCTGACGCAAAAGCGATACGCTCCATTCTTAATCCGAATTGCTTTCCGGCAGCCGCCGGCGGACGAGAGATGCTCGCCCCTACAATGCTATTCAGGACGCGAGTGCAAAAAGGATTACTTCCGTTATCACCGGTCGGGCTGCCGCAATATAGATACGCACGATCTCAATGCGGATCGACCGTATGTCAATACGCGCTGGCGCCGTAGTTTTTGAGCACGCGGGCGGAGGGGTCGTCGACGTCGCAGCCGGGCCATGTCCTGTTGGGCATCCAGAAATCCTTCACCATGCGCGCCTGGCCGGGGTAGTACTTCTCGAAAATATCCCTGTAAAGCAGGCTCTCCTTCGTGAAGGGCACGGCGAAATCGTATTTCGCGCGGCCCGCGGCGAACTGCTCGTCGGTGTAAACGCTCTCGGCGTACTCCTTGAGGTCGTCGACCATGGAGTGCCCCACCGCGTCGGAAAACGCGGCCTTCTGCCGCCAGAGTATCTCGTCGGGCAGTATGCCGTCCTTTGCAAACGCCCTGCGCAGCAGGTATTTGCCCATGTCGTAGGTGTTCATCTTCATTTTCGGGTCAATGCTCATGACGTAGCGCACGAAATCGAGGTCGCCGAAGGGCACGCGCGCTTCGAGGGAGTTGACCGAAATGCAGCGGTCGGCGCGAAGCACGTCGTACATATGCAGCTCGTCCACGCGCTTTTTCGCCTCGGCCTGAAAAGCCTCGGGGCTTGGCGCAAAGTCGGTGTACTTGTAGCCGAAAAGCTCGTCGGATATCTCGCCTGTCAGCAGCACACGCACATCGGTGCGCTCGTGTATCGCCTTGCAGCACAGGTACATACCCATGCTTGCGCGTATGGTCGTTATATCGTAGGTGCCGAGCATGGCGATGACCTCCTCGAGCGAGGCGATGACCTCGTCCCTCGTCATGTGCACCTCCATGTGCTCGGAGCCGATGAATTCAGCCGCGGTGCGGGCGTATTTCAGGTCGATGGGGTCAAGATCCATGCCGATTGCAAAGGTGCGGATCTTTTTGCCGAGGATCTTAGCCGATATCGCGCAGACAAGGCTCGAATCGAGGCCGCCCGAGAGCAGGAAGCCGAGAGGCGCGTCCGCGTCAAGGCGCTTTTCGACAGCCGCGATAAGCTTCTCGCGGATCTTCGCGCACACGGTATCGAGATCGTCCTCCGTGTACTCGCTGACCGTCGTGAGGTCCGCGTAGCGCACGAATTTCCCGTCGGCGTAGTAGTGTCCGGGAGGGAAGGGCATGATCTCATCGCACAGGCCGACGAGATTTTTCGCCTCGCTTGCGAAAACCGGCTCGCCGTCGGCAAGATAGCCGTAGTACAGCGGGCGGATGCCGATGGGGTCGCGGGCGGCGATGAGCTTACCGGCTGCGCTGTCATAGATTATCATTGCAAACTCCGCGTCGAGCTTCTCAAACATACCGAGGCCGTACTCGCGGTACATGGGCAGTATCAGCTCGCAGTCGGAGTCGCTTTTAAACTCGTATTTCCCCTGAAGCTCTGCCTTGAGCTTCCTGAAGCCGTACAGCTCGCCGTTGCACACGGCGGCGTCGCCCCGCAGGAAAAACGGCTGCATGCCGCTTTCGTCAAGACCCATGATCGACAGCCTGTGGAAGCACAGGCAGGTATCGCCCATGACCTCTATCCTCGACATATCGGGGCCTCTGGACACGGTACGGTCGAAATACTCTTTTACCGACTCCGCGGTAAGACTTTTGGATGTGAAACCCATGATTGAACACATAAAAAATGCACCTCCGAATTTTTTGGGCAGCTATCCCTAAACTTTAGGACGAATAGCTGCAAATCCGCGGTGCCACCTAATTTATTGCCAGAAGCAATCACTTTTTACGGGCTCAGACAAGCCCTCGTGCATTAACGCCGCACTCCGCGTCTTTCCTACTGGGCATTGCCGTTCAGATCGCTGCTCGGAAGTGTTATTCCCATAGCCTCACGTGTCGGGCTCACACCGTCCCCGACTCGCTGTGACAGTCTGGATATGGTACTTGTCTCCGTCATAGCATTTGCGATGTTCAGTTTTTCCCGAAAAACCGAAAGCCGCTGGCAGATAGCGGCTCTTGGTTCAACAGGTTAGGAGAGTAAATGATCACAACAAATATGAACGTATAGTAGCACAGAAAACTCATTAAATAAAATACATATACCATTGCAGTTACCATACTTTTTTGATATAATAACGGCGAGGTGAAAACCATGGAACTGAGAACGCTGAAATACTTCACGGTGGTGGCCGAGGAGCTGAACATAACGCACGCGGCCGAAAGGCTGAGCATGAGCCAGCCGCCGCTGAGCAATCAGATAAAGGCGCTGGAGGATGAGCTCGGCACGAAGCTGTTCGTGCGCGGCAAGCGCCGCTTACAGCTCACCGAGGCCGGACGCCTGCTTTACCGCAGCGCCCAGCGCATACTCGACCTTGCGGAAAAAACGCGGCACGACGTCATGAGCCTTGAAAACGGAGTGTCCGGCACGATAAACATCGCCATAGTCGAGGGCCGCGCCCCCTTCTTTACCGCCCGCTGGATTTCCGGCTTCAAGGAGGAGTACCCCAACGTGCATTACAGCCTGTGGAACGGCAGCAGCGACGATGCGCTCGAGCGGCTGCGGCAGGGTCTCGCGGATATCGCGGTCATCGCCGCGCCGTACGACACCGAGCATCTTGAGGGCTTCGCCGTAGGCAGAGGACCCTGGGTCGCGGTCATGTCGAAGGATAATCCGCTCGCCAAAGGCGCAGGGAACGAGCTGCCGCTCAGCAGCCTTGCCGGACAGCCGCTTATCGTGCCAAGCCGCGCTTCCCGCGTCGAGGCCATAAGAAAATGGTTCCGCGAGATCGGCTCCGAGCCGAACATCATATGCACCATGTCAAGCTACGTCGACGCTGTCGCGCTCACAGAGCGCGACGTCGGCATAAGCATCTTCCCGCAGACGACCTACACGCCGAATGACCTGCTCGTGACGAAGGTAATAACCGAGCCTGCGCGACAGGTCGAATACGTCCTCGTGTGGATAAAGGAGAGGGAGTGTCCGGAGCTTGTCGGGGAGTTTATAAACTTCGTGCGCGACACGATGGAGACCGAGGCCGCCGGAGCAAACCCCGACTTTCAGGCGATTCTCAAAAACGAATACCTCCCCCCGGAGGATACGCCCTATCTGTGACAAAAGCCCGCGCCTGCGGGAAAAACTTTTTCTTGTGGGAATATCTGCCGTATGTTATGCTTGAATCAGCAGAGCAAGCAAAATAACCGTTGTGATGCATATACGAAAAGGAGGTTTTGCACATGAAAGATTATCTCAGGCGCAACTGGTGGCTGTACCTTATCCTGATCCTCGCGTGCGCAGCGCTCCCCCTTATTCAGCGGTGGGAAGCTGTGCCCGTGCTCAGTCCGCCGTCGTTTGTTTTCACATGGTATGCGGCGGTCATCCCCATCGCTGCCGCCGCTGCCGCAGCAGTGACAAGCGCGGGACGGGGACGCTTTGACTTCGCGCCGCTCATCGCGGTCGCGGTGCTGGTTTTCCTGAGTATGGTTATACCGGTACTGATAAGCGGCGGTGTATTCGACAAACCGCTGTATGTACCGCTTATCTTCTCGGTCATACCGGCGATAGAAGCCCTCATCCTCAGCGGCATCGCATACGCGATATTCGGAAGAAGAAAAACTGCGTGATAATACTTATACCGCCCGTTGACCATGCCGGTCAACGGGCGGTTTTTTCATTCGTCTCTAACCTCGAGGCGCAGGACGTCGGGTCTTGCGTAGTGTCCGCAGACGTCGAGCTCCATCCTGGACGCCGCCGTTTTCTGCGCGGCTTACGGAATGAGCGGGATCTTCAGGCGCTTTGAAAAATAATGCTTGATTTTTAACAGACGGCGGTGTATATTGGATATATCATATGTCAGTCAGACTGACATATATTCTGGAGGGAAAACACTTGCCGCACGAGGAGCAGAGAGAGAAGAATATCCGGCTGGTCACGGAGATGGCCCTGGATTGCTTTCTTGAAAACGGGATAGAAAAAACGAAGGTCTGCGATATTGCGCGCAGAGCCGGACTTACCGAGCGGTCTGTGTTCAGGTATTTTGACACCAAGGCAGACCTTGTTTTGGCGGCGTCGCTGCTTTACTGGAACAGGGTGCTAGAACGCATTGAGCGCATGCTTCACGAGGACAGCGCCGGAGACAGCACGACCGGTCTGGAAGATGCCGCAAAGCTCTTCCTCTGCTATTCAAGGCTTTATCAGCTCGACCCCAAGGGCATGCGCTTCACTCTTGACGCGGAGCTGACCCTGCACAGCGCGGGAAAGCTCCACGAGATAAAGAACCAGCCTCCCGAACCGTATGAGACCTCCGGCGGCCCGATGGCCAAGGCCATCCGCAAGGGCCTGGCTGACGGCTCCATCAGTCCCGACGTCGATGTCAGGGAGATCTACTACAATTCGTACGACGCCATTTTGGGCATCATGCAGCGCCTCTCCATAGGCGGCACGCCCAGCGCCAGGGAATTGGACTATAACAGCCGAATGCTCCATCTAAGCCAAATGTTTGTAAGGGCGTTAAGCGGCAAATAATTAAGTGCATTTTTAAATCCTGATTTTTTCAGGATTTATGCATACCCATTTATGTCAGTCTCACTGACATAAATGGCGCGCAATAAATAAATAAATAAGAAGGAAGGGCGAAAATGAAAGAGCTTGAGCATTTGATCTATTTTGAGAGCTTGCTTGAAGACACAAACAACGAGCTTGTTCGTAAGGCACAGGCGGAGGGAGACCTGGCCATCGGTTACACCTGTTTCCATGCGCCGGAGGTCCTACTGAATCTGGGGAACTGTTTTTCGGTCCGGCTCCGTGCCCCGCACACCAACTCCATGGAGCTGGCCACCTATTACATGGCCAACAACAGCTGTGAGTTCTCCCGGGCGCTGCTGGAGCGGGCGCTGGAGGGCAACTACAGCTTTCTCCATGCCATGGCCGGCGTTGACGTCTGCGAAGCCAACAACCGGGCCATTGAGAACATGGAGATCATGCACATGCAGGGAGAGGACAAGGAGAAGTTCTTCTACTGCAATCTGGACATCCCCTACTCCGACGACGAGGACTGCGTTGAGCACATCCGCGAGCAGGTCTCCCGAAAGATACTCAAGCCGGTGCACGAAAACTACGGAGTGGACATTTCAGACGCGGCCATTCGCGCCGCGGTCAGCGAGCACAATGAGGTCAGCAGGATCATCACGGAGATCGGGGAGCTGCGCAAGCTGGACGATCCTCCCATCACCGGCTATGAATTTGCCGTCATCGTTCTGGCGAGCTACACCTGCCCCAAGAGGCTCATCCTGCCGCTGCTGCGGGAGACTCTGGAGGAGATAAAAACGCGCCGCCCCGACGCGGAGAGGAGCTACCGCGTCCGCGTTGCCGTGGTCGGCTCCGAAATTGACGACCCCAACCTTATAAAGCTCATAGAGAGCTGCGGGGCGCTCGTTGTCGCAGACCGCTTCTGCTACGGCAGCTTCCCCGGCCGGCAGGTGATCGAGCTCACCGACGACGAGGACGCGCTGACCCAGGTCTGCCGCTGGTATCTGCAGAATACTGAGTGCCCCCGCCAGAGCGCCCTGCACAGGGTCAAATACCGCAATGACCATGTGGCCCAGCTGGTCAGGGAGTTCAAGGCGGACGGCGCCATTTATGAGCAGATGAAGTTCTGCACCTACTGGTCATACGAGCGCGTCATCGCAAACCAGATAATGCCCAGAGACTACGGTATCAGCATCCTCTCTGTCGACAGGCCCTATATCGTCGGCCAGAGCGGGCAGCTGCGCACCAGAGTCCAGGCCTTCGTTGAGAGCCTTGAGATGAAGAAGCTTCGCGCTTTGCAGAAGGAGGAAAAATAACATGGCATATGACCCCAAAACCGGCAAGGGCTTAGGCAGATTCTATGACGCCCGCCACCGCGCCTTCCGAGGCCGTGAATGGAAAGGCTTCAAGGACACCTTTTACGATTTCTTCCGCTGGCTGTACCTTTACGGCTACATGGCCGTAAAGCTTGGCTGCCACCCGATCCTCATGGTAAAAGCCATGCTGCGCTACCGCTGGATGGTATCCTATCTTACCGCTGCCCATATGGTGGACAGGCACACCATGGGCCTTCGCGGCAAGGAGCTGCGCTACGCCCATAACCAGTTCTTCTCCGTTCTGCACAACTCTGTTATCGGCGTCCGCGACATCATCGTCCGCGACGAGAATCTGCGCCCCAACAGCAGGCGCGCCGCAAAGCTGAGAGAGAACACCGTCATGTTCGACGAAATGACCCCCCACCTTATCATGATGGGCTTCCCGACCGTCAAATGGATAGATATAGCCATGTTTGCGATCGGTCTCCCCTCAGAAGTCGACCAGAACGCAAGTATGTACTACATAGACGCCATGGAGCATCTGGGGCTGCCTGCGGACGTCTGTCCCGAACCCGCCGCAGAAAGCGGATGCGCGGTCGTCGATGACTATCCCCGTGTCGGCAAGTGCTACTTTACCAGCTCCATGCCCTGCGACGGCGCGATCTCGCAGACAAATATCATGACCCGCCACTTCAAAGACCTCCCCTCCTTCCAGATCACTCCTCCGCAGAGAGTCAACGAGCCGGAAGTGCAGACCTTTGCCGTAAAGAACCTGAAAAAGGGCATTGAGTTTCTGGAGCAGCAGTTCAACGTCAAGTGGGACTGGGAGGCATTCTGGGAAAACGCGGAAATGTATAACGAGAGCTCACGGTACATGGTTGAAAAGTGGGATGTCAACAGCACCGATTATCCTCAGGTGTGCGGAGCCGCCCTGGCTCTTCAGCGTGAATATGAGTTTATGGCCGCGGCCTGCATGGACAAGTTCATGCTCAAGACCGACCGCAAAGTCACAAAGATGATGCTGAAGGGCTATGAGCAGGATAAAGCCGCGGACGCGAACAAGCCCAAGTACCGCTGCATTGTATGGGCATGCCCCGCGCACTACTACACCAACTTCACCTATTGGACGCAGCACTGCTGGGGCGTCACCTGCGTAAACGATATGGAGGCGATGCTCAGCTACCTGCCCATAACCATCGGCGACAAGGACCGGTCGCTCATGGATCTGGTTCGCTGCTACGAAAAGATGATGATGCGCTCGCACACCAACGGCGGCTATGTGAATCTGCTTGATGAGTGCTGGAAGATGTGCGAGAAATTCAACGTGAACATTGTCATTATGTACGACCATGTTTCCTGCAAAAATGTGGGCGGACTCCACGGCCTTTTCGAGGATCAGGCCCGCGAGCGCGGCATCCACCTCATCTGGATCCCGCACGATGTTATGGACCCGCGCACCGTTTCCCGCCGCGAGATGAGGGAAGCTTTCAACCAATACATGATAACGGTTTTGCGCGAAGAACCTTTGGATCCCACACTGCTGGATTACGAAGACGCGCTCAGTTGGTAAGGAGGTAAAAATAAATGGCCTGGTACTGGATCGTTTTAATTGCAGCTTCGGTGCTGTTTTTGCTGCTGTTTCTTGTTTACATCACAAACGCAGATATGAAGCTCATAGAGAAGCTGTATGATTGGCTCATCAAATACCACGACAGCAAAACATCCGAGGAGAAGATCTGACCGATCCTTTTTCGGAATAAGCCGAACAGAAAAGGGAGGGCTGCCAAAAACGGCAGCCCTCCCGCGCTGTTTACCGAATAAAAAACCTGCAGCTCAGATGAACTGCAGGTTCGTGGCAAAGGCTGATATTATTGATACAATGCACCAAGTATTTTTCCTTGGTGCATTATATATTTCTTTGGTGCAAATGTCATATGGTCGGTGTCATGGGCTTGAATAGCAACAAGGAGGATCAGCAGACATCAAACCCCACCGAAGAGCGGACTGTGAAATCCCATCGAGCCTGAACTTGTTGCCGTGCATATTGCATCTCCTCAGAAGATTCCTGTTAAAGAGCGTTGATTATGGCAGGACAAAAAGTCGTGACACTGTCAGATTTTGAGTAGCGTCTTATGGTCAATGGACTTGCGTAGTTCAGCAATATGGAACAGCGGATCCGTTGGTTATATCCTTACAAACGAAAGATATTTTGGCAGCGTACTGGTCTGGAGTATGTCAGCACCCTTACGAATCTGTAGCCGGGTGCTATTTCAGTATGAAGTTCATTTAATAATCGAAGGTTTACGAAGAAAAGTAGCTTGAGGCGTGTATTAAAAAGTGATATGCGTGCCTAGCGCCTAGCGAATCTCTACGGACTGTCACCTTAAGCAACGGCGCGGGGTCATTTACGAAAAATCCGGAAATCAAAAGGGTATGATTAGCGCCGCTTTGCGTTTGGTGTTATTACACAATTGCATACCCCTCCAAATATCACAATTGACAAAAATTACGAAATGAAGGCATATGGTATTGACTTTGTTTGTGTAGATTGATATATTAAAAATGCAATTAAAAAATGCTGCTTTATTTGCGGAAGTGTCAAAAAGCATTTCGTTTGAGTGAATAAAACCCAGCACTACTGCACCGAAGGGTGTGGCAGTGTTGGGTTTTTTGTTTTTCAGCAACTTATCAAAACTACAAAGAGGAGATGGTTTATTATGTTTGATGAACAGAAGGGTCAGCTTTTCTCTGATGAGCTTCTGAGCGAGATCCGTGACAAGATAGCAATGGTGGATCATGACTCGGCTGGTAAGCGGATCTACTTTGAAAACGCAGGAGGCGCCCTGACGCTGAGGTCCTGCTGCGAGATCGCGGATACCGCCAATCAGATCCCGGACTTCCCCAATCGCCCGACGCCGGGCGCGCGTCCCGCTCAGAAGATGATCGATGACGGCATTGCCGAGGCGAAGCTGATATTTGGCGCGAAAAGCGGCTCTATCCTGTGCGACCTTACGGTATCAAAGGCCATTTTCACCATGACCGGCGTCATAATGGCAAATGTACCCGGTGGCAACGTCGTCACGACCGATCTGGAGCACCCCTCCACCTATGATTCGCAGAAGTTTTTCTCAACATACACGAACAAGGAGGTTCGCGTTGCGCATATCGATCAAGTGACCGGCTCAGTAGACGCGCAGCATCTGCTGAGCCTTATCGATGAGGAGACCTGTCTGCTATCTCTCATCATGGCCTCGAATATCACCGGAACGATCAACGATGTTGAGATGATCATCTGCGAGGCGAGAAAGAAAAAGCCCGATCTTTATGTCCTGCTCGACTGCACCCAGCACATTCCCCACGGCATTGTTGACGTTGAGGCATTGCAGGTGGATGCGGCCGGATTTGCACCGTATAAGATCCTCGGCAAGCGAGGTCTCGGTATCGGCTGGGTCTCTGACAGAGTCGCAACGCTGCCTCATCCTCATTTCCTTGAGGGCAAGGCGGACGACTGGGATCTCGGCGGTTACGAGCCCGCCGGTATGGCTGGCCTCAAGCTCGTGAACGACTATATCTGCTGGATTGGAGGTCATTATTCCAACAGCACAGACCGCCGCGAACTGCTCATAGCGGGTTTCCATGCCATAGAACTACATGAGCGCGCACTTATGTATCGTATGCTC
Organism: uncultured Clostridia bacterium; assembly: GCA_946405205.1. Taxonomy (GTDB): domain Bacteria; phylum Bacillota; class Clostridia; order Oscillospirales; family Oscillospiraceae; genus F23-B02. The sequence goes on from CAMJGL010000002.1 coordinate 89,167, forward strand.
CACGGCACCGACAAGGTGAGAGGAGTTGACAGCATACCCGGAACGAAGATCCATTTTGTTGATGACCTAACAAAACGTGATGCAATCCTTCCAATGGAGATCGAGGGCATCGAACCCGTGGAAGCGGTAAAGAAATATGTTGAAAACGGCATCTATCTCTATCATCGCTCCATGAGCAACAAAATGTCCCGCCGCGTGCTTTGCGGTGCGGGAATCTCTTCTGTTATCCGCGTTTCGCCGATGCACTACAATACCCCCGATGAAATCGATGAATTTCTGAGAGTAACTGAGCTGATCGCTGCCGGCAAGGTATGATCCCGAACGGACTTTCGTGATCTGGATCAAGTTTCCGCTTGCCAGTATGTGTTCTGGTAGGATATTATATATGCAGTTTGTGCGTGTTTTCAATCATGAAAGGGGAGACTTCTATGAATTATAGCATCACAACGGTCTGCTTTATTGCCTTCGCAAAGCTTCCAAGCGACACACCGCTCTATGAAATGCACAAAAGTATAAGCATGGGATTTGTTGTAAATTACGAAACGGGCGATCTGGAGGATGTCATATCCTCACTGATCGTACCGGAGACGAAGGCTTTCCTCAAGGACATTATTCTCGGGCACAACATCCACAGGGAGAGCGTTACAGAGATTGTGGATTGCATCCAGTTTCGCTTCCAGGGCAGTGCTCAGAGAGCAATCTGTACTGCCTTCAAGCAATGCTACGACAAGTATTTCATATGGCGCGACCAGGTCCGGCTACCGTATGTCAGGAAACCATCACACAAAACATAAAAAGAATAAAACAAAAAATTTAAAAAGAAAGAGGTAAAAATATGAAAAAAGTAACAGCCATTCTTCTCGCACTCGTTATGATTCTTGCTCTCGTTGCCTGCGGAAGCGGTGATCCCGAACCTCAGGGCAGCGATGAGCCGAACAAGGAGTCCATCGTTCTCGCATTCGGCTCCGGTAACACCACAGGTGCTTATTACCCCGTTGCGGGAGGTCTTGCACAGGTAATAAACGATAATGTTGACAACACCACCTGCGTTGTTGAGACAACTGGAGGCTCCATCGAGAATATGCGCCGAGTCAACAATGGGGAGCTGCAGCTCGGTCTTGCCAACGACTATCTGCTTTACTACGCTGCCCATGAGGATCCCTTCGGCCTGTTCAGCGATGATGAGGACTTCTCAGGTCTGGCAGCTATCGCCACCAACCACGCCAGCCTGACCGCAGTTGTCGTTCCCGAGAATTCCGACATCACCTCCATCGAGCAGCTCATCGGCCGCTCCGTCAGCGTCGGCGCACCCGGCAGCGGCAACTATGTCACCGCCATGAACATCCTCTCCGCCTATGACATCGCAGAGTCCGATATCAATGCGAGACTCGAGACCTTCAGCGAGGGTGCTGAGGCGCTCAAGGACGGCTCCTGCGACGCCATCATCCTCCAGGGCGGCACTCCCGTATCCAGCCTTATCGAGCTGACCAGTCTGACTGCCTGCCGCTTCATCCCTATTGATGACGCGCATCTTGCAAAGATAGTTGAGATGTTCCCGTTCTACTTCAAGTCCGAGATACCCGCTGGCACCTACACTGGGCAGAACGAGGCCGTCCAGACCATAAAGACATGGAACACTGTGTTCACCAACAAGGACTTCGACTACGATCTCCTATATGCCATCCTCGAGAAGTGGTACGATGAGGCGACCCTGACCGATCTCCAGAATGTCCACACCTCCCTCAAGGACATGAACCTCAAGGAAGCCCCCAATGTGACCATCGAGCTCCATCCTGCGGCAGCACAGTTCTACAAGGATAAGGGTGTCATGGATTGATCCGCATACAGCCCGATCTGAGGTGAATATATTGGAAAAGCTAAAACGATATAAGAGAATATTCATATCGGCATTATGTATCATAACCGCGCTGTTCCACCTGTATACCGGCTTTTTCAGCCCGCTCACCGGTGTTATGCAGCGAAGCATTTCCCTTGCACTGATATCCTCTGTATGCTTTCTGACCGTCCCGGCCAGCAAGAAGGAAAAGGTTCAGAAGGTCTCGAACTGGACGGACCTGATCCTTGTTGTCGGAATATGCGTAGCTATGGCGTATATCGTCTTTAACTATCAAGATATCGTAAAGCGCATAGGCATAATAACTGACCTCGAGATATTCCTCGGCATTCTGACTATGGTGCTCGTTTTGGAAAGCGTGCGACGCACCACTGGTATCGTGCTTCCAATCATAGCTATCGTCTTTCTACTCTATGCCCGTTTCGGCTATCTCATGCCGGATGTCATAGCAAACCGCGGCTATACATGGAGCCGCATAGCATCTCAGATGTACATGACGACGGAAGGCATTTTCGGAAGCCCGCTGGCTGTCTGTGCAAACTACATCATTCTGTTCGTTCTGTTCGGCTCGTTCCTGAATATCACGGGCGCGGGACAGTTCTTCATGGATCTGGCTTTCTCCGCGACCGCATGGGCAAGGGGCGGCCCTGCAAAGAGTGCCGTTGTCGCAAGCGGCCTGTTCGGAAGCATCTCCGGCAGTGCCTGTGCCAATGTTACGACTACCGGGACTTTCACCATACCGCTCATGATCAAGACCGGCTATTCACGAAGAGATGCTGGTGCCGTCGAGACCGTTGCTTCAACGGGCGGACTCATAATGCCGCCCGTTATGGGTTCGGCTGCGTTCATCATGTCGGAGATGATAGGCGTGCCCTACTTACAGATCCTGAAGGCTGCCGTAATACCCGCTCTGCTTTATTACATATCGCTGTTTTTGAGCCTTGATTTCATCGCACAGAAGAACCATCTGAAGGGAGTGCCCCGGTCGGAGCTCAAGAGCGTCAAGGAGACGCTGAAGGGCGGTTTTGAGTTCTTCATTCCGCTTGTACTGCTCGTGGTACTTATGGTAAGGGGCTATTCTCCCGCGAAGAGCGCGACCTATTCCATCATCTGCATGGTCATCGTGAGCTTCTTCCGCAAGGAGCATCGCCTGAAGTGGAAAACGCTCGCAAACGCTCTCGAGGAGGGCATCCGCGGCTCGACCACAATCTGCGCCACCTGCGCGACAGCCGGCATAATCGTCGGCGTTGTGACCATGACCGGTATGGGACTTACCCTGTCATCGGCCATCATCCAGCTCTCCGGCGGCATACTGATCTTTGCGCTAGCTCTGACGATGATCTGCTCGCTGATCCTCGGCATGGGAATGCCCAGCAGCGCGGCGTATATTGTGCTGGCTGTTCTAGCGGCTCCCGCGCTTATAAAGCTCGGCGTGGGCAAGCTGACGGCACACTTCTTCATCTTCTATTTCGGTGTCCTGTCCAACATCACGCCGCCCGTTGCACTGGCTGCCTTTGCAGCGGCACCGCTTGCCAAGGAAGGCGCCTTGAAAATCGGCTGGAATGCGGTGCGTCTCGGCTGTGTTGCATTCATAGTACCGTACTTCTGCGTATTCGGCCCCAGCCTGCTCATGCAGGGTACCGTGCTGGAGGTCATCCAGTGCCTGACCACGGCAATGGTCGGCGTGTGGGCTTTGTCCGCAACGGTTTCGGGCTTCTTCAAGCGCAATCTGAACACAATCGAGCGCATCCTGTTTGCCATAGGCGCGGTCTTTATGATCGAATCGCATCTCATGACTGATCTGATCGGAGTCCTGATCATCACAGTCATGGTGCTGTACTGCATCAGGACAAAGAACAAGCGAGGCAATGGCCCGACCACCGCAAATGCCTGAACCGCCGATAAGGCGAAATATCGGTCAAGACTGACGAAAAACTATTGAGAAAGAGGAAATACTATGAAAATTATTGATTTGACGACTGCCCTATTCGTTGGAATGCCTATCACTCCCGCTTCAGGCCATCCCCGCGAGTTCTTGATGGAGAGAACGGCAACCTTTGAAGAGGACGGAAAGGTTGTCAGTAAGCTGACTGTCGGTACACATACCGGTACTCATACCGATTCACCAACACACTTTATTCCCAACGCCAAGACCATTGATCAGGTACCTCTGGATTGCCTAGTGGGCGAGGCCGTACTGCTGGATGCGACTCACATTGGTTCTGGCGGCGCGGTCACGGTCAGCGACCTTGAGTATGCAAACATTGAGATCCGTGAGGGAGATATCCTAATCATCCGCACCGATTGGAGCAAGCATTGGTGCAAGGATGACTATTTCAAGGGTCGTCCCTGTCTCACCGAGGAAGCCGCACAGTGGATTGTCGATCACAAGATAAAGGCGATCGGTGTGGATATGAGCGGCGTTGATCCAACCAGCCAGTACGGTGTAAGCCCGAAGTTCGGCGGAAGTCCTGTGCATAAGATACTACTCGGCAACGATGTTTACATCACCGAGTACCTCTGCAATCTCGACCAAATCAAGGAGGAACGCTTCTTTGTTGCCATCCTGCCCATGAAAGTCATAAACGCCGAAGCAGCCCCTGCTCGTGTTATTGCCATAGAAGGTCTGCTGAACAAGTGACCGTAGAGGAAGTCTGCCGTGATAGAGAGCATTATCACTGCATTGAATGTCGTGCTTCCCATAACACTCATGATGCTGTGCGGAGCATTGTTGCGAAAGGCAGGCATCATCCGCAAGGAGCTTGTCCCCAGCATAAATAAGCTCGTATTCAGATTGTTCCTGCCGGTTTCACTGTTCCGCACCTGTTATTCCAGCGAGTTAAAAATAGACGGCAACATGAAAATGGTGCTATTTTGTTGCCTCAGTATTTTCATTGTGTTCCTTATATTTATGCCTATAGTGCGGAAGGCGGAACCGACAAACGCTCGTAGGAGCGTTATACTTCAGGGGGTGTTCCGGGGCAATCTGGCGATGTTCGGAGTCCCTGTGCTGACGCTTCTGTATGACGAAGCAAACCTTGGCGTTATGGCTATCTTGCTCGCGTTTATGATCCCCGAGCTGAATGTGCTGGCGGTCTTGTGCTTTGAGGTCTTTTCCACGAATAGCTCGGAGAGAAAAAAGGCAGAGTGGCGGAGCGTGCTTCTCAGTATCGCGAAGAATCCTTTGATCAACGCCATTTTCCTCGGCATACTGTGCAATGTACTGTACATCAGTCTTCCCGACTTCATCGGAAAGACTCTGGTGTCGCTGGCGCAGGTGGCAACGCCGCTTACCTTTGTGATGCTCGGCGCAAGCTTCAGCTTTGCCTCAGCGCGACGCAACCGAAAGACTCTGGCACTCATACTGTCGGGAAAGCTTCTGGTGCTTCCGCTGACAGCACTTATCATCGGCATACCCATGGGATTTCGCGGACCGATGCTCGCCTCGGCAATCACCCTGTTCGGCTCGCCCATAGCGGTATCCTCAGTCCCAATGACGGAGGAGATGCAGGGCGACACCGCGCTTGCAAGCGAAGGCGTCGTGATCTCCACCATGCTCGGCGTCTTTACGATGTTTATATGGATATTTGCCATGTCCGTGTTCGGACTGCTGTAGTGGGATTGAATTGGTGTAGAAATCTGAACTTTTATTTTTGGAAAGTCAGGTTCTACACCAATTTTTTTGTTGTAAAAGCAATGTTTTTCAGCCGTTTTACAATTCATCCAATTGGATAAATTTTGCATTAAATCTGAAAAACAGATAAGAATCTATGAAAGGACAAGAGATTTGAACACGCGACCTTGAACATTTTTCTGCATCGTCCGGAGTTTTATAACTGTTATATCTACGCGGGCGCTGACTGTTGTAATAAATAATGTATTCGTCTACATTTCATAGTTCACCATTCCAAAAATCAGATCTTATCTTGGAGTTGTCTTTTCGACATCACTGGAAATGAAAAACATATAGAGCGGGATCTCAAGTGCGTTACATATCCGCTCGATAGTATCGACCTTCAACTGACCGCCCCGGTTTTTTGTGGTCTTGATGGTTGAAACGGATACACCACTCATTTCGGCGAGGCGGTTGATGGAAATATTACGTTCTGCCGCTAACTCATATACTCTTTCTACCGTTTCCAAGAAGCACCCCTCCTTCTTTTTTTGCCTCGTTCTGAGTATCATTCTACATGATGAGCTGTCCAATAAAACTCTCTCAGTTCAGAACCTTTCCGACAATCTGAAAATAAGCATCCGGCATAATAACCTTTGGAGCATACTTTTGGTTAAAGGAGCGAAGAACTGGCTGCATATGGAGAGTGCCTTGACTATCCATATAAATCTCTCTCAGCTCATCGTCCGGCTCCTGCTCATCATATTCCTTGATGTAGCCGTTGCCGTCATAGGTAAAGATACCGACATCGCCGACCGAGAGTTCTTTGCACTCATGCACCCAGGCAATGTTGCCGTCATGGTAGTACGGCTCCATGCTGTCGCCGCTGATGTAGATGCCGAAGTCCGCTCCGGCGGGAACCTGGGCGGCGATCACACTGATGTTCTCAAATACGCCTTCATCGAGGAAGGAACCTGTACCTGCGGAAGCGCGAAGTCTGCATACCGGCATCTCGATGATTTTGCACTTGCTTTCGGTCGGGCGGTACGGTCTGTATTTTCCGGAGGCAATAAGATCCGCCTTATAATCTTCCAGCTTTTGAAGCCCCTGTTCGTTAAGGACGGCGGGCTTTTTTTCTATTCCGGAGAAATAATACGGATCATCAATGTCAAGAGCGAACGAAGCCGCCATCAGCTGGTATGCGGTAGGGATGCTGTCACCGCGTTCCCACTTTCCGTAGGCAGGCCGGGACACTGAAATTCCAAACTTGGCGAGTTCATCGCACAGCTCCTGGGCGGTCATTCTTTTTTTCTTACGCGCCGCAGCAAGCCGCTTTCCGATTCCGTTTTCCTCTTTATCAAGCATTGCATTATACATGACAGTTCTCCTCAAATATGTATTTTGCGAGATATCCGGTAATGTGATTATAGTATATAGGTCAAACACTTTTCTGTCAAGAAAAAATTCCTAACGGTACACAACTGCGATATTGATAATTCCTATCGTGAGCGTTATACTTGCATCACAGCCAAAAAGCAGCCGCCTCACCGAGTCGGGGAAAGGAGAAAGCGATGACGCACCGAGACATTTATTCCACAATTGCAGATGAGTATGATCCCTGCATCGGATGCACATTACCGTCCTGCGTTTTGTGCCCTTGTTATACCGGATGCGAGTCGGAGCGGGATGAGCTTCGGTCACTCCATGTGCCTGTCGCAAAGAAAGAAAACCGTCCGAAGAAAAAGATATCCCGCATTGCGTCGGTTGTAAATGAAACGAAAACGGTACAGATTTCATCTGTGTTTTTCGGACATCACGACAAGGTGGCGATATTCATTGCCGACAGCAACGGTATGAGCGGTGCGGGAATATGTGAGGGCGATGCCGTTCTCTTTGATCTGGATCTTGAACCCCAAGACGGAGATATCATTATCGTCAATATTGACGGTGTGAATTATTGCCGCAGATATTTCTTTGACGGCGAAAAGGGACGTTTCCGGAGAGAGGATGGAATTACGCAGGATATTGTCACGGCAGATTTCACGGTCATTGGTGTTATGGTCGGACTGATGAGAAAGGTTGAACGGGCAGGCTGATGGGAAAAGAACGCACTTACTTATGCATCGACATGAAGACCTTCTATGCATCGGTCGAATGTGCCGAGCGTGGTCTGAATCCATTTGAGACAAATTTGGTCGTGGCGGATATATCCAGAGGCAATGGTGCCCTCTGTCTTGCCGTTAGTCCCCAGATGAAAGCGCAGGGCGTGAAGAACCGCTGCCGTCTGTACGAGATACCAAAGCATATTAAGTACGAAGCCGCCTTGCCGAGGATGCAGCTGTACATCGACTACGCGGCGGATATCTACGCTATTTATCTCAAGTATTTCTCTCCGGATGACATCCATGTGTATTCCATCGATGAGGCTTTTATCGATGCCACCAACTATCTCGGTGCTTATAACAACGATGCAAAGGGTCTGGCAAAAAAGCTGATGAATGAGATAGCCGAGGTCAAGCACATCCCCTCTACCGCCGGTATCGGGTCAAATCTGTTTCTTGCGAAGATTGCCCTTGATATTACGGCAAAACATGCGAAAGATCACATGGGTGTTCTTACCGAGGAGAGCTTCCGGGAAACGCTGTGGGATCACACTCCCATCACGGACTTCTGGATGATTGCCGGCGGCACTGCCCGCAGGCTGGAGCGTCTCGGCATCACGACTCTGAGAGGCGTGGCACAATGTCCTCCGGAACTGCTCTATAAGATGTTCGGCAAGGATGCCGAGCTTCTCATCGACCATTCCTGGGGACGGGAGCCTTGCCGGATGCAGGACATCAAAAGCTATAAGAGCAAAACGCATTCGGTCTCATTTTCGCAGATACTCCAAAAGGATTATTCTTATGATGAGGCTCGTGTCGTTATGACGGAGATGATCCTCCACGGCTGCCAGGAGCTGATGCGCCGCAAAGTCATCTGTCAGAAGATCTGGATCGGAGTCGGCTATTCCAAAGACGTTCTTCCTATGGCTCACGGTCAGACGAAGCTGACGAGCGCAACAGCGGTAAATTCTCTTATAAGTCCCTTCGTGCTGGATGTCTTTGACCAGATCACTGACCGGAGCGTCCCCATCCGCAGGCTCGGTATCAGTTTCAACGATGTCTGTGATGAGGGCTGTGAGGGCTATGATTTCTTTACCGATTGGGATGCAGTAGAACGGGAAAAGGCAAAGGAAAAAGCGGTTCTTGAGATTGCGGATAAATACGGAAAAAACGCTGTCCTCCGGGGAACAAACTTTCTCGCCGGGGCAACACAGCGAGAGCGCAACGGCATGATCGGAGGTCACAGAGCGGGTTATGATGACATTACAAGAGAGGGCGAAGCAGTTCGCCCCGTTTGATGCAATGAAGGGTCTGCAGGAAGCACTGCGTGACCGTGAGGAGCGGCACTGCCGGGTGGACAGGCACGATATATCCGATGAGGATATAGAGGAAAACTCGCTTGTGATTGCAAAGCTTTCCAAAGGGCATATGGTACTTGTTGAATACTACTGCGCTTTCCACGACATTGAAAAGGAAGGCCGGATTACTGAAATCAGCATACCCTTCAAATACATAAAGCTCAACGGTGAAAGAATCGCTTTTGATGACATTTATAGGATAAGGATCACGGACAATGGATGAGCTGGGCAGAGATCAGTTCCCGAAGGAGTGCCGAGGTTGCTATGAAAACTGTTACAAATGCACTCGAAAAATCAAATCGGCGAGCGTCCCTGTTATCCGGGATCTTGTGGCGAAAAAGAAGCTGAAGCTTCAGGCCATAGCCCAGATGCAGCGTGACATAGAAATAATTGATGAGCAGCTTGCGAAACTGCTCTCAGGATGAGGAGCAAAAATGAGATTCTACTCGCAAAATGAGGTCGAGCATATTTCCCGGCGTGTTTATACGGCATATAAGAAAACCGCAGGTTATTCTGAAGCACCGGAGCGAGTGATCCCGGAGCAGTTAGCAGATATTCTCGGTCTGACCTTTGATTACCGGCATCTCTCAAAGGATCGGCTTACTCTGGGTCTTACATCCTTTGAGGACGGTGACGGTGTTGAGGTCTTCGACAGCCCCGATGAAGAGTTCTATGTGCTTGACGGGAAAACCGCACTCATCGAAGAGGATCTGCAAAGTGATGATGCAATGCTCGGACGCTGCAATTTCACAAAAACACATGAGGTCTGTCACCATATTCTTCATCTGCTGTATCCGCAGGAATTCGGTAGCGGCACCGCGTCACGAAGAATTCTTCATTACAGGCTCGGTGGCACACAGACTGGCGAAGTTGCCCGTCACGAAAGGCTGGTCGATATAGTGACATCCGCCGTACTGATGCCGGAGGAGCTTGTGAGAAAAAATATGTTCCTTTTTAGTTTGCCGGAGAGGATAGAAATTCTCAACAGGCTCATAGCAAATGGTGACTATCAGAAATTCTGTGCTATGGCGGACTGCATGGGCGTTTCCAAGCAGGCACTGGCTATCAGAATGAAAAACCTCGGTCTTTTGGGTAAAGAATACCTGAAGAACCCGTATGAAATGCTTAATATTTATATGGAGGATAACGAACTTGGATGAAAAAGGGACAATAAGGATCAGCAAAAACTGCAAGAAGTGCGGCAGACGTCTTTTTGATAAGGTTTCCCCCGCATCCGGGTATGTGAAGATCAAATGCCCGAAATGCGGTGAGGAAAACACCGTGAACCTCGCACTCCGAAGAAAGCTGTATTATAGGATAGCAAGAGCATAACCGAATCAATCACAATTCAAATGGTCTTATATAAGATCAAGTAAGACACCGTGCAAAGGGGCTTGGGTGCTGAAACCCAAGAGATTACCACCAAATGGCCGGGCATTGTAAGGCAAGGGATAATTATATCCTTTTGCCGGACAGTGCCCGGCCTTTTTTCGTTTCTACTAAAAAAATCTGAAGCCTGAGTGTACATCAGGGCGAAGGATACAGATAAAGCACTTTTCATTTTTTTGAAAAGGATTATCGGTACCCTCGGTTTTCTGCACCCATTTTTTGCAGAAGCTGTTGCTCTCCGTATACTCAGGCTTTTTCTGTGTCCTTCGTACCTCCGCACTCAGCGGAAAGGACACACAAATGAAGATCACATGGCAATTCGCGGACGGAACCATATCAGAGATTGACGCACCCGACGATATCGGCACCGTCATCCTCGACTCCCGCAGAGAGGAGGACAACCTCGACCGCAAGGAGAGATATCACTGCTACTCCATCGACGCGATGGAGTACGGAGATAAGGATATCCATGCCCCGACCACGGGCGAGACACCTGAAAGCGAATTTATTCTGGCAGAAGACAACGCCCGTATCTGCGAGACACTTTCCGCATTGACCGATGTTCAGCGCAGAAGGCTGCTGATGCTGGCAAGCGGTATGTCTCTGCGGGATATCGCCAAAGCCGAGGGCACCAATCACAAGTCGGTCGAGGAGTCCATTAACAGCGCCAGAAAAAAGTTTAAAAAAATATATGGCTAATACCCCCACAAAATGTCCTCCTTTTCTCCGTATATCCGGAGAGACGATAAACGATACTCAGTCTCCCAGAAAGAGGAAAACGATATGACCCACAGTTTGAAGATCAGCGTCAGCAAAAAGCCCATGAACGGAGGTCTCATCAACATGCGCAATGTCACGTTGAGAGAAAAAATCCTCCGATGGCTTCTCGGAGCACCGCAGAAGCTGACCATCATCGTTCCCGGCAACAGCATCGAGAGCGTGAACATTGCCGAGATTGTTCAGGGAGGGACTGCGTAATGAAGCTTTACGAAGTCAATCAGGCAATCGAGGAGCTTGCTGCGAGGCTCGACCCTGACCCCGAAACCGGCGAGATCGCCGCAGCAGAGGATATTCTGCTTGAGCTTGACTATCTGCAGATGGAACGGAGCCGTATCCTGGAGTACCTTGCCAAGCTCGTGCTCAACTGCCGGGCGGAGGCTTCATCCATCAAGGCCGAGGAAAAGCGCCTCGCCGACCGCAGACGCAGTCTGGAAAACCGCAATGCACGGCTCATGCAGATCCTTGACCGCGAGTGCTCCGGTCAGAAGACTGACTGCGGTGTGGCCACCGTCAATTACCGTGCCACAAGCCGTGTGGAGGTTTCGGACAGCAGGAAAGCTATCAGCTGGCTCAAGCGGCACAAACACACCGACTGCTACCGTACCCCAGAGCCGGAGGTCAGCAAGGCCGAGGTCAAGAAGCTGCTGATTGCCGGAGAAAATATCCCCGGCGTAACGCTGGTTCAGGACAAGTCCTGTTCACTGAAATAAGGAGGAAGAAGAAATGCTGAACATTACGGGCGGCAAACTCATAAGGGCGCAGAAAGTTGTTATTTACGGCTCCGAGGGCATCGGCAAAACCACTTTCGCCGCCGCTTTCCCCGACCCACTGTTTATTGACACCGAGGGCGGTACGGCTCAGATGGATGTAAAGCGTTTGGACAAGCCCGAGTCCTGGGATGCTCTCGTTTCACTGGTCGAGGAGGTCTCGCAGAACCCTGGCATCTGCGGGTCTCTTGTGCTGGATACCGCTGACTGGGCAGAGCAGGTCTGCATCAAGGATCTGTGTGCCAGATACAAGAAGTCCGGCATCGAGGAGTTCGGCTACGGCAAAGGCTATACATATGTTTCTGAAGAATTCTCCAAGCTCCTCACTACCTGCGACAAGGTCATCTCCGCCGGCATGAACGTGATCATCACCGCACACGCAAAGATGCGTAAGTTCGAGCAGCCGGACGAGATGGGTGCTTACGACCGCTGGGAGATGAAGCTCACCCGCCAGGTCGCACCGCTTCTCAAGGAGTGGTCGGATATGCTTCTGTTCTGCAATTACAAGACCTTCGTGGTCACGCCCGATGAGGGCAAAAACAAGGTGCAGGGCGGCAAGCGTGTCATTTACACCTCACACCATCCCTGCTGGGACGCCAAGAATCGCCACGGTCTCCCGAACGAGATGAATATGGAGTATGCGAACATCGCGCATATCTTTGCCGCTTCACAGCCTGCGAAAAAAGAGTCCCCTGCGGCAAAGTCTGCAGTTAAGCCGGTCGCGGAAAGCACAGAGCCTTCACCGCTGGATGAGCTGAAAAAGCTGATGATGGACTCGCACATCATTGATGAGGAAGTCCGTCAGATCGTAGCAAAAAAGGGACACTTCCGCTATGAGACCCCTATCAGCAAATACCCCGACAGCTTTGTTTCGAGCTGGATCATCCCCAACTGGGGCAAGATCGTTGACATCATCGAGGCAGACCCGAACAGGCTGCCGTTCTAAAAGGAGAGAAAGAAAATGAGTGATTACAACAGCACCAATAGCATGATCATGGACTGGGACGACGCCTTGGAAAACGACGGTCAGGAGTATGTCGTTCTGGAGGAAGGCGACTACAACTTCACCGTCACCGGCTTTGAGCGCGGACGTTTCCCCGGCAGTGCCAAGATCCCGCCCTGCAACAAGGCTGCCCTTACCCTTGCCGTAGATACGCCCGACGGAACTGCGACCGTCAAATTTGACCTTATCCTGTACCGTACCCTCGAATGGCGCATTTCCTCCTTCTTCCGCTGCATCGGACAGAAAAAGCATGGTGAGCGTCTGGTGATGGACTGGAGCAAGGTCACCGGCTCGAAAGGCCGTGCCCGTTTCAAGCCCCGCACATACACGGATAAAAACGGCGATGAACGTCAGGCAAACGATGTCGACCGCTTCTATGACTATGAGGATAAGTTCTTCCCCGAGGAGCAGACCTGGGTCAAGGAAGCGGAAAAGGCTGAGCCCGAGAGTTGGGTGCAGGGTACCTTCTGATGATGAATTTGAGACCGTATCAGGCTGAGGCAAAGGACGCGGTTCTCAAAGAGTGGAGTCAGGGCCACAGGAAAACCCTTGTGGTCCTGCCCACAGGTACAGGCAAGACCATAGTTTTTTCCTCAGTCGTAGAAAATCGGGTGCGAAACGGCGGTCGGGCGCTCATTATGGCGCATCGCGGAGAGCTTCTCGACCAGGCGGCAGACAAGCTGAGATTATCCTGCGGCTTGGACTCCGTCCTTGAAAAAGCCGAAAGCACCAGCCTCGGCAGCCCTATTCCCATTACCGTTGGCTCTGTTCAGTCTCTGGCCCAGGAAAAGCGCCTCGCACGGTTTCCGTCAGACTATTTCACGGAGATAGTCGTTGACGAGGCGCACCACTGTCTGTCGGACAGCTATATGCGGGTGCTTGAGCATTTCCCGGACGCAAATGTTCTGGGTGTGACTGCCACACCCGACCGTGGAGATATGCAGAACCTCGGCAAGTTCTTTGACAGCAAAGCCTATGAGTACACCGTCACGCAGGCAATCCGCGAGAAATATCTGTGTCCCATCAAGGCTCAGATGATCCCGCTCCGGCTGGATATTACCAATGTCGGTATCAGCAACGGCGATTACAGCGCCGGTGAGATCGGCTGTGCGCTTGAACCGTATCTGGACCAAATCGCCCGTGAGATGCTGCGATGGTGTAAAGGCAGAAAAACCGTTGTATTTCTGCCGCTGGTAAGCACCTCTCAGAAATTCTGTAAGCTGCTGAACTCTTACGGCATGAGTGCGGCGGAGGTCAACGGAAACAGCAAAGACCGTACCGAAGTTCTCCGGGACTTTGAAGACGGACGGTATGAAGTGCTTTGCAACAGTATGCTGCTGACCGAAGGCTGGGACTGTCCGGCTGTGGACTGCGTCGTTTGTCTGCGCCCCACGAAGATCCGAAGCCTGTATCAGCAGATGGTCGGGCGAGGAATGAGACTGTATCCCGGCAAGGATCATCTGCTGCTTCTGGATTTTCTCTGGATGACCGAGCGTCACGATCTTTGCCGTCCTTCCGCAATCATAAGCAAAGATGCGGAAATAGCTGAAAAAATCGAAGAGCTGATGATGGACAACGCTGACGGCATTGACCTGATTGAAGCCGAAGAAGAAGCAGAGCGGGATGTGCTTCGTGAGCGTGAAGAAGCCCTCGCCCGACAGCTTGAGGAAATGCGCCGCCGAAAGGCAAAGCTTGTAGACCCGCTCCAGTATGCTCTTTCCATTGCAGCGGAAGACCTGACCAACTATGTACCTACCTTTGCATGGGAGATGGCTCCTCCCTCAGAAAAACAGCTTCAGTTTTTGGAAAATCGCGGTATCTTTGCAGACTCCGTCCAGAACATGGGAAAAGCAAGTCTGCTGATCGACCGACTCAAGCGTCGCCAGGAAGAAGGTTTATCTACCCCTAAGCAGATAAGATGCCTGGAACGCTACGGTTTCCGGCAGGTCGGAACGTGGTCGTTTGAGGATGCGAGCAGGATGATATCCCGCCTTGCCGCTAACAGCTGGCGTATTCCCTTTGGCTTGAACGTCAGCGCATACAGACCGGAATAAGGAGGAGAAAATGAGTAATATTCTTTCAGCATTAAAAGCAATCGACCCCTCGGAGGTCAGCTATCAGGAATGGATCAATGTCGGTATGGCTCTGCAGAACGAGGGCTATGACTGCATCGTTTGGGACGAATGGAGCCGAAACGACCGCCGTTATCATCCCGGCGAATGTGAGCGTAAATGGCGTACCTTCCACGGTGCGGCAGTCCCCATCACCGGTGCGACCGTCGTGCAGATGGCAAAAGACCGTGGCTGGACGCCCTACGGTGAAGACGGAGTGCTGGACTGGAACGACAGCATCATGGAGGACGGAGACGGATATACACCGTATGCCGCGCCGGACACCTGGCATCCCGTGGATGAGCTGATCACATATCTTGAAACGCTGTTCGAGCCGGACGACTATGTCGGCTACGTTACCGGTGATGTATGGCAGGACAGCGAGGGCAGATGGTTCCCGTCAAAGGGTGTGTTTGACCGTACTGCCGGAGAGTTGATCGCCGCACTCAAAAAGCATCCGGACGATATCGGTGCGGCGGTCGGTGACTGGAAGCCGGACGTCGGTGCGTGGATTCGCTTCAATCCCGTGGACGGTGAAGGTGTCAAAAACGATAACATCGTCAAATTCAAGTACGCTCTCGTGGAGTCGGACACGATGCCGATTGCCGATCAGGATGCCATGTACCGGAAGTTGGAGCTGCCGATTGCCTGCCTCGTTCACAGCGGCGGTAAGAGCCTCCATGCCATCGTGCGTGTGGATGCCGAGGACTACGACGAATACCGTAAGCGCGTGGAATTCCTGTATGACTTTTTAGATAAGAATGGTGTTCACGTGGACAAGCAGAACCGAAACCCGTCCCGTCTTTCCCGTATGCCCGGTGCTACCCGCAACGGCAACAGGCAGTATCTTGCCGCAACGAACATCGGCAGAAAGTCATGGACGGAGTGGATGGACTTTGCCGAGGGAATCAACGATGAGCTGCCCGGACTGGTATCCCTCTCGGATTTTAAGGACAATCTGCCCGCTCTGCCGCAGGAGCTTATCCAGGGTGTGCTTCGCTGCGGTCACAAAATGCTCATCTCCGGTTCGTCCAAAGCCGGGAAGAGCTTTCTGCTGATGGAGCTGTGCATCGCCATTGCGGAAGGTACGAAGTGGCTGGGTTTCCCCTGCAGAAAAGGCAAGGTGCTCTATGTCAATCTGGAGATCGACCCCGCAAGCTGCATCAACCGCTTTGCAAGAATCTACGATGCGCTCCGTATCCCCATGAAGCACGTCGAGGATATCGTGATATGGAACCTACGAGGTCATGCCGTTCCCCTGGACAAGCTGGTGCCGAAGCTCATCCGCCGTATCAAGTATCAGCAGTACAGTGCCGTCATCATTGACCCTATCTACAAGGTGCTGACCGGCGACGAGAACAACGCCTCGGACATGGGTGCCTTCTGCAATCAGTTTGACCGCATCTGCAGCGAGACGGGATGTGCCGCAATCTACTGCCACCATCATTCCAAAGGAGTGCAGGGATCCAAGAAAGCCATCGATCGTGCCAGCGGCTCCGGTGTGTTTGCCCGAGACCCCGATGCCCAGCTTGACATGATCCAGCTCGACCTTTCGGAAGATATGCTCAATAAAGTGCGTGACGGCAATTCCACCGCATGGCGGCTCGAATGCTCCCTCCGTGAGTTCGAGAACTTCCGTCCCGTCAATTTCTGGTTCGAGTATCCCGTTCACCGCATCGACACCTCCGGAGATCTGAACGAAGCAAATGCCGAGGGTAGCTTTGAGGCGGCCCGCGCAAAGAACAAGAAATACACCACCCCGGAAGAACGCCGCGAGTCCGTTGACTCAGCTTTTGAAGCCTGCTCCCTTATTCAGCCCATCACCGTGACAGCCATGGCCGAGTATCTCGGTGTATCTGACAGGTGCATGAGAGACAGGCTGAAGGAGGCAAAAGAGACCTATTGGGTCAAGGGCGGCATCGTCGGGAAGGTCGAAAAAGACAAAAAGACGGAAAACTGAAAAACGCTCAGATTTCCACCGTGCAAGGAAATCAGCATATAAATAACAAGTTATTTAGTTCCCTACGGTCACTACGGGGGAAAGGCTAAAAGCCTGCCTTTCCCCGCAGGTAACCGTGAACGAAGTAGTTTCCCCCGAAGTGAGGTTCCTTATGAATTTTTTTATAGCAATGAAACCGCCGACCGCTACGGCGCAGGAAAAGAAAGTGAGCTCCCTCAAAGACAAGCCTGTCTTTTATGACCCTCCGGCAGTCAAAGCCGCAAGAGAAAAGCTGACGGCGCACCTTGCCGGACACCGACCCGAAAAACCGATGAACGGTCCCGTCGAGCTCAGAACCCTTTGGCTGTTCCCGAAGGGAAAAGCTCACCGGCACGGTGAGTGGCGGATCACGAAGCCGGATACCGACAATCTGCAAAAGCTCCTCAAGGACTGCATGACGAAGGTCGGGTTCTGGCATGACGATGCGCAGGTCGTCCGGGAGATCGCCGAGAAGCGATGGTCGGACGAGCCGAGCGGAATATATATAGAGATCAACGAATTACCGGAGGTAGACAAATGAGTATCGCCTACAGAAACGCCGAAAGATATCCCGATCCCACAGCTTTTCAGGCGCTGACGAATATAGAAAACGAAGAAAAGGCTCAGCGTAGATTCATGCCCCTCGTGTACATCTGCTCACCGTATGCGGGAGATACGGAGAGCAACACAGCGGCTGCCCGCCGTTACTGCAGATTTGCAGTAGATCAGGGCTGCATTCCCTTCGCACCGCATCTGCTGTACCCGCAGTTTCTCAATGATCGCAATCCCGCCGACAGAAGCAATGGTCTGTTCTTCGGCAAAGTCCTTATGGACAAGTGTTCCGCCGTGTGGGTCTTCGGAAATCATATCTCATCCGGCATGAGTGAAGAGATAGAACGTGCAAAGCGGAAAGGTTATCCGATCAGATACTTTTCCGCAGACTTGGAGGAGCAAAATGAACCGTGCATTTGAAAATCTGGCAAATGCCATCGTCGTGCAGGCGTGCAAGGATTACAGAGATGAGCTTAACTGGCTGTCCGCTCATCAGCCGGTCACCGAAGAGGACGAGGAAGATGAGAAGTACATAGGTCATCTTTCCGAGAAAGACAGCATAGAACGGCTCTTCGTCTCGGACTGGTTTTGTGCGCTGACAGACCTTGACGGACAATACATTATGCAGAGGATCAGAAAGGAGTGTGCTCCCTGATGACAAATAAGGAATATCTGAACCAGGCATATCGCCTGAATGAGCGCATCAATTCCAATCTCAAGGAAATTGACGAGCTTCGGGCACTGGCTGTGAGCATCGGCAGCCCATCTATGGGAGAACGGGTCTCCGGCTCTCATTCCACAGAAGCGCCTTTTACAAGAGCTATTATGAAGATAGATGAGCTGGAGCAAAAGCTGGATGCCGAGTCCGAGCGTCTCATTGATTTGAAGAACGAGATCAGCAATGCCATTAAGACCGTACAAAACCCAGACGAGGAGATACTTCTCCGCTACCGATACATCAACTGTTACGGCTGGAATAAGATCTGTGCTCTGATGAGCGTTTCCATGCGGACAGTCCACCGCATCCATGCATCGGCTTTAAAAAATTTTGTGATCCCATCGTAAAGTTGGCACACTTTGGCACAGCATGGCACCTTTGCCTGTGTTATTATAGTATCATAGAATACTGCGGTTAAGCCTTCGAGGGAGTGATCCTTCGAGGGCTTTTCTTATGCCTGAACGGAGGTGAACAGATGCCAACGAAACCGAAACGACCGTGTGCTTACCCCGGCTGTCCCAACCTTACAGATGGGCAGTACTGCGAAGTACACCGCAAAGAGGCGAGGCAGAAATACGATAAATACGAACGCTCACCCGATGTTCATAAAAAATACGGACGCGCATGGAAGCGCATCCGTGACAGGTACTATGCCGCCCACCCTTACTGTGAGCGGTGCTATGCCGAAGGAAGGATGACTCCGGCTGAAGAGGTACATCACATCCTGCCCGTTTCAAAGGGCGGCAGACACACCGATGATAACCTCATGAGTCTGTGCCGATCCTGCCACAACAAGATACACCACGAGCTTGGTGACAGATGACAGGATCATTCGTAGTCGAAGCGTTCTGACTTAAAAACGAACAGTCCCTTCCCCTCATACTTTTTGAAGATGGAATAGACAGTCATGAACTCTTCAATCGTAATAGCGTGATTGCCAAGCGGTTTAGCGAGTGATGCCCCCGGCATACCATACGCATATTCTTTTCGAGTTATATTCACATAGACCCACCAACACCCGTAATTACCGTGGTATCCGGAGAAGGTAAATCCTTCTTCGCGTAGCCATTTTAGAAAAGGTGCATTAATTTCTCCAAGCGATTTGTCGCAAACGAGGAACACCTCAACCTTACCTTGACCGATGTGCAGTTTCTCTTCTCCCATAATGATTTCTCCTTAATAGAACTCATAAAGAAAAGACCCATCGTCCGATGAGTCTTAAAGAAACTGTATTGACCCATCGTTCAGCCTTTAGCACCTTTCCTTACGGCAGGTTGCTGTGCGGTCAACGGGGCTGTCCCTCGCGCACTCTTTATGGTGGCTTCAGTATAGCAGAAGAATTAATGCTTTGCGCAAGACCCCAGGGGTGAATCTAATCTCCTGGGGTCTTACCCCCGGTTAACGGCGCGGGGTCGCGTGTTAAAACTCGGCGTATTCAGAAGGGTATATAGGTCCCAATCATTTTTTACAGCGGAAAGGCGGTGAGAAATTGCCGACAAAATCAAACAACACAGGCGGCGTGGGCGGTAAAAGACCCGGTGCCGGACGCAAGCCGAAGGGCGTAGCGGAGAAAGCAGCCAACGGAAACCCCGGCGGTCGCAAGCTGACCGTTCTGGACATCCCAGACACGGAGGGTATGCAGATGCCCCCTCCGGACGAGATACTGTCCGCCACGCAGAAGGACGGTACGAAGCTCAAAGCCGCCGAAATCTATGAGCGTGTGTGGAACTGGCTCGACAGGCTGGGTGCGACAGCTTACATCGCCCCGGAGGTCATCGAGCAGTATGCCATGTGCCGGGCGAGGTGGCTGCAGTGTGAGGATATGACGAATGAGCTGGGTTTCCTTTCCCGTCACCCCACGACCGGCAAGCCGATCACTTCTCCGTTTATCAACATCGGCATCAACTACATGAACCAGGCGGCTCGTCAGTGGGACGCCATCATGCAGACCGTCAAGGAGAACTGCTCCGTAGACTTCACAGGAGCAAACCCTAACGACGATCTGGAGAAAATACTGCATCAGAGAAAGGGTTTCTAACTATGTACGAAAAAGTGAATCCGAGCCACCCGGACAAGGTGGCTGACCGTATCGCCGGTGCCCTTGTGGACATGGCATACGCTCAAAAAAAGAACCCCACCATTGCGGTCGAAGTCCTCATCGGTCACGGCAGATGCTATATCATCACCGAAACGACCGTCCGACTGAACCGCCGGGAGGTTCGGAACGCTGTTCATCGCATCGCCGGCAATGTGCGTGTGGACTACAAAGAGTATGCCCAAGACGAGCATCTCTCCGGCAATCAGAAAAACAGCATCCGCTGCGGTGACAACGGCATCTTTAAGGGGATGCCTGTAACCGAGGAGCAGAAGAAACTCACCGACATCGCCGAAGAGCTTTACGGCATATATCCATTTGATGGAAAGTACATCCTGGACGGCGATGACCTCATCGTCTGCCAGTCCAATGTCCCCACCAAAGCTCTGCGGAAGATGTACCCCGGCGCGGCAGTCAATCCGCTCGGTGACTGGACCGGCGGCACCAATGTTGACACGGGTGCTACCAATCGCAAGCTCGGCAGCGATATGGCTGACGGTGTGACCGGCGGCGGTCTGCACGGGAAGGATTTGTCCAAGGCGGACGTTTCCGTCAACATTTACGCTTTCCTCAAAGCCCAGGAGCTTGGGCAGCCTGTGGAGCTTTTCTGCGGCATCGGCGATACGAGTGTGGACGGCAAGCCCTACGGTGAGATCGTGGAGATCGCCCGCTCCTACATTAAGAAAATCGGCGGCTTCGAGAAGTTTGCGGAATGGGGGCTGGTGCGATGATCACCACGACCGAACTTCAGCTCGTACCTCTGGATAAACTGGTACCCTATCAAAACAATGCCCGTACCCATTCCCCGGAGCAGATCAACAAGCTCCGCTCCTCGCTTCGTGAGTTCGGCTTCATCAATCCCGTCATCATCGACCGCAACTATGGCATCATTGCCGGACACGGCAGAGCTATCGCGGCCCGTGAGGAAGGCATCAATGAAGTGCCGTGCGTGTTTGCAGACCACCTTACCGAAGCCCAGAAGAAGGCTTACATTATTGCTGACAACCGCATGGCACTTGATGCCGGATGGGACGAGGAGCTTCTCCGCATTGAGATTGAAGAACTCCAGGGTATGGACTTCGACCCGCTCCTCACCGGCTTTGATGAAAAAGAGCTGTCGAAGCTGTTTGATGACGGCAAGGAAGCCAAAGACGATGACTTCGATGTCGATGCCGAACTGCAAAAGCCCACCCTCAGCAAGGCGGGTGATGTGTGGACGCTCGGCAGGCATCGCCTCGTCTGCGGTGACAGCACCAAGCCGGAAACCTACGAAGTCCTCATGGACGGTCGGAAGGCAAACCTCGTGGTGACCGACCCTCCGTACAACGTGGACTACAAAGGCACCGCCGGCAAGATCAAAAACGACAATATGGCATCGGAGAAGTTCTTCGACTTCCTGTTCGATGCTTTCTCCTGCATGGAGAAGGTCATGGCGGACGATGCCTCCATCTATGTTTTTCATGCCGACACAGAAGGGCTGAACTTCCGAAAGGCATTTGATGCCGCCGGGTTCTACCTCTCCGGGTGCTGTATCTGGAAGAAGCCGAGCCTCGTTCTCGGCAGAAGTCCGTATCAGTGGCAGCATGAACCTGTGCTGTACGGTTGGAAGAAAAACGGCAAGCATCAGTGGTATTCCGACCGAAAGCAGACCACGATCTGGGAGTTCGAGAAAAGCAAGAAGAACGGTGAGCATCCAACCATGAAGCCGATCCCGCTCCTCTGCTATCCAATCACCAACAGCTCCATGTCGAACACGCTCGTGCTTGACCCCTTCGGCGGCAGCGGCAGTACGCTGATTGCCTGTGAACAGACCGACCGAAGCTGTGCCACCATTGAGCTGGACGAAAAGTTCTGCGATGTCATCGTGAACCGTTACATCGAGCTTGTCGGCACTGCGGAAAAGGTGTCCGTCCTGCGTAACGGTCAGACCTTCAGCTATGAGGAGGTCACCAATGGAACAGAATAAGACCCTGACCCTCGGAAGCCTGTTTGACGGCTCCGGTGGCTTTCCCCTCGGTGGAATGCTTGCCGGGATTAAGCCCGTGTGGGCATCGGAAATCGAGCCGTTCCCGATAAGGGTAACAAGGAAGCGACTGCCGTTTATGAAACACTACGGAGATATATCCGTTATGGATGGCAGCAAGATAGAGCCGGTCGATATCATCACCTTCGGCTCACCCTGTCAGGATATGTCCGTTGCCGGAAAGCGAGCGGGTCTGGACGGTTCCCGCTCGAATCTTTTCTATGAAGCCGTCCGTATCATAAAAGAAATGAGAAAGGCCACAGGCGGCGAATATCCGAAATGGGCGTGCTGGGAGAATGTTCCCGGTGCGTTCTCGTCATCGGGCGGTGAGGATTTTCGATGTGTTCTCGAATGCCTGTGCGGTGTTGTCGATGAATCTATTTCAATCCCTAAGCCTGCAAAATGGGCAAACAGCGGAGAAGTCGTGGGTAATGGTTACTCCGTTGCGTGGCGAGTCCTCGATGCGCAATACTGGGGAGTCCCCCAAAGAAGAAAACGCATCTTCCTTGTCGCAGATTTTACAGGTTGGTGTGCCGGAAAGGTACTATTTGAGTCCGAAGGCGTGTCTGGGTATACTCCGCAGGGCTTCCGCCCGTGGCAAAGAACTGCCGAGAATTCTGAAGCTTGCATTGGACCGTCAGGCATCGGCTTCGACGGCTATAACGGAAGCGTAACGAATGACAAGGCTGCAACCCTCGGTGTTAACTGTGGAATGTCCACCGGACGCAACGGCGTTGTACTGAATGACCAAGGTGGTAATCGCATGGACATAACCGAGGATGTTACTTGCACTCTCCGTGCCGAAGCTCACCACCCTCCATGCGTCATGGAGTCAGCTGGTTTCTGCACGGAGCATTCGGCAAAAGCAAGAGGCATCGGATATGAAGAAGAAACTTCTCCTACGCTCCGTGCCGGAACAGTTCCTGCTGCGCTTGCATTGGAAAACCATCCGACCGACAGCAGAGTGAAAATCTCTGAGGACGGCAAGGTGCAAACTCTGACTTCCCGGATGGGAACCGGAGGAATGAATGTGCCCCTGCTTCTGAAAATACGCTCCGGCTGCGAGGGTGGCGGCAAAGGTCCGCTCGTTCAGACAGACAAGTCCGCTACACTGTCGTGCAATAATGACCAGACGCTATTTGAACCCAAGTCTCTTGACTTCCGTAACATAGCGGTCAACGAGGAACTGTCTGCTACGCTTCAGGCAAAGAGCAACGGCGGTCACAGTCTTAACTATATCAATCCTGTGGCATACGGCATTTGCGCCAAGGACTCCAACTCTATGAAGTCCTCCAATCCGAAGAGCGGCTTCTACAAGGCAGATACGACACGATGCCTTGATGTCAACGGTGGCAATCCCTCCTGTAACCAGGGCGGTATGGCAGTCGTGGCACTTGAGGGGAACGGCTCTCGTCCGTCCCACAGAGGTAACGGCTGCTCCGAAGAGAATGTATCCTATACGCTGAACGCTGTTGAACAGCATGGTGTGGCCTACGGACTTGATCGTGCTGCTTTTAATCAGGGCAGAAATGCCTTGTTCGATTTTGCCGTTACCGAAGAAGTCGAGCCAACAATGGTGGCAAAAGGGCCCGGTGCCGTTGCCGTACCGACATATAGTTCTTCCAAAGCGTCCTTCTTTACGGAAACTGCCGAAGAAACTGCAAACACCCTGGTGGCGACAGACTACAAAGACCCTCCGCTCGTGAACGACTCGGATGGTATGGAATACATTGTTCGCCGCCTAACGCCAACCGAGTGCGCTCGGCTGCAGGGATTTCCAGACTGGTGGTGCAGTGACCTTGGAACAGAGCATCCTTCCGATGCGGAAATATATGAGTGGTATAAGATTTTTGAGACCTATCGTAGGATTACCGGAACTTCCGGAAAGCCGAAGTCGGATAAACAGATCAGAAAATTCCTGAAAGATCCTCACTCCGACTCCGCAGAGTATAAGATGTGGGGCAACGGTGTGGCATTGCCGTGTGTTTATTTCGTGCTGTCCGGTATTGCCTGGGCTGCACAGTTTTCCACCGAATAATTTGTGTATAGTGACACCCTGAATTATGTTGCTATTTCAGGCGTTCAGAGTGATATATGTACATACCAAATTGAAGGAGGAACATTCCCATGACGATCCAGTACAACGTCCCCGGCAGCAAGCGCAAGGAGCTTGTAAAGACCATCGCCGCATGGCTCGGCGAAGACATCAAATACTGCGGAGCCCCGACCTTCGCTTACGAGGTGGACTACTTCACCATCGACCGGAACGGCTGCCTTTCCTTCGATGACCGTGCCGACAGCGAGGTCATTGAACGCCTGCTTGAGCATCTCTACGATGAGGGCTTCGAGTGCGAGGAAGCACCCGAAACCGAAGTTGAGCCGGAAGAAAGCAAGCCGGACGGCATTGCCATTCAGATCCCGCTTTCCAAGATGCAGGTCGGAAACCTCACCCGAATCCTTGAGGCGAAGGGTGCGCTGATCCGCAAGGCACTCGGCATTGATAATCTGGACTTCAGCATCATAGAGAACCGGGTAGATTTTCCCTGGTTTCCGGCAGACTGCAAGCCAGAGGAACTGCAAGCCTATATGCATTTCATTACCGCCCTCTGTGAGATGAGTATCAACCAGAAGCGCATCAACGCTACCGAAAAGGATGTGGATAATGAG
The DNA here is from genome assembly GCA_946405205.1 of uncultured Clostridia bacterium. Taxonomy (GTDB): domain Bacteria; phylum Bacillota; class Clostridia; order Oscillospirales; family Oscillospiraceae; genus F23-B02. The sequence continues at coordinate 114,178 of CAMJGL010000002.1, forward strand.
AAGTATGCTTTCCGCTGCTTCCTGCTTCGGCTCGGGTTCATTGGTGAGGAATATAAAGCGGAACGCAAGATACTGCTAAAGAACCTCTCAGGCAGCTCCGCTTTTAAGTGCGGCAAAGCAAAGGAGGCAGCAGTATGTTCGGAATAAGCGAAAGAACCCTCACCGCTCTCCGTGAGCGTTACCCCGTTGGTTGCAGGGTGGAACTGACACACATGAATGACCCCTGGAACACAAAACTCCATGAGGGTTGCCGAGGAACAGTCGTTGCAGTCGATGACATTGGCACGATTCATGTGGCTTGGGACTGCGGCTCCTCACTCGGGGTTTCCTATGGCGAAGATTCCTGCAGGGTGGTGACGGACGATGAATGAGAAGGTTAAGGAACAACTCCTTGCTGTCCGGGAAACCGGACTGACAAATATGTTCGATCTGAATGCTGTGCAGCGGATTGCCTACGACATAGACTTTTTTGAACTGGTCAATTTCATTGAGGAAAATAAGTCTGCTTATGTACGTTTTATCCTGACAGGCGACGAATAAATTGTGTAGATTATAGCTCAGATATAGCTTGCTATTTAAGGCTTTCAGAGTGATATATGTACACAACGAAAGGGGCAAGGCCCCGAAAACAGGAGGAAACAACATGAACAAGAATATCGCAGCGAAGGCAGACGCCCGCAGCCTTCCCACTACAAGCACCTCGGAGAACCTTGAGATGAGCTTCTCCACGGTTCTGAATTTTGGCAACAGCATTCTGGTAGCCGGATATTACTACCAGCCCCACGGAGACTGCTACTACGGAGCGGTTTACACCTTCACCACCGACGACCATACCTGCGAAAGCAAGGTCAAGCTGATGACCACCTCGGAAGCAACCTTCGAGGACAACGGACACGCCATTGCCTGGTGCATGGCTAACTGCCAAGCATAAGGAGATGCTGCGATGACGAGATTTGAAAAGGACATGAGCGAAGCCCTCAACGGCAACGAAATTGAGGTCCTAAAATACCGCAAGGCAGAGCTTGCAAGATTGACCACCGAGGGCAAGAACTGCAAGAATGCATTCCGCAGACAGTGCATTGCTCAGGAAGTTGCAAGGCTGACCGCTGAATACAACGAGATCAGCAATCAATTCTAAGAGGTTTCCCCTACATTTTTGGGGGAAACCTCTATTCATTACATCAGAGTCGCGCCCAACCGGGCAGCGGCTGTTTTTTATGCCTATGATACGAAAACTAAAACATTATAAGCCGACTCGCTTCATGGCGGAGAATAGCCACTACGATAAGGATGCCGCCGATCATGCGGTTTGCTTTATCGAAAAGTTCTGCTGTCATACCAAAGGCACCTGGGATGGTCAGCCCTTTGAGCTGATTGACTGGCAGGAGCAAATCATCCGGGATATCTTCGGTGTCCTGAAGCCGAACGGCTATCGGCAGTTCAATACCGCTTATATCGAAATTCCCAAGAAGCAAGGCAAGTCTGAGCTTGCTGCCGCTGTTGCATTGTACCTTCTCTGTGCGGACTTTGAGCCGGGTGCGGAAGTGTACGGCTGTGCCGCAGACCGAAACCAGGCACAAATCGTATTTGACGTTGCCCTCGCAATGGTAAAAAGATGTCCGGTGTTGGCAAGCAAAATGAATATAAAGGCATCCCAGAAGGAAATGGAGTACATCCCCACCGGAAGCAAGTACAAAGCTCTGTCTGCCGATGTAGCGAACAAGCACGGTTTTAATACCCACGGGGTCATTTTTGATGAGCTGCACACCCAACCCAATAGAAAACTGTATGATGTCATGCTGAAAGGCAGCGGTGATGCAAGAATGCAACCGCTGTATTTTCTTATAACGACCGCCGGAGATAACACCAATTCCATCTGCTATGAGGTACATCAGAAGGCAAAGGATATCCTGGAGGGCAGAAAATTCGACCCTACCTTCTATCCTGTAATCTATGGTGCTGATGAATCCGATGACTGGACGGACCCGAAGACATGGAAGAAAGCGAACCCATCTCTCGGTATTACGGTCGGCATTGACAAGGTGCAGGCCGCCTGTGACCAGGCAAAGCAGAACCCTGCCGAGGAGAATGCTTTCCGGCAGCTTCGCTTGAATCAGTGGGTCAAACAAGCCGTCCGCTGGATGCCGATGCATCTCTGGGACAAATGTGCCTTTGCCGTAAACGAAGATGACCTCGAAGGGCATGTCTGCTATGGTGGACTGGACTTGTCTTCCACCACGGATATTACGGCATTTGTTCTGGTGTTCCCACCGGAGAATGAGGATGACAAGTACATCATTCTCCCTTACTTCTGGATACCGGAGGACAACATCGAACTTCGAGTCCGGCGCGATCATGTGCCGTATGATCTTTGGCAGAAGCAAGGATATCTGGAAACTACCGAGGGTAATGTCGTTCATTACGGATACATCGAAAAGTTCATCGAAAAGCTCGGTGAGCGTTTCAATATCCGTGAGATAGCTTTTGACCGTTGGGGCGCGATACAGATGGTGCAGAACCTTGAGAACATGGGCTTCACGGTCGTACCCTTCGGACAGGGCTTCAAAGATATGAGTCCTCCCACAAAAGAGCTGATGAAGCTGACCCTTGAGCAGAGGATCGCCCACGGCGGACACCCCGTCCTCCGCTGGATGCTGGACAATGTCTGCGCCAAGACCGACCCCGCAGGCAATGTAAAGATGGACAAGGAAAAGTCCACAGAGAAAATTGACGGTGCCGTTGCGACCGTTATGGCTCTCGACAGAGCAATTCGCTGCGGTAACAATAGCAGTGAGTCAGTCTACGATACTCGTGGGCTGCTTTTTATTTGAATTTATCCTCTGAACTATGTAGGTGATCAGTTCCTCCGGGGTCGGCATCTCACCGGCGCAGGGTATCTCTTTCCACTTTGTCTGCACAGCGGGGTCGGTATTGCACAGACCTGCAAGCATGGCGAGTTTTATTTCTTTTCGTACTTCCTCAACAGTTGTGCCGTCTCGGATCGCTACCGTCTGCAATGCTTGTTCAGCGGATATGCGTTTTCTTTTCATGGTCGTTCTCCTTGTGTGTTTATTAGAACTGTTTCCGTTCTTATAGAACGACTATACTATATCTGCCGTGTAGCTTTTTGTCGAAGAAAGGCGAAGAAAAAGAGAGTCGCAATAAAAATTGCGAACTCCCTGTTAATCGCACGAAAGCTCGGTGATCAGAGTGCCGAGGACATTTAGTGCTTTGCGCTGTTTTTCCGGTGACAGAGTTTTCAATTTTTCAGATATCTCCGATGCCTGCAGAAGAACCGCAGTATCAAGGTCATCCTGAAGTAAATAGTCTGTCCCGACACCGAGTACATTTGCGATAGCGACCAGCTTATCCAACTTCGGAGACTTAACACCGCGCTCGATCACACTCATATGATCTACGCTGTAATCCACAGCAGCGGCAAGCTCCTCCTGTGTCATATTCTTCTTTTCACGGGCAGATTTGATCCGCTTTCCCAACGCTGTCAGGTTCATGATCCACCTCCTTATTGAACGGCATCCGTTCTTTAAGTATATGGATTAAGTAGTGAAACGAACAGGAGCGGCTAACACTATATCCGTTCTAAAAGAACGGATATGTGTAAATAAAAACACACAGCATTTACATTACTGGAGGTAATACAATATGGGCAATCTATCCGGGCTGTTCCGTTCCAGGGACAAGCCTCAAAACCGAACCGCCGGTTCCGGCTATACATTCTTTCTCGGCGGCAGTTCATCCGGTAAAGCGGTAACCGAACGCTCCGCTATGCAAATGACGGCGGTGTATTCCTGCGTCCGTATCCTGTCCGAGGCTGTTGCTGGTCTTCCACTCCACCTTTATCGCTATAACGATTCCGGCAGTAAGGAGAAAGCTGTTGACCATCCGCTGTATCATCTGCTCCACGATGAACCGAATCCGGAGATGAGTTCCTTTGTCTTCCGTGAAACGCTCATGACCCACCTTTTGCTTTGGGGGAATGCTTATGCGCAGATCATCCGTAACGGTAAGGGCGAGATCATCTCACTCTATCCATTGATGCCTAATAAGATGACCGTTGAGCGTGATGAAAGCGGGCATCTGTATTACAGCTATCAGCGGTCAAACGATGAAGCTATCGGGGAAAGCGGAAGGGTCATTCTCAAGCCTTCGGATGTGCTGCATATTCCCGGATTGGGCTTTGACGGCTTAGTCGGGTATTCACCCATAGCAATGGCGAAGAACGCCATCGGTCTTGCCATTGCCACGGAGGAATACGGTGCCAAGTTCTTCGCTAACGGGGCAGCTCCCTCCGGCGTTTTGGAACACCCCGGTACTCTAAAAGACCCCTCGAAGATTCGTGAGGCATGGCAGAGTCAGTTCGGCGGTTCTCAGAACAGCGGCAAAGTGGCGGTTTTGGAGGAGGGCATGAAATATACGCCCATCTCCATATCCCCGGAACAGGCACAGTTCCTTGAAACACGAAAATTTCAAATCAATGAGATAGCTCGAATTTTCCGGGTGCCGCCTCACATGGTCGGTGATCTTGAAAAGTCGAGCTTTTCCAATATTGAGCAGCAGTCCCTTGAGTTCGTGAAGTACACGCTCGACCCGTGGGTGGTTCGTTGGGAGCAGTCCATTATGCGGTCGCTTCTCAGCCCCACCGAGAAGAGTGAGTATTTCGTGAAATTCAATCTTGAGGGTCTGCTTCGCGGAGACTATCAGTCCCGCATGAACGGTTACGCCATCGGTCGGCAGAACGGTTGGATGTCCGCTAACGATATCCGTGAGCTTGAAAACCTCGACCTGATCCCCGATGAGGATGGCGGCAACCTGTATCTGGTCAACGGCAATATGCTCCCTTTGGTGAAAGCGGGAGCTTTTGCATATAACCCCAATACTGAAAAGAAGGAGGATCCCGATGAAAAATCCGAAGAAGTTCTGGAACTGGAAAAATCAAACGGACGGGGACGGCGCTCACGAGAGAGTGCTTGAGTTCTACGGCACGATTGCCGAGGAACCCTGGTTCGATGATGACATTACTCCCAAGATGTTCAGAGAAGAGCTGTTCGCTGGCAAGGGACCCATAACCATTTGGATCAATAGCCCCGGCGGTGACTGCAATGCGGCAAGTCAGATTTATACCGCTCTCATGGACTATAAGGACGATGTGACGGTCAAGATCGATGGCATGGCAGCGTCCGCCGCCTCTGTTATTGCTATGGCAGGCACGAAAGTCCTCATGGCTCCCACAGCAATGATGATGATCCACAACCCCTCTACCGGTGTCTACGGTGACCACAAGGATATGGAAGAGGTCATCGCCATGCTGGAAGAGGTCAAGGAAGGCATCATCAATGCGTATGAGATCCGCACAGGTCTTTCCCACGCACAGCTCTCTCACATGATGGATTCCACCACATGGATGAACGCAAAGAAAGCTATCGAGCTTGGCTTTGCCGATGAAATGCTGATGGACTCCAAACACACCCTCGCAGATGTTGAAGCCTATGCCTTTTCCGCAAGAGACGTGGAGCAGGCTGTGGTCAACAAGATCGTTGCAAAGGTTCAGGCACGAAGAAAGGCTGAACTGCCCAAGCCGGACGGCCGTAAAGTCAGCGACCTTATGGAACGGCTTGATCTTCTCAAATACTAATTTTTTATGGAGGAATATATCATGACTGCACTTGAACTGCGTGAAAAGCGCGCAAAACTGTGGGAAGGCACGAAGGCTTTCCTCGAAACCCACCGCAAGGAAAACGGCACTCTGTCCGCAGAGGACGATGCCGCCTATGTCAAGATGGAGCAGGAGATCAACGATCTCGGCAGAGAGATCGCCCGCGCCGAGCGTCTTGAAGCTGTAGACGCTGCTATGGCTCTGCCCACCAGCAAGCCCCTCACCGAAAAGCCCGAGGCTCAGAAGAAGGATGAAAAAACCGGCAGAGCTTCCGATGCCTACAAAAAGGCATTCTGGGCACAGGCTCGTTCCCGTACCAATGCTACCCCCGAAGTCCGCAACGACCTACAGGTCGGCACCGACAGCGAGGGTGGCTACCTCGTTCCCGATGAGTTCGAGCATACCCTCGTACAGTCTCTGAACGAGGCCAACTTCATCCGTACTCGCGCCCGTGTCATCACCACCTCCAATGGTCTGCATAAGATCCCCATTGTGGCCGCTCACGGCTCCGCAGCTTGGATGGAGGAAGAGGACGCCTATACCGCAAGCGATGAGACCTTCGGTCAGGTCAACCTCGATGCCCACAAGGTCGGTACTCTCATCAAGGTTTCCGAAGAGCTTCTGCAGGACAGCGCCTTCGACCTTGAGAAGTACATGAACGAGGAATTCACCCGCCGCATCGGTGACAAGGAAGAGGATGCCTACCTCAACGGTGACGGCTCTCATAAGCCCACCGGCATTCTGCATTCCACCGGCGGTGCGCAGGTCGGCGTGACCACCGCATCCGCAACCGCCATCACCGCTGATGAGGTTATCGACCTCTTCTACAGCCTCAAGGCTCCCTACCGCAAGAATGCAATCTGGGTTCTGAACGATGACACCATCAAGGCGATCCGCAAGCTGAAGAACGGTGCCGGTGACTATCTGTGGCAGCCCGCACTGAAGGACGGCGATGTTCCTACTATTCTGGGCAGACCCTACTTCACTTCTCAGTTTGCACCCACCATAGCTTCCGGTGCCAAGGTCATCGCTTTCGGTGACTTCAGCTTCTACTGGATCGGTGACCGTCAGGGCATCAGCTTCAAGCGTCTGAACGAGCTGTATGCTGGCAACGGTCAGGTCGGCTTCCTTGCCTCCAAGCGACTGGACGGTAAGCTCGTTCTGCCCGAAGCCATTAAGGTTCTGCAGATGAAGGCGTGAGGTAATCCCAATGAGCTATAACACCAAGAATTATTCCGAGCAGGGCGGCGATGTCACCCATTTCGGCGGCAAGGTCATCTTTGAGGAAGGCTGCGAGGTGGAGGGTAATTCCTTCACCCCTGCGACTAACCAGGCGGCAAGCACCGCCACCACCATCGCAGGGCTTGTCACAGACTTCAATGCTCTGCTCACAAAGCTCAAAACCGCCGGTCTTATGGAGGCTGACGAGGAATGATTCACAGGGACTTCGGTTTGACCGCCGGAGTCCCTTTTTCGGAGGTTATCCCATGATAGTTACTCTTGAAGAAGCAAAAGGCTACCTCCGTGTGGACTTCGATGACGATGATGAGCTGATCGAGTCTTTTCTCGCTTCGGCAGAACAGCTCGTAGCGGATGTGGCAAGAGTCGAGGTTTCGGAGCTTTCCACCGGATACAGTGAGAAGTTCCGGATCGCCGCTCTGTATGCCACTGCCTATCTCTATGAACACCGGGAGGAAGCCGACCACAACGCTCTGACCTTGAGCCTGCGCTCCTTCCTCTGCGGTGAGCGAAGGGCGGGATTCTGATGAAGGTCGCTCTGCTCAATCGGATCATTACCGTGCAGAGAAACACCGCTGTTACGGACGAGATCGGCAATCATCTGAATACATGGACTGCTTTTTATACCTGCCACGCCACGGTCAGCGGCGAGACGGACGCCGAAGCGGAGGAAGCCGGAACAACTGTAGACGATACCAAAGCTGACTTTACGCTCCGCTGGTGTGCCGCCTCCTCAGTTATCACCCCTACCGAATACCGGGTCGTGATGGACGGACAGATATACGACATTCTCTCCGTTGACCATATGAACTTCAAGCACAAGAGCATGAAGCTCCGGTGCAGGAAAGCGAGGCGGTAACTGTGTCTATACCCGTGGGAAACCTCGCCGATGAGGTCATAAAACAGCTGGGCGAGTATGCCGAGGTCACGACAGACGGCATGAAAAAGGCGGTCAACGATGCCGGAAAAACTGTGAAGAAGGAAATTCAAGCTAATGCCCCTGTCCAGTCCGGGAAGTACAAAAAGAGCTGGACGGTCAAGAAAACTGCCGAGTCCGCTACGAAGCTGGAGATAACGGTGCATTCCAAAAACCGCTATCAGCTTGCCCACCTTCTGGAACACGGTCATGCCAAGCGTAACGGCGGCAGGACGAAGGCGATACCGCATATTGCTCCGGCAGAGGAACTCGGTGCGGAGCAGCTCGAACAGGACATAGAGAGGATGATTCGGAATGGATAAGCTTTTAGCAATAGTGCAGGAAATAGGCTACCCCAATGCCTATGACCACTTCGCCGAGGGTGAGGCTCCGGAGCTTCCGTACATTCTGTACCTCGTCCCGGAGAGTAACAACTTCGCCGCCGACAACTACGCTTATTTCAAAGTCAACGAAGTCCACATAGAGCTGTACACCGACCGGAAAGACCTGACGGCGGAGCAGAAAGTCGAAGCTGTGCTTGACAGGCACGGCATTTTTTATAACAGGTCTGAAACCTGGATCGAGAGCGAACAGCTCTATGAAGTCCTTTATTATTTCGATATGGAGGTAAAAGGCAATGCCTAACAAAGTCAAATACGGTCTGAAAAATGTCCATGCGGCTATTCTGACCGAAACCGTGGTTGACGATGTTACTACCTACAGCTACGGAACTCCCAAGCCCGTCCCCGGCGCGGTGAGTATCAGCCTTGAGGCACAGGGCGAGACCTCTCCGTTCTATGCGGATGATATCGTGTATTTCCGCACCAATGCCAATAACGGCTACTCCGGCGATCTGGAGATCGCGCTGATCCCCGAATGGTTCAGAACCGACATTCTCAAGGAGGATGACGATGCCAACGGTGTGCTTGTGGAGAAGAGCGATATCGGCGAGAGCGTGAAGTTTGCTCTGCTGTTTGAGTTCACCGGCGATGCGAAGGGTATCCGCCATGTGCTGTATAACTGCTCTGCGTCCCGCCCCTCTCTCGAGTCGCAGACGAAGGAAGAGAACATTGAGCCCGGTACAGAGAAGCTCACCATCACCGCCGACCCCAGAGGTGACGGTCTGGTCAAAGCCCGCACGGGTGACACCACTACCACCACTGTTTACAACGGCTGGTATACCTCTGTGTATACGCCCGTTGCTCCCACCCCTCCCAGCGGAGGTAACACCTAATGGTTGAGAAAACTATCGAGGTCAGCGGCAAAGAGGTAAAGTTCCGTTCCTCCGCCGCTGTCCCTCGCCTCTACAGGGCAAAATTCAAACGGGACATTTTTAAGGATTTCTCGAAGCTCGAAAAGTCTTACAAGGATAACACTGACGAGGGCGAATCCTTCGCCATCGAGGACCTGGAGATCTTCGAGAACGTGGCGTACATCATGGCTTATCATGCCGACCCCACCATTCCAGGCACTATCGAGGACTGGCTCGACCAGTTTGATATGTTCAGCATTTACCAGGTGCTTCCGGAGATACTGGAAATGTGGGGTACGAACATGATGACCGATGTTGCTTCTAAAAAAAAACGAAATCCCTCAACGAGGGAAATGACCACGCCCCTGTTTCTCCTGCGGTGCGTGGAACTCGGCATATCCGTCCGCGATCTGGAACTGCTCACTATCGGGTTAATCCTGGATATGTGGACGGAAAAGGATAACGACGGCATCGAATATGACCGCATCGCAACGCAGGAGGACATGGACGCTTTTTAAAGTAAAAGCCGCAGAGCAATGATTATCAGTCAAAACTCTGCGGCTCAAAATTGCTGTTAAGTTTTATTCATCCTCGTCTCGTGACCACGATGAAATGAAGTGAATATCTCCGGTGTCCATGTCCATAGCCATGTTATCACCCATGCGCATCATCAGATTGCCATCGGTATCCATAGCCATATTATCGGAGATGCTCATCGCAAAGTCACCGTCATCGTAATCGAAGAAGTGTTTGGACATAATATCTCTCCGTACTTTTAGTCATCGTATTCCGGATAGTCAGGTGTCCATTCCGGCCAGGAAGGGACTTTATTTCTTCGCCTGGAATTATGAATCGCTTGATGTGTTTTGCGGTTCGGATTTAACTGATTCGAGTGATTATCCGCATTTGCCCTGTATGCCTTGTTGTTCGGGTTATGCTGATTTGCCCAGTTGTCGAGTTGTTCTTTGCTGTGAGTTTTTCCAGAGACCTTTGCCATGATCGTCCTCCTTTCTGAACCGAAAAAATCCACGCACTTTGACCTGTGCGTGGACAACAATCATCCGGTATATTGCTTCACACGCACCAAAACAAAGCCGAACGTGAAATAATCTTTTTCGGCTCGATTTTTGTGGTGTAAAGCACAGAAACAACAGGGGGACAACTACAGTCAACACACAACTGCTTTCTTAATTCCATAATGAGCATTTTACAGGAATTAATAGTTTCGTTGATTTACTCATTTGTCTGCTGAATATCTGACCTCTCTGCTGTGATATGATTCGTACTCTCATTTTACGAATGGATCAGCTCAGAAGAGCAATACCAACTCAGCAAAATAATATTATCACACTGCATCAAGAAAAGCAAGAAATTTGCCTATGGAGGTGAGTAAATGGCAAGCAGGATAAAAGGTATTACTGTCGAGATCGGCGGCGATACCACGGGACTTGAGAAGGCTCTGAAACAAGTAAACTCCACGATAAAAACCACGCAGTCCGAGCTGAAGGATGTTGAACGCCTGCTGAAGCTCGATCCCTCCAACACACAGCTTCTCGCCCAGAAGCAGAAAGACCTCAAGGACGCCATCGGCGCGACCTCTGAAAAGCTGAACACGCTCAAGGAGGCACAGCGGCAGGCAAAGGAGCAGCTCGAAAACGGTGACCTCGGGCAGGACAAATACGATGCTCTGCAAAGAGAAATCATTGAGACCGAGCAGGAACTTCGCCGTCTGCAGGAGGAGGCTGTCACCACCAATGCCACCCTTGCCAAGATCGAAGAAGTCGGCGGCAAGTTCGAGGCGGTCGGTGACAAGATCACCGGAGTCGGCAACAAGGTCATGCCCGCTTCGCTTGCCGTTATCGGTCTCGGAACGGCAGCAGTAAAGACCGCTGCCGACTTCGATTCCGCTATGGCGCAGGTAGCCGCTGTTTCCGGCGCGACCGGAGATGATCTCCAAGCACTCCGGGATAAGGCAAGAGAAATGGGCGAAAAAACAAAGTTCTCTGCCTCAGAAGCTGCGTCCGCCATGAACTATATGGCGATGGCCGGATGGAAGACCGAGGATATGCTCTCCGGCATTGACGGTATCATGTCCCTCGCCGCCGCTTCCGGTGAAGACCTCGCAACGACCTCGGACATCGTCACCGATGCACTCACCGCTTTCGGACTGACAGCACAGGACTCCGGTCACTTTGCGGACATCCTCGCAGCGGCATCCTCCAATGCTAACACCAATGTCTCCATGATGGGCGAGACTTTCAAGTACTGCGCTCCTGTTGCCGGTGCCCTCGGCTATTCGGCAGAGGACGTTGCCGAGGCAGTCGGTCTCATGGCAAACAGCGGTATCAAGGCAACACAAGCCGGTACTGCCATGCGAACCATGATGACGAAGCTTCAGGGCGAACTGGAGCTATCCGGCGCGGCATTCGGAGAAGTCACCATTGCCACGGCAAACGCTGACGGCTCCATGCGTGAGTTGGGAGATATCCTCGGTGACCTCCGGGTGTATTTCTCGCAGATGACGGAATCAGAAGCGGCAGCGGCGGCAGAGACCCTTGTCGGCAAGAATGCCATGTCAGGTTTTCTTGCTGTCATGAATGCCGCTCCCGGAGATATTGACAAGCTCAATAACGCTATCGCCAACTGTGACGGTACCGCCGAAGAGATGGCGGCGATCATGCAGGACAATCTCGGCGGTCAGCTCACCATACTGAAATCTCAGTTGGAGGAGCTGGCTATTTCTTTCGGTGAAATGCTGATGCCCACCATCCGGAATATCGTCAGCAAGATACAGGCTTTTGTCGACAAGCTCAACAACATGGACGAAGGCACACGGCAGGTCATCTTGAAGATAGGTCTGCTAGTGGCGGCTCTCGGTCCCTTCCTTGTGATCCTCGGCAAGAGCATCTCCAGCATCGGTTCTGCCATGAAGGGGTTCTCCTCCCTGGCAAAGGGCATCGGAAAGCTCGGAGTAAAGATTGCCGGAAGCACAGGGTCAATCACGAGCCTTGGGAGTGCAATCGGTGCTGTTGCCGGTCCCGTCCTTGCCGTTGCTGCCGTTATCGCTGTTCTCGTTGCGGCATTTAAGCATCTGTGGGATACCAATGACGGTTTCCGGGAAAACATTCTCGCAACCTGGGCAAAGATAAAGGAGACCATATCCGGTTTCTGCCAGGGTGTCGTAGACAGGCTCAACGGCCTCGGCTTCGAGTTCAAGAGCATCACCGAGGTCATTAAGGCAGTATGGAATGGCTTCTGCGATTTCCTAGCTCCAATTTTTGAGGGAGCTTTTTCTTTTATATCCACGGTGCTTTCTACAGTACTTGACCATATCTTGAATGTCGTGGACTTCTTCATTGCCGTATTTCACGGAGACTGGTCTGCGGCGTGGGAAGCGGTCAAGAATATCTTCACGAATCTGTGGGAGGGTATCCTCTCCGTTCTCTCCACCATTCTTGAAACCATGAAGGGTGTTCTGGATGCCGTCCTCGGATGGTTCGGCTCTTCGTGGGAGCAGGCGTGGACTGCCATTAAAACTTTCTTCGTGAACATCTGGACGGGGATCAAAGACTTCTTTGTCAACACGTGGAACAGCATAAAAACCACGGTTTCTAATATCGTTGACGGGATCAAAACGAAAATAAGCAATGTCTTTACTGCTGTGGAGACCACCGTCTCGGATGTTTTCAACGGCATAAAAGATACAGCAACCACGGTGTGGAATAACATTAAAAATGCCATCACAACCCCCATCGAAGCGGCAAAAGAAAAGGTCAAGTCGGTCATCGACAGCATCAAGGGCTTCTTCTCCGGGCTGAAGCTGGAACTTCCGCATATCAAACTGCCGCATTTCAGCATTTCCGGTACGCTCTCCCTTAACCCGCCGAGTGTTCCACATCTTAATATCGACTGGTATAAGGAAGGCGGCATTATGCTGAACCCCACTATCTTCGGCATGAACGGCTCGTCCCTTATGGCGGGCGGTGAAGCCGGAGCGGAGGCTATTCTCCCTCTGTCGCAGTTTTATGACAGGTTGGAAAGCATCCTCGCTACTAGAATGAACACCGGGAATATGGAAAAGTACCTCGCTGTCATTGCTGCCAACAGCGGCAAAGGCATCTACCTTGATGACGGCACCCTCGTGGGGCATCTGCTCCCGGTCATCGACAGTGAGCTTGGTAAGAATCAGAAACTGCAAAGGAGGCTTGCATTATGATACCGGATGTAAAGATCAACGGCACTTCAATGACAAGTCTCGGTTGGCTGCGCGAGACCGTGGATTTCCCGACACCGAAATCTCAGACGAATACGGTGGTCGTGCCGGGGAGGAACTCTCCCATCCGCTTCACAGAGGCATTGGGGCGTGTATCGTATCAGCCGCGCAGTTTTGAGATCACGCTCACGATGCTCGGTACTCGTACCGAATACGATAGCATGGTCGGTGAGGCGGTCAACCGCTTCGCCGGTCAGCTTGTCCAGATCATCTGCAGCGAAGAACCGGAACTGTACTACGTCGGCACGATTGAAGCAGAACCCTCCTACGACCCTCTGACGGGCAAGGGTGTGCTGCTTTTTTCATGCTCTGATGGAGATGCCTACCGCTACCATGTGACGGAAACTGCAGTCAGGAAGGTTGGAACTGGCACGGTCATCCTCGCCAATGACTATATGCCCGTCGTTCCGGTAATCACCACCACCGCCGAAACTACCCTCACATGGACGGTCGGCTCGGACAGCTTCCACAAGACACTGAGCGCCGGAACATGGGAGATACCGGAACTGGAGCTTGCCCCCGGCAACAACTCCGTTACCGTCTCCGGCAGCGGCACGACCACCTTCAAATATCGGGAGGGACGGCTGTGAGCATTTTCAAGGTATTTGTGGATGGTAATCTATTCTATCATCCTGAACTTTCAAAGCTTGCCATCACGCAGGCGAAAGTACATGAGGATGCGGAGAACATTGACAGTCTGACTCTCTCCGCTCCGCATAATCATCCGTATCTGGATGACATTGTGCCTTTGGTATCGACCATCGTCTGCAAAAAGGACGATGACATTGTCTTTGAAGGCCGCGCCATTGATGACGGCAGCGATTTCTACAACACCCACACATGGACGTGCGAGTCGTGCATGGCATATCTCAAGGACACGATCCAGCCGCCTTTTCAGTACAGTGGCACTTTGCGCGGACTCATGGAATACTTCATATCTGTGCATAACGCAGCGGTCGAGGACAAGAAGAAATTCGTACTCGGTGAGGTAACCGTTACAGACGAAAACGATTATATTTCCTACAGTAATTCGGAATACTCCGTCACGATGGATGCCTTTCGGGATAAGCTCATCAAGACCCACGGCGGATACCTCCAAATACGCTATAAAGACGGCAATCGGTATCTCGACTACCTCGCAGACTTCAACACTCGGTCGTTGCAGACTGTTGAGTTCGGAAAAAACCTTCTCGATGTGAAAGTGACCCGTGACCACACGGCAAGAGCCTCAGTTCTCATTCCATTGGGAGCGATTATTGAGGAAAGCTCGGAAGAAGAGTCCGAAGAGACCTCTCAAAAGCGTGTGGATATAACCTCCGTGAACGAGGGAAGAAACTACATTTATGATGGGGATGCCGTTGCGGAGATCGGTTGGATATGGGCAACGGAGATATGGGACGATGTAACCGTTCCCGGCAATCTTCTCCGCAAAGGAAACGCCCGCCTTGCCGAGCTGATCGAAGGCATCACAAGCATGGAGCTTACAATCGTGGATGAGTCGGATGCCGGTGCCGACATCGGAGATATCCGGGCAAGGATGTATGTGAAATGCCTCTCTGAACCCCACGGCATCAACGGTACATACCTCTGCGTCAGCCGTGACAGGGACTACCTGAACCCCGCCGGAAACACGATCACCATCGGAGCAAGCGGTGTAACGCTGACCTCTGCAACGGCAAAGCAGTCACAGACCATATCCGCTCTTGAAACGGATATGGACGGAATCGTGGGCAGAGTCGATGAGATTTCATCCTCAAAAATGTATCGTACCGAGCTTGTTGTGGACGGCGTGAATATCTTCCGGGACAAGGGGCAGCAGAGCGTCATGCACTGCAAGGTGTTCTCATGGGACAAGGATATTACCGATGCGCTTCCGGCATCTGCTTTTTCCTGGCACCGTCACTCCAACGATGAGGATGCCGATGAAGAATGGGATGCCGCCCACACCGGCACAAAAACAATTACGGTTTCCACAGAGGATGTGCAGGATAACGCTTCATTCTACTGTGAAGTAACGATATAAGGAGGCTACCATGCCTACAGTATTAACATCAAGCCAGCAGACCTTTGTTGATATCACCGATCAGAGGAAACTGTCGGCATATATTACTTCAAACCTTCCGAAGACGCAGAGTGAAGACCCGAATGTGTTGCCGCATACTTACGCACCGAGCTGGGCAAGCACCAATCTGAAGCTGACCCCTGCTGTATTTATAGACCAGTCATCTCTGCCGCTGGATGCCTCCGGTCTAACCATCACATGGAAGCGTAAGGACGGCATCTCTGCCGAGACAAGCCTCACTTCCGGTGAGTCGGTTTCAGGCGGCATTCTGACGGTCAGCCAGAACAAGCTGGCATCGTCCTCCTCCGGCATGATCACTTATATCTGCTACATCAGCTATTACGATGCTGAGACGAAGAACACGGTCAATATATCCTCGGATATCACCTATACGCTGGTGATGAATGCCGAAAATGCAAAGCTCGCTTATGTGACAGCAGATACCTATGTGTTCAAGTACAACAGCTCCGGAGCTTTAGTCGGTGCGTCCCAGACGACACTGACCGCACAGGTTCAGGGTGTAACCATCAGCAAGTGGCAGTATAAAAACAGCTCCGGCAACTGGACGGATTACCCGACCGCCTCGGATAATCCCACGATCACCGGCGGTACTTTGGTAGTCAAGCCGAGTCACAGTGTTTTCGTGAACAACGTGGCACAGATTAAGCTTGTAACGAGCGAGACCGATGTATTCGACACCGTTTCCATCACGAAGATGTATGACGGTGAGAAGGGCGATCCCGGTACTCCCGGCTCGCCCGGCAGCGGCGGTTTATCGGTGATCCTCGGCAATGAGGCGCAGACCATCGCCTGCACTTCCGCAGGGAAAACATCTGCGGCTTCCGTCATAACGATTCCGTTCACAGGCTATGTCGGCATAACGCAGACGGCCTGTTCCTGTTCCGTGGGAACACTGCCCACCGGCATTACCGTGAAGTCCAATACCGCAGGCACGGCATCGACAGCCGGAAAGCTGGAGTTGAACGTTGCGGCATCGTCTGATCTGGGAGGCACGTCTGTGCTGGCTGGAGATATCACGCTGACCTTTACCGTTTCCGGGCAGACGGCAACGAAGACCTTCACATGGACAAAGGCGAAAGCGGGCAGCAACGGTACGTCAGCTGTTGTCTTTTCTGTTTACGCCCCCAACGGCACGGTCGTGCAGAACCAGTCCGGCAGTCTGACACTTGCCACTTCTGCCTACAGCGGCTCGACTGCTGTTACCGGAACATATCAGTGGGCGAAGTACGTGAACGGTACATGGATAAACATAAGCGGAGCAACCGCATCCACTCTGACAGTCTCCGGCGCGGACATCGTCAACATTCAGTCCTACCGCTGCACCATGACATACAGCAGTAAAAACTATGTGGACGTCATTACCGTGGAGGACAAGTCCGACCCCTATGTGTCGGAGATGCTTTCCATCGGCGGGTTCACTGTAAAGAACAACCTCGGCGGAGTTGTGCCGTATGTGATCGTCCGCACCAATCAGCGTGAGGTCGACCCGCTCCTCGGTAATATTTCCGAGACAGCGCCTTCTTCCCCTACATCGGGAATGTACTGGTATCAGGTGGATCACACAGGACAGACCATCACGCTGAAGAAATACAATGGTTCTTCATGGGCAACGACCACGGATCACCAAAGCCTGACCTACACATGGTACGCACAGGACAAGGACGGGAATGAGATCACTTTCGGCAAGACCGGCAAGGTTATCTACCTGTCGGCAGCAGACATCGACAGCATCATTACGCTGCAATGCGATGTGTCGAACTGAGGGGAGGCAGAGCTAATGCCTCTTCTCACCACATGCCAGAACACATTCCAAAACAACAGCGCCTATGAGGGAGCCCTCGAGGATGTAGAGGCACTGAAGGTCAATGTCCGTGAATGCTACTCTGAGATTTCCAAGACATCCGAAGAGATACGCTCTGAGGTGCATGAGACTTATCTTTCAAAGTCCGACCTTGAAACCATCCAGCAGGATTTTCAGTCGAGTATCTCCCAGACGGCAAGTGAGATCCGAATGGACTTCACCACCGTAACCGACAGGATCAGCGGCAACGTAGCAAGCAACCAGCAGCTCCTTGAGGAATACATCCGTTTCCGTGGAGCACTCATCGAGCTGGGCAAGGTCGGCAACGCATTCACTGCAGAGCTATCCAATGACAAGTTGTCCTTTAAGGAAAACGGTCAGGAGATCGCATTCATATCCAATCAGGCACTGAAGATTACGAATGCCGAGATCCGCTACAAGCTTTCGCTTGGCTCGGTGGAGCGTGGCTGGTTTGACTTCATCCCTCGCGCCACCGGCAACCTTTCAATAATCTGGCGCGATGCAACATAAGGAGAATACTACATGGCAACAGGCAAAAGTGGAAAGATATCTATAACAGGAACGAAAAACATGAGTGCCGTGCTGTACTGGTCGGAGACATATGACGTTGCAACGAACACCCATGTTGTGAAGATCGACAATATCAAATTCAAGTCCTCAAACTGGTACGGTTTTACATACTACCTCACCGGCAGCATTGTTGTGAACGGAACAACGGTGTTTTCGTGCAGCTCGACCTCCGGTTCCCACTATGTGAGCATAAACAGCCAGAACACGGAATATCCCATTACGGCAAACTCCGGCTACTCCGCTCCCCCGTGGTCGAGCGGCAGCATCACCGGCAACACGGACGGCACCAAGACGGTGACCGTCACGTTTAATTTCAGCGGCTATTCCGTCAGCGGCACCGGCGCAAACGGCTTTAACGTCACGACCTCAAGCGACATTGCGCTGACGACCGTACCGCGAAAATCCACCGTAAGCATGAACGCAGCAACGATGGGATCGGCGGCAACGATCAGTATTACCCGCGCATCCTCGTCGTTTACGCACACACTGACCTATTCTTTCGGCAACGCAAGCGGGACGATCACGACAAAGACCACAGCAACATCCGTTTCATGGACACCGGCTTTGACCTTGGCAAATCAGGTGCCGAACAGCACCTCCGGCACGGTCACCATTACCTGTTCCACCTATAACGGCAGTACGCTCATCGGATCAACGACCTGCACGGCAAAACTGTCCGTACCGGCATCAGTCGTGCCGTCGTTCAGTTCCCTGACAGCAGTCCGTGTGGACGGCACGGTGCCTTCCTCGTGGGAAATTTATGTGCAGACAAAATCCAAAGCGACATTGACCATCAATGGGGCCGCAGGAAGATACGGCTCGACGATCAGCGCCTACAGTATTACGGGTGGAGGCTTTTCCGGCACTGGCAGCAGCCTGACAACCGGGTTCCTGAACACCTCTGGCACGATCACCTTCACGGCCAAAGTCAAGGATAGCAGAGGACGCTGGTCGGCGGAGAAAACCGTGTCAATATCCGTGGTAGCATATTCGCCCCCGACCTTCACCAACTACCTGACGCAGCGATGCAACAGCAGTGGGACTATAACGACCAACGGCACCTATGGCAGAGGGTTAATTAATTTCACTTACGCAAGCTGCAGCAGCAATAACACGATCACCACTGCTGTGGCATATAAGCGGAGCACCGAATCCAGCTACACGACAACCAGCGTGACGTTCTCCTCTGGGACGGCCTTCATCTTTGGCGGTGGAAATCTGTCCACAGATTATTCCTATGACATACGCTATACGCTGACTGATGCCTTCGGGGGCATTGACGTTGTGGATACGGTTTCTACTGCATCCGTGCTGCTGGACTTCAAAGCCGGTGGCACGGGCATTGCCATCGGCAAGGTCGCGGAAAAGGACAGCACCTTTGAGTGCGCATGGAACACAGAGATCGGCGGCAAGCTGGACGTTGCCGGAGCCGTCACGACCCCAAATTCGGTATCCTGCAAGAACATCATCATCCACGGCAGCAACACGGATAACGACACCCGCTTTTTTACATCGGATGCGGCAAATAATATCTATGCGAAGGTCAACGGCGTAACTCCACTCGTCATTACTGATTCCGCTGTCCGCGCCGGAGGCTCGTACACGGATACCATGACCTGCGGATCGGCATCCTACCCGTGGAAGGCAGTGTACGGCTCGACGCTCTACGAGGGAGGGACGGCACTTTCCGCCAAGTACCTTCCGCTGTCCGGCGGCAAGATGAGCGGTACGCTTCATTTGTCACGCACAACGGATGCCTCCGGTACGGCAGATAACAAGCCCGCTCTCATGATCGGCAACGCGACCGGAGCGCACTTGGAGCTTGATGGCAATGAGCTTATGGCAAAAGCGTCTGCTACTACCACCACATCACTATACCTCAACAGCGAAGGCG
>CAMJGL010000003.1:0-121491 GCA_946405205.1 uncultured Clostridia bacterium
TCGTCGATGCCCCGAAATCTGACAATGTTATCAGCAACGGCGACCCGCTGGAGATATTCACTGACAAGGACGGCGAGGTCATTTTCAAAAAGTATTCCCCCATCGGCGAGCTGAGCGATTTCGCGGCGCAGATCTGCGAGAGCCTGCATAAGTCCACCGACGCGATAGCGGCCGTGTGCGACCGCGACAGCATCATCGCGATATCCGGCGGAGCCAGGCGCGAGCTTATGGATAAGCGCGTCTCGGCAAGCCTTGAGCACATCATGGAGGCACGAAGCGCCTTCCGCCACGAGGGCGGCAGCGCCCTGCACGCCGTCGAGAGCGACGACCGCTACTGCATATCCGTAGCCGCGCCCATCATCAGTGAGGGCGATATACTCGGCTGTGTGCTGTTTATATCCCCCAACGGCGCGGCCGGCAGCGATATCGAGCTCAAGCTCGCCCAGACAGTCGCTTCCTTTCTCGGAAAGCAGATGGAGAGCTGACGCGACCATTGAAAAAGGCTGAGGAGACTTCCTCAGCCTTTAGGTTGCTTATTCCGGCCCGTCATGTTAAAATGTCTTAATAAAAAAGCATGGAAGGGTATTACATATGTCAAAGATCAACGGAGAATCCGAGCTGACATTCTTTGAAGCGGCAAGCATCATCGTCGGCCACGGCGTCGGCGCGGGCATCCTGTCGGTGCCGTATCTTGCGTCGCACAACAGCTTCCGCGAGACGGTGCTGATACTGCTGCTGGGATATGCGGCGGCGCTGGTGCTGCATTTCATAATCGCGGAGCTGAGCTACAACAACAACGGCGCGCAGTTCGTAAAATGCCTTGACGCGGAGCTGTTTTCAGGCAGGATAAAAACCATATTCACGTGGACGGCGTTCATACTTCTCGGCGTTTCCGTCATCGTAAACGTCAGCGCGTTTCTGACGGGCGCGGCGGCGGTGTTCCGGAGCTGGTTCGGCCTGCCCGATATCGTCGGCATGCTCATTTTCTATGCGCTGGGTGCGGGCGTGGTGTTCGTCGGCATGAAGCTCGTGGGCATATGCGAAAAGCTCGCCGTGGGCTCGATGATCGGCGTCGTGGGCATCCTGCTCGCGGCAACCCTGCTCAGGGATACGACCGCCCTGCCGTCCGGCTGGCGCGGCTTTAACAACGCTCTTGCGCTGTTCGGCATGATATCGTTCTCCCTATCCGCTGTGATGAGCACTCCGCAGGTGGTCAAGGGACTCAATGGCGACGCAAAGCGCATCAGAGCCGCCATCGCGGTTGGGCTTGCCGTGAACGCGGGGCTCATTTTCATCATCACGCTCATGACGCTGCTCGGAGCGGGCGGGGACATCACCGAGGACGGAGCCCTGGTCGATCTTTCGCGCCATCTCGGCGGCTGGGTGAGCGTTGTCGGCTATGTATTCACGCTGCTGGCGCTGGCCACCTCCTTCTGGGCGAATACGCTGAATCTGCGCGACATCGTCGGCGAGCAGACGGGCTGGAGCAAGAACATGAGCTGGCTCGCGGCCTCCGCGCCCTGCCTTCTGCTTGCGCTGTTCGGAGTGAGCAGCTTTGTCGGCTTCACGCGCTTTGCAAGCGTCATTCAGGTCGTCACGGGCATCGGCATCATCATAGCCTATAACCTGTCCCGCAAGCGCACGGGAGCGTCGCCTATCTGCGGGAAATTCGGCTCCCTCATATTCCAGATACTCGTCGTCGCGTTCTCCCTGCTGTCGAGCGTGGGGGCTATGCTTCCGGTGAACTGACATGAAAAAGCTGCTTTTGACGGCGGCGGCCGCGCTCCCGCTTTATACCGCCGCGGATATCTACAGATTCACGTTCCTGCGCAGCCGTTCTGCGCTTAGCACGGCTCTGTTTGACAAAAAAACTCACGACGGGGAATACTATGTGTGGCGCGACGCGGCGGCGGAAAAGCTGCGCGGGCAGATGCACCTGTGCTACACGATACGCTCTGACCGCGGCGAGACGCTGCAGGGCTTTTATTTCCCCTGCGGTGCAAAATTCAGCGGTAAGATAGCTTTCATCGTCCACGGCTACCACTCCGAGCACGCGGAGACCGCGGGCATGCTCAGAGAATACTACCACAGCCGCGGCTTTGACATCTTCGCGCCGGACAACACCGCCTCCGGCATGAGCGGCGGCGGGGTCTTCGGCTACGACGTGCTTGAAAGCGCCGACTGCCTGAAGTGGCTCGATTTTCTGAAGGCCGAGTTCGGCGGGGATATCCAGGTCGTGATGCACGGCTTTTCCCTCGGCGGAGCGACGGTGCTGAAGATGAGCGACAAAGTGCCCGATACCGTCAGATTCACGGTCTCCGACAGCGGCTTTATCGACGCACGGGAGATATTAAAGCGCCGCCTCGGGCCTCTGTATGGGCCCATGTATGCGCTAAATAAGCTTATCGGCGGCTATGACCTCGCCGACAGCGACGTGAGCGAAAACGTAAGACGCTCGAGCCAGCCGATGCTCATCGTGCACGGAAGGGAGGACCCCACCGTGCCATTTTCCATGGCTGAGCGCATCTATGGGCTTTGCCCTGCGGACAAGGACTTTCTTTTCACGGATAAGGCAAGGCACATCGAGACGATGTACCTTGCGCCTGCGGCGTACGCGGAAAAGCTCGACGGCTTTATCAAAAGGTATATAAAATAATTTTCGGAGATACAAAAATGGATTACAGGGAAGCGCTTGAATATATAAACGGTGTGTCGTGGCGGGGCTCAAGGCTCGGGCTCGGGCGCATAAGCGAGCTGCTCAGCCGTCTGGGCGATCCGCAGAAGGAGCTGAGATATGTCCACGTCGCGGGCACCAACGGCAAGGGCAGCATATCCGCAATGCTTGCCTCCGTACTCAAAAAGGCGGGGCTCAGGACGGGGCTTTTCACCTCGCCGTATCTGCGCAGCTTCAACGAGAGGATGCAGATAAACGGCGGGATGATAGAGGACAGGGAGGTCGCGTCACTTGTGGAGGAGATAAAGCCTGTTGCCGACGCGATGGACGAGCACCCGACGGAGTTTGAGATGATGACCGCCGCGGCCCTGCTGTGGTTTGCGCGGCAGCACTGCGATATCGCGGTTATCGAGGTCGGTCTCGGCGGGCGGTACGACGCGACTAACGTCATACCCTGTCCCGACTGCTGCGTCATCGCAAACATCGGGCTTGACCATACCGCCATTCTCGGGGACACCCCGGAAGAGATCGCCTTTGAGAAGGCGGGCATCATAAAAGACGGCGCGGCGGTCGTTCTGTATCAGCAGTACGGCGAGGTCATGGAAGTTGTCCGCGACGTGTGCTTCGAGCGGGGCGCGGAGCTGACCGTGCCCGATTTTGACGACATCGTACCGGAGTTTGACAGCCGCGACGGGCAGGTGTTTTCCTATAGGGGCGAGTCCTACGCCATACCCCTGCTGGGCGCGCATCAGCTCCGCAACGCGGCCGTCGTTCTCGAGACGGTTGAGGTGCTGCGCAGACAGGGCTGGAGCATTGAGCACGAGGCGGTCGAGGCGGGGCTTTACTCCGTTTCGTGGCCTGCAAGATTTGAGATCGTGCACGCGGAGGAGCCGTGGTTTGTAGTCGACGGCGGGCATAATCCCCAGTGCGCCGCCGCCCTTGCCGAGAGCATTGAGCAGTATTTTCCCGACTGCCGTCGAGTGCTGCTGATGGGTGTGCTGAAGGACAAGGATTACCGCCGCATTGCGGAGATCCTCGCGCCGCTGTTTGACGCATATGTCTGCGTCACGCCGAAAAGCGACAGAGCCCTTGAGGGCGCGCAGCTCGCGGAGCTGTTCAAAAAATACGGCAAAGAGGTGCAGGTGTGCGGCAGCATTGAGGAAGGCGTCGATACCGCACGGGACATCGCGCAGGAGCTCGGGGGCATGGTCTGCGCCTGCGGCTCGCTGTACATCTGCGGCGATATCAGGGCCTGCTTCGGGCTGAAATGAGGAAAGCGTTATGAGAATTATGGGAATCGATTTCGGCGACGCCAGAACGGGCCTTGCCGTTTCGGATGAGATGAATATCCTTGTGGGCGACGCCTGGACGCTCAACCAGCGCAAGCCCGAGCTCGTTGCCGAGGAGATAGCGGCGGAGGCGGCAAAGCGGGGCGTGCAGCGCCTTGTACTGGGCCTGCCGAAGAACATGGACGGCAGCGAGGGACCACGGGCGGAAAAATGCCGCGAGTTTGCGGAGCTTCTCGGCACCAAGACCGATCTGCCCATCGTCATGTGGGATGAGCGGCGCAGCAGCATCGAGGCTCACGCGATACTCCACGCGAACGGGAAAAAAGAAAAAAAGCACCGCAAGACCGTCGACGCCGTGGCCGCGAGCCTTATACTCGAGGGGTATCTCGGCACGCTGAAATAGAAAAAACGCAGGGAAGCTTCCCTGCGTTTTTAGTATTAAGAATTATTTTCTCAGCGACCAGGCGGTGACTCCGATGCCCACCAGCGTTTCGCCGATGCCGATGCCGTAAACAACACCCGCGAAGAAATCCTTTATGTCGGAAACGCCCGTGTCGAAGGTCTGTCCCAGAGCCATCATTGCAATTCCCATCACGAGAACTATAACACCGATAAGGGTGTTTTTCTGCTTTTCGAGCGCCTGTACCCGCTCGATGATCCTCATTGCCGCTTCGTCGTTCATTCCGTTTTCCTCCCCGTTCAGAAGCTCTCCCGCGCTGATGCCGAGCTCCGCGCACAGCGGCTCGACGACCGAATAATCCGGCATACATTTGCCGGTCTCCCACTTGGACACGCTTTTGTTGCTCACGCCTATCCTCTCGGCAAGCTCGGCCTGGGTCATGTTTTTCTCTCTGCGTTTCTGAGCTATGAGCTGCCCGGATCTGTATTGATTCATCTTATCATCTCCTTACGCTTAAATATTGCGCTGACAGGCGCCGCACAACAGCCCCTGAGAGTAGAATTAGGGTGGAAATCGCGAAAAATTCTATTTTCCGACGCAGAAGCGCTCGAATATGCGGTCGGTTACATCCTCGCGGACGGTGCGGCCGGTCAGCTCGCCGAGGGCTGCCATGGCGGCCTCGGTCTCGGTGAGCACGATGTCCGGAGTGCAGCCGGCGTTCATCGCCTCCTGCGCGGCGTAAAGAGCGTCAAGGGCGCGGCTGACGGCCTCGGCCTGACGCGCATTCGTCAGTATCTCGCCCGCCGGAGCGTCGGGCATGGGGAACATCCTCCTGACGACAGCCTCAAGCTTGTCGAGCCCCTCGCCGGTGACGGCGCTCAGCTCGACCGTCGGAAGGCTCGTTTCGGGCAGCGTTGCGGCTTTTCCGAGGTCGGATTTTGAAACCACCGCTATGCCCTTTGCTGACTTCTCGGCGGCGCGGAGTATCTGCTCATCCTCCGCGGTCAGCTCGCCGCTGCCGTCGATAACGGCGATGACGAGCTCCGCGTTTTCCATCGCCTCCCGCGAGCGCATGACTCCGAGGCGCTCTATCTCGTCGCCCGTGTCGCGCAGACCCGCCGTATCCGTCAGGCGCAGCAGAACGCCGCCGAGGCGGAGCTTTTCCTCGATGGTGTCGCGGGTGGTGCCGGGGATATCGGTCACGATGGCCCTGTCATAGCCCAGCAGGGCGTTTAAAAGAGAGCTTTTGCCTGCGTTCGGTCTGCCCACGATGACGGCGGGGATGCCGCCCCGCATTATCCTGCCGCGGCCGTAGCTTTCGCCGAGCTTTTTCAGCGTGCCGACGGCAGCGGCGATATCTCCCATGTAGCGCTCCATGCGGAAATCCTCGATATCCTCGTCGGGATAGTCCAGCACCGCGTGATAATGCGAGCTTATGTCGGTCAGGGCGCGGTAGATGACATTGATCTTTCGGGATATCGCGCCGCCGAGCTGTCCCGCGGCGTTTTTTGCGGCCTCGGCGGTCTCGGCCTCGATGATATCGGCCACCGCCTCCGCGCCCGTGAGGTCCATCCTGCCGTTTAAAAACGCCCGCTTTGTGAACTCGCCGGCCTGTGCCTGCCTTGCGCCGAGGGCGAACACCGCGTCCAGCGCGGCGCGCAGTACGGCGGGGGAGCCGTGGCACTGAAACTCGGCGGTGTTCTCGCCGGTGTAGCTGTTCGGGGCGCGGCTTACGGTACAAAGGCATATATCGAGGGTCTGACCGCCTGTATCCGTCAGCCTGCCGTATACGAGCTGCCGGTCGGGATATGAGGCCAGCTCCCTGCCCGAGGAGGGGAGGAACAGCCTGTTTGCGATGTCGATCGCCGTGTCGCCGGAAAGGCGCAGTATGCCTATGGCGGTCACCTGCGTACCGGTGGCGACGGCGGCTATCGTGTCGGACATGAGATCACCTCTTAACGAAGAAAAACGGGCGGTAGAAACCGCCCGTTTCAGAATGTAAAATTACTTGTTCAGTCTTGCTGCGCGGGCAGCCTTTTCGTCGAGATCCTCGGAGATGTAGTAGCTCAGGGAAAGAAGACTGTCGGAGAAATGGATGTTCTCAACGATGGTGCTGCTTTCGGGAGAGGTGAGCTCGACATTGGTGAAGTTCCATATCGCGTTTATGCCGTGCCTTGTGAGCAGCTCGGTGGTGGCGACGGCGTGAGCCTTGGGGACACAGAGAACGGCCGCGTCGATCTTGTTCTCGGAAAGATACTGAGGCAGGGTCGCGACGTCCAGAATGGTAACGCCCTCGTAGTCGGTGCCGATGAGCTCGGGCTTGACGTCGAAAGCGGCCTTCAGATCAAAGCCCCAGGCCTTGAAGGAAAAGTTGCACATAAGCGCCTGGCCGAGGTTGCCGACGCCGATGAGGATCGCGGAGAAGCCCCTGTCCATACCGAGGATGGATGCGATCTCGGCGCGGAGCGCAGTTACCTTGTATCCGTAGCCCTGCTGGCCGAATTCGCCGAAGCAGCTGAAGTCCTGGCGTATCTGAGAGGGGGTGAGGCCGAGCTGACGGCCGAGCTCGCCGGAGGAAATGCGGCTTACGCCGGCTTCCGTGAGTTCGTCGAGCTTTCTCAGATATCTGGGCAGACGGCGGATAACATTATTGGAAACTTTTACACGCTTCATATAAAAAACACTCCTTGGATGACGGAAAACCTAAAATATGCTCTTTTTCTTTGATTGGGTAATTATATCATATGTTTTTTGACGTTTCAAGTAGTAAAATGTCAGAAACAGTATACATATTTGACAACAATTATGCAAAAACAGCACAAATTAATTTGGATTGATGTTTTGCGCGGAATATGCTATTTTATCCGTGGAGAGTGATAAAAAATGCGGATGAGAAAAAAACCGAATCTGGTCCCGCGTATGGAAAAATGCGGGCAGGTACAGATAAAGGAGCCGGAAAAGCTCCGGGGCGCATGGCGCGAAATGCTTCCTGACGCCGCTGAGCTGTGGCTCGAGATCGGCTGCGGCAAGGGCAGGTTCACGCTCGGCACGGCGCAAAGCGAGCCAGAAGTGATGCTTCTCGCGCTCGAGCGCGTTGAGGATGCGATGGTCATCGCGATGGAACGCGTGTGCGCCGCCGGCGTCAAAAACGTGAGGTTCATATCCCGCGACGCGCTGAAGCTGCGGGAGATATTCGCACCGGATGAGATCGGGCGCATTTTCATAAATTTCTGCGACCCGTGGCCGAAAAGCCGCGACGCCAAGCACAGGCTCACCGCGCCGGGCTTTCTGAGGATCTACGCCGATCTTCTGCCCGTGGGCGGGCAGATACATTTCAAGACCGACAACCGCCCGCTTTTCGACTGGTCGCTCAGGCAGTTCGAGTCCGAGGGCTGGGAGCTCAGGGAGGTCACAAACGACCTGCACTGCGGCGGCGTGCGCGGCGTGATGACCGACTACGAGGCAAAATTCCACGAGCAGGGCGTTAAGATAAACCGCCTTGTCGCGGTGAAAACCGAAAACACGAAAAACGGCTCGGCAGGGGAGCTTCCGCGTCTGCGTGACGCGGCACTGTCCGACGCAAGGGGGATAAACAGATGAGATTTATAAGCTGGAACGTAAACGGCCTAAGAGCCGTTGTGAAAAAGGGCTTTGAGGAGATATTCACGGCCCTTGACGCGGATTTTTTCTGCATCCAGGAGACGAAGCTGCAGGAGGGGCAGATAAGCCTTGACCTGCCGGGCTACGAAAGCTACTGGAGCTATGCCGAGAAAAAGGGCTACTCAGGCACCGCGGTCTTTACAAAGCATACCCCTTTGTCCGTAAAATATAACATCCCCGGCCACGAGGACGAGGGCAGGGCGCTGACGCTTGAGTATGAGGATTTTTTCCTCGTCTGCATTTACACGCCCAATTCTCAGGACGGCCTGAAGCGCATCGACTACCGCATGAGCTGGGAGGACGATCTGAGGGACTATCTCTGCGGGCTGGACAGGCTCAAGCCCGTCATAGTCTGCGGGGACATGAACGTCGCCCATGAGGAGATAGACCTCAAAAACCCCTCGACAAACCACTTTAACCCCGGCTTTTCCGATGAAGAACGCGGCAAGTTCAGCGAGCTTCTCGACGCGGGCTTTACCGACTCGTTCCGCTTCCTGTATCCCGACAGGGAGGGCGCGTACTCCTGGTGGAGCTACCGCGCCGCCGCCCGCGAGAGGAACGTCGGCTGGCGCATCGACTATTTCGTCGTGTCCGACCGCCTGCGTGACAATATAAAGGACGCTTACATCCTGCCCGAGGTCATGGGCTCGGACCACTGCCCGGTGGGGCTTGACATCCTATGGTAAGCATAGGCGGAGTTGAGATAAAGGGCCGGCTGACCCTCGCGCCGATGGCCGGCGTCAGCGATTTTGCCTTCAGAACTATTTGCACCGAACTCGGCGCGGCAATGACGACTACCGAGATGGTGAGCGCCAAGGCTCTTGTGTATAAGGACGAAAAGACAAAGGGTCTGCTGTATAATCCCGACATCCTGCATCCGAGCGCGGCGCAGATCTTCGGCCACGAGCCGGAGATAATGGCCGAGGCGGCTCCCATGGCGCTGGAATACTCCGGCGCGGATATCCTGGATATCAACATGGGCTGTCCGGTGGGCAAGATCGTCAAGAGCGGGGACGGCTCGGCGCTTATGAAAGACCCGGAGCTTGCCGCGAGGATAGTCGAGGCCGTGGTAAAGGCCGTCTCGGTACCGGTCACGGTGAAGTTCCGCAAGGGCTTTGACGGCGGCTGCGTGAACGCTGTGGAGTTTGCAAGGCTCATGGAGCAGGCGGGCGCCTCCGCCGTCGCCGTCCACGGCAGGACGCGGGCGCAGATGTACTCAGGCCGTGCCGACTGGGACGTTATAAGAGATGTAAAAAAGACCGTCAGCATACCCGTCATCGCAAACGGAGACATCTTTTCCGCCGAGGATGCGGAGCATATCCTGCGCTATACCGGCTGCGAGCTTGCCATGGTCGGGCGCGGCAGCTTCGGCGACCCGTGGATATTCGAGCAGTCAAACGCGCTGCTGGAGGGCCTTCCAGTGCCGGAAAGACCTCCGCTTTCCGAGCGGATAGAGCTCGCGGTGCGCCAGACGGAGCTGTACGCCGAAAAATTCGGGGAAAGGCTCGCCTGCCTTGAGGCGCGGCACCAGATACCGTGGTATCTCAAGGGCGTTGCCCACGCGGGATACTATAAGCAGCAGCTCGTGCGTGTGGAGACGCTCGATGAGCTGCGCAGGATCGCAAAAGGCATAAAGAGAGACTTGATATGACGAAATTCTTTGAAAACGAGATCATACGCAGCGTTCTCAGGGGCAATGTAAACGACTTTGAAAAGCTCGTCACCGCCTATGAGAAGAACGTCTATAACCTCGCGCTGAGGATGGTCGGCGATCCCGAGGACGCGGCGGACATGACGCAGGAGACCTTTATTAAGGCTTACCGCGCCCTGAGCAGCTTCAGGGGCGACAGCAAATTCTCCTCATGGCTTTACCGCATCGCCTCGAATGTCTGCCTTGACTTTCTGCGCAGCCGTTCACGGCATCCGCAGGTGTCGCTCAGCAGCGCCGACGAGGACGACCGGACGACTTTCGAGCTGCCGGATATGAGCCGGAATCCCGAGGAGCAGCTCATGAAAAAGCTCAGCATGGAGGCCGTGCGCCGTGGGCTGGAGCAGCTTCCCGAGCAGCAGCGGCAGATACTCGTTCTGCGTGAGCTGGGCGGCCTGAGCTATGCCGAGCTTGCGCGGATACTCGGCCTTGAGGAGGGCACGGTCAAATCGCGCATCTTCCGCGCCCGAAAGCGGCTGTGCGCCATTTTGCTGCGCGACGGGAACATTTCCGGCGGCGCAGCGTCGGTATCAGGGAAAGGAGGTGCGGAAAAGTGAAGGACTGTGAGTATTACAGAGAAAAAATAAGCTGTCTCATAGACGGCGAGCTCAGCCCCGATGAAACGGCAGAGCTTGAGGCTCATATCGCCGAATGCTCCGAATGCAGGGCGCTTTACGACGCCTTCACCGCCGTCTCCGCCGCCGTCAGCGGCGGCATGGAGGAGCCTCCCGAAAGCATTGCTCCGGCCGTCATGCAGGAGGTCCGCGCCATTGCCGGCAGAAAGAAGCGCGGGGTGTGGATCAAGTGCCTCTCCGCCGCGGCCTGCCTTGCGCTCGTGGTGCTTGTCGGGGCAAAAGCAGGGCTGTTCGGCGGCACGAGCTACAGCGGCGCCGACAGTGCCGGCGAAGTGACGGACATGACGGTCGGGATGCTCGCCGAATCGGATGCTTATGCCGGTGACGCAGCCGGCGAAGATGCTGCCGAAGAGAAAAAATCCGAGGCAGACAACGCAAACGGCATGGCCGCCGAACCGCTGGATATAGACGCGAAGGCCGCGTATTTCACCTCCGCCTACGGGGATATGTATTATGTGGAGGACTCGGACGGGCTTGAGAAGCTCAAGGCGCTGATGGCGCCGATGCCGGACGTCAAGCGCGTTCCGCAGGGTGAGCCGAACTATAACCTGAGCTTCGACTGCGGCGAGGAATTTATCGTCATGGAGCTATACATCGAGGATGACGTCGTGTTTGCCGATTCCGGCGCCGGCCCCTGTGTCGTGGCCGGCAGCCCGGATGAAATAATGGCGTTCATAAAATAAAAGAAACCCCGCTTCATTGTTGATATGCGGAAAGAAAACTCTGTAGGGGCGGCCATTGGCCGTCCGCGGACGAGCGATGCTCGCCCCTACACGATCTGCCTGACGCCATATCAACAATGAAGCGGGGTTTTAATATTCAGTTATTCCACAGCGTGGGGGGATATACGCCGCTTTCGTGCAGCTTCGTAAGGGTCTCGACGGCGCCGGGCTTATCCTCCTTATAGGTCAGGCCGAACCAGCGGTCGTTGGTGTTCAGGACTGAGATGCTTATCTCGCCTTTTGCGGTGAGCTCGTCCATCATCGTCGGCAGCAGGCACTCGGCCTTCAGCTCGTCCTCCGGCAGTGCCGCGAGGAAATCGGCGAAATATCGCTCCATAACGGGAAGTATGTCCTGATGATAGCCCCAGAGATTCATGGACACGAAGGCGTCCGGCTCCAGAGGCGTGCCCTCGGCGGAGACGGAGGTATCGCGTATGCTGCCGTCGGGCATGAGCTTTATCTTGTAGGTCTCCCTGACCTTGCTGAGCTTTCCGCCGCTTACAGAGCACACGCCGCGGGTCACGGTGCCGAAGGGGCTGACGGTGTTCCTGAGCCGGTAGGCCACCATGGTCGCCTCACTTGCGCCGCCGAGCCTTTCGAGCTCGGCCGACATTGCCTCAAAGGCGCTCCTGCCGTAGTAGTCGTCGGCGTTCATGACGGCAAAGGGGGTGGTGATGACGTCCTTTGCGCAGATGACGGCGTGGACGGTGCCGAAGGGCTTTGTCCTGTCCCTGAATTCCGGACGGCTTTCGGTAAAGCGGTCTGTTGTCTGGATGGCATAGTCGATCTTTATGCCGGTGCTTTTCTCGATGCGGTCGCCGAAGAGCTCTTTGACGTCCCCGAGTATCTCGGGCTTTACGATCAGAACGATCTTGTTGAAGCCCGCGGCCAGCGCGTCATAGATGGCGTATTCCATCAGTATCTCGCCGTCCGGACCGAGGTGCTCGATCTGCTTTACGCCGCCGTAGCGTGAGCCGAGACCGGCCGCCATGACAACAAGGGTCTTATCCATAGTTTGCCTCCTTGGTTTTTCCTAATCGTGCATAATGCTTTATTATTTAACGCTGATGCGTTCATAGCTGTCCGTGCGGAAAAGCTCGCTTTCGGGAGCGGCCCTGAGCCACGCAAGATATGTTTCCGGCCAGTGCTGCTGCATGAGGGCGGAGCTTTCGGCGTTGTGGTACGCGTCCACGAGCAGAGCGACGAGCTGATCGTAGAAATAATCCTGCGTGCCGCCGGTGACCTTGGTCGCGGTGAGCTTGGCGGCATACCGCAGCAGGATGCCCAGGCACATGAAGATTATTTCGGTCGCGGGGGATTTGTCCCCGGGCTTGCGCTTTGCCGGAAGGCTTCCTATGCGCTGCACCTTTTCGATGGGCTTGAGCTCATGCCACTGCTCGATGAGGGAGCAAAATCCGTCGGCCATCTCCTCGTTGCCGGAGAGCAGAAAGCGAAGGAATTTCCTCAGCTCAAAAATGCCGCCCGAGATCTTGCTCTGCAGATACTCCATAAAAAGCTGCTGGTAGCCGCCGTCACGGTATTTTTCCGGGCAATCGAGCAGATCGTCCACATAATCAAAAAACAGATCCAGCGCCTGCTCCTGATCGTCGATGGGCGTATACTCGGCCTCAACGCCCAGAGTGAGCATTATCTCCGCAAAGCGGGAGCGCATGGCCTGAAGCAGCCGGTCATATTCATCGGCGCCGCGCCTTGCCCTGCAGGGCAGCCAAAGATCCGTACCGTAGCGCCTGAGCCCCCAGTAGCGCAGCGGCATACGGGGCACCATGTCCATCTCCGAAACGATGTTGAAAATGTTGTCGGTAAAGCCGGCGCGGCGGTCGTAGACCGTCAGGGGCGAAGCGATGGTATAGACAAAAATATTGTCCTTTGAGATGCCGCTTTCAAAGCTGAGCCTTGCGCCCAGAAGGTTCGAGACCGCGCCCCCGCGGCTGAAGCCGCATATCCAGAGCTTGAGCTTCGACCTGTCGAAGCCGCGGCGTGCGATATAGCCGAGCAGGGCGTCATAAACTCCGTAGGCGGCGGCCTTGAAGCCTGCCGCGAAGTCCGGGCAGTCCTCCTCGACGGCGTGGGCGTTGCTGACCCACTCCCCGCCGTAGCGGTGGCTGCGGATAACTACGGGGATGAGAAAATGATCCCCGGGCAGCCTTTTTGCCGCGAAGATATAGCCGCAGGTATCGTCGCAGGGCTTTTGATCGCCGAACTTTTTGCTCTCGACCGTGCGGTCGTCGCAGCCGATGTCATGCAGCAGCCGGCGTATGTATTTATCCCCGTCGTTTTTAACGGTAAAGGCGCTCATGGTCATGCCCATGCTCATGATAGCGAGCTTATGATTGTATGAGCAGGCCGAGCCGGAGAAAAACGAGTCGGAGTATTCAAAGGGAAGACTGCCGACGCTGTCAGCATCGCCGAGCTTTGCTATCAGCGTGCTGACGGAGACCTCGCCCTCAACCGGCTTGCCGTTGGTGCCGTCAAAATAATACTTCAGATCTGTCATGGAATGCCTCCGAGAATTTTTGCTACGGTGACAGTATATAATTTTTTGCCAATTTAAGCAAGTGCAAAAATAGCTTGACAAAAATATGGGCCTGACGTATATTAACTGTACGGTTCAAAACCACACAGTTAGAAGCGGGAACATTTTACCCGCCGCGGCGTATTTATACTGCCGGTGCAGCAAGCTACGGAGGTTTGAAATGAAGGAAAAAACAAAAAACATACTGAATATCACGGTGCCGGTACTGCTGGCGCTGCTGATGCTGCTCAATGCGGCGATGCTGTTTAAAATAAGCCAGACGGATAAGCGCCTTGACGCGGCCCTCGGCGAGAGCGAGGACGTTGCGCAGGAAAACGACGTAACCATAGGCGGCGAATATGTGATAAAGGCTACGACGAATATCTCGGACGCGTACAAGTCCGGCAACAGCTCCGGACTTTCGGATAAGGACAGGGAGACCCTCGACATGGCCTCCGCGGTGCTGGATAAGATAATCACTGAGGATATGTCCGATTACGAAAAGGAGCTTGCGGTCTATGACTGGATGACGCGAAATCTCACGTTTGACACCGGCTCGCTGCTGGTGGTGCCCGATACGCAGGCCGACTGCGACAATCCCTACGGCGTGCTCAAGTACCACAACGCCGTCTGCGTGGGCTACGCGACCACCTTCAGACTTTTCATGCAGATGATGGATATCGAGTGCATGGTGGTGCATGATTCGTACCTGTCCCACTCGTGGGATCTCGTCAGGCTCGACGGCGAGTGGTACCACACGGACATTTATTCCGACGCAGGCGTCGGGAACTATGCCCACTTCAATCTCAGCGACAACGCCCAGAGGGGCAGCCAGGACTGGAACACCGACTTTTTCCCCGCAGCCGAGGGCTATAAGTACAACTACGCGTATATGAACCGGACCGAGTGCGAGGATATTTACGCCCTGCCCGCCGCCCTGCGCGAGGCTATGGACAATATGCAGCTGACCGCGGCGTTCGGCTTCGGTCAGGAGATCGGCGACGCCGAGGCGCAGATTGTGGGCGCGATGCTCGATGAAATCAGCACTATCATAAGCGTGAGCGGCTACAACGGCGCGGTAGGCATGGAGTGGAACTGGCTGCCCACCGAGGAGGGCTATGTTCTCTGCGTATACATTATGGGCTTTGAAGAGGAGCCCGCGGAGCCTGAGCCGGACATTCCCGACGACGCATATGAAAAGCTGGATGAGGCTGTTTCCTCCGCTTTCGGGGATATAAGCTATGACGGCGGCGACATGGACGGTGTCTTTTATGAGTAAGAAGCTTATCTGCGCCCTCTGCGCTTTGGCCCTCACGCTTTCTCTCGTCGCCTGCGGCGGCGAAAGCGGCGATATCAGCATGTACGAGCTGCAAAAAGCCATGCTCGCGGCGGATACTTCCCTTCCGGAGATGCTGACAGCAGGAAGTTGGGAAGAAAATGGCGAAAAAACCTTTTCATATTTGTCGGATTTGGATTATAATAAGGTTCGGGACTATTTTCTCGCCTACGCCGCCGACGGCATGGCATACGAGATCGCGGTGATACGGCTCAAGGATAAGGCCGACGCCTCCGCCGCGGCCGACAGCCTGCGCGAGCATCTTGAGGGCCGCGTCAGGCTCTATAAGACCTATGAGCCGGAGCAGGCCGAAAGGGCCGAGAGCGCTGTGATAAAAACCGAGGGAAGCTTCGTGCTGCTCATCATGTGCGGCGCTCCCGCGGCGGTCGAGAACGCGTTCCGCGAATTTATCAAATAACGGAGATATATACAGATGGTATTCAGCAGCACGATTTTTCTTTGCATATTCCTGCCCCTTGTACTTCTGGGTTACTATATCTGCCCGAAAAGGGGACGAAATCTCTTTCTGCTGATGGCCAGCCTTGTTTTCTACGCATGGGGCGAGCCGAAATATGTGTTCCTGATGATATTTTCCATCATCGCAAACTATGCTTTCGGCCTGCTGATGGATAAATTCAGGCAGAACAACCGCCGTCTGAAGCTCATGCTCGTGCTGTCGGTCATTATCGATCTCGGGCTTTTGGGCGTGTTCAAGTACACGGACTTTATAATAAGCAACATTAACGCCGCCTTCGGCGCAAACTTTGACCTGCTGAAGCTGGCGCTGCCCATAGGCATATCCTTCTATACCTTCCAGGCCATGAGCTATACCATCGACGTGTACCGCGGCGACGTGAAGGTGCAGCGCAACATCATTGACTTCGGCATGTATATCACCATGTTCCCCCAGCTCATAGCGGGCCCCATCGTCCGCTACTCGGATGTGGAGGGACAGCTCCGTGACAGGCGCGTCACCGCGCAGGATTTCTCCGAGGGCGCGACGCGCTTCGTGGTCGGCCTCGGCAAAAAGGTGCTGCTGGCAAACCAGATAGGCGCGCTGTGGTCGGAGATATACGCCCTCGGCGGCAGCAGCTCCGCACTCACCGCATGGCTTGGCGCCATTGCCTTCACATTCCAGATCTATTTTGACTTCTCCGGCTATTCGGACATGGCCATCGGCCTCGGCAGGATGTTCGGCTTCAAATTCCCCGAGAACTTCCGCTATCCTTATCAGTCCGTGTCGATAACCGACTTCTGGCGGCGCTGGCATATAACCCTGAGCACATGGTTCAGAGAGTATCTGTACATCCCGCTGGGCGGCAACAGGCGCGGCTTTTCGAGGCAGGCGCTTAACCTGCTCATCGTCTGGACGCTGACCGGCTTCTGGCACGGCGCGGGCTGGAACTTTGTGCTCTGGGGGCTTTACTACTTCGCGGTCCTGTTCGTCGAAAAGCTGTTCCTGCTCAAAGCCCTTGACAGAGCGCCGAAAATTCTGCGGCATATCTATTCGCTGCTGCTGATCGTCCTCGGCTGGGTCATCTTCGCCTGCGACGACATTACGGTGCTGCTGCCCTTCATCGGCTCGATGTTCGGCGCAAACGGCGCTCTGGGCGGTCTCGACCTTTACTGGCTGACCACCAAGGCCGTGCTGCTCGTTATCTGCTGCGTCGCCTCCACGGAGCTTCCCAAAAAGCTCATGATCTCCCTCAGCGGCAGGCTCGGCGAGAGACCGGCGTTCATCCTGAAATCGGTGCTGACGCTGCTGCTCCTCGGCCTGAGCATGGTGTTCCTCATCGGCGACAGCTATAATCCCTTCCTGTACTTCAGATTTTAAGAGGTGAGCGTGATGAAAAAACTGTATATAACATTTATCGCGCTCTTTCTTGCGGTGATAGTCCTGCCGGCGGCATTCGTGTTCCTCGGCGAGGATAAGAGCTTTTCCGACAATGAGAACCGTATGCTCCAGACCGCGCCGGAGCTGCGCGGCGACGATATTCTCAGCGGAAGATTCCAGGAAAAGCTGACCGATTATATGTCCGACCAGTTTCCCGCCCGCGACGTATGGACGGAGCTGGGAACGAGAATCAAAAAAGCCGCCGGCTTCAAAGACATAGGCGGAGCCTACCTCGGCAGCGACGGCTACTATATGGAAAAGATCACGCCGGAGGATATCGACGAAAGGAAATTTGCGTCGAACCTTGCGCTGATAAACGATTTTGTCAGTGAGAGCGGAGTCCCCGCGAGCGTGCTGCTCGTTCCCGCAACGGGCACGGTCATGAGCGATAAGCTGCCCGCCCACGCGCTGATGTATGACGCGCAGGCTATGTACGATACCGCCTGCGGGCTGCTCGACGGCGTGAACGTCCCCGACCTTTACTCTGCGCTGAGCGCGGAAACAGGCGAGCAGGTTTACTACCGCACCGACCACCACTGGACATGGTACGGAGCTTACACGGCCTACCGCGAGTATATGCCCGACGGCGCTTACAGTGCGCAGCCCGAGCTTTTCAGCGAGGATTTTCTCGGCACGACCTATTCAAAGACGCTCGACCCCTCGGCGAAAAAGGACAGCGTGTATATCGCGCCCGTGGCCGGCACGGTTAAGGTGACCGCCGACGGTAAGGATATAGATTTTTACTATAACGAGGCGAAGAACGAAAAGGACAAGTACAAGGTGTTTTTAGGCGGCAACTACGGACAGACGACCATCACCGGCGGCTGTGATAACGGCAAAACGCTGCTTGTCATCAAGGACTCCTTTGCAAACAGCCTCGTGCCATTCCTGACCGCCGATTATGAAAACATCATAATGCTGGATATGCGCTATTACATGGGTTCTGCGCGGCAGCTCGTTGCGCAGGAGGGCGTTGACGAGATACTCTTCGTCGCGGAGATGAGCGGCCTTGCAAACGATAATAACATGGTAAAGCTGGGGTTTTAAGAGATGAGAAAGATAAAAAGATTTGCGGCGATATTCCTTGCGGTGCTGATGCTTGCCGGCATCATGCCGGTGCAGGCTCAGGCGGCGGGGCCGAAGCTCATCGCCCTGACCTTCGACGACGGGCCGTCGTCGAAGAACACCGCACGGCTGCTCGACGGGCTCAAGGCCCGCGGCGTACACTGCACCTTCTTCATGGTCGGCACGATGAGCGAGTATAATCCGCAGCTCGTGAAGCGGGCCTGGGAGGAGGGGCACGAGATCGCAAGCCACACCTACGATCACCCCGCGCTGACCACGCTCAGCGATAAGGAGATAAAGGCTCAGCTCTCAAAAAACGACGGCATACTCGATAAGGCCATCGGCATCAACTTCGACTATATGCTCCGGCCGCCCTACGGCGACCAGAACGCCCGTGTGCTGGCGGCGGCAAACGTGCCCTGCTTCTACTGGTCGATGGATACATACGACTGGAAGACCCAGAACGCCGATTCGGTGTACAACGAATTTATAAAGCAGGCTCGCGACGGCTCCATCGCCCTGCTGCACGATACGCACTCCACCTCCGTGACCGCGGCTCTGCGCGCCATCGACACTCTGCAGGCGCAGGGCTACGAATTTGTGACGCTCAGCGAGATGTTCATGCGCCGCGGAGTGGCGCTGCAGAACGGAAAGCTGTATTACTCCTGCGATCCCGGCTCCTACGGCACAGACCCCGCGGTAAAAAAGCCCGTTATCACGGTCAGCAGCACCGCCGAGGGCAAGCTCGTCAGCATCAGCGGGGACAGCCGCGGCCAGGTATACTACACCCTTAACGGCGAGCTCCCGACCCCGAAAAACAGCACAAAATACACGGGACCCTTCCTCGTCACCAAGGATACGACCGTCAGGGCCGTAACGGTCATAAAATGGAACGGCATCCGCACCGATACCGTGGATAAGCTCGTCGCATATACCCCCGCTCCCGCGCCGTCGATGACGGTATCGGACGGAAAGCTGACCATTAGCAGCGAGCTTCCCGGCGCGGAGATATACTACACCGACGACGGCAGCGTGCCCACCCGCGACAGCGCCCGATACGAGGACAGCATCGTCCCCGAGCCGGACACGAGCTACCGCGCCCGCGTCTACGCTCCGGGCTGGCATCCGGGAACGGTCGCCATGCTGACCTACACCTCACGAGGCAATGTTTTCACAGACGTTGCGGTAGGGGACTGGTGCTATGACACGGTTGACCGCGCCGTCTCCGAGGGCGTCTTCAAGGGCGTCACCGCGACGGAGTTTTCGCCCGATACGCCGCTGACGCGTGCCATGCTGGTGACGGTGCTGTACCGCATGGCCGGTGAGCCTGACGTGAGCGGGCTCAGCGCCGACTTCACCGATGTCCCCGAGGACTATTGGTGCTGTGACGCGCTGGCCTGGGCGGCAAACAACGGCATCATAAACGGCTATGCCGACGGCAGCTTCCGCCCGAAAGCGAGCATCAGCCGTCAGGCTATTTCGGCGATGCTGTACCGCTACATCGGTTACTGCAGAAAAACACTTAGCGCAGCGGACGACGTGCTCAGCGGCTTTTCCGACGGCGCCGACGTAGACCCCAGCCTTTGCGAGGCGGTAAACGCCGTGTGCTCGGCGGGCATCGTGCGCGGTTATGAGGATAATACGCTCAGACCCACCCGGGGCGCGAGCCGCGCTCAGGCGGCCACCATGCTGCTGCGCATGGAGGATCTGCTGCCCACGCTTCCTGACGCCGTCTCCGACGAACCGGAAACAACGCAGGCCGCTTCTCCGGCCGAGGATGCGGTGTAAGTACGGACAAATAACAACAGCCAACGCAGGGACAAGCTCCCTGCGTTGTTTTTTTGCATTTTTGCAGTTCTGCTCCCGCTGCTTCGCAGTAAGAAGGGCTGAGAAAGAGGGTGATTTGTGTAAAACGCTGAAATTTCAATGAAATTATTTTGATATTAATAACTAAAAAAACACTCGAAAACAAAATTTGGTATTAGCTGTCCGATAAGAAGGCAAAAAAGTCTGAAAAACATATGTAAAAAGTCGAAAACAACTGGAAAACGTACATTTTTATTAAAGAATACCCATTTTTTAAGTTAAAAAACTTAAATTCAGTTTGTACACTTTTCTTGGATATGTGCATTTGCACGCAATTTCAGTTTGCAATCAAAATGTAAATATATTATAATATCAGAAAATATGGAAGAACATGCCTTTCTCCGCGCTTTTGATTGCGGCAGCAGGCTTTCCGGTATTTTAATACCAATGCGAAAACTATTTTCTGAGGGGAGTTTGAGAAAGATGAGTAAGAAAAAAAGAGTGCTGTCTCTTATTCTGTGCTTTGTCATGGTGTTTTCACTGCTGACGGTCATTCCCGCCACCAGCGTTACCCCCGAAGCAAGCGCGGACGCGTGGACATCAATGGACAGAACTAACAAAGGTGAGTCGAGTATAAAACTTGAAAGTGGTGTAGGGCACAGTGGCGGCTGGAATGATGCGGAATATCTCCCGACGACCTACTATATGTCTCCTGGAGACACGGTCACCATTTCGCGCAACAGCGGCACAGTGCAGGAATATAAAATCATAAGTGGGCCGGGTACTTTGACAAGACACGGCGACACTGCCACTTATACGGCAACAAACACCGGCAATGTAAAGGTTGGTGTAAAGGTCAAAGTGGGTTTAGTCAACTACTACGGTGCGGTAAATATCAAAGTAATAGACAAGTGCACGTTGTCATACAATCTAAACGGCGGCAGCGGTACGTTCAACGCGATCGATCAGTTTAAAGGCAAAAATGTCACTATCAGCTCAAGTAAACCCTCTTTTACGGGATACACATTCCAGTATTGGCAGGGAAGCGACGGTAAGACCTACCAGCCGGAAAAGTCAGTGACGCTCAACAGCAATCTGAAGCTTACCGCGGTATGGAAGCAGAACGACTACAATCCGACGCTGTTGAGAGACGTTCTGAGCGCAGCGAATAACAATGTTCCCGATGAGGATAAAATCAATTATTCCATCAAAACCTTGAAGGCCAATCTTTTTGACTACGACGCCGATGTTTTCAACGGATATTACATGAATCACAACACGACGCCGGCGCAGGATTTCTTCCAGTTCAGAGGCGGCGGAGAAAGCATCTTCTTTTCGACTCTGTCAGACGGTATTGGCGAAGGTATTCATTACGGGAAAAATACCGTAGCAAAGCAGAATATTTTGAACTCCACACTCACGAATAATCTGCCGACGATGCGCTACGGACTTAATGTTGATCTGTTTAACCCGAATGACAGCACGGTCAAGACTGTTTACAAAGATGTGAGTATGGAGTTTATCCAGTACGGAAACTGCTACTATTACTCATCTTACCTTAACCATATGCAGTACAACAAAGCAGCGAAAATGCTTGAGTTGTATGCAGATAATCTGTCGCTGGGCATGTCCGGTACTGACGAGAATTATAATGTCGGCAATTTCTGGCCGTTTTCAAATATTTCTTATTCTCTCGACAACAGTGCCGGTGTGGTAAGCGGCGTATCAACAGTTCCCGGCTATGCTGAATGCTCGGGCAGCGGAGAAGCCAAAGCTAAGAACTACATCAGCGGCTGGTCTGAATATGTCGGCCAGATTACTACCCCGATATATGCAAACCGCGCAATGGAGACAACGACTGAAGGTAATCTTACCAATCACCATTTCGGCCTTAGCATGGAGACACAGTTCTACATGCCTAACTCCCGTACTGTCGATGGAACTTCGACGGGAGATGGAATGAAATTTGAATTCTCCGGCGACGACGACCTTTGGGTATTTATTGATGATTATCTTGTGCTGGATATAGGCGGCGGTCATAAGGCGTTATACGGATATATTGACTTTAAAAATGATGAGGTCTACGTCAGCAACGCTGTTACTGTCACCGGCGCAAACACCAATGCAGGCGATGAAGGCCCCAAAACAAAGAAAATATCCGATATCAATTCTTCCCTGCTTGACGGCGGTATGCACTATATGCGGATATTCTACCTTGAGCGTCATGGAGGAGCTTCCAACTGCTGCATTAAATTCAATCTTCCGGTGGTTCCCATCCCCAGCGTCACCGTGCAGAATCAGGTCGCTGACCAGAGCGGAGAGCTCCTCAGCAGCGAGAGTGATACATTTACCTACTATCTGCAAAACGAAAACGGTACAGGTCTTGTAAACAAAACCTATACAGTGGGCAATGCGGAGTTCAAAACCGGAACCGGCGGAAAATTTACACTCGCGGCTAACCAGTTTGCAACATTTACCGATATCGGGCCCAACACCAATGTCAAGGTCGTTCAGGCTCAGCCCACGAACGTTACTAACCCTGCAAAGTATGACGGCGTAAAGATCGATTTTATAGGCGATACGACAGAATACGGGACAAAGGGTACAAATTATACTTCCGGAACATACCTTATGGGTGAAGGCAGCGTTAACCGCTATGTGTTCACCAACTATGTAAAGGAGTATGACCTTTCCACAAGCGGAGAACACGCTATACTCACGCCCGCCGCTGAGCACTATGTGTATAGTGCGTCGAATAAGACGGAAGTCAGTATTGCGCCCGAGAGCGGCTATATCATCACCGCTATCACCGTAGACGGAACGGCATATAATACAGCTCAGGTGGTTGCAGCTGCCAAAGCGGGAAAAATCACCGTTGACCACATGAGCAGTCACAGCATCAAAGTTGTAGCTGAAAAGAGCGACACGGATAAGATCACCGTCATCGACTTCGGCCTGCCGGTCAAGGTAAGCAGCCTGTATGATGTGGTCGGCTTGAGTGCAACGGCTCCATCTGTTGCAACTATCACCGGCGGTACGGATAGCTGCGAATTTACGGCTAATAAGGTTGAGCTTTCTTATGGAAAAGCATCGATAGATGCCGAGAACAACAAAAATGTTGACTATACGCCTACCGCTGTGCTGCAAAGCAAAGATACCTTCTATACAGCGTATAAGGCTGCAACCGGCTTCAGATACACTCAGGTTGACATCATCCCGGCGGCGGATGTGTACTACGAGGACAGCTTTGTGGATTTCGCAACAGGGCAATATAAGGACGCAAACGAAGAAACAAAGCAGTGGACAGACTGGACCCCGGTCGGAGAAGGCTATACCGGCGAGATCCACAGCGGCGATAAAAACAACGTATACGGCTATGACGAGACCTACGGACAGTACACCGAGTACTCACTGGGAACTGCAAAGCAGGTAACGGTCAAAGGCGATGAGACTGCAAAAGCGAGCTTCACCTTCACCGGCACCGGGTTTGAGATCTACTCTGCCTGCACTGCACAGCAGGGCGGCGCTGTTATCTCGGTCTATAAGGACGATGTGAGAGTCGGCATGAAGAAGCTGGTGGCAACGGTGTCCAGCGGCGAATACTGGCAGACGCCGGTATACATGCAGAATCTCGAATACGGCACCTACAGGGTCGATGTAGAGGTCGCATACAGCGGCGCACTCGATCCGGCCAATGCAGACGGCGTGAGAAGCGGCAGCGTGACGTTCATCCTTGACGGCGTGCGCATCTATAACACCAGCGACACGTACAACGACAAGTACGCAGCCGACGAGCAGAACGCACGGTTCATCTCGGTGAGAAAGCAGCTGCTTACAAAGGACAGCTTTAACGAGGGCACTACCGTAGGCGCGGTGTTCATCGACGGCAACGGTACCGATACTGCAATAGAGACCGCCAATGTTGCCGACTACAAGAACTTCGGCCCGAAGAACGAGGTATATCTGGCAAAAAATCAGGCTGTTGCTTTCAAGGTGAATAACTACAACGGCGAGAGCCTGCAGCTCGGCATGAAGGCTGCAAACCTGAAAGCGAGCACCGTGAATGTGAACGGCCAGACCATCGAACTTGCCGGCAGCACTGCGATGTACTACAAGATAACGAGCAGCAACGGAATGGTCGTCATAACCAACAGCGGCGACGGCCTCGTGTCGATAACGAACCTGAAGATCTCGGGCGCCGGCATAGATACAGCCGCGGTACCCAGAGGGCTTTCGGTCGATAACGATGTAGTCAGCTACGCGGCGTCGGTGATGATGGCGATACGCGAAGAGCCGGCTCCGAGCGAGGAGCCTCAGCCCACGGAAGAGCCGACCCCGACCGAGGAACCCGAGCCGACAGAAGAGCCCGACCCGGCACCGACCGATGAACCGGACGAGGGCGATGACGACGACGGCGATAAGACCGTGACGGTATGGGAAAAGCTGATAAACGCGGCGAAGCGGCTGAACGAAGCGCTCAAGAGCTTTGTGTCAAAACTGTTCGGGAGGTAACGGAAATGAAAAAAGCATATTCAAAACCGGAGCTGTACTATGAACGGTACGAACTGAGCAGCAACATCGCCGGCAACTGCGCGACAGGCCTGCCGGTCGGAGAGATAAACTCGGGCACATATGTTGACTGCAAAGTGAGCGTAGGCGGCGGCAACTTTCTGTTCCTGAGCGAGGGAATAGGCTGCAATACCGAGCCAATAGAAGGCAACGGCTACTGCTATCAGTCCTTTGCACTGAACGAAATGCTCTTTGGCTCATAAAAAACACTTGAACCGCCCTGTATCTTCGGATACGGGGCGGTTTTTTGATGCGCTTTATTCAGTTACAGCGGCTTTTTTCGCCTTTTTCTGCCTTAATATTACATATTTCAAAATAATTCAACTTTTTATAATAATTCACCTTGAAAAATAATCGGACCGTGTGCTATAATTACTCTAATTTGTGGAAGTATGCACTTTTTTTAACGAAGCCATGCTTCTGCGTTGGATATTATTGGTATATTGGCAGAGTCTGAGGTGAATCACGAATGAAAAACAAGGTATTCAAGAGAGGCCTATCCTTCCTGCTGAGCGTTTTGATGGTGTTCTCGCTGCTGACGGTCATACCCGCCGTATCCGTCGGCACCGACGCCGAAGCGGCGAGCTATACCAACAGCGGCACCGTTACGGCATGGTACACCGCAATGTGCGACCTCAACGGCGAGCAGACAAAGGAGGCTCTCGTAGATAAGTATTTTGAAAGCGACGGCATAATCAGCTTCAAAACAAACTCGACCTTCCGAAGCAGGATCCAGCTTTCT
This sequence comes from uncultured Clostridia bacterium, assembly GCA_946405205.1. Classification (GTDB taxonomy): domain Bacteria; phylum Bacillota; class Clostridia; order Oscillospirales; family Oscillospiraceae; genus F23-B02. Next base: position 25,034 of record CAMJGL010000003.1, read on the forward strand.
TACGGAGGCGCGACCTTCAGGGTCAAGCTGACAAACTACTACGGAGATACGGCCATCAACGTTACGAAGATGAATGCCGCGCTTGCCGGAAACGGCAACGCGACCTCCATCAACGGCAATACAATAAAGAATATCACCGTCAACGGCAAAACTTCGTTCTCCATCCCCAAGGGAGGCTATGTGTGGACAGACTGGTTCACGATCAACTTGTCGCCGGGCGATTACCTTGTGCTGTCTTCATATGTTGCCAACTCCGGCAAGGTGCGTGACGCGGGCCTGACCGGCAGCACCTCTTATTGCTGGATGGGCGATCAGATGACCAACACCGAGTGGTCGTACGGTGCGCTCGGCAAGCTCGTCTCCGAGGATCCCAACACCGGCAACTTTGAGATCACCCCGATGATAAACTGTGTTGAGACGAAAACCGGCGATACGAGCGCGTACACCGCGGTCGTCATCGGCGATTCGACCGTCACTAACTCTATCCCGGGTCTTATTCAGTCCAAGGTCAACGGCGCGGGCTTGGATAATGTTTCCGTAGTCGGCGCGGGCATCAAGGGCAACGAACTGCTTGCCGACGGCGTCGGCGGCGACGGCCCGCTCGAGGGCGACGCACTTCTTACGCGCTTCGATCTTGACGCGCTGAGCCTCGCGGGCGTCAAGAAGGTTTTCGTCAAGATAGGCGTCAATGATATCGTGCACCCGAACTGCTCGAACCTCGCGCAGTATTTTGACGGTACGCCCTCCGCGCAGGAGATAATCAACGCATATAAGCAGCTCATATCCGCGGCTCATGCCAAGGGCATTGAGATATATTTCTTCGATATAACTCCGTGGATAGGCTACACGAGAAACGGTACCGTGACCACGGACGAGACGACTATGGCACAGATGGAGGCGGTTCGTCTTAAGGTAAATCAGTGGCTTGCGGACAACTGCTCTCATTACACGGATGAGGACAATATGACCGTTGACCCAAAAAGCGGCTACTCCTTCGGTTACATTCCGGTAAGCGAAGCGGTAGGCGAGCTCCGCAGCGGCCACAGCGATCAGTATGTACTCAAATCCGCATATACCACCGACCATATCCATTACTCAGCGGCGGGTCAGACCGTCATTGCAAATCATGTGCCTATCAGCATCTTCAAGGGCGTGAAAGCCGAGGATGTTGAAAAGACTGCGTCTGTCGGCAACCTGTATGTGGCTACGACGTCCACCGTTGGCGGCGGCTATTATTTCTTCGGCAGCTCCGAAAACCTCAGTTCCGGAGCCTCCGACCAGCAGAGCACAATGTATCTGATGCAGTCCGACGGCAGTCAGACCTCTGATATAGAAAAGGCATATAGCAATCCGTGGAGGGGAGCAATTTATGGTAATCCGGTGGCTGACGCGGACAATTTACCGGCAACCCTTCAGCGCGGAACCGGAGGGGCCCCGTACATAGCGGTTAAATCGACAAGCGTGAACGAAGTAACAGTACCCAGCGAATCGGCATACCGGCAGGCTTATTGGCAACGCAAGGCAGCTGAGAATACTTTGATAGATTGGAGAAGCTATTCAGATAACTTGGCGATAGCTTTCTATTATCCGTTTTGGGGTACCGTCTCGGTATTTGATACTGGTCTTCGCAATTCAGTCAACTACAACTACGTTGACGGCGGAAGCAGTGAATGGTATTCCCTCAATACTGTCAAGGCTTATGATGCCTCGAAAAGCTACAAAAGCCTTGTTTATTACGGCAGCAACACCGCCGGTATTGTTTCCGGAGACAAGTACCTTAGCTACTATAACTTCACTCCGAAAAATGGCAACGGTGAAGATGTCAAGACAGGATATGCTTTCCGCGTACTCAACAATTCCACTATAAAAGTTGACAGTAACAGCAACCTCGTCACGCTTTACGCGGCGGCGCAGGTCGACACTACCCTCGGCATAACCGAGGGGAGCAAGGCTCAGACCTACTATAACGCAGACAACGGCACCGTCGTTCCATTTACCTATACTCTTACCGACAATCTGGCAAACAGCCCGACCGGCAGCAAGGGCAATGTCAGCACACTGACCGCCCCGACTGATAACTTTGCATCCTACGGCTCCTTTGTCGGCTACACCTACGGCGAGAGCCGCAGCGTTACATGGGAAAGCGATAACGAGAATGTAGCGAAAATCGAGAACGGCCAGGTCGTGCTCACCGGAAACGGCGGCACCGCGAACCTTACCATGACCCTGACATGGAAGGAACTCGACGGCACTGTCTACACGATGAAGGACACGGCTACGGTGACGAATATCAAGTATACAGCCGATATCTGCATCGACAGCTATTATCCCGAGACCTATTCCGTCGATAACTTCTCCGGAAGCATGACAAAGGATGTTTCCGTTACATATGAGAGCAATCCCCTTGCAGAGCTCCCCTCCGGCGGAAGCTGGGTATGGAGCAGCTCCGACAAAAATATCTTCACGGTTTCCGGCAGCGGCGCGAACGCAACGGTGAGCTTCACCGGCAATGGCGGCACCGCAAACCTGACCGCGGCGTATGTCTATAATGGGCGTACCATATGCTCTGACACCGTCGCGATAACAAACAACACCGCGGGCATCGATATCCAGATGGCGGATGATGCTATCGACACCGCAGCTCAGGCATATCCAGACCTGAAAAGGATCTGCGGCATCAATCCTGACGACACACTGACGCTCACTGCTCAGCCGGTCGGCACAGGCGCCGCGGGTATGGACATGAACGGCAGCTATGCATGGTCCTTCGAGGGTGCCGCGCCGGAGGGCGTGACCCTCAGCAATGCGGACGCACGTACTGCGACGCTCACCTTTGCCGGAACGGAGACCACTGCGACCGTTAAGCTCAGCTATACCGTCAACGGCAATACATATGAAAGCTATGTCACCGTAACGGCAGTGCCCGGCATCGCAGCGAGCAACGTCGTGATAGATTTCGGCCTGCCTGTACAGATAGGCCTTGAGGGTGAGGTCTCCGGCATAAGTGCCGATAAGCCCAGCGTGGCGCTCGACACGGGTGTTACTGCCGGCGACGAGTACAATGCGGCAAAGTCCGCAAAAACCGCCTACGGCTCCGCGTCCCTGAACGGCATCACCCTGACCTACACCCCCGAAAAGATCGCCCTTGAACAGGATACCGTGTACTATTCGGCCAAGGTGGACAAGGGCTACAAGTATTCGACCGTTGACATCATCCCGGCGGCGGATGTGTACTACGAGGACAGCTTTGTGTCTTACGAGGGCAAATGGACCTCGGTCGGCGAAGGCTATACCGGCGAGATCCACGGCGGAGACAAAAACGACGTATACGGCTATGACGAGACCTACGGACAGTACACCCAGTACTCACTGGGAAAGGCAAAGCAGGTAACGGTTTCGGGCAGTGAGACTGCGAAGGCGAGCTTCACCTTCACCGGCACCGGGTTTGAGATCTACTCTGCCTGCACTTCAAAGCAGGGCGGCGCTGTTATCTCGGTCTATAATAAGGACAATCAGCGTGTCGGCATGAAGAAGCTGGTGGCAACGTCGTCCAACGGCGAATACTGGCAGACGCCGGTGTATATGCAGAATCTTGACTACGGCACCTACAGGGTGGATATAGAAGTTGCATACAGCGGCGCACTCGACCCGGCCAATGCAGACGGCGTGAGAAGCGGCAGCGTGACGTTCATCCTTGACGGCGTGCGCATCTATAACACCAGCGACACGTACAACGACAAGTACGCAGCCGACGAGCAGAACGCACGGTTCATCTCGGTGAGAAAGCAGCTGCTTACAAAGGACAGCTTTAACGAGGGCACTACCGTAGGCGCGGTGTTCATCGACGGCTGGGTAGAACTTGACTCGGAAGGCAAACCAGTCTTTGGTGAGGACGGCAAATTAAACTATAAAGAAAAGATAACGACCAAGAATGTTGCCGACTACAAGAACTTCGGCCCGAAGAACGAGGTATATCTGGCGGCGGGACAGGCTGTTGCTTTCAGGGTGGTTAACTACAGCGGCGAGAGCCTGCAGCTCGGCATGAAGGCTGCAAACCTGAACGTGAGCGCCGTGAATGTGAACGGCCAGACCATCGAACTTGCCGGCAGCACGGCGATGTACTACAAGATAACAAGCGACGACGGAATGGTCGTCATAGTAAACAGCGGCGGCGGCCTCGTGTCGATAACGAACCTGAAGATCTCGGGCGCCGGTATAGATACAGCCGCGGTACCCAGAGGGCTTTCGGTCGATAACGATGTAGTCAGCTACGCGGCGTCGGTGATGATGGCGATACGCGAAGAGCCGGCTCCGAGCGAGGAGCCTCAGCCCACGGAAGAGCCGACCCCGACCGAGGAACCCGAGCCGACAGAAGAGCCCGACCCGGCACCGACCGATGAACCGGACGAGGGCGATGACGACGACGGCGATAAGACCGTGACGGTATGGGAAAAGCTGATAAACGCGGCGAAGCGGCTGAACGAAGCGCTCAAGAGCTTTGTGTCAAAACTGTTCGGGAGGTAACGGAAATGAAAAAAGCATATTCAAAACCGGAGCTGTACTATGAACGGTATGAACTGAGCAGCAACATCGCTGGCAACTGCGCGACAGGCCTGCCGGTCGGTGATATAACTCAGGGCAGCTACACGAACTGCACGGTAAATGTGGGCGGCGACAGCTGGATGTTTACCAGTGAGCCGGACTGCAATACTGAGCCGTCGGAGGATTACGGCTTCTGCTACGAGGTATACACTGCCACTAATATGCTCTGGAGCTCATGAAAAAGCACGGGCCGCCCTGTATTTTCGGATACAGGGCGGCTTTTTGCGTCGTAATACGGAATAAAACCGCGTCGCAGACGCTGTGCGCATATTGCAAAAAACTAACAGGCAGTGTTATAATGGAGCGTACATTGGATGGACTCAGCCCGCGGCCCTGCTTTGGAGCCGCGTTGACGACAGAGGTGCATATGAAAAAGAAAACATTTATTGTAATAGCGGCGATAGTTATTGTCATTATTGCCGCGGTGATCGCCCTTGTGCTTATCGGCGGCTCCGATGCGGATAAAACACCCGCCGGCGGAGCGCTCGGGATCACGGTCAACAGCAGTGTCTCCGGCGTTGAGGCGGTATCAGCCGACAATATCGCCGGAATTTTCGTGGAGGACGGCTCGGACGAGGCGCTTGAAAGCATCGCTGCGCTCACGCTCAGAAACACGGCGGACAAGACCCTCCAGTATGCCGGCTTAGTGCTTACGGCAGACGGAGAGGAGTATCATTTCGAGGTCACGACCGTTCCCGCCGGCGGCACGGTACGGGTGATGGAGGCCGACAGGAAGTCGTTTTCGTCAGGCCTCGGCGAATGCAGCCTCAGCGCGAATAACATAGCGTGGTTTGACGCCGAGCCTTCGATGTATGAAGGGGTCTTCTCCGTCCGGACACAGGAGGGCGCGCTTATAATCACCAACGAGTCCGACACCGCCGTGAGCGCACCGGTGTACGTTTACTACAAAAACTATGTTGACGGCACATATATCGGCGGCATAACCTACCGTGCGGTCGTTCAGCAGGATCTGGAGGCCGGCGAGAGCGCAGCCGTTTCGGCAATGCATTTCGATCCGGAAAGCTCCCGGCTCATGTTTATAACCTATGTTCCGTAAGCTGTATGATTTTTCGGGCATATCGGTCGCAATAAGCTCGGACGAGATGCTTTCCGAGGGCGATAAGCTCCGCAGGTTTGAATTTGACGCAGCAGCGGACTGCGGGATAAGCCTTGAGTTTGCTCATGCCCTGCCCGAGCTCCCCGAGCCTGACGGCGAGGTGACGGGCCGGTACCGCCGGTACAGCCAAGGCTCGGAGAGAGCCGGAACGGCATATGCCTACGCCGAGCACAGGGGAAACAACTGCAGGCTAACCGTGCTTGATGAGTACCGCGGCCGGCTGAGCGCGGAGGACGTCCTGCGCCTTGCAGACTTTAATCATATGCTGCTTGAAAACTCAGCCGCCGTCCTCCACGCGTCTTACATTTCGACGGACGCGGGAGCTATACTGTTTTCCGCACCCTGCGGAACGGGCAAATCAACACAGGCGGAGCTATGGCGGAAGCATCGCGGCGCGGTGATCGTAAACGGCGACCGCTGCCTGATACGCATGACCGGCGAAGGCTTTACTGCCGGCGGTATCTACTACTCCGGCACCTCCGAGTTCTGCAGGAACATCACGAGGCCACTGCGCGCCGTGGTGCTGCTGCAGCAGGCAAAGGAGAACAGCGTAAGCGTGCTTAAAGGAACTGACTGCTTTATGAAGCTGCTCAGGCAGTGCGCGTATAAAAACGACATACCCTCCGATCCGGTAAGGGCTGTGGAGCTGATGGCAGGTCTCGTTAACAGCGTGCCGGTGCTGGAGCTGGCCTGCCTGCCGGATGAATCTGCGGTCGAGGCGCTGGAAAGAGCTCTCTGAAAGGATAGATATGGACCCTCAATATGTTGAATCGAGAATAAGCAGACACCTGCACTATAAGGCTGCCGCGGCGGGGATCCCCCTGTCGGGCACCTTTGAGCTGACGCCCTGCTGCAACCTCAGCTGCAAAATGTGCTATGTCCGCAAGCCGATGCAGGAGGTCGAGGCCGAGGGCGGACTGATGCCCGCCGGGGAATGGATAGCGCTCGCGGAAAAGGCCCGCGGCGTGGGAATGCTGTACCTGCTGCTGACCGGCGGCGAGCCGCTGACTCATCCCGGGTTCAGGGAGATATACACAGCCTGCCGCAACATGGGGCTCGTTGTTTCCATCAACACAAACGGTACGCTGCTGGACGACGATATGCTCGATTTTCTGGCGGCAAATCCGCCGGCGAAGGTGAACATGTCGCTGTACGGAGCAAGCCGCGAGACCTATGCCGACCTTTGCGGTATGCCGGAGGCCTACGACAGGGCGATATATGCCCTCAAGGGCATGAAGGCGCGGAATCTGACGGTCAAGCTCAACTACAGCGTCACCCGATATAACTGCGGCGATATGGCGAAGCTAACGGAGTTTGCGCGGGAAAACGACGTGAATATCCAGACCGCGACCTATATGTTCCCGCCGCTGCGCCGCGACGGTACGCAGGTGGGCAGGAACGACCGCATGAGCCCTGAGGAGGACGCGGCCGCCCACATCCGCAGCGAGCGGCTTAGAATGAGCGATGAGGAATTCTGCACGCTGGCCCAGGCGCGCCTGAGCCGTGCGGAGGGCACTCTCGAAAACAGCGAGTGTCTGGACACACCCGACGAGCACATACGCTGCAGGGCGGGCACCACGGCCTTCTGGATAAACTGGAGCGGGGAGATGACTCCCTGCGGGATGTGGCCTGTCAGCGCGGCTGACGTAAAATCGGACGGATTTGAGAACGCATGGCGGAAAACAAGAGAGTTTGCTTCTCGCGTCATGATGCCCGCAAAGTGTACGGCCTGTCCGGACCGGCCCGTGTGCATGGTGTGCGCCGCGTCCTGCCGCTGCGAGACGGGCAGCTTTACCGAGGTTCCCGAGTATCTCTGCCGCCGCACAAAAGCCATGCTTGCAGAGACAGAGAAGATATATGCGGAGCTGAAAAGCGGAAAAGGAGAAGATAAATGAGAGCAAATCCCGAATTTATAGCAAGAGACATCGCCGGCGAGCTGGTGCTCGTGCCTGTGGGTGCGACGGCGCAAAAGTGCGACGGCCTCATAACCTGCAACGAGGTGGGCGCGCTGATATGGCGTCAGTTGGAGAAAGCGGCCGATGAGGAGGCAGTCCTGAGCGCTATACTTGAGGAGTTCGAGATAGATGAAAAAACAGCCCGCGGGGATATGATGGAGTTCATATCCAGGCTCCGCGAGCTGAACGCCGTAATCGACTGACGGCATGAAAAAACAGGCTTTGCAAGAGCAAAGCCTGTTTTTTCAGCGTGTCAAAAAAGTCCTCCCGGACTTTTTTGCACGCTTCAAAAACGCCAAGTTTTTTGTGAAATTTCATTTCACGAAAAACCTCGCCATGCTCGTCAAAAAGCCTGATAAATCAGGCATTTTTGATGGCTATTTATCTAATTCGAGGCGGGCTGCCGCCCCCTCGAGCTCCCCCTGTCCGTCGCTTCATTCTATGCATTCATTTTTATCTCTTTGACAGTATGGAAAAAACAGGCTTTGCAAGAGCAAAGCCTGTTTTTTATACTATTTTACTTAAAGATATCAACGGGGACCAGAGACACAAAGTTTGCCTGACCTGCGGCGTTGTGGTGGATGCCGTCGGGGGTCTGTCCGGGGATGAGCTGCGTGGGATGCGTGGGATCGCACATGCCGCTCATATCGATCCAGCCGTCTGCGGCGCAGTCGGAGCTTGCGAACCATGCGTTGATGTCAACGCGGAGCTGGTCGAACTCCTCGCACCACTGAACGTCGTCGCCTGCGCCGAAAACGTTGCGGGTGTAGCCTTCCCAGGGGGTAAGCTCGCAGAAGTAGATCTCAACGCCGGCATTGTGAGCCATGGCTATGAGCTGATTGTAGCCTGCGATCATATCCTCAAGGCTTACGGGCTGGATGCCCTTTTCAATCTTGCTCTCGCAGTGGGGATGCACGACGTCGTTGATGCCGAGCTTCACGATAACGTACTTAACGCCCGCCTGACCGAGGACATCCTGCTGGAAGCGGTCAACGCCGGCCTGGCCGAGAACCTTTGCCGCCGCGCCGATACCGTCGGCAATGAGGCGGTTGCCCTTGATGGCTTCCTGAGTTACGCTGACATTGGTGATGCCGTTTGCCTGAAGCTTCGCCTCAAGCAGACGGGGGATCTCGTTTGCGACGGTGGAGTCACCGAAGATGACGCAGACGTCGGTGTCCTGGCTGGCCTTGACTTCCATGCCGATGAGACTGGGGATGATCTCGTAGGAGCCGGAGTCGGCCTCGAACTTGAGGTTTATGCCGGAGTACATGGTCTTGAGATAGGTGAAGTTGCCCGCGGAAACATAGCTGTCGCCGCCGATGAGGCCGATGGTGCGCATAACGTTGAGGCCGCGGTAATAGGTGGTGACGGTGAGCTCTTCGCCTGCGACGACATCAATGTTGATGGGGTCGGAGGTGACGACCTGTCCGGCGGGGATGATCTTGATCAGCTTGCCGCCGAAGCGAACGGTCTCACGGCTGTCCTTATCGATGACGCGGTGGTCGTCGGTGGCCTTCGCCACGGTGCAGCCGGAGATGGTCAGGGGCAGATTGCCGTACTGGTTGGAGAAGGTGAGGCGGATCTGGGAGCCGGTCGCGGTCGACTGGATCGTGACACGGGAGCTGGCCAGAGCGATGGGGACGCCTATCTGATCCAGAAGGCCCAGATCGTTAAGGCTTGCGTCGATGGGACTTGTGCTCCATGCGCTTACCCATTTGCCGTCATTGTCCGCAAAGGCGGAGCCGACAGGTACGATGGATACGATGAGCATGATAGCAAGAACCACTGACAGAATCTTTCTTGTCTTGTTCATATTATCCTCCTATTTGTATTAAAAAAATACTTCTCAAAACATAAAGGTAAGGCGGCCGCGGCAGAAAACCGTAAAGCTGCATGCTTCAGCGCCGCGGCGAATAAGCCGTTTACATAAAAACTATTAATAAGATATTCCAAAAAGTGAGTAATGTCAACAAGTTTTTGCCTATTTGCAATAAATTGTTAAGAATATTTTTCGGGGAAAAAAGCACTTGTGCTGACGATTGAAAAGCACAACAAGATGTTGTATAATATCAGCAGTACCGGCATTAAAATCAGCACGGAAAACCCGAATGATGATTGCGAGATGAGGATATGAAAAGACAAGGCGAGCATGAGGCGACGGCAAAAAAGCCAATGAGCAAGGGCGCGAAGGCGCTGCTCATAATCGTGTGCGTTCTGGCGGGGCTTGCCGTTTTGATGGCGGCGGCGGTGTTTATACTCGACTCCATCGGCCGCGGCGCCCTTACCGACGACGGCGGGAGCATCGACCTCAGCGGCGCAAACGCGCAGGCGTTTGAGTCCGTCGGCACAGGTACGGTTCGGTATAAGGGAAAGCTGTACAGATATAATGATGAGATAAGCTGCATTCTCCTTATGGGCGTGGACGAATACCAGAAGTCCGAGCAGTCGTATTACGGCAACGCAAATCAGTCCGATGTGAACGTTCTGGCGGTGCTCGACCCCAAGAACGAAAAGCTTACGCTCATATCCGTGTCAAGAGACATACTCTGCGAGCTTGAGATGCTCGATTCCGAGGGCAATTTCATCGGCACCGGCAATGCCCAGCTCGCCCTTGCCTACAGCTACGGCGACGGCGGCGACGTCAGCTGCCGGCTGACGAGCAAGGCGGCGTCGAAGATATTCTACGGACTGAATATCCCGGCCTACGCATCGATATATATGAACGGCATCGCCGACCTTGTTGATGCCGTGGGAGGCATCACCGTAACGCCCTCGGAAAGCTTCAACGGCTTTACCGCGGGGCAGCAGACGGAGCTCAAGGGCAGGCTGACCGAGCAGTATATCCGATTCCGCGAGCATACCATCGAGGGCAATAACCAGCGCATGGAGCGCCAGAAGCAGGTGCTCATGGCGCTCGTGTACAAGGGCCTTGACAGCGCTAAGAAGGACCCCACCTCGGTGCTGGATCTTTACGGATGCGTAAAGGACAACGTCACCACCAATATAAACGCCGCAATGATGGTCTACCTTGCACGTCAGGCGATAAAGCTCGACTTTGACGGGCAGATACACAATGTTCCCGGGCATTCCGAGCTCGGCGAGCAGAATCACGCCGTGTACGTTGTCGATGAGGAGGCGTTCCTGGCAATGATAATGGATATTTTCTACGACCCCGTGGAGTGATATACAGTAAAAAAACCGACCGGCAGGTCGGTTTTTTCATCCTTTTCTGTATCCGTCTGGGTTCATGGACTGCCAGTGCCAACTGTCGCGGCACATATCCTCAAGGTCATAGTCCGCCGCCCAGCCGAGGACTTTTTTGCTTTTTTCGGGACTGCAGTAGCAGATGTCGATATCGCCGGCGCGCCTGCCCACGATCCTGTACGGCACCCGCAGGCTGTTTGCCTTTTCAAAGGCGTGCACCATGTCCAGCACGCTGTAGCCGACGCCGGTGCCGAGGTTGAACACGCTTTCGCCGCGGTGATTTTCCATGTACGAGATGGCGGCGACGTGACCGCGGGCGAGATCGACGACATGGATATAGTCGCGAACGCCGGTGCCGTCGTGGGTGTTGTAGTCGTCGCCGAAAACGCGCAGATACTCGAACTTGCCGATGGCGGTCTGAGAGATATAGGGCATGAGGTTGTTCGGTATGCCCTTGGGGTCCTCGCCGATGAGACCGCTGGGATGAGCGCCGACGGGGTTGAAATAGCGCAGCAGCACGACGCTCCACGTGGGGTCGGCCTTTACATAGTCGCGCAGTATCTGCTCGCACATAAATTTTGTCCAGCCGTAGGGATTGGTGCAGCCGCCCGTGCGCGATGTCTCGTAAAGCGGCATCTCATTGTCGGCTGAGTAGACCGTGGCGGAGGAGGAGAAGATGATCTTATTCACGCCGTGGCTGCGCATCGCCTCGCAGAGGGTGATGGTCGAGCCGAGGTTGTTGTCGTAGTACTCCAGCGGCATTTCGACCGATTCGCCCACGGCTTTCAGACCGGCGAAGTGGATGACGCAGTCGATATCGTGCTTTTCGAATATCTCATCGAGCTTTTCACGGTCGCGCACGTCCGCCTCGTAGAAAACGACCGGCCTGCCGGTTATCTGCTCGATGCGGCGTCCGGCCTCGGCGCTGCTGTTGACGAGGTTGTCGATGACGACGACGTCCATGCCGCGCTCCAAGAGCTCGACGCAGGTGTGGCTGCCGATATAGCCCATACCGCCCGTTACCAAAACTGTCATATCAAATGCTCCAATCAATATCGGTATAGTGCTTACATTTTATAACACGACAGGCAAAAGAGCAAGCGGTAAATGCCGGCGGAGCGCCTTGCCCGTGCTAAAACAGTTGAAAAAGGGATATTATTTGGTATACTTATAATATAGAACAAGCAGATCCAAAGGACAGGTACAGATGGAAAATAACGATATAAAAATTGAACGAGCCGTGCTGGCGGGCCTGAGCGCAAGCTCGATGGATATCTCCGAGCGCTCGACCGATATCTCCATGGCGGAGCTTGCCGCCCTGGTCGAGACCGCGGGGGGCGAGGCCGTGGGCATGCTCATCCAGAACCGCCCGACCCCCGATCCGCGCAGCTTCATAGGCGACGGCAAGGTCGCCGAGCTCAAGGATTTCATCGAGCGGAACGAGTGCGACCTCGCGGTGTTTGACAACGAGCTTTCACCCTCGCAGATGCGCGTGCTCTCCGAGGAACTCGGCGTAAAGGTGCTCGACCGCTCCGGACTGATACTCGATATCTTTGCCCAGCGCGCCCGCACGAGGGAGGGGCAGCTCCAGGTGGAGCTTGCCCAGTACAAGTATCTGCTGCCGCGTCTGACGGGCATGTGGACGCATCTTGTGCGCCAGACGGCCTCCGGCGGCTCGTCGCCGATCGGTACCCGCGGCCCCGGCGAGACCCAGCTTGAGACCGACCGCCGCCACATCCGCCGCAAGATACAGAAGCTTGAGGAGGAGCTTGCCGCGGTGCGCAAGGTGCGCAGCACCCAGCGCCGCCGCCGCGAGAAAAACGACATGCCCGTCGTGGCTCTCGTGGGCTATACCAACGCGGGTAAATCCACGCTTTTAAACTGCCTTACCGATTCCGACATCCCCGCCAACGACCGGCTTTTCGACACTCTTGACACCACGACCCGCAAGCTGCGCATCGATGAATTTACCGAGGTGCTCATCTCCGACACCGTCGGCTTTATCCGCAAGCTGCCGCACCACCTCATCGAGGCCTTCAAGGCGACGCTTGAGGAGCTTTCCTATGCCGATGTGCTGCTGCACGTTATCGACATCTCAAACCCCGACTGGGAGGAGCAGGCAAGGGTAGTCGACAGCCTTATAAATCAGCTCGGCGCTAACGAAACGCCCTGCATCAGGGTGTACAACAAGTGCGACGCCTATGTCGGCATCCTGCCCCACGGCGAGGATGTAGTGTGCCTGTCGGCCAAAAGCGGCGAGGGCGTGCAGGAGCTTGTGCAGGCTCTGTCGAGGCTGCTGGATAAGGGCAGGCATCATGTGACCCTGAAGATACCGTATTCATGCGCCGGAGTCGCGGACCTTTTAAACCGCGAGGCGGCGGTCATCAGAATGGAGTATACCGACGGGGGCATCGAGGCCGAGGTCATCGTGCCGCCGGATATCTTCGGCAAGGTAAAGCGCTTCATCCCGGGCTATACCGAGGCCAAAGAGGACTGGGAGGACTGAATGAGCGAGTATTATATCCCCGCGGGGGCGGGCGAGGCCGAGTTTACCGAAAAGCGCTCGAGCTTCCTCGGCCATGTCCGCATGGTCGGGACCGAGGACGAGGCCAAGGCCTTCGTCGCCGAGATGAAAAAGAAATATCATGACGCCCGTCATAACTGCTGGTGCTACATCATCCGCGGCGGCGCGGTGCGCTATTCAGACGACGGCGAGCCGCAGGGCACGGCGGGCATACCGATGCTCGAGGTGCTCAAGCGCGAGGGTGTCGAGAACGTCGTGTGCGTCGTCACGAGGTATTTCGGAGGCGTGCTGCTCGGCGCGGGCGGGCTCCTGCGGGCTTACACAAAGAGCGCAAAGGACGCGCTCGACGCGGCGGGCGTGTCCGTCGTGCGCCGCTGGGTGAGGGCGGAGGTGCCCTGTACATATTCGCTGCTCGAGCGGATAAAGCTTGAGTGCGCGGCCTCCGGCGGCGTGGTGCAGGACGTCGAATACGGAGCGGAGGTCTGTTTAAAGCTTCTGCTGCCCGAGGAGGCGGCGGAGTCTTTCGCCGTCCGCGTCGCCGACCTGACCGCGGGAGCCGCCGTGGTGCGCACCACCGGCGAGGAATTTATGCCGGTAAGAATAAGGTAAGGCATAAAAAAATTTTGAAAAAATAAAGGGAAATGAGAATTTGCGTCGTATAAGAGTATTGAAGGGCATCTTCAATGCTCTTATTTTTGCCCGACAAGGGGCGAAAACGGTATGATATGAAGGAGGGAAAGAATGTCCTGCCCGAGGCAAAGACGTGAGATCGCCGAGCGCAGCCTCGTCTGCGAATACGGCGTGAGAGCGGAAAATTCAAAGGGTCGGAGCGAAAGCGAGCCCGAATGCGAGATACGCACCTGCTTCCAGCGCGATATCGACAGGATAACCCACTCGAAGTCCTTCCGCCGCCTGAAGCACAAGACGCAGGTTTACCTCCAGCCCGAGGGCGACCATTACCGCACAAGGCTTACGCACACCCTTGAGGTCTCCCGCCTTGCCCGCACCGCGGCAAGGGCGCTGGAGCTCAACGAGGATCTGGCCGAGGCCATTGCGCTGGGGCACGATCTGGGGCACACGCCCTTCGGCCACGCCGGTGAGCGCGCGCTCGACCGCATCTATGAGCCGGGCTTCAAGCACTACCGGCAGTCGCTTCGCGTTGTGGACGTGCTCGAGCGGGACGGCAGGGGCTTAAACCTCTGCTACGAGACGCGCATGGGCATTCTCAACCACACCCACGGCGCGCCGGACGATACTATGGAGGCCACCGTCGTGCGGCTTGCCGACCGCATAGCGTACATAAACCACGATCTTGACGACACTATCCGCGCCGGCATACTCAGAGAGGAGGACGTGCCGGAGATCATACGCACCCGCTGCGGCGAGCGAAACAGCGAGCGGATAAACTCCATCATGCTCGACCTCATTGAAAACAGCGGCGGCGGAGTTATAAAAATGAGCGATTATATGCAGGAGGCGGTGGACTTTTTCCACAGCTTCATGTATTCGGACGTTTACACCAATCCCATCGCAAAGGGCGAGGAGAGCAAGGTAGACGGCATCATCGCCGGAATTTTTGAATACTATGTGAAGCATCCGGAGAAAATGCCCGCGGAGCTTCAGCTCATAGCCGAGCGCGAGGGCAAAGAGCGCGCAGTGTGCGACTACGTTTCCGGCATGACCGACGGCTATGCCATGGAAAAATACAGCGAGATATTCATCCCGATGAGCTGGACGGTAAAATAGCTCTCGGCACAACGATAAAGGGGGAGGCGAGATAAATGGCTATACCTGAGGCATTTTTGCAGGAGCTTGTCGAGCGCAACGACATAGTCGACGTTGTGGGCAGCTATGTGCGGCTTACAAAGCGTTCAGGCTCCAATCAGTTCGGCCTGTGTCCCTTCCACAGCGAAAAAACGCCCTCCTTTTCCGTATCTCCCGACAAGCAGATATATCACTGCTTCGGCTGCGGCAAGGGCGGCGGCGTTATAAATTTCATAATGGAGATCGAAAGCCTCACGTTTCCGGAGGCGGTCGAGTTTCTGGCAAAGCGCGTGGGCATGGCCATGCCCGAGCAGGAGGATAACCGCGAGGCGAAAAAGCGACGCAGGATGCTGGAGCTCAACCGCGACGCGGCAAAGTTTTTCTACTCCTGCCTGAGCGGCCCCAACGGAGGTCCCGCCCTCGACTACATGGCAAAGCGCGAGATAACGCCCGCGACGGCAAAGCGCTTCGGTCTCGGCTATGCGCCCGACACATGGGACAGTCTCATAAAAGCGATGAAGGAGCTCGGCTATTCCGAGTACGAGCTGTTTGACGCGGGGCTCGTCCGCAAAGGTAAAAACGGCGGGCATTACGATACCTTCCGAAGCCGTCTTATGTTTCCGGTCATAGACGTGAGGGGCGACGTTATCGGTTTTTCCGGCAGGATACTCGGCGAGGGTGAGCCAAAGTACATGAACAGCCCCGAAACGCTGGTATTCAACAAGAGCCGCAACCTTTTTGCACTTAATTTGGCTAAAAAGTCGAAGAGCGGACATATAATACTGGCAGAGGGGAATATTGATGTCGTGATGATGCATCAGGCGGGCTTTGACTCCGCGGTCGCGTCTCTCGGCACCTCGCTCACGCCCGAGCAGGCGAGGCTCATCTCCCACTACACCAAGGAGGTCATCATCGCCTATGACAGCGACGGCGCGGGCAAAAAAGCAGCGCAGCGCGCCATCGGCCTGCTGGATAAGCTGGATGTCAAGGTGAAGGTGCTCAGTATGTCCGGAGCGAAGGACCCGGACGAGTATATAAAGACCAAAGGCGCCGACGCGTTCCGAAACCTGCTGGATAAGTCGGAAAACCACATCGACTACCGCCTGCAGACGGTGACGGACAAATACGACCTCTCCGTGGACGAGCAGAAGGTCGCCTTTCTCAAGGAGGCGTCGGATATGGTGGCGCGGCTGCCGGGCTCGGTCGAGCGGCAGGTCTACGCCATACGCATCGCGGGCATGGCGGGGGTCTCGAACGACGTCGTCGTACAAGAGGTCGAACGCCGCCGCAAAAAGCTCACGCGCTCGGCGCAGCGGCTCGACGCCAGAAATCAGGCCCACCCGGAAAAGCAGTTCCAGCCCAAGGAAAAGGAGTATCGCTACGAAAACCCCGAATCCGCGGCGGCCGAGGAGGGGCTCATAAGGCTCCTGTACCTCGACCAGGGGATATGCAGGGGCAAGACACTGCCCGGGCCGGAGGAGTTTTCCTCGCCGGTGCTGGCAAGGATATATTCGGTGCTCAAATCAAAATTTGAAAAGGGCGAGATAATCAGTATGGCGACGGTGAGCGCCGTGCTGCTGCCTCAGGAGGCGTCGCTGCTGGCGTCGATCCTGCAAAAGCCGGAGATGCTTCGCAACGGCGAAAAGGCGCTATCGGACTACATAGGCAGGATAAAGAGGCAGAACGAGCTTGCGCGCTCGGCGGAGGACTTGCGCGAGCTGGCAAACAGACTGAAAGAAACCAAAGGATATGAGGGGTAACATAAATGGATAAGAAAAACGAGATCATGACCGAGGAAGAACTTGAGCTTGCGGCGGATAAGCTGCTTGAGCAGGCCGGTGAGGCAGGTCCCAAAAAGCCCGCGAGGCGCAAACAGAAGCCGGCAGAGGAGCCTCAGCCTTCCGAAGTGAAGAGTCCCGACGAGCTTCTTGCCGAGCTGCTGGAAAAGGCCAAGAAAAACGGCAAGATCACCACGAAGGAGATCGCGGCGCTCGAGGAAAAGGGCGTCGACGCCGAGACCATCAGCAAGTTCTATGACAGCCTTGAGGCAAACGGCCTTGATATCGACATCAGCAGCGACGACGCCGTGCCGATGCTCGACGATATCGCCCTGCCCGAGCTCGAGGAGCTCAACGAGATCGAGGAGGTCACCGAGGAGGAGATCGTCGAGGTCGAGGCGGACATCGAGACCTATAATACCGACGACCCCGTGCGTATGTATCTCAAGGAGATAGGCAAGGTGCCCCTGCTGACCGCCGGCGAGGAGGTCGAGCTCGCGATAAAGATGAGCGAGGGCGACGAGGAGGCAAAGCGCCGTATGGCCGAGGCAAACCTCCGCCTGGTCGTTTCCATAGCAAAGCGCTATGTGGGCCGCGGCATGCTGTTCCTCGACCTCATTCAGGAGGGCAATCTGGGTCTTATCAAGGCGGTCGAGAAATTTGACTACACCAAGGGTTACAAGTTCTCCACCTATGCCACGTGGTGGATACGCCAGGCCATAACCCGCGCCATTGCCGACCAGGCGCGCACCATCCGCATCCCCGTGCACATGGTCGAGACGATAAATAAGGTCATCCGCGTATCCCGCCAGCTCCTGCAGGAGCTGGGTCACGACCCCAGTGCCGAGGAGATAGCCGAGGAGATGGGCATGCCCGTCGATAAGGTGCGTGATATCCTGAAAATAGCGCAGGAGCCTGTGTCGCTCGAGACCCCCATCGGCGAGGAGGAGGATTCGCATCTCGGCGACTTCATCCCCGACGAGGACGCCTCCGAGCCCTCTGAGGCCGCGAGCTTCTCCCTTCTCAAGGAGCAGCTCATGGAGGTGCTCGACACCCTGACCCCGAGAGAAAAAAAGGTGCTCGAGCTGCGCTTCGGCATCGTCGACGGCCGCACCCGCACCCTTGAAGAGGTCGGCAAGGAATTCAACGTCACCCGCGAGCGCATCCGCCAGATCGAGGCCAAGGCCCTGCGCAAGCTCCGCCATCCCAGCCGCAGCAAAAAGCTCCGCGACTTTTTGAACTGAAAATTTGCAAAAATTGAGCCCACCGACAAGGCGGGCTCAATTTTGTTTGGAGTTATATATAAATTTTCTCACGAATTTTTGAATAAAGGCCTTGACATATGCGAAAAATAATGCTATATTAGCACTCGTAAGAAGAGAGTGCCAGCAAATGAAAAGGTTGAGTGCCAAATGAGTGTCAGCGAAAGGAAAAAGAAAATACTCGGCGCGCTGATAGAGGAGTATATAAAAACAGCCGATCCGGTGGGCAGCAAAGCCATTGCGGGCATAGCGAACCTGAGCTGCAGCTCGGCCACCATCCGCAGCGAGCTCGCGGAGCTGACCGCGATGGGCTATCTTGAGCAGCCGCACACATCGGCCGGACGTATCCCCACTCCCGCGGGCTACAGGCTGTATGTCAACGAGCTCATGGAAAAGCAGAAGCTTTCCATTGAGGAGACGGAGGAGATAAACCGCCGCCTCAACGACAAGATGATCCAGCTTGACAGTATGATGAGCGACGTCGGAAAGATCGCCTCGCAGCTGACGGATTATCCCGCCCTTGCCATCGCGGCCCACGCGCCGGCGACGATAAAGCGCTTTGACCTTATCTACATCGACGCTAACACATTCATAATCGTCGTGATGCTGAGCAACAATACTGTTAAGAACAAGCTGGTGCATCTGCCCATATCGGTCGATCAGGGCATGATAAACAAGCTTGCGACCCTGTTCAACGCAAACTTCACCGACATTTCGGAGGACAGGATAACGCCGATCCTCATAAGCTCCACGGAGCGTGCGGCGGGAGACACGATGGGGCTCACCTCCGTTA
Organism: uncultured Clostridia bacterium; assembly: GCA_946405205.1. GTDB lineage: Bacteria > Bacillota > Clostridia > Oscillospirales > Oscillospiraceae > F23-B02. The sequence goes on from CAMJGL010000003.1 coordinate 44,033, forward strand.
TCGCCTCCTTCACGCTCGAAACGCTGGCAAGCCGGCAGGAGGTGGAGGCATATGTCACAGGGGAGAACAGGCTCCTGGGTCAGCCCGAGTACAGGGATCCCGAAAAAGCGCATAAGCTGATGAGCTATCTTGCCGAGGGCGGGCATGTGCTGTCCGGCAGTGCGGACGAGATATTTGCAGGCGGCTCGGAGGTCAGGGTGCTGATAGGACCCGAGAACGTAGCCGAGGAGCTCAAGGATTCCAGCGTCGTTATCGCAAGCTACGACATGGGCGACAATACAAAGGGACTGATAGGCGTCGTGGGTCCCACGAGAATGGATTATTCCGCCGTCGCGGCGAAGCTGAGCTTCCTTGCGGCGGGACTTTCAAGGCGTCTCGGCGGCGGCGAAGCCCCTCCGTCGGGAATGCATAATAAACTAATCGTCAAAGGGGATGACATCATAGATGAGCACTAAGAAAGAGACCTCCGCCGAAGAGGCAAAGGAAGAAAAGCTCGAAGAAAAAGCGGAGGAAACGACCAAAGAAAAGACCGACTCCAAAAAAGAGAAAAAGGCCAAAAAGGAATCCAAAAAGGAGTCCGAGATAAAGGAAGCGGCCGAAAAGCTTATCAATGCGGAAAAGGAAAAGTACCTGCGCCTGTGCGCCGAGTACGATAACTACCGCAAGCGCAGCCAGAAGGAGCGCGAGTCGCTGTACGCCGATATAAAGGCCGACACTCTGCTGAAGTTCCTGCCGGTATACGACAATCTTGAGCGGGCGCTGGCTCAGCCCACCACCGACGAGGCCTACCGCAAGGGCGTTGAGATGATAATGACACAGTTCAACACGACGCTCGAGAAGCTGGGCATCACGGAGATAGAAGCCATGGGTCAGACCTTTGACCCGAACATCCATAACGCCGTCATGCACGTCGAGGACGAGAGCTTCGGCGAGAACGAAGTAGTTGAGGTCTTCCAGAAGGGCTTCAGGCTGAACGATAAGGTAATCCGTTTTGCCATGGTAAAAGTGGCAAACTGAATTATAAATTGATTTCATAGACTAATTCACTTTCAATAGGAGGAAATAAAAATGGGTAAGATTATAGGTATTGACCTCGGCACGACAAACAGCTGCGTATCCGTCATGGAGGGCGGCGAGGCAGTCGTTATCGCAAACGCAGAGGGTGCACGCACCACTCCGTCCGTCGTTGCATTTGCAAAGACCGGCGAGAGAATGGTAGGTCAGGTGGCAAAGCGTCAGGCTATCACCAACCCCGACCGCACGATTTCTTCAATCAAGCGCGAAATGGGCTCCAGCTATAAGGTGACCATCGATAACAAATCATATACGCCTCAGGAGATCTCCGCAATGGTGCTTCAGAAGCTGAAGGCCGACGCCGAGAGCTACCTCGGCCAGCCCGTTACCGAAGCGGTCATCACCGTTCCCGCATACTTCACCGACGCGCAGCGTCAGGCGACCAAGGACGCGGGCCGCATCGCCGGTCTCGACGTAAAGCGTATCATCAACGAGCCTACCGCGGCCGCACTGGCCTACGGTCTCGATAAGGAATCCGACCAGAAGATCATGGTCTATGACCTCGGCGGCGGTACCTTCGACGTCTCCGTTCTGGAGATCGGCGACGGCGTTATCGAGGTTCTGGCTACCGCAGGCAACAACCGCCTCGGCGGCGACGACTTCGACGCCTGCATCACCAAGTACCTCGTTGACGAGTTCAAGAAGACCGAGGGCATCGACCTTTCCACCGACAAGGTCGCCATGCAGCGTCTGCGTGAGGCGGCTGAGAAGGCAAAGATCGAGCTGTCCGGCGTGACCACCTCCAACATCAACCTGCCCTACATCACCGCCGACGCTACCGGCCCGAAGCACCTTGACGTGACCCTGAGCCGCGCAAAGTTCAACGAGCTGACCCATCACCTGGTCGAGAAGACCATGGGCCCCGTAAAGCAGGCTCTCAGCGACTCCGGCCTCTCCGCAGGCGATATCTCCAAGGTCCTCATGGTCGGCGGCTCCTCCCGTATCCCCGCGGTTCAGGAGATGGTAAAGCAGCTCACCGGCAAGGAAGGCTTCAAGGGCATCAACCCCGACGAGTGCGTCGCAATCGGCGCAGCTATTCAGGGCGGCGTTCTGGCCGGCGACGTCAAGGGCGTTCTGCTGCTGGACGTAACTCCCCTGTCCCTCGGCATCGAAACCCTGGGCGGCGTTTGCACCAGGCTCATCGACCGCAACACCACCATCCCCACTAAGAAGAGCCAGATATTCTCCACCGCGGCCGATAATCAGACCGCAGTTGAAATAAACGTCCTGCAGGGCGAGCGCGAGATGGCGCAGTACAACAAGAGCCTCGGCCGCTTCAATCTTGACGGCATCGCACCGGCCCGCCGCGGCGTTCCTCAGATCGAGGTAACCTTCGACATCGACGCAAACGGCATCGTCAACGTATCCGCAAAGGATCTCGGCACCGGCAAGGAGCAGCACATCACCATCACCTCCTCGACCAATATGTCCAAGGAGGACATCGACAAGGCCGTCAAGGAGGCCGAGATGTACGCCGCCGAGGACGCAAAGCGCAAGGAGGAGATCGACGTCCGCAACCAGGGCGACCAGATCGTGTATCAGACCGAGAAGACCCTCGAGGAGATGGGCGACAAGGTCGATCCCTCGATAAAGGGCGAGATCGAGTCTAAGCTCCAGGCTCTGAAGACCGCGCTCACCGGCACCGACACCGAGAGCATCAAGCAGGCCACCAAGGAGCTGACCGATGTGTTCGGTAAGCTTTACGAGGCGGCTCAGGCAGCGCAGGGCGCAGCGGGCTTCGACCCTAATCAGCAGGCGCAGGGCGCCGACGGCAGCGGTCAGGAGTACTACGACGCGGACTACACCGTTGTTGACGACGACGACAACAAGTAATTATCACGCGGGCACGCCGAAAGCGTGCCCGCAGACTGTCAAAAACCCATGTTGAGGTACCCATATGGCAGATAAAAGAGATTATTATGAGGTCCTCGGCGTTCAGAAGGGCGCATCCGAGGACGAACTCAAAAAAGCATACAGAAAGCTTGCCAAGGAAAATCACCCCGACCTTCACCCCGGCGACAAGGACTGCGAGGCCCGGTTCAAGGAGATAAACGAGGCGTACGAGGTGCTGTCCGATCCGGATAAGCGCGCAAAGTACGACCAGTTCGGCCATGCTGCCTTTGACCCCAACCAGGGCTTCGGCGGCGGCTTCGGCGGTTTTGGAGGCTTCGGCGATTTCGGCGGCTTCGGCGATATATTCGGCGACATATTCGGCTTCGGCGGCGGTGGCGGCGGGAGAAATTCCAACGCTCCGCGCAAGGGCGATAATCTGCGCGCAAATCTGAATATAAAATTTGAAGAAGCTGCCTTCGGCGTCAAAAAGGACGTTACGGTGACGCGCATCGAGCAGTGCCCCGACTGCAAGGGCTCCGGCTGCGCCGCGGGAACGACCGCCGAGGTTTGCCCCGACTGTAAGGGCAGCGGTCAGGTCAAGACCACCCAGCGCACGCCCTTCGGCATGATGCAGTCCAATGTCCAGTGCTCCAAGTGCAAGGGACGCGGCAAGATCATACACAGCCCCTGCCAGACCTGCCGCGGCATAGGCAGCATACGCCGCCAGCATAAGGTGAACATAAACGTGCCCGCCGGCATCGACGACGGACAGACGATCTCCCTGCGCGGTCAGGGCAACGCCGGCATAAACGGCGGCCCCGCCGGAGACCTGCTCGTGACGATCCTCGTGCAGCCCCATGCACGCTTCGAGCGCGAGGGCACGTCCATACTGCTTGAGCAGGAGATATCCTTTGCAAAGGCCGCGCTCGGCGCGGAGATCGAGGTCCCCACTCTTGACGGCAAGGTCAAGCTGACCATACCCGAGGGAACTCAGACCGGCACCATGTTCCGCCTCAAGGGCAAGGGCGTACCGTATCTGCGCTCGACAGGACGCGGCGATCAGTTCGTGACCGTAAGAGTCGCGGTGCCAAAGGGGCTTAATTCCAGCCAGAAAGAGGCTCTGAAGGCCTTTGCCGAGACCCTCGGCGAGACGGTCGAGACCAAGGGCATCTTCGGAAAACGAAAGAAATAATTTGAACAGCGGCAGACAAAGAAGTCTGCCGCTGTAATCTTTATTGACTCTTATCCGGCGTTTATCAGCTCCATGAGCTCGCCCCACAGCTCCACGAGACGGAATTTTATCTCGTAGCCCTCGGCCTCGGTTATGATGCCGCGCTCCTCATCGCTCATCGCGTCCATTGCCTTTTCCTGCTCGGCGGCGGAAATGCACAGCGGCGGGAATACGACGCACCACCAGTTGTGCCCCTCGCCCTCGCCGATTATCACCCGCAGCGACTGATACCGCCCCGCGGGCAGGGTAAAGCTTTCGTACTCGCGTGTGGGATAGTATTCCTCGCTCAGGCAGACCTGTATCTCGCGCCCCTCGGCGGACTTTTCCGCCGCTTTCTTGATGTTCGGAAGCTCGTTTGTTATTATCTGCTGTGCCTCGTCCGAGCCGGAGACCCCGTCGAGCTTCGGCGAAAGATATTCAAGAACGCCGTCGCGCACGCGCAGCTTCAGAGCCTGCTCGGCTTCATCGTCGGAGGCCGCGATAACGTGCAGACGCACGAGCCCGCCGCTGATGACCTGCCGCCGTCCCTCGGCCCATGTGCACACGCACAGGGTAATGCACAGCGCCAAAAGCAGCGCAAGCTCCCAGTTTTTCAGTTTATTTTCAGTCATAAGAAAACCGCCTTTACTATGTACTTGTACACAGTATCGGCGGTTTAAACTATTTTTATACATCAAGGCGCGGCATATTTTGAGCGAGAAAGCAGCTTCGGTATTCCTTTTTAAGACTGCCGACCGCCCTTTTCGCGGAGGACAGGTCGTCGAAAACTCCGAACACCGCGGAGCCGGTGCCGGTCATCACCGCGCCCAGTGCGCCGCAGTCGAGCATACGGTTTTTAATATGCGCTATCGCGGAGTGCCGCCTGTCGGGCACGTCCTCGAAGACGTTGTACATCCGACGCGCTATCTGCGCAAGGTCGCCCGCCGCGAGGGCCGCCTTGATACCGGCGGTGTCGGGATGGCAGCGGAGCCTGACCGCGTCCAGCTTCCTGAAAAAATCTGGGGTGGAGGTGGAAAAATCGGGCTTGCATATTGCGATATGGCAGTCAGGCAGCGGCGGCAGAGGGCTGAGTATCTCGCCTCTGCCGGAGGCAAGGCGGGTGCCGCCTGCGATGCAGAAGGCGACGTCCGAGCCTATCTGAGCGGCCAGCTCCTCGAGCTGTGCACAGCTTAAATTCTTATTTGTGAGGCGGTTGAGAGCTCTGAGCACCGCGGCGGCGTCGCTGGAGCCGCCGGCCATGCCCGCGCCAACGGGTATGTGCTTTTTTATATCTATACTGACGCCCGCACCCTCGAGACCGCAGTGCGAGAAGAACAGCTTTGCGGCCTTTACGGCGAGATTGCGCTCGTCGGAGGGCACAAAGTGCAGGTCGCACGCGGCGCGGCATACGCCGTCTCCGGTGAGCGTAAGGCAAAGCTCGTCGCAGAGCGTGACCGACTGCATGACCATGAGCATATCGTGGTAGCCGTCGGGCCTCTTTCCCGTGACGTCAAGGGAGATATTTATTTTTGCATAGGCTTTTTCGCTGATACTTTTCATTTTTCAAAGAGCATTGACATGAGCGCGACGCCGGAATTGACCTGCGGCCCCTTCGCGCCGCCCTCCTCCGTGTAGGGCCGGCCGCAGCCTGAGCCGCGGCGGCTGTCATATATCATGTACGGCACGGGGTCGCCGTCGTGTCCGCGGGTGGAGGTGAGGGTCTTGTGGTCGGAGAGGAAAAGCAGGCGGTAATCCCAGCCGCGCTCGCGCATGGCGGCGTCCAGCGGGCGTATCATGCGCGTATCCAGCCACTCGATGGCCTGAATTTTGCCCTTGAGATCGCCGTTGTGGGTGCACTCGTCGGGGGCCTCGACGTGAACGGCGGCAAAGTCGTGGTCCGCGAGGATATCCAGTGCCGCCTGAAGCTTGCTCTCATAATCGGTGTCGAGCTCGCCCGTTGCGCCCTCTGGGCACACAAAGCCGAGCCCCGTCAGAGCGGCTATGCCGTGGCAGAGCGGAACGGCGGACACGACAACGCCGTCGAGTCCGTTCTCTGCCCTGAAATCGGGCAGCTCAACCGCCGTGCCCTCGGCCCAGAACCATACGCCGTTTGCGGGCATTTTACCCTCGGCGCGCAGCTTTTCATTCAGGGGATGATGCTCAAGTATCTCGTTTGCCTTTTTCATTAGCTCAAGCAGCACTGCGGCATTCGCGCAGCCGGAGGGGAGCAGGGGGCCGATCTTTTCACCGAGATGGTCGTGCGGCGGGGCGAGCACGATGCCCTTTATATCCGCCTGAGACTGCACGGCGATATGGCGGAACGAGTGGCCGAGATTCACGCTCATGCCGGCCTTTTCGGCGTAAGGCGCAAACTCAGGGTCGGAAAACAGGGCGGTCACTATCGCGTCGGAGACCCCGCCCTCGATGGAGCCTGCCGAGTGGGAGAGGATGCGCTTTTCCTCAAAGGGCATGTCGCCCTCCTCATAGGTCACCATGTTGCAGCGGTAGGCGACGTCGCCTGCCTTGAGCTTTATACCGGTCGCGGCGGCCTCAAGGGGAGCTCTGCCGGTGTAGTAGAGCTTGGGGTCGCAGCCGAATATGGACATTATCGCGGTGTCGCTTCCGGCGGGAAGACCGTGGGGCACGTTCAGAACGCTGCCCACCTCTCCCTTTGAGGCGAGCTCGTCGATAAAGGGCTTTTTCGCATACTGCAGCGGGGTCAGCCCGCCCAGCTCGGGGACGGGATTATCAGCCATGCCGTCGCCGATTATGAGTATATATTTCATACGTTCACATCCTTTTCTTTCAGAAATTATAAAATATCAGACGCGATTTGAAAAGCTTTATTATTGCTTTTTCCACCGCGATGTGAGAAAATATTCGCTGTTTAATGAAGTCGGAGGTCGTTATGAGCAGAAAAGTACGCAAAAGCGATGTGAATAGGTTTGCCGGATTTGCAAAGAAAAATCCCCTGCTTGCGCTGGTGATAGTTCTTGTAGCCGTTGCGCTGCTGATATGGCAGAGCGCGGAGGACAGGAAAAACACCGTCACCGTCCCGATGGACGGACTTTATGTGCATTACATAGACGTCGGGCAGGGCGACAGCGAGCTTGTGTGCTGCAATGGTGAGTATATGCTCATCGACGCCGGCGAGCCGGATGCGTCGGACGCGGTGCTTGAGTATCTCGACAGGCACGGCATCGACAAGCTCGACTACCTTGTCTGCACCCACAGCCACTCCGACCACTGCGGCGGTCTGGACGCCGTGGTGGAGAGCCTTGAGGTCGGGACGGTCTTTACCTCCCCCTACGCGGGCGACAGCCCCTCATATGAGATATTCACCGACGCGGTTTACGACGCAGGTCTTGAGCTGACCGTCCCCGAGCTTGGGGAGAGCTATCGCCTCGGCGAGGCGAGCTTCAGCTTCATAGGCCCTGTTGAGGACTACGACAGCACTAATGACGACAGCCTTGTCATGCGCCTTGAGTACGGCGACACGAGCTTCCTTTTCACGGGCGATATGACCGCAAAGGCCGAAAAGGACCTGATAAACGACGGAGCGAGCCTGCGCTGCGACGTGCTGAAGGTCGGGCATCACGGCTCCTCGGGCTCGAGCTGTTATCAGTTTTTGTATGAAGCGCAGCCGGGCATCGGCGTTATATCCTGCGAAAAGGGCAACAGCTACGGGCATCCCCATGAGGAGACCCTCAGCCGCCTTGATGATGCCGACGTCACGGTCTACCGCACCGACCTTGAGGGCAGCATAGTCATATTCAGCGACGGTATGAAGGTCGAAAGGAAAGCGGCATGACAAGGAGCAAAAACCATGTGAAGGCGATACTCGCCGCGGTAGGCGTATACACCCTGTGGGGCTTCAGCTTCCTCGCCTCCAAAGTGGGGCAGGAGAGCGTCACGCCCTTTGTCCTGATGGCGTACCGCTTTGATATCGCGGTGCTCGTTCTGAGCATACCGGTCATATTCGGCAGGGTGAAGCTCCGGCTCCGCAGCAAAAATATAAAGCCCCTGCTCCTGCTGGGAGCGATGGAGCCATGCATATATTTCATCGGTGAGCAGTACGGTCTGCGCTACACAAATTCCGCGTTTTCCGGCCTGATGATAGCCGTTATCCCCGTCGTCACGCTCATCATGGCGGCGGTGTTTCTCAAGGACAGGCCGAGCCGCGCCCAGTGGCTTTTCAGTCTGCTGTCGATAGCGGGTGTAATTGTCGTCACTCTGGCGGAAAACAGCGGCGGTGAGATACAGTTTATTGGCGTCGTGTGCCTTATTGCGGCGGTCATAACGGGCTCTGCCTACGGCGTGATAAGCCGCGGCATCTCCGATGAGTTCACGGTGTATGAGCGGACATACTTCATGCAGGTCATGGGCGCGGTGTTTTACACGGCGCTTGCTCTTATAGAGCAGCGCGGAAGCCTCGGCGCTATCGCCGCGCCGCTTGCAAACGGCGAATTTGTCCTCTCTGTGCTGTATCTTTCGCTGGGCGCCTCCGTTCTGGGCTACAGCCTGTTTAACTACGCGGTGTCGAACGCGCCCATGGCAAACGTCATAAGCCTCTGCAATCTTACGACGGTGATCTCCGTCGCGGCGGGCATAGTGCTGCTGAACGAGCCTTTTTCGCCCGTGTCGGTCATAGCGATGCTCGCGGTGCTCGTCGGCATCTGGGGAGTTCAGAAATTCCCGCCGAAGGAGCAAAGCTGAAAAAAATGCTGCCCTCTGGGCAGCAATTTTTTCATATATCATAGTGAAGCGGGCTTGAAGCGCTCCTTCGCGGTGAATTCGCGTACCGTTATCTTCTCAACGCAGGTCGCCTCGATGACTTTTTCAGAGCAGTCCACGGAGTCAAAGCCGCAGTGGCGGCACAGAAGCTCAAGCCCCTTGCGGGCCTCCCCGCCGCTGACCTCGCAGATCTCGCCCCAGCCTATAAAGCTTTTGTAATCGGCGGTCTGGCTGCCGTCGGCTTTAACGACAAAGGCGCGGCATACGTCGGCCTCGACGCACACATACGGAGATCTTTTGGCCAGCTCGTGCCGCCGGCCCTCCCTTGCACCGTGGACATAGAAGGTGAACACGCCGCCGCTTTCCTCAAAGCCGAAGGAGAGCGGAACGATGTAGGGGGTGTTTCCGTCGCAAAAGCCCAGACGTATGGTATCGCAGCTTTCTATCAGCGCACGGATGCTCTCAGGCTCCGTTATGGCGCGGTCATGCCGTCTCATCAAAACAGATACACCCTCATTTCGTACGGCCTTGTGGTAAAGCCGTTTGATATCACAAAGTTGTTTTCGTAATTTCCGAACACCTGCTTGCCCTCGTCGAGGTGTATGCCCTCGGGGGCGTCGAAGCGCACGGGCTTTTCCGAGTACGAGCATATGACCAGCAGCTTTTTGCCGGCGAGGTTGCGCTCATAGACAAAAAGCTCGCGGCTTTTGGGCAGGTGCTCGACATAGTCGCCGTAAACGACGACGGGGTTATCGCGCCTGAACTGCAGCGCATCGCGGTAGAAATTCAGCAGGCTGTCGGGATCGTTCTGCTGGCTTTCGACGTTTATCTCGCGGTAATTACCGTTTACGACGAACCACGGCGAGCCCTCGGTGAAGCCGGCGTTGGGAGCACTCGACCACTGCATGCAGGTCCTTGCATTATCGCGTGAGGCCTTCTGCGCAAGCTTCAGCACGGTGCCTTTGCTCAGTCCGAGGCTCCTGGCGATGCGGGCGTTGTTGTGGGTCATGATGTCCTTGTACTCGTCAAGGCTTCCGAGCGGCGTGTTGAGCATGCCGATCTCCTGACCCTGATAGACGAAGGGCGTTCCGCGCTGGAACAGATAGCTCGCGGCGATGCTCTTGCCGCTTTCGACGCGGTATTTTTCGCTGCCGTAGCGGCTTATCACGCGCGGGTGATCGTGGTTTTCCATGTAAAGGGCGTTCCAGCCCTTGCCGTACATGGCCTTCTGCCATTTAGTAAATGCCTTTTTGAGCTTGAGAAGGTCAAAGGGCTTCTGGAGAAAATCGGTGATAAAGCAGTCTGCCTCCATGTGGGAGAAGTTTATCATCATATCCAGCACCTTGTCCTTGCCCTCGCGGACGTAGCTGAGCGCCACGTCGGGCTCCATGCGCGGCCCCTCGCCCACGGTGAAGCAGTCGTAAAAGTCCAGCACCTCGTGCTTGAATTCGGCGAGATAGTCGTGCACCTTGGGGAGATTGGTGTAATACTGCATACCCGTCGCGGCGGGGAGCTTCACCTTCGCGCTCGGCAGGCCCTCGGCCTTGGAGATATAGGTTATAACGTCCTCGCGGAAGCCGTCCACGCCCATATCCAGCCAGAAGCGCATGATGTCCTTGACCTCCTCGCGCACCTTGGGGTTTGCCATATTGAGGTCGGGCTGCTTTTTGGAAAAGATGTGCAGGTACCACTCGTCGAGGTCTTTGTCATACTCCCACGCGCCGCCCTCGAAAAGGCTGTCCCAGTTGTTGGGCGGGCGCTTTTTGCCCTTGCCTTTGCGCCAGTAGTAGTAATCGTGATAGGGATTGTCCGCGCCCTTTTTGCTCTCGATAAACCAGGGGTGCTCATCGGAGGTGTGGTTGACGACAAGATCCATGAATACCCGCAGGCCGCGCTCATGCGCGACGTCGAGCACCTTTTTGAATATCTCCAGATCTCCGAAATCCGGATGGATGCTTTTGTAATCGGATATGTCGTAGCCGTAGTCGGAGTTGGGGGAGGGGTAAAGGGGCGAGAACCATATGCCGTCGACATTGAGTGAGGCGATGTAGTCAAGCTTCGACAAAACGCCCCACAGATCGCCTATACCGTCGCCGTTGCCGTCGCAGAACGAGCGGCACCATATCTGATATACGGCCATTTCCTTGTACCAGCACTTTTTCTCCATAAGCTTCCTCCTGAGCGAAGTTTTTAACTAATTTTATCACAATAATCAAGTTGCTGCAACGAAAACGACAGTATATGCATAAAAAATTACCGTGATGAGCATCACGGTAATTTTGCGCTTTTATGCTTCCTCCGCAGGCTCTCCCGACAGGCCGACGCCGGCGGCGGCGCACACCGCGGCTGCGAAGGCGAGTGTGGACAGGTCGCCGAACACGAGGGAAGCCACGACGCTGACGACGCCGAGAATGACCGCCGCGCAGCCCAGCTTCATTGCCGCCGGCTGCTTTTTCTTCCTGAGCAGCAGCAGAGCAGCGACAGCGGCGGCGACGGCAAGAAGATGCCCCGCATAGGTCAGAATATAGGAGATGAGGCTCCTCATATATTCGCCGTGCAGCTTATCTTCATGCGCAGCGGCGGCGCTGAGCAGCTTCGCGGTGTCATCCTGCGCCGTGCCGTAGCCCTCGTCGATGAGCATGTCCCTTGCGCGGCTGACCTTTTCCTGAATGTCCTCGTATACGGAAAGCTCCTCGGCCTCGGCGTCAAGCGCGGCTTTTTTACCCTCAAGCGCAGACCTGGTCTCCCTGACGGTCTTACCGTCCGCGTCGAGCCGCTCCGGCCCTCCCGCGATGCTGCCGCCTATGGATTCGAGCTGCGCTTTCGCGGCCGCTATCTGCGCCTCGGCGGCCTCAAGTCCGGCCTCGCCCTGCATGAGCTTGTCATATGCCGCGTCAAGCTGTGCCTTGCCCTCGGCGAGCTTCTTTTCGCCCTCGGGGATAAGCGCCTGAGCCATGTCAAGCCCCGCCTTCATCTCTGCGATGTATTCGTCGCTGAGCTCTATGCCCGCCTGTGCGCCCACGGCCTGAAGCGCCTGCTCATGGCTCATGCCGCTGGCCTCGAGACCCTCAATGGCGCTTAGCATATACTCATACATGCTGACGCCTTTTTCGTATTCCTGCTTCTGCTTCTGAAATTCGGCGGCTCCCGCGTCGTAGGCCGCCTTGCCCTCGTTGTAGGCCGCCCAGCCGGCTTCGAGCCGGCTCTTGCCCTCGCTAAGGGCGCCTGCACCGCTGCCGCTCAGGGCGTTTTTGCCCACGCTGTACGCTATGAGCTGGCGGTTGTATTCCAGAACGTCCTCGTTGTATTTGCGGTCGGCGGCCTCATATTCGCCGTACTCGGCCTCGTATGCCGCGTATTCCTCGTCGTAAGCTGCCTTGGCGCTTTCATATCCGGACTTGCCCTCGGCAAGCTTCAGGTCGTTTTCTCTCAGGCTTTCCAGCTCGTCATGGAACTCCGTATATGCGCTCTCTGCCTCCCTGACGGTACCGATATTGTCCATGGCGCCCGTAACGCCGGTCAGAAAGGCGACAACGAGCAGCGCTGCGGCGGCCGTAAGGGCGATAATCCGCCACTGATTCTTAGAGATCATTCGCTCACCCTTTTTGAAAGTATTGATAATGAATTATATTACAAGATACTTATTAACTCAATATGAATTTGTCGGAAAAAATTTTCCGGCACACCAATAAAAATGTAGTAATATTGTAACTTGTGTGATAAAATAATTAAAATAACAAAGCCACGCTAACGGCGGAGCTTTGTAAGGCAGCAAGGAAGTAAAAACACATGGACGCGAAAAAACTCAAGGGCTACGCGGAGCTTATCGTCCGCGTCGGCGCAAACATACAGGAAGGGCAGGATGTTATCATTTCTGCCGAGCTTGACCAGCCGGAATTTGTCGAGCTGGTGGTCGGGGAATGCTATAGGGCGGGAGCCGCCGAGGTCAGGGTCGAATGGACCCACCAGCCGCTGAAGCTCCTGCACGTTCAGTATCAGAGCCTTGAGCGCCTCGGCACGATCCCTGATTGGGAGAAGCAGCGCCTGATGCACAGGGCGGAGACCCTGCCCGCTATGATATACCTCGAATCGGCCGACCCCGCGGGGCTCGATACGCTCGATCAGGAGAAGTGGGGCAAAAGCGTGCAGATGCGCTGGGGCGTCATAAAGCCCATCCGCGACTCCATGGAGAACAAATATCAGTGGTGCATCGCCGCCGTGCCCGGGAAAAAGTGGGCGAAAAAGGTCTTTCCCGACCTCCCCGAGGACGAAGCGGTCGAAAAGCTTTGGGAGGCGATACTTTTCACCTCCCGCGCAGATGAGGACGGCATAGCCGCATGGCGTGCGCATAACGCGGAGCTCAAGAGCCGCTGTGTGCATCTCAACGCGCTGAAGCTGCGCCGCATGCACTACAGCTCCTCAAACGGCACCGACTTTACCGTCGGCCTCATACCCGAGGCACAGTTTCTGGCCGGTGCGGAGGAAACTCTCGGCGCGGGCGTGAGCTTCAACCCCAATATCCCCAGCGAGGAGGTCTTCACAAGCCCCATGAAGGGCGAGGCGGAGGGCATCGTTTACTCGACAAGGCCGCTGTCCTACCGCGGCACGATGATCGAAAATTTCAGCATCCGCTTTGAAAACGGCAGGGTGAGCGAGGTACACGCCGAAAAGGGCGAGGAGGCGCTCAGAACGCTGGTGGACATGGACGAGGGCTCCAAAATGCTCGGCGAGTGCGCCCTTGTGCCCTATGACAGCCCCATCCGCAGCAGCGGCATAATGTTCTACAACACCCTGTTCGATGAGAACGCCGCCTGCCACCTTGCGCTGGGCGACGGCTTTGCAAACTGCATCAGGGACTATGACAAATACACGCTCGAGCAGTGCCGCGAAATGGGCATCAACATGTCCATGATACACGAGGACTTCATGATCGGCTCGGAGGATCTGGACATCACGGGCATCACCGAAAGCGGAGAGACCGTACAGATATTCAAAAACGGCAACTGGGCGTTCTGAGATAAGGCGAGGATAAGGATATGGACGATAATACGAAAAGAGAAAAGCTCAGATATTCGGTGAGCAGAAAGAATGTTTTTGTGAAGCTGTCGGCGTTTTTCATGCTGATCTCTGTGCTTTGCCGGCTTCTCGGCTACTGGGGCTTCTGGGCAAATCAGACAACCGAGTTTATGCTTACGCAGATACTGCTGCCCATAGTCAGCTGCCTTCTGTTTACAGCCGTTATACTCTACATGGGCAGGCGCTTTTTCAGCCTGAGCTTTATCCCGGTGGTGCTGGGCGTGGTGTTTTTCATAATCAAGGCGCTGGGCTTTGACAGCGTGATACATATGATACTCTGCATCTGCCTGTACCTGGCGGTCGCCATTATCTACACCGCGACGGTGTTCGGCATCATACGCACGAAATGGCTGCTGGTGCCGCTTTTCGGGCTGCCGCTGCTGTACCACATTTTCGTTGAGGACAGGAACACCCTGCTTGCGAATGAAAACGCCATGAGCCTCGGCGACTGGCTTCCGGAGATCTCGGTGCTGTGCGTTATGATGTCGCTGCTTCTCATATGCTTTGCAATGAAAAAGCGCGATTTTGCGGCAGAGAGAGCAAGCTCCGACGATCAGCAGACGATAGACATTCTCATAAACAATGAAGAACCCGTGGCCGCTCCCGCCGAGGACGGCGAGACGACAGGAGATACTTAATAAGCATGAGCGATATCAGAAAAAACAAGCTTGACGCGGACGAGACCGTGGTCATAAAAAAGGACGATATAGAGGAACAGCTTCGCAGAGGCTCGGAGGACAGCACCGTGCTCGAAAGCACTTCAGGAGCGTTCAAAAGCATCTTCGACCCCGAGCTGGAGGCCATCCTGCGCGAAACGGAGGGCTACGATGCGGAGCCTGAGCCTGAGCCCGAGCGGGAGCCGGAGCCGGTGGTACGCGGCGTAAGCTCCAATGCGCAGCGCGTTATTGACCGGCGCGCAGAGGAGAAGGAGCACCGCCGGAAAAAGAAGCTCCTGATCGTCTGCGTGGCGGCCGTGGCGGCTCTTGCCGCGCTGCTGGTGCTCATTCTTGCGCTCAAAAGCGGCGGAGAGGCGAAGGAATACCGCGACGCCTACGAAAAGGCGCAGACGTATTACTACGACGGCGAGTATGACAAGGCGCTTGAAAAGCTGCGCGAGGCCATGGCCATCGACAAGACCGACGAGTGCCTGCTGCTGATGAGCCAGTGCTATGAGGCAAAGTACGACTATGTAAACGCCATTGCGATACTTGAAAGCTCGAACTCCGACAGTGAGAGCATAAAAAAGCGCATCGAGCTGCTGAAAAAGGCCAAGGAGGATTATGACAGCGGCAAGGTCGTGCTCATCTGCGGCGAGCAGTACGATGTTGAGACGACGGTGCTCGAACTGTCGGGCAAGGGCGCGAGAAGCGGCAGGCTCGCCGATGTGGGAAAGCTCACGGAGCTCACGAGCCTGAAGCTTTCCGATAACAAGATAACGACGCTCGATTTCCTCGAGCCTCTCGGAAAGCTCGTTTCGCTCGACCTGAGCAATAACGAGATCACCGATATAAGCGCCCTCGCGGGGCTCAAAAATCTGAGGACCCTGCACCTTGACGGAAACGAGATCAAGGATTTCACCCCCCTGTACAGCCTGAACAAGCTCACCATGCTGACCATCTGCGATATCGAGATAAAGGAGAGCCAGCTCAAGCAGCTCAAGGAAAAGCTCCCCGGCTGCGTTATTTACAGCGATGAGGCCAAGGAGGATATCATCGACATCACCCTCGGCGGAAAAACCTTCAAAAGCAACGTGACGGAGCTTGACCTCTCCGGCAGCGGAGTGAAGGATATCTCGCTTCTGTCCGTATGTACGAAGCTGACGAAGCTCGACCTCTCGGACAACAGCATCAGCGATATAAGCGCGCTTGTTGACATACCAGGACTCACGGAGCTCGACCTTTCGGACAACAGCATAGGCGATATAAGCCCGCTTGTCAGCATGACCAAGCTCACGAAGCTGGACCTTTCAAACAACAGCATCAAGTCCGCGGCGGCTCTCAAGGAGCTTACCAAGCTCACAGAGCTCCGGCTTGGCGGGAATAAGCTCGGCAGCTTCTCCGTTATCGGCAAGCTCACCGCGCTCAAGACCCTCGGCCTGAACGACACGGGGCTGGAGGATTCCGACCTGAGCGGCCTCTATGCTCTGAAAAACCTGAAAAAGCTCAATATCGAGGATAACAGCGCCCTGACGGAAAGCGGCGTGTCCGCGCTGCAGAAAAAGCTTCCGGGCTGCACGATCAGCCACTCGGAGCTTGTCAGGTCCATAGAGCTCGGCGGCAAGTCCTTCCCGTCGGACTCCGAGACCGTGGAGGCGACGGATCTGGGGCTGACCGATATCTCCAGGGTGTCGGGCTTCACAAACCTGAAGCATCTGGACCTCAGCAAGAACCAGATAAGCAGTGTGTCCGCGCTCTCAGAGCTCACGAGCCTTGAGACCCTCGATCTTTCCGACAATAAGATCACCGACGTTTCGGCGCTGCATTCGCTTAAAAATCTCAAGCAGCTCTGGCTCGGCGGCAATAATCTCAGCGCCGAACAGATCGACGCGCTGCGTGCGGCTCTGCCCGAGTGCTATATAAGTGTTGAATAAAAAAATACGAACAAATTTTAAATTTTAAGGCGTTTTGTACAAATGCTATTTCCTTATGCGGCACTATGTGCTATAATTGACATATGCAGGAGACAAGCACGGCTTGTCCTGCAAACGCAGAAAGGAGCTGACAAAAAATGAAGTTCACTTTTACCGAAAAGAAGATGGGCCCCTCCGAGGAGCTGAGAGCGTATACCGAGCGCAAGGTCGGCAAGCTCGACCGCTTTTTCAGGAGCGAGAGCAGCGCCTCCGTCACCTTCAGTATGGAGCGCGGCAGATTCCTTGCTGAGATCACGGTCTCCAACAACGGCCTGTATTACAGGGCAAGCGAGCTTACAAACGACATGTACGCCTCCGTCGATTCCGGCGTCGCCGCTATCGAGCGCCAGATCCGGAAGAACAAGACCCGTCTTGAGAAACGGCTGAGGGAAGGAGCTCTGGAGCGTGAGGCAAGACCCTCCTATGCGCCTGCTGAGGAGGATGAGGATGAGGAATTCAAGATCGTCCGCAGCAAGCGATTCTCCATCAAGCCCATGTCGCCGGAGGAGGCAATTCTCCAGATGAACCTTCTTGAGCATGAGTTCTTCGTGTTCAGAAACGATGAGGCCGACGGCGCGATCTCGGTAGTCTACCGCCGCAAAAACGGAGGCTACGGTCTGATCTGCGACGATACAGAGGAATAAAATATCTACTGCCCCACCAAAAGGTGGGGCAATTTTAAGGAAATGTGATATGAACTATACGGAAGTTACGATAGAATGTGCGCAGGAGGATATCGACTCAGTCTGCGACCGGCTGACCGCCATGGGCTGCGGCGGCTTCGTCATTGAAAACGAGGCCGATCTCAAGGATTTTCTTGAGAACAACCGCCGCTACTGGGACTATGTTGACGAGGCTCTGCAGCAGCGCTACGCGGGGCTGTCGCGTGTAAAGTGCTACCTTGAGGATAACGAGGACGGGCAGCAAATGCTTGCCGCGCTCAGGGCGCAGTTTGACATTAGCACAAAGACCGTGTGCGACAGCGATTGGGAAAATAACTGGAAGGAGTTTTACAAGCCGCTTGAGATAGGCGAGCGCTTCCTCGTCGTTCCCGAGTGGGAGGAGGCGTCGGCCGAGGGCAGAGTAAATCTCCGCCTTGACCCGGGGCTGATGTTCGGCACCGGCAGCCATGCGACCACGCGTATGTGCCTTGCCGCGCTTGAAAAATACGCGGGAGCGGGCAAAAAGGTGCTCGATCTCGGCTGCGGCAGCGGCATCCTCGGCATAGGCGCGCTGGTGCTCGGGAGCGATATCTGCGTCGGCTGTGATATCGACCCCAAGGCTCCCGACATCGTCATGGAAAACGCCGCGCTCAACGGAATGGGCAGCGACAGGATGCGCGTTTTTGCCGGCGATGTTATCGGTGATAAAACGCTCCGCAAAAACCTCGGCGGCGCTTACGATATCGTGCTTGCAAACATCGTTTCCGACGTTATAATACCGCTTGCGCCCCATGTCCGCGCCTTTATGGCGGACAAGGCCGTGTTCATAACCTCCGGCATCATAGACGGCAGGGAAGCAGAGGTCGAAAACGCCCTGAAAAACGCGGGCTTTGAGATAGCCGCGCATTATCACGAGGAGGAATGGCACTGCTTTGAGTGCAGATGATAAAGAAAAGGCCGCAGCGCTTTGTACCGTCAGGTATAAAGCGCTGCGGCTTTAGTGCTCTTTGTGCCGGTCTTGCGGCTTATTCCCACAGACGGTCGGGGTAGACGCCCCGCGCCTTCATCTCGGCTATGGCGGCTCTCACGCTGCCGAGATCCTGGCGGTAGGTCATGCCGTACCAGGTCTCATTGCAGTCGAGCATCCTGACGCTCGCGGAGCCCTCCTCAAGCTGTTCGTTTGCGACAAAGGGCAGGAAATACTCGCATTTAAGGGGATTTTCGGCAAGCCCCCTATCAAGAAAAGCGGGGAACCTTGCGCTTAGCTCCTCCAGCATTTTGGGCGAGAAGCCCCAGAAATTCATCGACACCGTAACGTCGCCGGAGAGGGGGATGAAGCTCTCCCCGTCCTCGGTGTATGCCGCGTCATCGCCGCGCTTTTCAATGTGGGTGCGCTCGGTGATACCCTTGAGAAAGCCGTTTTCGACCTCGCATACGCCGCGGGCTACGTGGCCGTTCTCGGTCACGGTGTTGCTCAGCTTATAGCCCACCATCGCGTACTCGGAGGCGGGTCTGTCCTCCTTGAGGAAGCCGTATATCGCCTCATACGCGCCCGCGCCGTAAAAATCGTCGGCGTTTATGACCGCGAAGGGGCCGTCGACCGCGCCGCGGCAGCACAGCACCGCGTGACCCGTACCCCAGGGCTTTTCGCGCCCCTCGGGAACACTGTAGCCCTCGGGCAGCATATCAAGCTGCTGGTACACATACTGCACGTCGAAATACTTCTCCATGCGGCGCCCCACGGCGGCCTTGAAGCTTTCCTCGATCTCGTGCTTTATGATGAAGGCTATCTTCCTGAAGCCTGCCCTGCGGGCGTCGAACAGCGAAAAATCAATGATGGCATGGCCGAGATCGTCAACGGAGGTTATCTGCTTGAGGCCCCCGAAGCGGCTGCCCATGCCGGCAGCCATGATAACAAGCGTCGGTTCCGCCATGGCTTATTCCTTTGCACCGAGGTCGAGCTCGTTTATGCCCATGCCGACGGATATCGTGCGTATGGCCTCGAAGGTCTTTGCCTGAGCAATCTCAAGTCCGGCGTTCATCGCCTCGTCGGAGAACTCCTCGACCTCATCGGGGAGCTTGACGATAGTCTCGGTGGTGATGTCGAACACGAAGTGCTTTTCCTCGGGGTCGGAGATTTTTATGCTCAGATACAGTACGGCATAGCCGTTCCACTCATCGGGGAGCTTCGCGGAGACCTTGCCGCTCTGGGTGAGGCTGAGCTCCGCGCTCATGCCGGTGTCGAGCATGCTGCTGAGCTTTACGGTTTTAAAATCAACAAATTCTACCTTCATTGTCCTACCTCTTACATGGTTCTTTTTTTGCCTGTGAAGAACGCGGCCATAAGTCCGGGGCCGCAGTTTGAGCCGATGGTCGTGCCGATATATGTGTAAAACACGTCGCGGAAGCCGAACAACTCCTTTATCTCCTCGCCGAAGGCCTCCGCCTCCTCGGGGATATCCGAATGGCATATGTATAGTGTCTGATTCTCCGGCTCGACGCAGAGCTCGCGGATGATGCTGTGGATGCGCGCGATAGTGTGCTTTTTGCCGCGCTCCTTTGCCTGAACGATGAGGTGGCCCTCAAGGTCGAGATTCAGGATGGGCCATATGTTCAGCGCCTTGGCGACGACCATGCCCGTTTTGCTTACCCTGCCGCTGCGGTAAAGATAGGTCAGGTCGCCGGTGGTGTAATAGGTGTTTATGCGGCTTTTTATCGCCTCGAGCTGCTCGGCGCACTCGTCTATGCCGCAGCCGGAGTCGCGCATATCGGCCGCCATAATTGCAAGCATGCCGTAGCCCACGGAGGCGAGGGTGGAGTCGATGACGCGTATCACGGCATCGGGATGCTCCGCTGTGACGAGCTCCGCGGCTTGCACGGCGCTCGACCACGTTCCGGATATGCCGCTGCCCAGAGAGATGTGCAGTATGGGCTTTTTCTGCTCAAGCAGAGGCGTCCAGAACTCTACGAAATTATATGGCGTGACCTGACTTGTCTTTGTCAGCGCGCCGTTTCTCATTTTTTCATAGAAGATTTTCAGGTCGGCGGGGTTCATGGTATCGAAGTGATCTTCGCCGTCAATGGTGTAGCTCATGGAGACGGGGATTATTTCTCTGCTGCGGCAGAAATCCAGGGAAAGGTCGCAGCCGGAATCGGTGCATACGATGAATTTTGCCATGGTGAAACTCACTTCCTCAGTAACAGTATCGGCATTATTTTACTCTACATCGGCGGATTTGACAAGGTTGAATTGAAAAAAGACCGGCGCCGAAAGACGCCGGTCTGAGAGATATAGTATTCTGTTATGCCGCTTCTTTGCTCTTCATTCCGGATACGGCAAAGACGATCGCGGCAAGCATGAGGACTATCATTGCGGCCATCTGCAGCGGGTGAGCGCTGAAGCTGCGGATAACGCCGAGTATCAGAGCCGCGGCCATTAACAGCAGCATGACGCCCGCGATGACGTTCACGCGGCGACCCTTGGCGGACATCGCCGCCGCGACGATGCCTATGAGTGCGGCGAGCATGGAAAGACCTATGTAGACCGCTCTCGTCACAAGATCCTCGGTCGTCTCGGCGGTGGATTCCTCGACCACGAGGTAGCCCGCGTCAAGCGCGTCCATTCCCTCGCCGTTGACCTTGGCCGCTATCTTTTCGTTCTTCATGAGCACGGCGTAGCCCGCGTCGACCTGTGCCTGCCCCTCCTCAAAGGTATCGAGCTGCTCTTTGCCGTCGGCAAGCTGCTGTTCGGCGTCGGTTAGCTGCTCCGCGGCGTCTATGAGCTTCTGCCTTCCGGCGGCAATCTCGCTTTCCGCGGCGCTGAGCTTCTTTTCCCCGGCCTCTATCTCCTTTGCGGCCGCGTCAAGCTTTGCCTTGCCCGCTTCGAGCTGCTTCTGCGCGTCGGCGAGGCTTGCATCGACCTGAGCCGCGACCTGCTGGCGGACGCCGGCGTGGACCTGCTCCGTGACAAGGGCTCTTACCTGAGCCATGGCATCGGGATTGGCCTCGATCTGAGCCTTCACCGTGTCATAGTATCCGCCGTAAACGGCCTCCCGTATCTGAGTCTCCGCCGCTGCGAGCTGCTCGGCAGTGGCTTCGGGATTTGCCGCCTTATAAGCCTCAAGCTGATTCTGTATCTGCGGCTCGAGCTGCTGCTTGACAGCGGCGTCCACGCCCTGAGGCATGTTCTGCTCGACCAGCGCGTTTACGCTGTCGGCGTTTGCGGCGATGTAATCGGCCGTGTTCTTGTCGATGATGGCTTCCTTGTTGGCGAGGGAGTACTCATAGGTCGCGAGCTTTTCCTTGTACTCCTTCATACCGGCGGCATACTCGGCTTTTCCGGCCGCGAGCGTATTTTTGCCGTCGTTATACTCGTTTATGCCTGCGGCCAGATCGTTCTGTCCCTTGGCATAATCGCTCTTGCCCTGCTCGTAAGCGGAGGTACCCTCGTCGTAGGCGAGCTTGCCGTCCTCATAAGCCTGACGGTTCGCCTCAAGCTTTTCAACGCCGGCCTTGAGCGTGTCAAGGCTCTCAAGCGTTTCGGCCTTTTCCTTTTCGCCGTCGCTCTTCTCCTGCAGGACGTCCCTTATTCCCAGAACACCCGCAACGAGCATAAACAGGCAGGCCAAAACCATTATGACACTGATAATTTTTCGTGACATATACACCCTCCTTATTCTGTTTTCGGCTGAAATTATACAACCCTCGCGTTTTAGTATAGTTTATTTGGCGGGAAATAGCAAGGGCTTATAGTTAATCCTTAGACAATCGGAAGCTTTTTGTTAAACTTTGACGGATGTATACCTCTGTTTTTATACAATATGTTGAGTATTTTTTCGCTGCTTAAGCCTTTCCTATCGCAGTCGCGGGGGATCTTTCCGCGAGCAGACTGAGGACAGCCTCGACGTCCTCTTTTTCCATGCGAATTTCCGCGAGCTCCTTACCGGCGGAAACGAGCACAAGGTAACAGTCGGCAAAGCAGGCCGTTCCGCAGCACATCTTGCCCGTGGCCTCGCGCACGCGAAGAAACGCCCGCTCAAGCTCGCCGTAGGGCAGAGTCACGTTCTTCAGGCCGGATCTGAAATGCACGGCTTCCCCGTCGAATCTCAGTTTTCCTATCTTTACTGCATTTTCATTGTTGTTCATAGTTACACCTCACAATACTGTTATTCTGCGTCCGCTGGATTCTATAAGCCCTTCCTCGCGCATGAGCCTTAGCTCACGCATGAGGCTCGTTCTGTCAATGCAGAGGTAGTTTGCAAGCTGGGAAAGGCTCAGCTCCGTCTCAAAGCTGCGGCTGCCGGTCTTCTCCTCAAGGTATTCAAAATAGCTCATAAGCTTCTGACGGACGGTTTTTTTGCTTATCATATTGATGCGCAGCGCCAGCATCTGCGCCTTTTTTGCGGACAGGTGGAAAAGATTTTTGTTTATCATCGTATGGTGCTCGCAGGCGTTTGAGCAGCGCCCGTAAATGGAGCTCATTTTGATGAACATGACGGTGCAGTCGGAATCGGCCTCCGCGACGTAGCCGAGCCCGCTGTACGGCAGGGCAAAGACCTCTCCGAAGATATCATTCGGGCCGTAGTTTTCAAGCAGGGTGTACTCCCCCTCGCTGTCAACGCAGTAGAGGTGGGCCTTGCCGCTGAGCAGTACGCAGAGGTATTTGATCTCCTGCTCGTAAACGAGAATGGTGTCGCCCTTTTTGAACCTGCGCAGCTCCGGGGAAAAGCAGCTCATCATGGCGTCGACGCTGGCGCAGCTTATGTCCTTGAAAAGCTCGACATTCTGTAGATCCATTATGTACTCCTCCAGTAAATTTCTGTTTTTATTAATTATATCATAGTTGTGTGGTATATGCCACATGTATTTTAGAAAAAATTAGGTAATATATAATCGTAATATCATGATACATATCAGGAGGTTTGTTATGTACTGCACGCGCAATGTTACCGCCGATCTCGTCTGGGTCGGCGCAGATGACCGCCGCCTCGCCTGCTTCGAGGGCGTATACGGCGTTCCCGACGGCGTTTCCTACAACTCGTATCTTCTCCGCGACGAAAAAACCGTTCTGTTTGACACTGTTGACAAGGCCGTAGGCCGCACATTTTTTGAAAATGTCGCCCATGAGCTGCAGGGCAGAAAGCTCGACTACCTGGTCGTCTCCCATATGGAGCCCGACCACGCAGCGACGATCGAGGAGCTGACGCTGAGATATCCCGAGGTCTGCATCGTCTGCAACGACAAGATAAAGACCATGCTGGGTCAGTTCTTCACCCTGTCCGACGGTCTCAAGTACCACATTGTAAAAGAGGGCGACACCCTCAGCACCGGCCGTCATGAGCTCACCTTTGTCATGGCGCCCATGGTACACTGGCCCGAGGTCATGATGACCTATGACACCACCGATAAGATACTCTTCTCCGCCGACGCCTTCGGCACCTTCGGCGCGCTCAACGGACATCTGTTCAACGACGAGGTCGATTTCTTCGCCGACTACGTTGACGAGGCCCGCCGCTACTACACCAATATCGTCGGCAAATACGGCGCGCAGGTGCAGTCCGTGCTCAAAAAGGCCGCCGGCCTTGAGCTTAATTATGTCTGCCCTCTCCACGGCTTCGTATGGCGCAGCCACTTCGGCGATTTCCTCGAGAAGTACCTGCTCTGGAGCTCCTACACTCCCGAGGAAAAGGGCGTCATGATCGCCTACGCCTCCGTTTACGGACATACCGAGAACACCGTGAACATACTCGCCTGCAAGCTCGCCGAGCGCGGCATAAAGACCAAGGTGTTCGACACCTCCGTCACCCCCGCCTCCTACATACTCTCCGAGGCCTTCCGTTACAGCCATCTGGTGCTGGCCTCCACGACCTATAACGCCGGCATCTTCGTGACGATGGAAAACCTCATCCACGATATCGTCAACCACAATCTCCAGGGCAGGAAGATCGCCCTGCTCGAAAACGGCTCATGGGCGGCAGCCTCCGGCAGGCTCATGAAGGAAGAGCTCTCCAAGCTGCGCGGCACCGAGTTCATCGGAGAGACCGTGTCGCTCAAGTCCGACGTCACCGAGCCTCAGCTTGCCGAGCTTGACGCTCTTGCCGACGCCATCGCCGCCGATATCCGCCCCGTCGTCGCCGTTACGGCTGTCGAGCCCGTCGAGGCCGGCGCTCTGGATGTTGACAACAAGGTGTTCAACAGATTCAGCTACGGCGTTGAGGTACTCACCACCCGCGTCGACGGCAAGGACTACGGCTGCATCATAAACACCGCCGGCCAGGTCGCCTCCTGCGATCCCAAGAAGATAACCATATCCGTCATCAAGAAGAACAACACCTGCGATATGGTCGCAAAGGCGGGCAAGTTCAATATCTCCATCCTCACCGAGGAAACGCCCTACAGCCTGTTCCAGCACTTCGGCTTCCAGTCCGGACGCGACGTCGATAAGTTCGCCGATTTCACGGACATCGACCGTATGTCGAACGGCATCCCCTACGTCACCAGGTATACAAACGCTGTCCTCTCCTGCGAGGTCATCGACGTAAAGGACGTCGAGACTCAGATGCTTTACATAGCAAACGTTGTTGAGGCAAAGGTGCTGTCCGAGGACAAGAGCTGCACCTACGCCTACTATCACGCCCACATCAAGCCCAAGAAGAACCCCGCTCCCCCTCAGGGCGAGGGCTACATCTGCAAGGTCTGCGGCTACTTCCACGAGGGAAGCGAGCTGCCCGCGGACTTCGTCTGCCCCCTGTGCAAGCACGGTCCCGAGGACTTCGAGCACGTCGTTCCCGTCGTCAAGGAGAAGGTCAAGGGCTATGTCTGCACCATCTGCGGCCACTTCGAGCCCTGCGAGGGCGAGCTGCCCGCGGACTACACCTGCCCGCTCTGCCACCACGGCCCCGAGGACTTCGAGCCAGCCGAGCAGTAAGACCGTTAGTTTGAAGTTAATATGCAAAAAAGTCCTGCCTCGCGGCAGGACTTTTTTGCATATTCATCTGAAAATGATCATTACGGCGGTGAAGATAAGGCCGAGAATGAACATGATGAGCAGGCCGAGCTTGCTGGGCTTTTTCACCTGCACCGGCGTTATGAACAGCGCGCCGTTTGTAAGCAGCAGCAGGGTGTAGGCCAGCGGGAAGTGCGCGCCCAGAAGGCCCCGGAAGCAGAACAGCAGGGGCACCGTCAGTGCCGAGGTCGTGATGGGAACGCCGAGATAATGCTTGCGCTTTTCATTAGTCTGCTGCTGGCGGGTCTCCTCGGTGACATTGTAGTATGCAAGCCTTATAAGCCCCGCGAGGGCAAACAGCGCCATGATAGCGAGCTGCCACCATTTATCCGCGCCTATGCTTATGCCGATCACGAAGGGAAGAATGCCGAAGCAGACGATGTCGCTCAGGGAGTCGAGCTGTATCCCGAAGCGCTTTTCCTCCTCGCTGCGGTCCTTTTTCGTGCGGGCGACGATGCCGTCGAACATATCGCATAAGCCCGAAAACATAAGACAGATCACAGAGGCGATAAGCTTGCCCTCAAAGGCAAGGCCTATGCCCATAACCGACGAAAGCATACCTATGAAGGTGAGCCATACGGTGTAGTTGTAAAAACCGATCAAAAAAACATCTCCAAAAATTAATTGCCGGCGGCCCCGCAGGAGGCAGACCGTAAAACCGTCAGCCGCAGCGGGCGCGCAGTGCCTTGACGCACTGCGGCAATACCGGCACGGCGAACATTATAGCATGATTTAGCACTGTTGTTCAAGCAATTTCGACATTCTTTTATCAAATAGCGATTTTTCTATGCAAATTAACGAATCAATGTTATAATAATAAAAAACGGAAGATAATTGACCGGAGGAAGATTCTATGCAACCGACAGATCTGAAATACACGCAGTATCTGCAGATTTTGCGCGAGGAGCTGATCCCCGCTATGGGCTGCACCGAGCCTATCGCCATGGCGTATGCCGCCGCGAAGGCCAGAGAGGTTCTCGGCGCCCTGCCGGAAAAGATCGACATAGTCATAAGCGGAAACATAATCAAAAACGTCAAAAGCGTTATTGTGCCCAATACGGGCGGGCTCAAGGGCATCACCGCCGCCATAGCAGCCGGCGCGGCGGTCGGCAATGCCGACAGGCAGCTTGAGGTGCTGGCGGACGTCAAAGAGGACGAGATACCCAAAATCGCGCAGCTCATGGAAAGCTGCGCCATGACCGTAATGAAGTCCGAGAGCGATAAGCTGCTGGATATCGACCTGCATATGTACAGGGGCCGGGACAATGTCCGCCTGCGCATCACCGATTTCCACACGAACATCGTGCTCATCGAGAAAAACGGAGAGGTGCTTCTCAGGAAGGACAGCTCGTCGGATGACGGCGGCGAGACCGACCGCGGCGTACTGAACGTGCGCGATATAATCGAGTTTGCCGAGTGCGTCGATATCGAGGATGTGCGCGAGCTTCTTGAAAAGCAGATAGAGTATAATTACGCCATAAGCGAGGAGGGGCTGCACGGCGAGTACGGCGCCTCGGTCGGAAAGACCCTTCTTGAGACCCGCGGCGAGGATGTCCGCGTCCGCGCAAGGGCGCAGGCCGCCGCCGGCTCCGACGCCCGCATGAGCGGCTGCGAAATGCCCGTCGTCATAGTTTCGGGCAGCGGCAACCAGGGCATGACCGCCTCTCTTCCCGTCATCGTGTACGCCAGAGACATGGGCGCGAGCCATGAACGCCTGCTGCGCGCTCTTGTGGTGTCAAACCTCATCACCATCCACCAGAAAACGCCCATCGGCAGGCTCTCGGCCTTCTGCGGCGCGATATCGGCCGGCTGCGGCGCTGCCGCCGGCGTCGCGTGGCTCACCGACGGCACATATGAGGCCGTGTCCGCCACCATCACCAACACCCTCGGCATGATATCCGGCACCGTGTGCGACGGGGCAAAGCCCTCCTGCGCCACCAAGATCGCCTCTGCGGTCGAGGCGGGGCTTCTGGGCTTCGACCTTTACGAAAAGGGCAAGGGCCTCCACGGCGGCGACGGCATACTGAAGGACAACGTCGAAAGAACCATCGAATCCGTCGGCCAGCTCGCCCGCGAGGGCATGCGCGAAACGGATACCGAGATCCTCGATATAATGCTTGAAGACTGAAAAAAGAGCTGCAATTAAGGGCGGTGTTTTAAGACAGCGGAGGTAGGGGCGAGCATCGCTCGTCCGCGGACGGCCAATGGCCGCCCCTACAGTGCTTTCTTATCTCACTGCTCTTTTGCAGCTCTTTTTTTATTTCCTTTTCGGTTTTGCGTTTTTCTGATACAGTATGGCGAGACCCTTCAGCAGCAGATCGGGCTCATGCTTTATCTCCCGCTTGCAATGGGGGACGATGCAGCCTGAGATGCCGCCCGTTGCGACGACCGTCACGCTCTCGCCGAGCTCCTCCTCCATCCGGCCTATCATGCCGTCTATCATGGCCGCGGTGCCGAACACCGCTCCGGACTTCATGCAGTCGACGGTGTTGGTGCCGATGTGCTTTTTCGGAGCGTCTATCGAGATGTTGGGCAGCAGGCTCGTGCCCATGGACAGGGCCGAGTACGAAAGTCCCACGCCGGGGATGATGGCGCCGCCGACATACGCGCCGTCTCTGTCCACGACGACCATCGTGGTGGCCGTTCCCATATCCACGACTATGAGCGGCGGCTCGTACAGCGCAACCGCGCCCACCGCGCCCGTTATAAGATCGCCCGCGACGGTGCCGGGGTCATCTATCCTGACGTTGATGCCGGTTTTCAGGCCCGCGCCGACGACTATACATTCAAGGCCGGTCAGCTTCCTGACGGCGGACTGAATGGCCCTGTTGACCTGCGGCACGACGGAGGACAGGATAGCGCCCTCGAATTTTCTGTATTCAATGCCGTCGAACTCAAAGGTCTGGCGCATTTTCAGAGCGTAATCGTTTGCAAGGTCGTTAGGGTTGGTCGCCATCCGGCTTATGCTTTTGACGACTCCGTCCTCAACGCAGCCGAGAACGACGTTAGTGTTTCCGACATCGATCGTAAGTATCATAAACTGTACCTCAATGCATTTTCTTTCCTGCGCGTATGATCTGGGTGATGCCCGAAGAAAGAATGATGTTGACTGCAAGCTCTACCAGGAAATTGATGCCGGTAAGACCGACAATGATGTAGAGCAGAAGATTCTGTCCGCCTGCCCAGCCGCTCAGGGTATCAAAGAAAAACACCAGCATGCCCACGATGAACAGACCGGTATTTACCACGGGGCAAACGATACCGGACACCAGAACGCCGACCTTGTCGTTTTTCTTTGCGAGAAGCTCATAGCACAGTCCGGCGAAGAAGCCGGCCGCAATGCCCTTCACAAGGCAAATGAGAATGCAGCCCACGGGGTTTATGCCCATCAGCAGCATGACCGTACCGCCGTCCCAGCCCAGAAGGCCGGTTATGAGCACCACGGCGCCGAATACGCCGCCGAGATACGCGCCCGCGCCTTTGCCGTACATTGCCGTTCCGATGATTATCGGTGCTAACGCCAGCGTTATGGAAAACGGGCCGAAGCGGATGAAGGTGCAGAGCACCTGGAGCACCACGATGATCGCGGTGAAGATTGCGAGACCCGCCATTCTGCGGGTACCGCCGGTTTGTTTGCCAGTATTCATTTTTTTACCTCCTGCTGTCGCCCCCGTCCGTGCGGGGTGCGGCGCTTTTAGTTTGCGGCTAAATAGTACAACATATTTTTCCGCATGTCAACGGTCAATTTATACGCATACGGCAAACGCCCGGCCGCATTATTTTGTGCAGCCGGGCGAAGCATTATGACAAAAGGATCTGATCGGATTCAAGCTGGCTGCCGGATATCTCGGCGAACTTGTCCATAAGATCGCGCTTTGTGAGCTTTTTCTTTTCCTCGCCCTCAACGTCGAGGATGATCTTGCCTTCGTTCATCATGATAAGGCGGTTGCCGTGGCTGATCGCATCCTTCATGTTGTGGGTTATCATGAGGGTCGTGAGCTTGTTTTCCTGTACTATCTTGTCCGACAGCTCCAGCACCTTGGCGGCGGTGGCGGGGTCAAGCGCCGCGGTGTGCTCGTCCAGGAGCAGGAGCTTGGGCTTCTGCAGCGAGGCCATCAGCAGGGTCAGA
Source organism: uncultured Clostridia bacterium (assembly GCA_946405205.1). Lineage (GTDB taxonomy): Bacteria > Bacillota > Clostridia > Oscillospirales > Oscillospiraceae > F23-B02. Next base: position 73,385 of record CAMJGL010000003.1, read on the forward strand.
GCCTGTCTCTGACCGCCGGAGAGCAGCCCGACCTTGACGGTGAGCCTGTCCTCAAGGCCGAGGCCGAGACTCTTGAGCCTTTCGCGGTAGTCCTCCCGCTCGGCGGAGGTGACGCCCCAGCGCAGACCGCGCTTTTTGCCGCGCCGCAGGGCCAGAGCAAGGTTCTCCTCGAGCTGCATATTGGGCGCGGTGCCCATCATGGGATCCTGAAAGACTCTGCCGATATAAGATGCGCGCTTGTACTCGGGCTGGCCGGTGATGTCGATGCCGTCGATAAGGATGGAGCCCGAATCCACGGGCCAAACGCCGGCAACCGCGTTGAGCATGGTGCTCTTGCCGGCTCCGTTGCCGCCGATAACGGTCACGAAATCTCCGGGCTTGAGATGCAGGCTGAGCTCACGGAGCGCCTTTTTCTCATTGATGGTGCCGGGGTTGAAGGTTTTGGATATAGATTTAAGTTCCAGCATGACTGTTCTCCTTTTTGCTGCGCTTGCCCGCCAGCTTGAACGAGCTCTTTGACTGTGCCCTGATATACGGAACGGCGAGGAAAACGGCAACTATGAGCGCGGTGAAGAGCTTGAGGTCGTTCGGGTCGAGCCTGAGCCAGAGGATGATGACCATGACGATGTAGTAAACGACGCCGCCGAGGGCAACGAATATGAGCCTTGTGCTGAAGCTGCAGCCCTTGCGGAATATCGCGTCGCAGAGCACCTCGCCGATGATGACTGCGGCAAGGCCGATAACGATGGCGCCGCGGCCCATGTTGATGTCGGCAAAGCCCTGGTACTGCGCCATGAGCCCGCCGGCGAGAGCCACCATGCCGTTGGAAAGCGCAAGGCCGATGAGCTTCATGTTGCTGATGTTTATACCCTGTGCGCGGCTCATCGCGGGGTTGGAGCCGGTTGCGCGGATAGCGGAGCCCTGCTCCGTGCCGAAGTACCAGTACAGCAGCGCAATGATCGCCGCGGCGATGATACCGCCCATGATTATGGAGTGCGGAACGTTTCTCATGCTGATGATGAGGTCATAGGTGTCGGGGTTGGCCGGTTTGTTTGCCGCCATGCCCATTATGCGCAGATTTATTGAATACAGCGCAAACTGCGTGAGGATACCCGCGAGGATAGCGGGTATGCCGAGCTTGGTGTGCAGAAGTCCGGTGACCAGACCTGCCAGAACACCCGCAAGAACCGCAACAATAACGGCGAAATAGGCCGGATAGCCCGCCAGAATGAGCATGACCGTGACAGCGCCGCCCGTTGCAAACGAGCCGTCGACCGAGAGGTCGGCGATGTCCAGCAGACGGAAGGTGATATATACGCCTAAAGCCATGACGCCCCAGATAATGCCCTGAGCTACGCCGCCCGGCATACGCGAGATAAGATTGGGCAGGCTGAGGGCGGCCAGTGTTAAAGCAGCATTCATAAGGAAAACCTCGTATATCTATAGATTAGGGTCGATCTCCACAGGGAAAAACGTCCGGTTCGAGCCTGCTTTTCCCTGTGGAGGTTGACCCTATAGCCGCATACAGGAGCCAAAAGGCTCCCGTATGCGGTATGGAATATGGAATATGGAGATGGAGTATGGAATTATCCTTCAATAGCGGTGTAACCCTCGGGGATGGTCACGTTGAGCTGAGATGCGATGTCAGCGTTGTACTTCTTGGCGGGCTCGGGGTAGTACTCGATAGCCATATCGGAGACCTCAGCCTCACCCTTGAGGATCTTGACTGCCATCTGGCCGGTGGTGCGGCCGAGCTCGTAGTAGTCGATGGAGAGGGTCGCAACGCCGCAGCCGGAGCAGATGCCCTCTTCGCCCGCGATGATGGGAACGCCGGCGGGAAGTGCGACTGCATTGATCGCCTCGGCGCAGGAAGCGGCGGTGTTATCGGTGGGGATGTAGAGCACGTCGCTCTCGGCGCAGGCGCTTGCGGTAACGGTGGAAACGTCGTTGGAGTCAGCGAAGGTGTAGACCTCGACGGTGATGTTCTTTGCCTCAAGGCATTCCTTGACGACGTTTGCCTGGTACACGGAGTTGGGCTCGCCGGAGCAGTAGACGATACCGACGGTCTTTGCCTCGGGGAAGAGCTCGGTGATCATGTCGGCCTGCTGGTCCAGAGGAGCAAGGTCGGAGGTGCCGGAGATGTTGGTGCCGACGGTGCCGTTGAAGTTTTCGATCTCGAGAGCAACGCCGTATTCGGTGACGGAGGTGCCGAGAACGGGGATCTCATTGGTTGCCGCGGCCGCTGCCTGAAGCGCGGGAGTTGCATTTGCAAGGATAAGGTCAACACCGTTGGAAACAAAGCCGCTGCAGATGGTGGCGCAGGTGGCGCTGTCGCCGGAGGCGTTGCCTTCCTCGAAGGTCACGGCGTCGCCGAATTCCTCGGTGAGAACATCCTTGAAGCCCTGGGTGGCGGCGTCAAGCGCGGGGTGCTGAACGAGCTGGCAGATGCCGACGGTGTAGGTCTTCGCATCGCCCGAGTCGTCGCCGCTGCCGCAGGCGGCCAGTGAAAACAGCATCATTGCGGCAAGTGCGAGAGCAATAATTTTTTTCATTGTATTTTCCTCCAAAAAAGTGTTTGAAATTAAAAATAGACCGCACTGTTTGTGCAGCCTGTTAATAAACTAATTCATCAAAACGATGACACCCGTTTCAAGCGCAGCACAAACGACCATTACTCTTGGGGAAAAAGTAATAGTAAAAATATCTGCCGGCTCTAAATCGGAATGACATCTTTTTGCTTCCTTTCTATGGGATGTGCCTACTTTAACGCTTTTAACGGGAAAAGTCAATAGTTTTTTTGAATTTTTCCATTTAAATGGGCAAAGACGTGGATAAAACGGCTGAATACGCCGAATGACGGGGAAAACCGTGCTTTTTTTGCGCCGTCTTTTCCGCTTTACACGGACACGGGCTGATAGTATAATATATAAATCAGTATTATGGAGCGAACTATGGACGATAAGCTTAGACGAAAACGGAATAAGTACACGAGCTTTATGATGAAAAGCGATAAGGTTCGCAAGGGCTTTGAGGACTCGTGGTACATCCATTGCAGGATGTTCGGCGACATTATGGAGCCCGCCTTCAGGGACGATACCGCCTCCCGCATGGAGCTTGCTGCCGCGCTCAACTTCATAAGCAAGGGAGAGATAAGCAGGGGCGTAAAAAAGCTCGGCAAGCTCTTTGAGTTCTGCGAGACGGACGCGGACTTCGCGGCCTTTTATTTCTTCATGGGCGTGTGCTATGAGCGCATAGGCATGAGTATGAACGCGGGGGTGTTTTTCGCCGAATCGGCAAAGCGCGAACCTGAGTTTTACATGGTGTATCTCATGCTGGCAAAATGCCTGCACGAAGAAAAACGCTACGAGGAGGCGCTCGGCGTGTATATCCGCACGCTTGAGGTCATCGAAGAAAGCCCCAAAAAGTACGAGGTGCCCGCCGTGAGGGAGGAGCCGCTTTTAGGCTCCGTGCACGGCAACATGGCAAACTGCCTTGTCATGATGCGCCGGTACGACGAGGCCGAATACGAGCTGTACGAGACTGCGCGTTATAATTACGACCCGCCGATGATAAATCTGACCTGGGCCGCGCTGTACGCGGCGACCGACCGCAAGCAGCTTGCGCGGGAGAAGATGGGCAAGCTGCGCGCCTCTCTTCCGGAGCTTGAGTCGGCAACGGTGCTGATGATACAGGAGATACTTGAACAGAAAAATCCGCGGTTTTACCTGAAACCTATTGACCCGAAGCGCCTGACGGAGTTCTGGGCGTGGTTTGAGGAAAACGAGCTGCAGCTCCGCCGTCCGCCCGGGGACGGTGCCGCGGCCGGGCTGTTCAAAGAGCTTCAGGAGCGCCTTTGCGGCCTGTTTGACTGCATTGACGCCCCCGAGCAGCCGCGCTTCGCGCTCAGCCCCGAGGGGAAAAAGACAGCGCTCAGCTTTTTTGATAACTACAATCTGACCTTTGAGATATGGCTGGGCAGGCTGGTCGATACGGCGCCAAAAAGTCTCAGGGAAAACTGGAGCTTTTATTCCGTGCATTGAGGAGAGAAATATGGATAAGCTGTATTTCAGAGAATTTGAAATAGTCCCCGCCTATGAGCACGCAGAGCAGATAGCGGAGCTTTTTTCAGAATATACGCAGATGCTCAAGGATAACGACCCCGATTTCGCAGGATATCTTGAGCTTCAGAGATACGATGACGAGCTTGCCGATCTGCATCATAAATACGGCGAGCCCGACGGCAGGCTGTACATCGCATATCTCGGCGAAAAGAGCGCCGCCTGCGTCGGTATGAAGCGGCAGGACGAGCGCTCCTGCGAGCTCAAGCGCCTGTATGTCCGGCCCGAATACCGCGGAAGGGGCCTTGCGCGGTACCTGACGGAGCTGATACTGGGCGAGGCGAAAAAGGCGGGCTACGAGCAGGTGCTGCTCGACACGCTGCCCTTTCTCGGGGAAGCTCAGGCGCTGTATAAAAGCCTCGGCTTTTACGAGATCCCGAAATATCTCGAAAGCCCCATGGAGGACGCGATCTATATGAGGTACGATCTATGATAAAATATATCCTTTTTGACGTTGACGACACGCTGCTCGACTTCGGCAAAGCCGAGGAGGCGGCCATAAGAAAGACCTTTGAGCGCATCGGCATCCCCGCGGCGGAGGAGACGGTACGTCGCTACAGAGAGATAAACGCGCAGCAGTGGGCGCGCTTTGAAAAGGGCGAGATCACCCGCGAGAAGCTGCTCACAGAGCGCTTCGATATCCTTTTTTCCGAGCTTGGGCTGTCCGATATACCCAGCGAGATGGCGCAGGCAAGCTATGAGTATCTTCTCGGCATAGGCCACTATTTTGTGGACGGAGCCGAGGAGCTGCTTGAGGCGCTCAAGGATAAATACGAGCTTTACATCGTTTCAAACGGCAACGCCTCCGTGCAGGACAGGCGGCTCAAAAGCGCGGGGATAATCCCGTATTTCAGGGAGGTCTTCATCTCCGAGCGTGTGGGCTTTAATAAGCCCTCGGCAGAGTTTTTTGACGCCTGCTTTGAGCGCATCCCGGGCTTTGAAAAGGACAAGGCGATCATAGTTGGGGACAGGCTTTCCTCGGACATACTGGGCGGGATAAACGCGGGCGTTAAGACCTGCTGGTTCAATCCCAAGGGAGAAGCGCCCGACCCGGATATCCCCGCCGACTATGAGATAAAGCATCTGAGCGAGCTTCCCGCCCTGCTCGAGAGAATATAAAAAGCTGAGGCTCAGTCGAGCCTCAGCTTTTCAAATGTGATCTCATCCATGTGATCTGTTTTTACGCACAGGCCGATAAAACAGCCCTCATGCTCGAAGCTGCGCAGGGAAAAGCCCTCGACGCCGTCGGCGACCGAGAAGCCCGCCATGTCGGCAAGACGCCCGCCGCGGGCCTTGATCAGGCTCTCCTTGAGCACCCACAGGCGGCAAAACTCCCGATCGGGCTGCTGACTTTCCGCAACGAGGCGGTACTCCTCGGGAGCGAAAAACCGCGAGGCCAGCCTTTCCGAGCCCTCGTGCGGAGCCTCGATATCAACGCCGATATCAAAGTCGGATACGGCGCAGACGGCGTAGGGGCCGCTGTGGGCGAGGGAAAAGCGCAGCGGCGAGCCCTCAAAATAGGGCTTTCCGTTTTCGCCGAGGGAGTATTCGGCCCTGCTGCCGACGGCTCTCCGGAGCAGAAGCTCCGCTCCGAGGGACTGCCGCTTTTTCTCATCGTCCGGCAGGCGCAGGACCTTGCTCCTGCGCGTTTCCGATACCTTTTGCAGGGCTGAGTCTATGTCAAGCCCGCCCGTATCGGCAATGTAAAGCTTTATCATGCGCGCATTGCGTCAAGCGTTTTCTGAAACAGCGTGTCAAGCTCCCAGCCAAGCATCTGAGCGCCTCTTATTATGACGTCTCTCGAGCAGCCGGCGGCGAACTTCTTGTCCTTGAACTTTTTCTTTATGGACTTGACCTCCATGTCGGAGATGCCGTTGGGGCGCATGAGCGCGACGGCGCCGATGAGGCCGGTAAGCTCGTCCGTTGCGAAGAGTACCTTTTCCATGAATTCGGTGGGCTCAACGTCGATGCAGATGCCGTAGCCGTGGCTGATGACGGCGTGTATCATCTCCTCGTCGATGTCAAGCTCATGCAGCATCTCGTCTGCCTTGACGCAGTGCTGCTCGGGGTAGAGTTCAAAGTCGATGTCGTGGAGCATTCCGACGGCCGCCCAGAAATCCACGCGTTCGGGGTCAAATTCCTTGGCAAGCTCGCCCATGACCTTGGAAACGGTCTCGGCGTGCTGGATATGGAAGGCGTCCTTGTTATAGCGCATAACAAGCTCCTTGGCCTGCTCAACGGTAGGGATGTAGCTCATATTTTTACCTCCTTGGAATATGATGCACTATTCTACTACCAAAAAAGCCGTAAATCAACAGTAAACATACTGTTTTCACGCGCTGAAAAGTGTGGTAAAATATCAGAGTATTCCCCGCGGAAGGAGCTGATGAACACGGACGAAAAGTATAAAGCCGCGGCAGACGGCGGAGCGCTTTTGCAGCGGGAGCGGGCATGGTGCCTGTGCCGGACGCCTATCGGCACGGTGCGAATTACGGAAAGCGAAAAGGGCATCACCGGCCTGAGCTTTTTCGAAGGTACCGAAGAAGCGCCCGAAGTCGGCGGCATTTACCTCGGCGATGCCTGCCGGCAGCTTAGGGAGTATTTTTCAAAAAAGCGCAGGAGCTTTGACGTTCCGCTCGACCTCAGCGGCAGCGAGTTTCAGCTCCGTGTCTGGAATGAGCTTCAGGGCATCCCCTGCGGCGAGACGCGCAGCTATCAGGACATCGCGGTGAGCATAGGCAATCCGAAGGCCGCACGGGCGGTGGGACTTGCCAACAACCGAAACCCCATACTCATAATGATCCCCTGCCACCGCGTGGTGGGCAAAAATAAAAAGCTTGTCGGCTACGCCGGCGGCGTTGAGCGCAAGGAATACCTGCTTGCGCTGGAAAAGGACTGATAACTATGAAAGCACAGCGGGAATTTCCGCGGTTTATAATAAGCGAAAAGGGCGCCCGATGGGTCGGGCAGGGGCATCCGTGGATATACGCGGCGGAGGTCGTGGCGGCGCAGGAGGCCGAAAACGGAGCTCTGGTCGACGCGGTGAGCGAAAAGGGCAGGTATCTGGGCACGGGCTTCGTGAGCTACGAGAGCAAGATACGAATCCGCCTCATCTCGCGCAACGCAAACGACAGGTTCGACGAGAGCTTTTGGCGGCGGCGCATAGGCTATGCATGGGACTACCGCAAGACCGTCATGGGCGGGGATATATCCTGCTGCCGCGTCATTTTCGGCGAGGCAGACGGCTTCCCGGGGCTCACCGTCGACCGCTTTTCGGACATCCTCGTGACGCAGACCCTGTCCGCGGGCATGGAAAAGCTCAAGCCGCTGCTGTTTCCGCTCATCGCGGAGCGGCTTCGCTCCGACGGGCAGGAGATACGCGGCATTTATGAGCGCAACGACGTCGCCATCCGCGCTCTTGAGGGCCTTGAGCAGAACAAGGGCTGGTTTGAGCTTGAGGGCGAGACGCACCCCGATAGCTGCGTGACGGAGATATGCGAAAACGGCATATACTACAGCGTCGATGTGGAAAACGGACAGAAAACAGGCTTTTTCCTCGACCAGAAATATAACCGCCTTGCGGTCGCAAGGCTTGCCAGGGGCAGGCGCGTGCTCGACTGCTTCACGCACACGGGCTCCTTTGCCCTGAACGCGGCAAAGGGCGGGGCGGCCCACGTCACCGCCGTGGATATATCCGAGACCGCCGTCGAAATGGCGCGGAAAAACGCCGTCCGCAACGGGCTTGAGGAGAATATGGACTTCGTCGCCGCGAATGTTTTCGACCTTCTGCCGGAGCTTGAAAGCAAGGGCAAGGCCCCGTATGATTTCATAATCCTCGACCCTCCGGCCTTCACCAAATCGCGAAAGACCGTGCATAACGCGGAGAAGGGCTATAAGGAGATAAACCTGCGTGCGCTCAAGCTGCTGCCGCGCGGCGGATATTTCGCCACCGCGTCATGCAGTCATTTCATGCCCTCGGAGCTTTTCGTCAGGATGCTGCGCTCTGCCGCGGCGGACGCGGGCGTTGAGCTGCGGCAGATAGAGGCCCGCCAGCAAGCCCCCGACCACCCCATACTGTGGAACGTGCCCGAGACCGATTATCTCAAATTCTATATTTTTCAGGTGGTATGAGCATAAAAACATCGGACTTGTTTTCAAGTCCGATGTTTTTTCCCGTCAGGGGGTGATGGGCTGGGTGCTGATGGCGGGGCTGCTGTTCGGAACGGCGGTGGGCACGGTATCGTTGTTGCCGTTTCCGTCCGTGTTGTCGTCATCATCGAAATCGAGGATGTCGTTGTCGCCGCGGTCGCCGTTGTCGCCGTTATCGGGAACGTTGCCGTCGTTATTGTCGTGAGTGTTGTCGCCGATATAGCCGTCGTTGCCGTTGTCAACGTTGCCCTTTCCGCAGCCTGCAAGGCAGCTGCACAAAAGTGCAAAAGCAAGTATAAGGATTCCGAGCTTTTTCACGCTTTTACCTCCAGAAAAGTATTTACTGCCTTAGCTTTTCCAAAAGATAAAAATATATTCGCGTTGAAAATGCGTTTATAAGATGCTATATTAAAAAATATGAAAGATTTGGTTAAAAACGATATATACGAGGGCGAGATAAGCGGCTACAGCTCTTCCGGCAGCGGCGTTGCGCGCATAGAGGGCAGGGCGGTGTTCGTGCCGAGAACGATAGTGGGCGAGGTATGGAGGATAGTCATCGTCAAGGTGAGCGCCTCGGCGGTCTACGGCAGAGCGCTCGAGCCCGTGAAGCTGTCCCCCGAGCGAAGAGCTCCGGAGTGCGAAAGCAGCCTTCGCTGCGGCGGCTGCGGACTCTGGCATATGAGCTATGAGGAGGAAAAGCGCTTCAAGCTCCGCCGATTGAACGACGCTCTGAGCCACATCGGGCATCAGACCGTTCAGGCGCGGGAGATAGCGGGCAGCGACAGGATAACGCGCTACCGCAACAAGGGCATATACGCCGTGCGCAGTGTAAACGGCGCGGTAAAAAGCGGCTTTTTCGCCCCGCGCAGCCATGAGCTCGTGCCTGTGGAGCGCTGCCTAATCCAGTCCGAGCTTGCCGACAGAGCGGCGGCTGCCGTCGTGAGCTTCATGAGGGAAAACGGCATTCCCGCCTACGACGAAAAAACGGGCGGCGGCCTTGTGCGCCATGTGTATGTGCGCACCGCGTCGGCGACCCCGGACGCCGTGGCGGTCATCGTGAGCGCCGGCGGCTTCGGCGGCAGGACGAATGCGCTCGTGTCGCGGCTTAGGGAGGCCTGTCCCGAACTCACGGGCATAGTCCTGAACGTGAACAAAACGGCGGGAAACACCGTGCTTTCCGGCGCTTTCCATACGCTGTGGGGCAGGGAATGCATCAGGGACTTCCTCGGCGGCTTTGAGTTTGAGATATCGCCGCAGGCGTTTTATCAGATAAATCCCCCGCAGGCGGAAAAGCTGTATGCCAAAGCGGTGGAATACGCCGTTCCCGAAGGCTGCGGCACGGTGCTGGAGCTCTACTGCGGCGCGGGGACGATAAGCCTGTTCTTAGCAAAGCGCGCAAAAAAGGTCATCGGCGCGGAGATAATCCCCGAGGCCATAGAAAACGCAAGGCTGAACGCGGAGCGCAACGGCGTGGACAACGCGGAGTTTTTCTGCGCGGACGCGTCGGAGGCCGCCGCGAGGTTTTTAAAGGAGGGCATACGCCCCGAGGCGGTGGTGGTCGATCCGCCGCGCCGCGGCATGGACGAGAGCGCCATACGAACCGTGTGCGGCATGGGGCCCGACCGCGTGGTGTATGTGTCCTGCAATCCCTCCACCCTTGCGCGGGATATCACGGTATTCAACGACTGCGGCTATGAGCTGAAAGAAGCCTCCGCCGTCGATATGTTCCCCCGCACGGCACACGTTGAGGCTGTTGTATTGATGTCGCGGATCAACAAGTAAAAGGAAAAATAAAGCTTGGGTTCGGATGCAGAGCGCATTCATTAAACCCATGTGCATACAATTGGAAATCTTACAATGACAGTCTATAATTCTGAATATCAGAATAAGCGCTTTGCGGACAAGATGGATTGTACTGACAAGTCTGGAAATGCTATTGGATACAGGCACACTCCTATAAAAATCAACAGCTATTTGAATTCAGTGAGCCAGTGGGGGTGAAATAGAGAAATTAGCCAGAGCGGAGATGTTGGCAAAGGGACTAATAGTAATTTGGTAATACCTAGTAATAGACTAATGATGGAAAGGATGGTACGCGAATGGCACAGAACGAATCTGTATTTTCATCCACTTGTGTTCTTTGTGGAAAAAAGATGGGATTCTTCAATGGTAAGATTATCTTGAAGGATGGATATGTTTGCAACGATTGTTGGGATAAAAAGGGCTTAAAAAAGAGAATTGATTACATGACCGAAAGCAGAAACTACTCTGCAAGTCAGATAAGAGATATCGTCAATTCTGTTAATAATGATACTACGGCTTCTTCTGCTTTTAGGGGTAACACTCTTACTGCAGACCTTATACAATGCGATGATTCTACGCAAATTGTGCAGATAATATCGAAAGTTGGCTTTAACAGTGCAAAAGACTACTTGAGGTATGACCAGATTATTGATTTTGAACTGATTGAAGACGGAGAAACAATAACGAAGGGCGGACTTGGTACCACTGTAGCCGGAGGAATAATAGGCGGCATGGGTGGCGCTGTTGTTGGATCAGTAGTCGGAAAGAAAAAAACGAAACCAATCTGTACATCGCTACAAATAAGAATTTCGGCGAAAGACTTTTACAAGAAAGCTATCTTTGTAAAGTATATTGAAACGCCGACAAAATGTGATTCATTTACTTATAAGCAAATGATTGAGCAGGCGCGAAAAGCAATTGCAGAATTACAGGTTGCTGTTTCATTTGTCGCAACGCAGCCGACAACAACCAAGGATAAATCTTCTTTGTCTATTGCGGACGAGATTGCAAAATTGAAGTCTTTGTTAGAACAAGGAATCATTACCGAAGATGAATTCATAGAAGCAAAGCAAAAGTTGCTTTATGGTGGATTCGTTTCCGGCAACCAACAGGGGTAGTGGCCTTGTTTCCCATGACCGTTAGGCAAGTAGACTTGTCCCCGTGGACGAGCAGACATTCAAACTGTTCTCACGACCCATGTTGAGACGGTAGCATTAATGACAAAAGGAGAGACAAAATGGACGGTAAAATGATGATTGAGATATTCGGTTATATTGGCTCTGCGTTGGTAGTAGTATCTATGCTGATGTCTTCCATCGTGAAATTAAGGATCATCAATACGGTGGGCAGTGTGATCTCGGGGATCTATGCGGTCATATGCGGCGCGATACCTCTGGCGGTAATGAACATCTGCCTTATCACTATTAATATTTACGGCCTGGTGAAGCTGCTGAAGATAAAGCAGGTATACGACCTGGTGATCGGAGAAGCGGATGACGCGCTTGTCAGTTACTTTTTGAGCCGCTATGAAGATGATATCAAGTCGTACTTCCCTGAATTTGAGCATACGAGGGCAGACGGAAATAAAGCATATATTGTCTGCTGCGACGGAAATCTGGCCGGCGTGATGCTGGGCAGGGAAAATGACGGCGTTCTTGACATACTGATCGATTATTCGACTCCGGTATACCGCGACTGTTCCGTAGGAACATATTTGTACTCGAATATTGATACCAACAGTATCCATACGCTGAGATTTTCGGAAAACTCATCCGAAGCGCATATTTCATATTTGAAGAAAATGGGCTTTGTGCAGGAAAACGGAGTGTATGTAAACAAGCTGGCGTAAGCAGGCGGCGTTCGCGAAGACGAGGTGTGAGGGAATATTACATGAGTAGGCTCACGGAAGCCCTTCAGGATAAAGACAATAATAAAGCTTATGCCCTGTCGAGGGATATTGCGGCAAAGTCGGCAGCATCAAATGAGTACTATTCCGTGTTTGATGAGTTTGCAGGCTTGCTGACGGCAAAGAGTTCATATGTGAGGACTCGCGGCTTTGCCTTATGCTGCGCGCAGGCAAGATGGGACGAAGAAGGAAAGCTTAAAAATGCATTTCCGGCTATGCTTGCGCTGCTGCACGATGAGAAGCCGACTGTGGTAAGGCAATGCATCGGCGCATTGCGTGAGGTCGCTCTGTACCGCCCTGAATTGTGCGGGGATATAAAAGCAGGATTAGAAACGATTGATTTAACAAGATATAAGGATAGCGTCTCCCCGCTCATCAGGAAGGATGCCGATGAATTGCTGAAGCTGCTGGAGTAATTGACAGAATAAAGTTTGCGCCGCCGTCTGTAGCTGCGGCGCGTCTCAAAGAATAAAATTACCGGGCATGGAGACAGGACTGTCTTTGCCCGCAAATTGGGGGTAAAAATGAATTCTGATAAAAAACGACTGACTACATGGGAAGCCGCCTGTATCATTACGGGATACGGGATCGGCGCCGGCGTACTCAGCATGCCGTACATGGCAGCGAAAAACGGGATCATTCTCTCAACTGTGATCCTGACTCTGGCACTGCTTGCGAGCTATGTGCTTCATTTAATGATAGCGGAAGTGGCATTCAAGGAGGGAAACGGAGGACAGATCATATCCTGCCTTAACCGCTTTCTCTTCAGGGGAAAGTGGAAGAAGATATTATCCGTGATTTTCTTCGCGCTCATGGCGGTCATCCTCGTGACGAACCTGGCGGCGTATATTTCCGGCGCCGCGGAGGTGATAGCAGGACTTGTTCCTATCCCGCCGATCGCTGCCAAGCTGATATTCTATGCTGTAGCGGCGTCTGTCGTCCTCTTCGGGCTTAAAGCTGTTGGCGTTTCCGAGAAGATAGCCGTAACGGTCATTTTTTTGCTGATAGCAATACTTGCCGCCGCGTCCTTCATGAACATCCGAAATCCGCTCAGCGTATCTGCCGGAAGCCTGAACGAAGCACTTGCGTATTACGGGCTGGCAATGTTCGCTATGTCGGCTTTCTTTTCGGTTCCGCAGGCGGTGGAAGGTCTTGAAGGCGATAAGAAGAAAATACATAAGGCAGTATTCCTCGGTTTGTTCAACACCTTCCTGCTGATACTGGTCATTTCCGTTTGCTCGCTTATCTCGTCGACCGAGGTCACCGAGCTGGCCATGGTGGGGTGGAGCGCAGGCATCGGACTCTGGGCACAGGTGATAGGCAGTATCTTTACGGTGCTGGCTATGCTTACCACCTATTGGTCATTGTCACTGGCACTGGGCGGCATCGTAAATGATATGCTACATACCGGCTCAAGGATCAGCTGGCTTCTGGCGACCCTGCCCTCGCTCATCGTGGTGCTTTTCGATCTGGCAGGCTTCATGGACCTGATGCGAACAGCCGGCGGCCTTATCGCGATCCTGATCGCCGTAATGGTGGTTCCGGCGTATCACAATGCAAGGAGAGAAGTGCCTGAAAACAACATTATAAAGAGAAGCGGGCTTGCTCTCGAACTGCTGATCGTGCTCGCTTACATACTGATGGCTGTGGGGAGCGTGGTTCCTGTATGAGAAGGACGCTGTTTACCAATGCCGTCATCCACACAGGCAGAACAGAGTCGGAGACCTACGGCTCCATGCTGGTAGAGGACGGTCTGATCAAAGCGCTGTATCCTGCGGGTGATGCACCTGAACCCGGCAAAAAAACAAAGACCATCGACCTTGAAGGGAAGCATATTTATCCGTGCCTGATCGATGCGCATGTGCATATGCTGCTTACGGTCGCGGTTCTGGCCATGGGCTTTAATATCTGCGAGATAAGCGCGCAGGGCGTACAGCCCCACACCATAAAGGGAGTTGAGGAGCGCCTGAGAAGCTATGTGTCGGGGCAGAAGAAGGATGCGATCATAGCGTGCAATAATTACATCATGACGGCTATTGATGAAAGGCGAATGCCCACCAGGGAGGAACTGGACGATTGGTGCGGCGGCCGGCCGGTCGTCATTTACAATATCGACGGTCACAGCACCTCCCTTTCCACGAAAATGCTGGAGCTGGTGGGCATCTCTCCTGAGGGCCACAGCGGTGTGCTGCAGGGGGAGGAGAACGAGAGAACGCAGGGACGTATCATAGACAAGGTGGGCTCCATGATAACGCTGCCGATGCTGGCAAAGGGTATAGCAAGATTTCAGAATACCTGCGCCGGTTACGGGATAAGCGTGGTAGGCGCTCTGGAAGGTAACGGAGATTCTCCAAAGGACGGCACAACGGCGCTCATCGCGAAACTCGCAAGGCATTTTGATGTCGGTGTGCGGCTTTATCTTCAGTACGTTAATCTAAAAAGAGTAGAGCCCTACAGGAAAATGATGACGCATCCCAGAGTGGGAGGCTGCGGCGACTGGGAGATGGATGGAGCGACCGGCTCACACAGCGCTGCATTCTATGTGCCTTTTAACGATACGGGAAAGACTTCACCCTGCTATTACTCTCAGGAGTTTACAGACAAGCTTGCGGCAGAGGCTGAGAAGGCAGGATACCAGATCGCAAGTCATGCCATCGGAGAGGCTGCCATTGACAGGATCCTGCATGCGCTTGAGCAGCTCGAGCCCAGGCATATGCACCGGATCGAGCACTGTGAATTCATGAACGAGGAAAGCTTCCGTACCATATGCAAGGGCAAGTACGCTATCATGATGCAGCCGGGATATGCCTGGATAGACAAGAGATATCTTCATACCTATGAGCAGTATCTGCCTGAGGAGATATGCGGCAGGATGAAGCTCAAGTCGCTGTATGACGCAGGGGTATGTGTATGCGGCTCATCCGATGCTCCCGTGCAGGATATCGATCCGTACCTGCAGATGCTGGGCATGGTGCAGTTTTACAATGAAAATGAATCCATCACGCCGTATCAGGCGTTCAGATGCTATACCGCCAACGCGGCGCGAAGCATAGAAGAGGGCGATGTGCGCGGCACACTGGAGCCGGGAAAAGCCGCAGACTTTTTCTCCGCGGACAGGGACTTCTTCAGCCTCTCTCCCGAAGAGGTGGTGGATTTCAGACCGAGCGAGACTTGGTATGCCGGCAGGAAATACCGGCAGAGAAAGGGCACCGTCACGGAATTGCTGGCCATGATGCTCAGCAAGCCGAAGAAGATATAGAAAAGGCCTTCGGGAATCGCTCTTATAGCCCCGGGAAAAATGATCCCCGATAATTTTGAAGAAGTGGTGTTGATTACAAAGACCTCATAATCACATAAAGGAGGAAGCGCTATGGATTACGAAAATGATTCCGGCTGGGTCAGACCTTATCTTGGTGTTGGCGAATATGTCTTGTGGTCGGGAAAACCGGGCGAGGGGCATCTTTTGGCTCCAAATGACGTTTTTTTGATCCCATTCAGCATTTTGTGGTGTGGTTTTGCGATTTTTTGGGAACTATCGGTTTTATCGGTAAATGCGCCGCTGATTTTCAAGCTTTTTGGTATCCCGTTTGTGCTGATAGGACTGTACATAATGATCGGAAGGTTCATTTATAAGGGGTTTATCCGAAAAAGAACATCATATGTGGTCACAAATCAGAGATTGTTCCGTATTCGCAACAAAAAGGTCGATACGCTGGAGGGAAATGCCAAAACGCAGTTAAGTGTTTCCGTGAACAAGGACGGTTCGGGAACGATCACCTTCGGAAGTCCGGCGTGGAAGTACAGCAGACTCTTGTCTTGGTCATATGAAAATGCAGGCTTTGCATTTGAAAATATTGAAGATGTAAATCGTGTGCGGCAGATAATTCTGAATATGGATAACTGAGCAAAGTCTGTTCCGGTGTGAGACCGCCGTTTTGACCGCGGAGGGAACGCCGCTGACGGTTCAATAGATATGACGCGCTTAATACACAAAAACGCCCCTTCCGGCTGCCGGAAGGGGCGTTTTATCAGGTTTGGGTGATGCTTATATCAAAGCTCCGCCATCCACAGACCGTGGAGATTGCAGTAGGCATAGACGGCGACCGCCTTGTCGCCGCCGAGGCAGAAGCTCACGTTGGGAGCGTCGCCGGGCTTCAGAGCCTTGCGCTGGCCGCCGTTCTCGGTCTGGAGATATACCCACTCGATGTAGTGCTCGGGAACCATGGGATGATCCACGGCGCCGACATTGACGCTGACCGCGCCGTCGGTCAGGGTGACGACGGGCAGATGCTTCTCGCCGCTCGCCTCGACGGTGTTGGGCACGAGAGCCTCCATCTTCTGACCGCAGCAGACGAGGGGAACGCCGGAATCGTTTACCATTCCTACCAGATTGCCGCAGTGACGGCAGATATAGAACTTTGCATTCATTGAAAAAGCCTCCATTATTACTTGAATTATATAAACGCCGTACAGATATACTCTGTCTCGGCTATTATACCCCGCTTCAGGGCACGCGTCAATAATGCCGATGCGCTCAGGCCGCCGCTCCGTCAAGCTTTTTCAGGGATTTTCGGAACTGGAACGCAAACAGGACAGCCGTGAAGCTTACGGCGATGATGTCCGCGGCCGGTTCGGCCATATATACGGCTTCGGTTTGGTTTGAGATAAGCTGCGGCATGATGTAGATCAGCGGTATGAGCAGGACGAATTTTCGCAGCACCGCGACGATTATCGAGCAAACAGCGTTGCCGATGGAGACAAAGGTCATCTGGCAGGAGATCTGCACGCCGAAGAGGAGCATCGCCCCGCAGTAGAGCCTGAGTGCCTGTGCGGTGAAGTCGAGCAGCTCGCCGTCCGAGGTGAACATTCCGGCGAACAGCCGCGGAAATGCCATGACGCAGGCCCATAAAGCGACAGAATAAATGACGTTCACCCTCAGCAGCAGCCGGAAGCTCTGCTTCACGCGGGCGCTGTTTCCCGCGCCGTAGTTATAGCTCGTAATGGGCTGAGCCCCCTGGCCTATGCCCTGCATCGGCAGCATGGCAAGCTGCATGACGCTGGACATGATGGTCATAGCCCCGACCGCGATATCCCCGCCGTATTTCAGCAGGGAGGAATTGAAGCAGACGAAGACCAGACTTTCGCTGGCCTGCATGACAAACGTGGAAAGGCCGAGCGCAAGGCAGGGCGGAAGCAGTCTGAACCCGGGCAGCACATTCTCCTTTTTCAGGCGAAGCAGGGTCTTTTTCCCCGATAGAAACGCGATGACCCATATGCAGGACAGCCCCTGAGAGATGACGGTCGCAAGCGCGGCGCCCCGCACGCCCATACCCATGGCAAAAATGAAAACGGGGTCGAGGATTATGTTGGCTATCGCGCCTATCAAAACGGTCGTCATTCCGGTCCTTGCAAAGCCCTGCGCGGTAATGAAGGCGTTCATCCCCAGCGTTATCTGCACAAAGACCGTGCCGACGGCATAGATGTTCATATACGCCGTCGCGTAGGCGATGGTATTCCCGCTCGCGCCGAACAGCAGAAGGAGATCCTCGTTCCAGATAAGCATAACGGCGGTCAGTACAGCCGAGATGCACACCTGAACAGCAAGGCAGCCGGCGAGCGTCTTCTCGGCGGAGGCATGGTCGCCTCTGCCCATGAATATCGATGCGCGGGGCGCTCCGCCCGAGCCTACCAGAGCCGCAAACGCGGAAATTATCAGAATAAGCGGCAGACATACCCCGACGCCGGTAAGGGCGAGGCTGCCGTATTCCGGAATATGTCCGATATAGATGCGGTCAACGATGTTATACAGCATGTTGACCAACTGCGCGATCACGGAGGGGATCGCCAGATTCAGCAGCAGCTTCCCGACGGGCTGCGTTCCGAGAAACGTTTTATCACGTTCCATATGTTATACCTTCTTTTTATCAAAACCACATAGCCGGTATACGGCTTGTCCGGTTGTTTTTCATTTAACTTTTCAAGTTTAGCCGATATATCTGTGCCCGTCAACTGTGTCACGGTGAACTTTTTGTGAAAAGTCAGGATTTTACGGATTGAACAGTAAAAACAAATGTGTTATGATATGCGGGTCCTGCCCGGATATAACCCGTGAGGGCAGGCAGAAAGGTGAAAAATATGAGTTGGATAAGAAAAAACGTGCCGGGACTTTTGCTGTGCCTTGCCATAGCCGTGCCCTCCTGGTTCTTCGGGAAAAGGTTCCCGATAATAGGCGGCGCGGTGACGGCGATAATCGTCGGCATGATAGTGACCCTGTTTATAAAGGATAAGACCAGGCTGGAGGCGGGCATTAAATTCACCTCCAAAAAGATACTCCAGTGGGCGGTCATCCTGCTGGGCTTCGGAATGAACCTGAACGTTATATTCCAGACCGGAGTACAGTCCCTGCCCATAATCATATGCACCATAGCAGCTTCGCTCATTATCGCATTTGTGCTGCAGAGGGTCATGCATATACCCTCGAAGATCGCGACGCTCATAGGCGTGGGCTCGTCCATCTGCGGCGGCTCGGCGATAGCGGCCACGGCGCCGGTCATCGACGCCGGCGACGAGGAGGTCGCCCAGTCGATATCCGTCATCTTCTTCTTCAACGTTCTGGCGGCGCTGATATTCCCCGCCTTCGGCAGCCTCATCGGCTTTGACACCGCCTCGGGCGAGGCCTTCGGCATATTCGCCGGCACGGCGGTGAACGATACCTCCTCCGTTACCGCGGCGGCAAGCACATGGGACGCGATGTGGGGTCTCGGCTCGGAGACGCTGGACAAGGCCGTGACCGTCAAGCTGACGAGGACGCTGGCTATCATCCCCATCACGCTCGTACTTGCGTTCATCCGCACGAAAAAGGCAAACGGCGCGGACGGCAAAAAGGTCAGCTTCAAGAAGATATTCCCGTTTTTTATCCTCTACTTCATCGGCGCGTCGGTCATAACCACCGTGGCCGTGAGCCTCGGCGTGGACGCGGCGGTGTTCAGCCCCGTTAAGGAGCTCAGCAAGTTCTTTATCGTGCTTGCGATGAGCGCTATCGGCATAAACACCGATATCGTGAAGCTCGTGAAGACCGGCGGCAAGCCCATCGCCCTCGGCGCCTGCTGCTGGGCGGGCATAACAGGAACGAGCCTGCTGGTGCAGCACCTTATGGGCATATGGTGATTTTTGCGCCTGAAAAGTATATAGTTATGTACGGAAAAGTCCGGAGATGCAAAGCGTCTCCGGATTCTTTTCATAAATAGATATTTTTGTTGAAGATGCAGTCTTCTCAAAAACGGTCAACGGAGCTATACTGAATTAACCGAATCGGTCAACGGAGGGACTGAGATGAACAACAGATTTTTTGATCTTCCGGTGGAAAAGCAGCAGCGTATCATCAATGCCGGCTTTCGTGTGTTTTCGGAAAACAGCTACAAGAAAAGCCCGATGAGCGAGATCGCCGCCGCGGCGGGCATCAGCAAGTCGCTCCTGTTTCACTACTTTCACAACAAAAAGGAGCTTTATATGTTCCTCTGGGACAAGGGCGCCGAGATCACGATGAAGTATCTGAACGACTATAACTGCTACGAGCCGGCGGACCTGTTTGAAATGATGGAGAGAGGCATGAGGGCCAAATTCAGGATCATGGAGGAATATCCTTACATGGCCGCTTTCGCCGTCAAGGCGTTTTACGAAAAGGATGCGGAGATAAGCGCTGAGATTCAGAAAAGCTACCGTAAGTATTTTGATATCAAGGCATCAAACACACTTACGGCGCTCGATCCCGAAAGCTTCGTGCCCGGGCTGGATCTGAAAATGATGTACAGGGAGATGTACTGGGCATCGGAGGGTTATCTGTGGGAAATGCTTCAGCGGGGAGAGCTGGACACAGCGCAGATGGAGAAGGATTTTTCGGCGCTGTTGAAGTTTTGGAAATCGGTCTATCGGAAAAAGGAGAAGTCTGTATGAATGCTGTTGTGACGAATAACTTAACAAAATTCTACGGCAAAGCCCGCGGTATCGTCGGCGTAAACCTCAGCGTTGAGGAAGGAGACTTTTTCGGCTTCATCGGGCCAAACGGCGCCGGAAAGAGCACTACCATCCGCACGCTGCTCGGGCTTATCGCGCCCACGGGCGGCTCGGCTGAAATATTCGGTAAGGATATTTGCAGGCAGAGGACAGAGATACTTGCGGATATCGGATACCTGCCCTCGGAGACCATGTTTTACAGCGGCATGCGGGTAAAGGACGTTCTCCGCCTGTCGGCGCGCCTGCGTAAGGCCGACTGCTCCGGGGAAGCGGAAAAGCTCTGCGAGCGTCTGGAGCTGGACACCTCCCGCAAGATCGACGAGCTGTCCCTCGGAAACCGCAAAAAGGTCGGCATAGTCTGCGCCCTGCAGCACAGGCCGAAATTATATATCCTCGACGAACCCACCAGCGGCCTTGATCCGCTGATGCAGCGGGAGTTCTACTCTCTTTTGAAGGAGCGCAATGAGGAGGGCGCGACCGTTTTCCTGTCCTCGCACGTTCTGTCGGAGGTGCAGCGCTACTGCAAGCACGCGGCCGTCATCCGCGAGGGCAGGCTGCTGGCCTGCGACAGTGTGGAGAATCTCGGCCACACCGGCGCAAAGCGCGTCACGCTGCGCGGCGTGACGGCGGTGCCGGAGCTTGAGCATATCAGGGACGTTAAGACATCGGCGGAGGGGGTCAGCTTCCTTTACGGCGGGAAAGCCGGACTGCTGCTCAGTGAGCTTTCCAAACTCCCCCTTACCGATATCACCATTGCCGAGCCGGATCTGGAGGAGATCTTCATGCACTACTACGCAAAGGAGGACGGCGGAAATGACGATATTTAAGCACGAGCTCAGGCAGGGCAGAGTTTCCCTTATTATATGGACGGCGGCTATATCCTTTATGCTGGGCGTGTGCGTTGTCATCTATCCCGAAATGTCCGCTCAGATGGAGGATGTGAGCGCGATGTTTGCCGACATGGGCAGCTTTTCGCAGGCGTTTGGCATGGACAGGATAAACTTCGGAGAATTCCTCGGCTTCTTCGGCGTAGAGTGCGGCAATGTGTTGGGACTGGGCGGCGCGTTCTTCGCGGCGCTGCTGGGCATATCCGCGCTTGCGAAGGAGGAAAAGGAGCACACGGCGGAGTTCCTGCTGACGCACCCCGTATCAAGAACGCGGATAATCACTGAAAAGCTGTGCGCCGTGATAGTTCAGATAGTTATTCTGAATCTTGCCGTTATCGCCGTCACGGCGCTGTCGGTGCTCATCATCGGCGAGGAAGCGGACATAAAAACGCTTGCACTGCTGTTCCTTGCCTTCTTCCTGATGCAGCTCGAGGTGGCGGCAGTCACCTTCGGGATATCGGCCTTTCTCAGGCGCGGAAGCCTCGGCATCGGGCTCGGCCTCGCCGCCGTGTTCTACTTTATGAACATTGTCGCAAATCTTATCGACGAGACGAAGTTTCTCAAATACATCACCCCGTTTGGCTATACCGAGAGCGCGGATATAATAGCCGACGGAGCGCTCAACGGCGGATACCTTGCCGTGGGCATGGCGCTTGCCGCGCTCGGCATCATCCTCGCGTTCTGGAAATACGGAAGAAAAGACATAAGCTGATGCTGTGCCCGAGCCGACGATCATTTGTCATATGGGCGACGAGAAAATGGAACTGAAAACTCCCGAAAAGTTAATATCCGCCGTCGGCACGGCGGCGCTGGCTGTTGTGTTCGCGGTATGGTGCGCCGGCAGCAATTACGGCGCATGGGGCCTGACCGCCGCGGTCGTAAGCGCGCTGCTGATGCTTGTACTGTGCCTGCGCTTCGTGCCGGTCTGGTGCGGCTTTTGGCGCGAGAGGTCGGGCGTAAGCCTGCGCGAGCCCGACGGCGGGTGCATATGCGCAAAGATATTCGCCGCGGTCATCCTGTGGGATGTGCTTATCCTGCTGATGGGCTATGTGCTGCGCGCATTGCTCGGCATTGCGGAGAGCCCCGCGCAGTATCTTGAATTCTGGCGCTGTACCGACAGTCAGCATTATCTTGCCATCGCGGAGGACTGGTATCTGTCCGAGGGCGAGTGGGACAGGCTCGTGCAGCTCGTGTTCCTGCCGGGCTACCCCGTGCTCGTGCGCGTTTTTGAGCTTGTCACGGGCAATTACCTGTACGCGGGGCTTATCGTGTCCGCCCTGAGCTATGCGGGCTCGGCCTGCCTGCTGTACAAGCTGCTGCGGCTGGACATGGGCTCTGAGGCCGCCCTGCGGGGAGTAGTGCTGTTCGTTATGTGTCCGGCGGCGTTTTTCTTCGTCTGCCCCATGAGCGAGAGCCTGTTTTTGCTGTGCTGCCTTGCCTGCTTATATCTTGTTCGGCGGGGAAGGACCGCGGCGGGCTGTCTTATCGGCGCATATGCCGCCTTCACCCGCTCGCCGGGTATACTGCTGCTCGTGCCGGTGATTTTTGAGCTCATAGGCCGCAGGGGCAGGATGCGGGAATACGCAGCCGCGCTTATCATACCCATGGGCTTTGCCGCCTACTGCCTTATAAACTATCTCGTGGCGGGAGACCCCTTCAAATTCATGGAGTACCAGCGCGTGCACTGGGGCCAGCAGCTCGGCTGGTTTTTCAACACCGCCGCGTATCAGACCGAGCACGCCCTGAGCAGCGCGGTAAGCCGTCCGACTGATTTCTGGGGACTGTGGCTGCCGAATATCCTGGCGCAGCTTGTGAGCCTCGTCATCATGACGGCAGCGGCGAAAAGGCTCAGACCGTCCTATACGGCGTGGTTTATAGCCTATTTTGCCGTTGCCATCGGCGCGACCTGGCTTCTGAGCGCGCCCCGCTACCTTGCGGCTCTGCCGGCCCTTCCCGCGGCCATGGCGCTGCTGACCGAAAAAAAGTCGGCGATGTGGGCGGCCTCGGCGCTGAGCCTTTTGTGCGGACTTGCGTATTTCGCGGTGTTCCTGCTGCGCTGGCAGGTGTGGTGAAAAACAGAGGATTTTAAAAAATACAGAAAAAGTCTGAAATTTTTTCTTGTAATAGTAAAAGTCTTGTGTTATAGTAGTGTAGCTAATTTGTAAACATCGAAAGGATTGGATATAAATGAACACTGTTAAGCTCATTCTCACGATACTTCAGCTTCTGTCCGGACTGGCAGTAACCGTCGTCGTTCTTATGCAGAGCGGCAAGAGCGCCGGTCTGTCGGGCGCCATCGCCGGCGGCGCGGAGACCTTCCTCAGCAAGGGCAAGGCAAAGTCTCTGGATGCAAAGCTCGCAAAGGCCACAAAGTGGTTCGCACTGGCTTTTGTGCTCCTCACTCTCGTCCTGAACCTTATCTGATCGGACAATTTTGTGAAAGTTCGGCGCAGCATTTTAGCTGCGCCTTTTTTATGTTATGAAAACTGTAAGTGCTGAAAAAATCTGGCTCGGCATAAAGGCCGCCTTCCCGATCACCATCCCCATACTGTTCGGCTGGGTCTTCGTCGGACTGACATACGGCGTTTTGATGAGCGAGCTCGGCTACGGCCCGCTTTGGTCGATGCTGTTTTCGCTTTTGTGCTTCTGCGGCGGTATGCAGATCGCGGCCATTCCCATGATGGCGGCGGGCTTTGACCCTCTGCAGATGTTTATCATGAGCTACTTCGTAAACTTCCGCCATACCTTTTACGGACTGGCGCTGCTGGAAAAGTATAAGGACACAGCGCCCTTCAAGCCCTTTCTCATCTATGCCCTTGCCGACGAGCCGTTTTCGCTGGCGGTGTCGGCAAAGCCGCCGGAGGGACTGGAGCCGAAGTATTTTTACTTTGGCATGACCTTCCTTACATACCTGTACTGGGCGGGGCTGACGGGTCTGGGCAGCGTGCTGGGCGGCATAATAAGGTTTGACACGACGGGGCTGGATTTTGCCCTCAACGCGCTGTTCATCGTGCTGTTTCTGCAGCAGTGGAAGGAGAAGAACAACCGTCCGGCCTGCATCGTCGGCATTGCCGTAACGCTGCTGTCGCGCATCATTTTCGGCTCCTCGGTGTTCCTTGTCCCCGCGCTTGCGGGCATGCTCATTATCTTTTGGCTGGGGAGGAATAAGCTATGACGCTCACGGTAACGCAGACACTCATAACGATAGCGGCCATAGTGCTGGGAACTCAGATATCCCGCTGGCTGCCGTTTATAGCCTTCTCCGGCAAGAAGGAGACTCCGAAGTTCGTGCGGTATCTCGGGCGGGTGCTGCCTCCGGCGCTCATGGGACTCATCGTCGTCTACTGCTTTAAAAACGTTCCGATACTCACGGGAAGCCACGGTCTTCCGGAGCTTATTGCGTCGGTCGTGGTCATCCTGACCTACGAATGGAAGGAAAATCTTCTGCTGTCGGTCGGCGGCGGAACGCTTGTGTACATGCTGCTGGTGCAGTTCGTTTTCTGAAAATTTACATTTCAATGGCTGTCGAAAGCGATTTCGGAAGCCTGTTTTATTGCAATATGCCGGATAAAATGGTATAATTTCTAACCACGGCATTGCTGCCGAAGCCAAATCTGTGTATCATCCGAAAGGAAAAGACGTTATGTGTGGAATAGTCGGATTTGTCGGAAGCGAACAGGCTGCGCCCATCCTGCTTGAGGGACTGGAAAGGCTTGAGTACCGCGGCTATGACTCCGCGGGCATCGCTGTCGTTTCAAAAGATAAGGAGCTTCAGCTCAAAAAGGCCAAGGGCCGCCTGAAGGTCCTGAGCGATATAATCCAGGGCGGCAAGAGCGTTGAAGGCACCATAGGCATCGGCCACACCCGCTGGGCGACCCACGGCGAGCCGAACGACGTCAACGCCCATCCCCATCTCAGCGGCGACGGTAAGGTCGCCGTCGTCCACAACGGCATCATCGAAAACTATGTCGAGCTGAGGGATTTTCTCATCTCAAACGGCTATGAGTTCAAATCCGAGACCGACACCGAGGTCGTGACCCAGCTTCTTGCGTATTACTATGCCGAGTGCAATAATATGCTCGAGGCGGTGTTCAGAGTGCTGCGCCGCATCGAGGGCGCGTATGCGCTGGGCATTGTCTGCACCGATGAGCCGGAGCATTTCATCGCCGCGAGAAAGGACGCTCCCCTGCTTATCGGCTACGGCGAGGGCTGCAATTTCATCGCAAGCGACGCGACCGCGATCATTAAGCACACAAGGGAAGTCTCCTACATGGAGGACGGCGAGGTGGCGGTGGTGTCCGCCGACGGAGTAAGCTTCTATAACTCCATGGAGCAGCCCATCGAGAAGGAGCGCCACACCATAGACTGGGACGTCTCCGCCGCGGAAAAGGGCGGCTACGCCCACTTCATGCTCAAGGAGATCATGGAGCAGCCCGAGGCCATCCGCAAGGCCGCCTTCCCCCGCATCCGCGATAACCGCATCTTCTTCGAGGATCTGAAGCTCGACGAGGAATATATCAGGAATATCAGTAAGCTGTACATAGTTGCCTGCGGCTCGTCATATCATGTTGGTGTGGTGGGAAAGTACAACCTTGAGCGTATGCTCCGCAAGCCTGTCGAGGTCTGCCTTGCCTCGGAGTTCCGCTACTGCGACCCGCTGGTGGACGATAAGACCCTCGTCATAGTCATAAGCCAGTCCGGCGAGACTCTTGACACCATGGCGGCTCTCAGGGAGGCCAAAGCTCTGGGCGCGCACATCCTGTCGATAGTAAACGTCGTCGGCAGCTCCATCGCAAGAGAATCGGATGACGTTATATACACATGGGCAGGGCCCGAGATCGCCGTCGCGACCACAAAGGCCTACAGCACCCAGCTCGTCCTGCTGAATATGCTGGGCATATACTTCGGAGATATTCTCGGCAATGTGAGCAAGGCCGAATACGCAAAGATGATCGACGCGCTGCTTCGCCTGCCCGGCCAGATGGAGCAGATGCTCGAGGATATCGAGGATATAAAGCATTTCGCCTCAAAGTACTTCAACCACAACTCCGTGTTTTTCATCGGACGCAATCTGGACTACGCGATGGGGCTTGAGGGCTCCTTGAAGCTCAAGGAGATATCCTACATCCATTCCGAGGCCTATGCTTCCGGCGAGCTCAAGCACGGCACCATTTCCCTCATCGAGGACGGAACTCTGGTCATCGCGCTGGGCACCTATGCGCCCCTGTTCGACAAGGCCATGAGCAACGTAGTTGAGGTCCAGGCAAGAGGCGCGGACGTCCTTGCCGTCACCACCGAGAGCCATGTGGCTGAGATGAAAAAGACCGTGGAGAACGTCATTGCCGTTCCCGAGTCACACACGATATTCCAGCCTTCTCTGGGCGTTGTTCCGCTGCAATTACTTGCGTACTATGTTGCGCTGCTGCGCGGTTGCGATATCGATAAGCCCAGAAATCTTGCAAAGTCGGTGACAGTTGAATAATTGAAAAATCTGTTGGCATTTTTGGCGTGCGTGGTCTGTAAGGCCACGCACTGCTTCTTACGACTGATAGGAAAAGGCGCGACCTCGCTCCCGGGAGTGCTCGCGCTGAGGATATGTCCGGATATACTGAGAAGGGCCGCCGAAGATGTTAATGTGATAGCCGTAACAGGCACAAACGGGAAAACAACCTCCGCGCGAATGACGGAAAAAGCCCTGCGGAACGCGGGGAAAAAAGTTTTCGCAAACCGCTCGGGGGCAAATCTTATAAGCGGCATAACCGCGGAATTTATCTTGAACCGCCGTCTTTCCGGCGGCGCGAAATGCGACTGGGCGGTCATCGAATGCGACGAGGCCGCCTGCCGCAGGGTGCTGGCGGAGATAAGACCCCGGGCGCTGCTGGTGACGAACCTTTTCCGCGATCAGCTCGACCGCTACGGCGCGGTCACAACGCCGCGCGACAGTATCGCCGCCGGACTGAGGGCTTCGCCGGAGACGGTCGCCTGCCTCAACGCCGACTGCCCGATGGCCGCGAGCATCGCCGGGCAGATACCCAATAAAACGGTGTATTTCGGCTTTTCCGACGGCAGAAAATCAAGGCCCGAGAGCGGGGAGGACAGCGTCTGCCCCGTCTGCGGAGCGCAGCTTCGGTACAGCTATGTGACCTATGCAAACCTCGGCGGCTTTAGCTGCAAATGCGGCTTTGCGCGGCACAGGACAGATGTATCGGTGCGCGCCGTGCTCGACGACGGAAGCTTCCTGCTTGACGCGGCGGGCGACGGCGGCAGGCTGTGCCGGGCAGCGCTCCCGGGACTGTACAACATCTATAACGCCGCGGGCATGACGGCGGCAGTGACGGCGGCGGGCATAGAGCTTAAAAATGCCGTGGACGCGGCGGCGGATTTCGACTGCGGCTTCGGACGTATGGAGAGCTTCCCCCTCGGCAAAAAGGGCGCGAGGATGATACTCATAAAAAACGCCGCAGCCGCCGACCAGACCCTCGACTATCTGCGCAGCGTCAGGGAGCCGATGACCCTTGCGATGGCGGTGAACGACCGCATCGCCGACGGAACGGATATCTCCTGGCTCGACGACGCGGATTTCGGGAAGCTTGCCCGTGTGAAAGAGCTCCGGCGGGTGCTCGTTGCCGGCGACAGGGCCGAGACCGCCGCGCAGCGTATAGAGCGCGAAAAAATCCACTGTGAAATCTTCAGGGATTATGATACACTTATAGACAGCCTTACGGATGAGGACGCCTTCGTCTTTATCCTGCCCACCTACACGGCCATGCTGGAAATGCGCAAAAAGCTCGTGCGCAGGCTGGGCGGCAAAAACTTCTGGGAGTAAACATATGATACGTTTCCATAACGGCAGGGTGCTTACATTTGAACACGGTACTGAGCTTTCCGACTGCGAGGTCTGGACCGACGGCGGCGCGATAAGCTATGTCGGGCCGAAAAAGGCCGATATGCCCGCCTTTGAGCGGGAGATAGACTTAAACGGCGATCTGCTCATGCCCGGCTTTAAAAACGCGCACACCCATTCGGGCATGACCTTCCTGCGCTCGCTTGCCGACGATATGCCCCTTGACCGATGGCTTTCGGAGCAGGTCTGGCCGCACGAGGCGAAGCTCAGTCCCGACGGGGCGTATGTCATGACCTGTCTTGCCGTTATGGAGTACCTCACAAGCGGGATAACCGCCTGCTTCGATATGTATTTTCACAATGACGCCTTCGTGCAGGCCTGCATCGACACGGGCTTCCGCGCCGTGCTCTGCGGCGACATGAATGATTTCGACAGGGACTATCACGAGCTTGAGGATAAGTTTCTGCGCTATAACCGCGTGCATGAGCGCATATCCTACCGCATGGGCTTTCACGCTGAGTACACAACGTGCATGGAGCGCATGGAATATGTCGCCTCCCTTGTGGAAAAATACAAAACGCCCATGTTCGTCCATTCCTCGGAGACAAGGGCCGAGGTAGACGGCTGTATCGGGCGCTACGGCGTGACGCCGACGGTGCTTTTTGAAAAGCTCGGTATGTATAACTACGGCGGCGGCGGCTTCCACTGCGTTTACATGAGCGATGAGGATATTGAGATATTCAAAAGGCGCGGCCTGTGGGCGGTGCTCAATCCCGCATCCAACCTGAAGCTTGCCAGCGGCATCGCGCCGGCGGCGCGGTTTATAAAGGAGGACATCGGCCTTGCCATCGGCACCGACGGCGCGGGCTCGAACAACGCCCTCGATATGTTCAGAGAGATGTATCTTGTGACCGCCCTTGCCAAGTACAGGGAGGGCGACGCCTCCGCGGTCGACGCAAACGAGGTGCTGAAAATGGCCTGCGTCGGCGGCGCGAGGGCCATGGGGCTTCATGACTGCGACTGCATCGCCGTCGGCAAAAAGGCCGACCTTACCGTCATCGACCTGCACAGACCCAACATGAGGCCGATAAACAACATAACAAAGAACGTCGTTTACGCAGGAAGCAAGGAGAACGTTCGCCTCACCATGGTAAACGGCAGGGTGCTGTACGAAAACGGCGAGTTTTACATCGGCGAGGACGCGGAGAAGCTCTACGCCGAGGCAGATAAGATAATGAAGGTAATAAAAGCATGAGAGAGATAGACCTGCACACGCATACGGATATATCCGACGGCTCGGAATCGCCGGAGAACACCGTCAGACACGCAAAGGAGCTCGGACTTCGGGCTATCGCCGTCACGGATCACGACAGCATAAACGGCGTGAAGGCGGCGCAGAAGGCGGGGGAGAAGTACGGCGTGGAGGTCGTGCCGGGCATGGAGCTCACCTGCGGCTGGTATGACAAGGAGGTACACATCCTCGCCTACGATCTCGACCCGGACTCGGACAGGCTACCGCCGGTACTCAGCTGGGTGGTCGAGGATCGAAACGAGCGCAACAGAAAAATGATCGACCTTCTGGCAAAGGACGGCATCATGATAGACATCGACGAGCTTCAGGCAAAGCACCCGAACTCCACCATAGGAAGACCGCATTTCGCCCTGTGCCTCATAGAAGAGGGCATCGCCGACAGCGTGACCGACGCGTTCAAGCGCTTTCTCGACCCCGGGCGCAAGTACTATATCCGCCGCCATTTTCTGAGCCTTGAGGACGCCGTGAGGCTTATAATATCGGCCGGCGGCAAGGCGGTCATAGCGCATCCGCGGCAGTACAGGATATCCGAGGACAGCCTTGCGGAGCTCATGCAGCGCGGCGCGGCGGCAGGAGTGTCGGGGCTTGAGTGCTTCTATTCCGGCTACGGGCCGGAGGATAATGAAAAATACCTCGCCATGGCGGAAAAGTACGGCTTCTGCCCAACGGCGGGCAGCGACTGGCACGGCAGCCATAAGCCGCATATCCATATGGGCAGCGGCATAAACGGCGAGCTGTGCGCGCCGTATGAGATACTGTCAAATCTGAGAGCCCATAAATGAAAAAGGACGTATGACCGCGGTCATGCGTCCTTTCATTTATGTTCAATGTTCAGAATATGTCCTCGTTGACCTTCTGAGGCGGCAGCTCCAGAATTGAGGGATCGGCTATGCAGCGGTTTATCAGCTTGAACACCGTTGCATAGTAGTGCCCGTCAACGGTGCGCTCATCCAGAACGAACTTGGCGTCGACATATTTTCTGTCAACGACCTGTCCGTGGCGGTCAAGCTCGTGGACATGGCGCTTGGCGCCGAAGGCGACGAACACAGGCAGAGTGCCGAAATTGTATATGTGGTGGTAAATGGGGCCGATGCCGAGGGAGCCGAGGTCGGTTATGATCATGGAGCCGTGGAAGGGGCTCACATCAAGTACGGACTTGGGTATCAGGCCGAAGTAATCGCACACCCTGATAAGTCCGATAGCAGCGCGGATAAGGAAGCGGGGGAGCTTTGCGAACTTGTTCGCAAATTCCTCGGTGCCGTTCTCCTCGTCGGAATTTTTGACCTCGTCGATGGCCGCGTTCATCTTGCGGTAAACGTCGAAGATGGTGTCTGTCGGCTCAAAAACGACCTTGATGGTGGTCTCGGTGGCGTCGATGCTGAGGCTGCGCTTTACGGTCATGACGATCTCAATGTTGTTGCGTGCGAAGACCCGTCTGCCCACAACGAAACGGTTGAGACCGGGCAGATATGCGCAGGCGCGCACATAGGAAGCGATAAGAAGATGAAGCATGCCTATGCCCTTGTAGCCGCTGACGCGCTGCCTTCTGAACCAGCGGTCGGCCTCGGTTATCTCAAACGCCTGCTCATAATAATTCAGGGCGTCGTTTCTCTGGGGCATGATGAAGGGAATGAAATTGTAAAAGCCGTTCAGTGAGCGGATGCGTCGGCCATCGACCCTGTCTCCGAAACGGCGCTTATAGTTGTTAGCCATAGTTAACCTCCGAGAGTATACATTAGCAGTTAGATTATACAGACTTAATACCGATTTGGCAAGAAAAAACTGAGTTTTGATATTTCGGAGGACAAAACCGGCTTTGCGAAAACCACTTGATGCAGCCTGAACGCCACTTGGCAAGGACTCAGGCCCGACGTCACCATGCGGAGCTTTTCGATAAAGGGCGACAGCATCTGCAAAAAGCGGACTTTCCCCTGCCGGTCGAAGAAAACGGGAATATAGTAAAACAAAAAACAAACGAACGAAAATCCTGCGTTAAAACACAAACTATTTTGACGGTTCAAGGCTTTGAGCCGTGTGAAAAAACAGGCAAGCGATTGAAAGAAAATTAACTATTAAAATTGATTTAAGTTTGTCAATAAAAGTGACAAAAAATCCTTGAAAATCAACGGTTTTATTGTTATTATTCACCCATTAGGACAGGTATGTTTTACCTGTGCGCGCCGTGCCGGAAGCCACCGGCTCAGTGCGGGACGGGAAAGAAACAGAAAAGAGTTAAAAAATTGACAGTTTGGTCTTGCACAGGAAGACACAAAGTGTTATATTCATAACAATAGCGTTGCTTAACTATTTGAATCAGAGACAAACCGAAAGGAGGGGCGTTAATGGCGTTTGAGGAGATCGCGGGAATAGCCGCGGCCGAAGAGGAAGCAAAGCGCATCAAGGCGGAAGCCGAAGCGGAGGCCAAGCGTATGCTTGCCGAGGCGGAAAATACCGGCAAAGCCGAGGTGGAGGAAGCTTCAAAGAAGGCAGAGGCGGAAATTCTTAAGATGAAAAATGATGCGCAGGCCCGGGCCGAAGCAGAAGTGCAGGAGATATTCTCGGCGGCAGAGAACAAAAAGGCCGTACTCAGAGCGAAGGCCGAAAGCCGCTGCAAAAAGGCTGCGGAGCTTGTCACGGAAAGGATTGTGAACAGTTAATGGCCATTGAAAAAATGAAAAAGCTCCGGCTGATGGCTGTTCGCGGACAAAAGGAGGCACTGCTGCGGGATCTACTGCTGCTGGGCTGCGTGGAGGTATCCGAACCCGGGGAGACCGAGCTTGAGCCCGGGATCCGAAGCTGTCTTTCAAAAGAAAGCAGCGAGCTTCTTGGGTACAGGACAAGCCACGCCAAGCTCACACAGGCGGTCGAGCTGCTGCAGAAGTATGCACCGGCAAAGAAGCCGCTGCTGTCGCCGAAGCCCGAGACCGACAGCGAGGCTATCCTTGACGACAGTACGCTGCCGCAGACCATGGAGCTTGCCGGGGAGATAATCGGCAGGGATGAGCGCATCCGCCGCATAACGGCCGAGGAAAGCCGTATGCGCGGCCAGATCGAATCGCTCTCGCCGTGGCTGAGCCTCGACTATCCGCTTGAATGTGCCGGCACGGAGCGCTGCTCGGTCGTGCTGGGCGGGATCCCGGCGGCGATCGACGTCGGCAGCGCCGAGGCGGCGCTGACCTCCGCGGCGGAGGAAGCGGAGCTCGTGCTCGTAAATTCGGATAAGACCCAGCACTATCTGGTGCTCATCTGTCTTAAAGAGGAGCTTTCCGCTGCTCTTGACAGTCTGAGGGAATACAGCTTTGCCGTTGCCAGCCTCGGCGGCATGAACGGCACGGCAAAGGAGTGCACCGAGCGTCTCGAAAGCGAGCTTGCCGGACTTGCGGAGGAAAAGCTCCGGCTCACCGGCGATATCTGCGCTCAGAGCGGGCGCAGGCAGGAGCTTGAGCTGGCTGCCGACCGACTGAACGCGAAGATCGCCTGCGCGGAGGCGGAGGACAGGATGTACGGCATGGAAAGCACGGTCGTCCTGCAGGGCTGGGTGCTTGCCAAGAAGGTGCCCGAGCTTGAGGATTGCCTCAAAAAATACGACTGCGCATGGGAGCTGTCCGACCCCGAGCCGGAGGAGTATCCCGATGTTCCGGTAAAGCTCACGAACAATAAAATAACAAACGGCCTTAACATGGTCACGAATATGTACAGCCTGCCGGCGTACGACGGAGTCGACCCCAACCCGCTGATGGCGCCGTTCTTCATCCTGTTTTACGGGCTGATGATGGCGGATATGGGCTACGGTCTTCTGATGATAATCGCGGCGGTCGTCGCAATGAAGAAGATCAGGCCGCGGGCAGGTACGCTGTCGTTCTGCCAGCTCCTGCTGTGGGGCGGCATATCGACCTTCATCATGGGCGCACTTACCGGCGGCTTCTTCGGCGATGCGCTTGCGCAGTTGGGCAAAATACTCGGCAAGCCCGAGGGCTGGGGCGAACTTTGGTATCTGTTCAGCCCCATGACCGACAGTATGACGGTGCTCATAGGCGCAATGGTGCTCGGCTTTATCCACCTGAACACCGGCATGGTGATAAGCGTTGTGGAAAAGGTCAAAAAGGGCGATGCTGCAAGCGCCGTTTGGGAAGAGGGCTCGCTTTGGGTCATCTTCATAGGCGCGGCGCTGATGGTGTTTGACATCGGCAGCATAGGCGGTATTCCCGTAGTTCTGGTTCTCGGCTGCGTGATGCTGTTTTACGGCGGTTCGCGCGGGGCCAAGGGCTTCGGAAAGGTCACGAGCGTGTTCGGCACGCTGTATAACACCGTGACCGGCTGGTTCGGCGATATTCTTTCATATTCGCGAATCATGGCGCTGATGCTCGCCGGCTCCGTCATAGCGACGGTGTTCAATACAATAGGCGGCATAGCAAACAGCCTGTGGCTGTTTATCCCCGTGTTCATCATAGGACACGCATTGAACTTTGCGCTCAACCTTCTGGGCTGCTATGTACACGACCTGAGACTTCAGTGTCTTGAGTACTTCGGCAAGTTCTATAAGGACGGCGGCAAAGCCTTCAATCCCTTGGCGATAAATACAAAGTATTACGACATAGCAGAATGATAGGAGGAAATAACAATGGAATTTTTGTTCGCACATTCAGGTCTTGCAATAGCACTTCTCGGCGCGGGTCTCGCCGCGTGTCTGGCGGGCGCGGGCTCGGCAGTAGGTACGGGTATTGCCGGTGAGGCCGGCGCAGGCCTCGTTACCGAGGACCCCGCAAAGTTCGGTAAAGCAATGATACTTCAGGTCGTCCCCGGCACTCAGGGCCTTTACGGTCTGGCAGTGTTCTTCGTTGCGATCTCGAGCATGGGCCTGCTCGACGGCAGCGGCCTAAATCTCAGCTTCGTTGACGGCTGCCGCTACTTCGCAGCCTGCCTGCCCATCGCTATCGGCGGTCTCGTGTCCGCTATCGCGCAGGGCAAGGTCGCCGCTGCATCCGTGAATCTTCTCGCCAAAAACCCCGATCACTGGGCAAAGGGCATGATCCTCTGCATCACCGTCGAGTTCTACGCCATCCTGTCTCTTCTTGCATCCATGATGATGATATTCAGCATCTGATCTTCCGGCGAAATATAACAAGAAGGCAGGACTTTACAATGAAAGGTACTGAAAGAATAATAGCGCATATCGAAGCCGAGGCCAAAGCCGAGGCTCAGACCGTTCTCGCAAAGGCCGCCGAAGAGGCGCAGCAGATCCGCGCCTCGTACTTCAAGACCGCGCTCACGGAGCATAAAAGGCTCATCGATGAGGGCAAGGCCGAGTGTGAAGACCTTGTTGCCCGCCAAAAGCGCATGGCAGAGATGGAAGCCAGAAAAAGCGTCCTCGCCCTGAAGCAGGAGATGGTAGCTGCCGTCTTTGAAGAAGCGCGCAGGGAGCTTGCCGGTCTTCCCGATGAGGAATATGTCGCATTCCTTGCGAAAATGGCCGCCGAGGCCGCCTCGAGCGGAACGGAGGAGCTGCTGCTGAATGAGCGCGATAAGGCCGGCTGCGGCAAGGCGGTCTGCAAGGCGGCAAACGCACTGCTGACTGCGAAGGGGATACACGGAGGGCTAACTCTCAGCGAGGATACCGCGGATATCGCCGGGGGACTTATCCTCCGCCAGGGCGGCATCGAGGTAAACTGCGCCGTGGATACCCTTATCGAGCAGCAGCGCGGCAGCCTGTCGGCCCAAGTGGCGGCAGTGCTGTTTGAATGACGCCTGAGCGGCGTACATCCCGAAAAGGGAGGGAACAAATTGTCAAATAAAAAGTGTGTCAGGGAGAAGTACCTGTATCTCTCGGCCATGCTCAGAGCAAGAGAGGCGAAGATGCTCACCCGCGAAAAGGCCGAGCGCATGATAGACACGGCCTCCTTCGACGAGGCGGCGAAAATGCTGGCCGACTGCGGCTATGAGGATTACTCCGGCATGAACGCAAAGCAGGTGGATAACGCCCTCGCCGAGCGCAGGGCGGAGATATTCGCGGAGCTTGCGCGTATGTCGCCCGACCCAGAGCCCGTCGAGGCATTTCGTATGAAGTACGATTACCACAACGCCAAAACCCTTATTAAGGCCGAGGCCGCGTCACTCGAACGCGAGGATCTTCTGAGCTCCTCCGGCAGAGTACCGGTGCAGACGCTTATAAAGAGCTTCACCGAGGAAAAATTCACCGGCATCCCGTCCGTACTGGCCGACGCCATCGTGCAGGCCAAAAGCGTTCTGGCAAGAACGGCAAACCCCCAGCTTGCGGATTTTACGCTGGACAAGGCGTATTTCACGGAGCTGCAGAACGCGGCACGGAAGCTGAACAGCTCATTTCTCGCAGGCTACGCCCGCATCCTGATCGACAGCGCAAACCTCAGAAGCGCGGTGCGCACCATGCGCATGGGCAAGGATCTGGATTTCCTGAAGCTGGCGCTTGTGCCCGGCGGCGGTATCGACCCCGGGCGGATAGCGGCTTCGTCGAGCTCCGGCGAGGCGCTTGCGGCGCTGTATGCAAACACCCTGCTTGCCGGGGCGGCCCTGCTGGGCGCGGAGGCGGTAAAGGGCGGCAGGATGACGGATTTTGAGCTTGCCTGCGATAACGCGGTGACGGCTTATCTCACCAAGGCGCGGCTCGTTGCCTTCGGCGAGGCGCCGGTCATAGCGTATCTTGCGGCTGTGGAGGGCGAGATCACCGCGGTGCGGATGATACTTACAGGCTTCCTTGCGGGCATAGCGCCCGACACTATCCGCGAAAGGCTGCGTGAGTTTTATGCTTAAAATTGCTGTCATCGGCGGTCGGGAGACCGTCATGGGCTTCACGGCTCTTGGCCTTGAGGTCTGCCCCGTGTCCGACGCGGCGGAGGCAAAGCAGGCGCTTCGCACGCTGACCCGCAGCAGGGATGATGTGGCCATAATATACATCGAAGAGGGCCTTGCCGCGGAGCTCAGTCAGGAGATCGATAAGTTTAAGGACAGCCCCAAGCCCGCGATAATCCTTATCCCCGGCAGAGAGGGCAGCCTCGGCCTCGGTCTTACGGCGCTCAACGACGCGGTCGAGCGCGCCATCGGCACGAACATTCTTGAAAATAATTAGGAAAGAAAGGTATCTGTATGAGCGGAACTATCATCAAAGTTTCTGGCCCGCTTGTGGTTGCAGAGGGCCTGAGCGACGCGAACGTATCCGACGTTGTGCGCGTGGGCTCCCAGAGACTTATAGGCGAGATACTTAATATGAGCGGAGACAAGGCCTCCATTCAGGTTTATGAGGAGACCTCCGGCCTCGGCCCCGGCGCGGTGGTCGAGACAACGGGCATGCCCATGTCCGTCGAGCTCGGACCCGGCATGCTGGAGAATATCTATGACGGTATCCAGCGCCCCCTGCCCGAGATACGCGAGATGTCCGGCGCGACCATTAGCCGCGGCACCGACGTTCCCGCGCTCAACCGCAGCAAGAAGTGGGACTTCGTTCCCACGGCAAAGGTGGGCGATAAGCTCTCCGGCGGCGACGTTATCGGCACCGTGCAGGAGACCAGCGCGATATCCCACAAGATCATGGTGCCCCCCAAAATGAGCGGCACCCTGCTGTCCGTAGAGGCGGGCAGCTTCACCGTGACGGACACCGTCGCGGTGCTGGAGGACGAAAAGGGCGTCAAGCACGAGCTGAGCATGCTCCAGCGCTGGCCTGTCCGTATTAACAGACCCTACGCCAGAAAATTCGTACCCGCACGTCCCATGAACTCGGGTCAGCGTATCATCGATACCCTGTTCCCCATCGCAAAGGGCGGCACCGCCGCCGTTCCCGGTCCCTTCGGCTCGGGCAAGACCGTCGTTCAGCATCAGCTTGCAAAGTGGTCGGACGTCGATATCGTCGTTTACATCGGCTGCGGCGAGCGCGGCAACGAGATGACCGACGTTCTCATGGAGTTCCCTGAGCTGACCGACCCCAGAAACGGCGAGCCCCTCATGAAGCGCACCGTGCTTATAGCCAACACCTCCGATATGCCCGTCGCGGCGCGTGAGGCGTCCATTTACACGGGCATTACCATCGCGGAATACTTCCGCGACATGGGCTATGACGTGGCGGTCCTCGCAGACTCCACCTCCCGCTGGGCAGAGGCTCTGCGTGAGATGTCCGGCCGACTTGAGGAGATGCCCGGCGAAGAGGGCTACCCCGCCTACCTCGCCTCGCGTATCGCGCAGTTTTACGAGCGCGCAGGCTGTGTCGAATGCCTCGGCTCGGACGGTCGTCAGGGCTCCGTCACCGCCATCGGCGCGGTCTCGCCTCCGGGCGGCGATATCTCCGAGCCCGTTTCGCAGGCGACCATGAGAATAGTCAAGGTCTTCTGGGCTCTGGACTCCTCTCTGGCCTACGCCCGCCACTTCCCCGCAATAAACTGGCTGACCTCGTACTCGCTGTATCTTGACACTCTCGCACCCTGGTACGGCAAGGAGTTCGGCCCGAAATACATGACAAACCGCGACAAGGCGATGCACATCCTGCAGGAGGAAAACGAGCTGCAGGAGATCGTGCGCCTGGTCGGTCAGGACGCTCTGGGCGCCGCCGACCGTCTGACCATGGAGACGGCGAAAATGCTGCGTGAGGACTTCCTGCAGCAGAACGCGTTCGTTGACGAGGACGCATACTCCTCCTACGGCAAGCAGTTCGAGCTCATGGACCTCATACTCTCCTTTGACGAAATGAGCCGCGCAGCTCTTGAAAAGGGCGCGGATATGAAGGCACTCTTCGCCATCCCGTCCAAGGCCAAAATCGGACGCGCCAAGATGGCCGCGCCCGACAAGTACAAGGAAGAGTACGCCGCGATACTTGCCGATATGAAGGCTGAGATCGAGGCGGTTATCGAAGGAGGCGAGGACGCATGATAAAGGATTATAAGACTATCAGAGAAGTTGCCAGCCCCCTGATGGTGGTCGAGCAGGTCGAGGGCGTCACATACGACGAGCTGGCCGAGATCGAGCTGCCCAACGGCGAGCTGCGCCGCGGCAAGGTCCTCGAGGTCGAGGGCGACAAGGCCGTTGTTCAGCTTTTCGAGTCCGCGCAGGGCATCAACCTTGCCGAGTCGAAGGTGCGCTTCCTCGGTCATCCGCTGGAGCTTGCCGTGTCCGAGGATATGCTCGGCCGCGTCTTCAACGGCATGGGCAGACCCATCGACGGCGGCCCTGAGCTTCTTGCCGAGGCTTACCGCGACATTAACGGCATGCCCATGAACCCCGCAGCCCGCGCATACCCCGCCGAGTTCATCCAGACCGGCGTTTCCACCATCGACGGCCTGAACACCCTCGTAAGAGGCCAGAAGCTGCCCATATTCTCCGCCTCCGGTCTGCCCCACGCGGCTCTGGCGGCGCAGATAGCCCGTCAGGCAAGGGTTCTGGGCGACGGCGAGAACTTCGCGGTCGTGTTCGCGGCAGTCGGCATCACCTTTGAGGAGTCCGAGTACTTTATCGAGGACTTCAAGCGCACCGGCGCCATCGACCGCACCGTCGTGTTCTCAAACCTTGCCAACGACCCCGCCGTAGAGCGTATCGCGACTCCGCGTATGGCGCTGACGGCCGCCGAGTACCTTGCGTTTGAGAAGGATATGCAGGTGCTTGTTATCATAACTGATATCACCAACTACGCCGAAGCCCTGCGCGAGGTCTCCGCCGCAAAGAAGGAGGTCCCCGGACGCCGCGGCTACCCCGGCTACCTGTACACCGACCTTGCCACCATGTACGAGCGCGCAGGCCGCCGCATAGGCTGCAAGGGCTCCATCACCATGATCCCCATCCTCACCATGCCCGAGGACGACAAGACCCACCCCATCCCCGACCTTACCGGCTACATCACCGAGGGTCAGATCATCCTCAGCCGCGACCTGCACCGCAAGGGCATCGTGCCGCCCGTGGATGTTCTGCCGTCCCTGAGCCGACTGAAGGATAAGGGTATCGGCGAGGGCAAGACCCGCGAGGACCACGCAGGTACCATGAACCAGCTCTTCGCCGCGTATTCCCGCGGCAAGGACGCGAAGGAGCTTATGACCATCCTCGGCGAGGCAGCGCTGTCCGATGACGACAAGCAGTTTGCAAAATTCGCCGACGAATTTGAAAAGCAGTACGTCAATCAGGGCAATACGACAAACCGCAGCATTCAGGAGACTCTCGACCTCGGCTGGAAGCTGCTGAGCATCCTGCCCAGAGCAGAACTGAAGCGCATTAAGCCCGAGCTGATCGAGAAATACATGAAGTAAGGGGGAGGCTTTATGGCAAGCACCACTATAGCTCCCACCAGAATGATGCTCAAGCAGCTCAAGGGCAGGCTCAAGACCGCCCGCCGCGGCCACAAGCTCATGAAGGATAAGCGCGATGAGCTGATGCGTCAGTTTCTGGACGTTGTAAAGCTCAATAAGCAGCTTCGTGAGCGCGTCGAGCGCGGCCTAACGGAGGCCTTCGCTTCACTGCAGGTGGCCAGCGCGATCATGAGCCCCGAGATGCTGGAGCAGGCTCTGCTGTACCCGCGCCAGAGCGTTGAGCTGGGCATGGAGTTCAAGAACATCATGAGCGTCAACGTGCCCCAGTATACCTTCAAAACCAAGAATAACGACCCCTCCGAGATCTACCCCTACGGCTTTGCGCAGACCTCCGGCGAGCTCGACGATGCGCTCAGCCAGATGGCGAAGGTGTTCGAGGATATGCTTCAGCTTGCGCAGGTTGAAAAGACCATGCAGCTTCTTGCGGAGGAGATCGAGAAGACCCGCCGCAGGGTAAACGCGCTCGAGTATGTCATGATCCCCGAGCTTGAGAGCAATATCAAGTACATTTCCATGAAGCTTGAGGAGAACGAAAACTCCACCAAGGTCAGACTTCTGAAGGTCAAGGAAATGGTCCTGCAAAACGCTCATAATTACGAATAAGCGAAAAAAGCAGCCCGCGGGGCTGCTTTTTTCGTCCTGATGTGGTATAATGCCGAGCATAATCCGGAACACAGGTGATATTATGCTTAATACTACGCTTTGCTACATCGAGCGCGGAGACGAGTATCTCATGCTCCACCGCGTAAAAAAGGAAAACGACATAAACCGCGATAAGTGGATAGGTCTCGGCGGCAAGTTCGAGGAGGACGAAAGCCCCGAGGAGTGCCTCCTGCGGGAGGTGTACGAGGAATCGGGGCTGCGGCTGACCTCATGGCGCTACCGCGGCATCGTCACCTTTGTGAACACGAAATGCAGCTCGGAATATATGCACCTGTTCACAGCCGACGGCTTTGAGGGGACGGTAGGCCCCTGCGATGAGGGCGAGCTCGAGTGGATAAAAAAAGCCGAGCTCATGAAGCTCACGCTCTGGGAGGGGGACAGGATATTCCTGCGGCTGCTTGACAGTAACGAGCCGTTTTTCTCCCTGAAGCTGAGCTATGACGGCGATGAGCTTATAAGTGCGAAGCTGAACGGCAGGCACATACAATAAAAGATTCTCATACCATATACAGAGGTGATGGTATGAGAATTTTTGTTGTTCGCAGGGGAGATTCCCTGTATTCTATCGCAAAGAACTTCGGCGTATCGGCGGGCGAGCTTGCTTACATAAACCAGCTTTCCGACCCCAGCCGGCTGACGATGGGGCAGGCCATCGTGATACCCGATATGCAGAGTCCGAAAACGGAGATCGAGGTCAACGGCTATGCCTATCCGAATATCAGCGACGAGCAGCTTGACGAGGTGCTGCCGCAGCTGACCTTCCTCTGCCCGTTTTCGTGGCACATCGACGCCGCCGGGGGCATCACGCCCATCGAGGATGAGCGCATGATTGAAAAAGCCTACGCCAACAGCACGGCGCCGCTGCTCACGCTTACGAATATTGGCCCCTCAGGCGGCTTCTCCGGCGATATTGCCCACAGCATATTCACGGATATGGCGGTGCAGGATACCCTTGTGACAAACATACTGGCGGCTCTGAGGCAGCGCGGCTACTACGGCGTCAATCTCAATATCGAATATGTGCAGCCCTACGACCGCGAGGGCTACAACAATTTCCTGCGCAGGCTCTCCGGCACTCTGCACGAAAAGGGATATTACCTGAGCAGCGCCATAGCGCCGAAGGAGTCGGACGAACAATACGGGATACTGTACACCGCTCACGACTACGCCGCCCACGGGCGTTACTGCGACAGGGTCATCATCATGACATACGAGTGGGGCTATACCTACAGCGCACCCCGCGCCGTGTCGCCCGTCGACAGGATGCGCAGGGTCATGGACTACGCCGTGACGAAGATCCCGCCCGGGAAGATACTGCTCGGCTTTTCAAACTACGGCTATAACTGGACTTTGCCGTGGAAGCAGGGTCAGGCGGCCTCGGTCATATCCAACGCCGCGGCGGCGAACCTCGCCGCTTCCGTGTACGCGGAGATAAAGTTCGACGAGGCGGCGCAGGCGCCGTTTTTCAATTACACCGACCCCTCAGGCGTGCGGCACGAGGTATGGTTCGAGGATGCGCTCAGCGTGAAGGCGCGGCTCGGCCTTGTGTCGGAGTACGGTCTCGCCGGCATCAGCATCTGGACGATTAACCTTCGCAACCGCGCGGGCTTTGCCGTGCTTGAGAGCACCTACGGCGTGGAAAAAATAATATAAAAAACCGTCGGCAAAGGCACTGCCTTTGCCGACGAGAAGGCTTTATCTCAATTCAGCTGTATTAAATTCTGTCGGAGATGACCTTGGCGACCTTTACGCCGGAGGCTGCCGCCTGGGCGAGGCCGCGGGTGATACCTGCGCCGTCGCCGATGGCGAAGAAGTTCGAGAACTCAGTCTCGAGCTTGCCGCTGAGCTCAAGGCGGGAGGAGTAGAACTTGACCTCGGCGCCGTAGAGCAGGGTGTCGTAATTGGCGGTGCCCGGGGCGATCTTGTCCAAGGCGTAGATCATCTCGATGATGTCGTCAAGCTGGCGTTTGGGAAGGGCGAGGCTCAGATCGCCGGGGACGGCAGCCGCCAGGGTCGGTCGGGTGTAGGACTGAGCAAGCCTGTGCTCATTGGTGCGTATGCCTTTCACAAGGTCGCCGAAGCGCTGCACCAGAACGCCGCCGGAGAGCATATTGCTGAGGGACGCGATGTGCTTGCCGTAGCGGTAGGGCTCGTCGAAGGGCTCGGTGAAGCGGTTTGATACCAGCAGGGCGAAGTTCGTGTTCGCGCTGCGGAGCTTCGGGTCGGAGTAGGAGTGACCGTTAACGGTGTTGATGCCCTCGACGTTCTCGGCCACGACGTGACCGTAGGGGTTCATGCAGAAGGTGCGGACCTTGTCGCCGTACTGCTTCGTGCGGTAGATGAGCTTGGATTCGTACACCACGTCGGTGATGTGCTCAAAGACGGTGGCGGGAAGCTCGACGCGGACGCCGACGTCCACCTGGTTGTTTATGAGCTTTATTCCCAGCTTCTTGCACTCGTTTGCAAACCACTCCGCGCCGCTTCTGCCGGGGGCGGCGATGAGGTAGGAGCAGCCCACGCTGTCGCCGTTTCTGAGGCTGAGGCGGTAGCCCTCGCCTTCGCGGTCGATGGAGCTGACCTCGGTGCGGAAGCGGTATTCAATGACCTTTTTGAGATCCTCGTACATATTCTGAAGTATGCGCAGATTGTTCTCGGTTCCCAGATGCTTTACCTTGGCCTGCAGAAGATGCAGGTCATATTTCAGCGCCTCGCGCTCGAGCGCTCTCGCCTCGGGGGTGTCGGTGGAGAAGGTCTTGTCCGTTGCGCCGTATTTCATATTGACGGTGTCGACGTAGTTTATCAGCTCCATTACCTCGTCATCGTCCATAAAGTCGGTGAGCCAGCCGCCGAACTGGGTGGTGAAGTTATACTTACCGTCTGAAAACGCGCCTGCGCCGCCGAAGCCGCACATCGTGTCGCAAACGCCGCAGTGGATGCACTCCTTGACCTTGCCCGCAACGATGGGACAGTGTCTGGAATAGATATCTCCGCCCTGCTCGAGCACGCATATTTTAAGCTCGGGGTGGCGGGAGATAAGCTCGTAGCCCGCGAAGATACCCGCGGTGCCGCAGCCGATTATCGCTACGTCGTAATTTTTGTTCATGATAAAAGCTCCATTTGAATTATTTTAAGAAAAATCACCTTGCGTATTATACGGATTTGTTTGTCGGCAGTAATTAATAAATTGTAAATTCTTCTTTGATACTGATTGTTTTTTGGGCATTTAAGGGTCATTGCATATTGTCAATTTGTCGGCAAAAACTATAATTGATTACTGTAAGGTAGGTGCGAAAAAATGACTGACGAATCAAAAAAGCGTCACACGAGCATGAGTTTTGCCGGCGAAGCCCTGTCTGTACCAAATCTCCTCAGCTATTTTCGCCTGCTGCTCATTCCGGTGTTCGTTATCCTGTATGCGCAGGAGCGGTTTGCCGCCGCGCTCATAACTCTGGTCGCGTCGGGGCTGAGCGATATTCTTGACGGAAGGATAGCCCGACGTTATAATATGGTCACAAATCTCGGCAAGATCCTCGACCCCGTGGCCGATAAGCTGACCCAGTGCGCCATGATAGCCTGCATTGCCTCCCGATATCCGGCAATGTGGCTGCTTCTGGGCGTGCATATCGTCAAGGAGCTCATAATGCTTTGGATGGGCGTGCGCGTTCTCAGGAAGACCGATACGGTTAACAGCGCGATCTGGTGCGGCAAGCTCTGCACCGGCGTTATCTACGCGGTGATGATGCTGCATGTTATCATACCCGACATCCCCGCGCCGATATCCAACGCAAGCATTGCGCTCTGCGGCGCGCTCATACTCATGAGTCTTGCCGTTTACAGCGCACGGTATATCAAAATGCTCGGAGGAACGAGATGAAATTCCTGTACAGTCTGATATATATCGCGGTTCTCGGCGTCCTGTCCCACTTTGTCGGGCAGGCGCTGCCGCGCAAGTGCTTTGACGCCGAAAAGCCCCCGTACAAGGCGGCCAAATGGGAAAAGGGCGGCAAGGTATATGAGAGGTTAGGCATAAAACACTGGAAGGACATCGTGCCGGACATGAGCCGCATCATGCCGGACATGGTGAAAAAGAAGCTTACAAGCGAGAATAAGGAACGCGGCATGGACACGCTCATTGCGGAGACCTGCGTTGCCGAATGTGTGCATTGGGGACTGATCGTTCTGTCCTTCGGTATACTGTTCTGGTGGCGCGGGCTATGGGCTGCGGTGTTCCTGCTGGTATACAACATATTCGGAAATCTGCCATTCATCATCATCCAGAGGTATAACCGGCCCCGGCTGGTCATGCTGGAGCAGCGCAGAAAAAGGAGAGCCGTTAAAGCATGAAGTTACTTATATTAAGCTGCAGCACCGGCGGCGGTCATAACACGGCGGCCGCGGCCATAAGCGCGTATTTTGAAAAAATGGGTGTCGAGAACGACGTGGTGAACGCCCTCGATTTTCTTCCCAAGGCAAGGGCGGAGTTTATAAGCCGAGGCCATGAGCTTGCCTATAAGTATGCCCCGAGGCTCTACGGAGCGGGCTACCGCATTGGTGAGAAGCGGCCCCAGACGCATCTGTACGAGCAGAACGCGAAGGGCGCGGACGAGCTGTGCCGCGTGCTGTTCAGCGGCAATTACGACGCGGTTATCTCAGTACACATATTCGCGGCAATGATGATGACCGAGCTTCGCCTGAGCCGCGAGATCATGATACCGAGC
Source organism: uncultured Clostridia bacterium (assembly GCA_946405205.1). Taxonomy (GTDB): domain Bacteria; phylum Bacillota; class Clostridia; order Oscillospirales; family Oscillospiraceae; genus F23-B02. The sequence goes on from CAMJGL010000003.1 coordinate 118,111, forward strand.
TTCTTTGTGGCAACGGACTATACCTGCAGCCCCGGCGTGTCGGAGATCGACGCGGACAAATACTTCATCCCGCATGAGAAGCTGCGTGAGGAGTTCGTGCAGCAGGGGATAGTGTCGGAAAGGATCGTTGCCTCCGGCATACCGGTCAAGGCCGAATTCTGCGAAAAAACGGATAAGAAAAAAGCCCGCCGCGCCCTCGGCATGAGCGAGGAGGGCAGAGTTTTGCTGCTGTGCTGCGGCAGTATGGGCTGCGGCCCGATACGCAGCATAGCCCTGCGCATAAGCGAGCTGCTGAGCGAGGATGACAGCCTTGTAATCATCTGCGGCAGCAACCGCCAGCTTGCCAAGGAGCTCGAATTCCTCGCAGGCGACGACATCCGCATAAAGATCTGCGGCTACACGGACAAGATGAGCCTTTACATGGACGCTGCGGATATAATTATCACAAAGGCCGGCGGCCTGAGCACCACGGAAGCCGTGATGAAGCGTCTGCCGATACTGTACATCGACGCGGTGCCCGGCTGCGAGAGCCGTAATATCGAGTTCATGACGGAAAACGCCTATGCGCTCGTGGCCGATACGGCGTCGGAAATGGCAAATCTCGTCGAGACCTGCCTCAGCGGCGCTGTTGACACGATGGAAATGGTCCGCCGCAGGGAGGAGGACTTCCCGTTTGAGGCGGCAAAGACCATTTACGAAAGCGTGCTTGAGGAATACAAACGCTTTGACGAGGCGCGCTCAAGGCCGAAAACCGAAGCAGCGGCGGCGCCTTCAAAGCTGCTCCCGCCCCTTGAAAAGCAGATGATGCTTATCGTCAACCCCGTTGCCGGAAAGGGCGAAATGGTGCGCAGGCTTTCGGAGGTGACGGGAGTGTTCATCGACGCGGGCTGCCGCGTGAGCTATTTCCCCACGAGGGGCAAGGGCGACGCCTGTGACTATGTAAAGGCCTACGGAGCGGGCTTTGACATGATCTGCTGCTCCGGCGGCGACGGCACATTAAACGAGGCCGTGAGCGGAATGATAGAAGCGGGGCTTGATATCCCCATCGGCTATATGCCTTCCGGCAGTACCAACGATTTTGCCGAGTTCCACAACATAAGCGGCGATGTGCTCACCGCCGCAAGGAATATCGCGGCGGGAAGCGAACACCGTGTCGACGTCGGAAAGCTTGGCGGAAAGTATTTCATAAACGCCGCCGACTTCGGAGCCTTCACCTGGCTGCCCTACACCACGCCGCAGCGGCTCAAAAACAAGCTGGGCTTTTACGCCTACGTCCTCGACGGCATAAGGGATCTCTCAAAGCTCCAGAGCGAGCATCTGCGTATCAGGATAAACGGCCGGACTGTTGAGGGTGAGTATATGTTCGGCATCGTGGCCTCCTCGAGCTCGCTTGCGGGAGCCATGGACTTCTTCGGTCAGAAGGTCGTCGCCGATGACGGACTTTTCGAGGTGCTGCTGCTGCGCCGCCCCAATTCTCCGGCGGAGCTTCAGTCGACGATAGCCGCGCTGAGCAGTCAGGAGCTGAACAACGAGCTCATCACCTTCTGCCGCACCGACAAAATTGAGCTTGAGTGCATGAAAAAGCTCAACTGGGCTCTGGACGGCGAAAAATGCGTGGGCGAGCTGCACCATACGATAGAAATGCTGCCGCGCAGGATAAGAATAGTATACTGATAAAAACGGAGATATGATTTGACGGAGCTTAAAAATATAAGGCTTATTGCCCTTGATCTTGACGATACTACGCTATGCTCGGACTCCCGCCTTGCGCCGGAAACGGAAAAGGCTCTTAAAAGGGCGGTAAGCGCCGGCATAGAGGTGGTCGTAGCCTCCGGCAGAGCGTTCAAGGCCCTGCCCGCTCAGGTGCTCGGCATAGGCGGCATAAGCTATGCCATAACCACGAATGGGGCCGCCATTGAGCGCGTTCCCGACGGCGAAAGGATAACGAACTTTTCGCTCAGACCCGCAAGCGTCATGCAGATACTGGAGCTGTTCGGAGATGAGCGCCTGGAAGCCTTCGTGGACGGTCAGCCCTACTGCGACGCGGAATACGCCGCGGACCCTCTGCGCTATGGCTGCGCTCCGGCGTATGTGGAGTATGTGCGCACCACGCGCAGACCCGTGGCGGATATGCGCACGTTTATCCTGCAGAACATCGACCGGCTCGACAGCATCGACGTCCTCAGCGAGCCGGGGGATCACCATGATGCGCTTCGGAAAAAGGCCGGTACGCTGGAAAATGTCTATGTGACGAGCTCCTCGCCGCGCCTTGTCGAGATATCCGACGCCGCCGCGGGCAAGGGTGCGGCGCTCAAGCGCCTGTGCGCCATGCTCGGAGTGCCGGCAGAGCATACCGCCGCATTTGGAAACGGCGACAACGATGCGGATATGCTGCGCTTTGCGGGGCTTGGAGTCGCGGTGAAAAATGCGAGCAAAAGCTGCCTTGAAGCGGCAGACTTCGTTTGCGGGTCTAATGACGAGCTGGGGGTCGCACATATGATAAACCGTATCGTTGACGAGGTAAGCGCCGCCGCTCCCCTGAGCTTCAGAAAGGCGGAGGAGGACGACGTTGCCGCGGTCGCGGAGATATATGAGAACATACATGCAGCCGAGCGCGCAGGAAGGCTCAGCACGGGCTGGATAGCGGGGGTGTACCCCGTGGAGAGCACGGCGAGAGTCGCCCTTGAGAGGGACGACCTCTTTGTCTGCGAAGCGGGCGGAGTAGTCGCCGCGGCGATAATCAACAGGCAGCAGGTGGATGTGTACGAGCTCGGTAAGTGGCTGTATCCCGTAGAAGACGATGAGGTCATGGTGCTGCACACCCTCGTCGTCGAGCCCGAAGCCTCGGGCAGGGGAGTCGGCAAGGCCTTTGTGGGCTTTTATGAGGACTATGCCCGTGAAAACGGCTGCACGGTGCTGCGGATGGACACCAATGCAAGAAACCTCCGCGCCCGGGCGATGTATTCAACGCTCGGCTACCGCGAGGCGGGGACAGTGCCCTGCGTCTTTAACGGCATACCCGACGTGCAGCTCGTTCTGCTGGAAAAGAAGCTGTAGCTTAAAAAGCGGTGTTGGATTTGAATAAACACCTCATCCGTCGGCAAAATGCACTCAGGTAATGGGCGGACGGGCGATGCTCGCCCCTACGGGTGCGGGGTTTAAACCGCCCTGTCATTTAGAAAATGGCAATTAGCCGAAAACCACCGCAGGGCATAAGCGGGATGACGCAACATGGATACGCGTCATTTTGAATGCGGATAGCTTCCCGGTAGCCGCCGGGCGGACGGGCGATGCCCGCCCCTACGGGTGCGGGGTTTAAACCGCCATGTCATTTAGAAAATGGCAATTAGCCGAAAACCACCGCAGGGCATAAGCGGGATG
>CAMJGL010000004.1:0-106396 GCA_946405205.1 uncultured Clostridia bacterium
GCAGATGATAGAACAGCAAGTGAATGATGTACCATTTCGTCCCGACAATGAAGCCTATGGACAAGTAAGTCAGTGGATTTAAGCCAAAGCTAACCCGATTCGAGTTGAAAAGCCAAACCATTTTATGATACAATGCATAAAATAACCGAACGGAGGATGCTTGAGTCATGAAAAAACTGTTCTGTTTTATGCTGTCTGTTTTATGCCTTTTTTCATTGTTTGGATGTTCCAACGTAAAAGAGAATGATGCACTCAACACGCTTCCTACGGATGTTTACGATATAGAAGATTTCAAGTGTGTCTGTTCAATTGACGGTGAAACTGAATTTGTTATTGAAGCAGATGAAGCAAAGCAGTTGTATTCATTTGTGATGGAACAATGGGGGCAGGCAGATCAAACTAATATTGACAGCTTGGAGAAAGAGTATGTTTATATTCAGTTCCAGGACGGAGAGCCGTTTGTTTTGAGCCAGCAGGCAAAAACGGAAGTCGCAGATACCCCTGCGGAATCTGTAGAACAATTTTATGGCGTTTTTTGGATTCTTGAGAGCGACTTTATGGTTTATACGGCTGCGCCTATGACATCCTTTCAGGCTTATTACAAACTCCCCGACGGCACTTATGATAAAGTGACCGAGATGGTTAATATGAATTGATCGCCTCGGAAAGCGATACAGCAGTAAAAATCGAATACTTAATATCTATGGGCAGTCTCAGACAGAGATTGCCCATTTTTTAAGATATGGTATAATAAGCATATAAAGTGTACTTACGGAGGCACGGATTTGAAAGAAGTCAATTTGACCGAGGGACCTATCTTTCAAAAGTTAATAAAGTTTTCCCTGCCGATGATAGCGGGAAACTTGCTGCAGCAGATATACAATCTCGTTGATGCGCTGATCGTCGGCAAGTTCCTCGGAGCGGACGCGCTGGCGTCCGTCGGCTCTTCCTATACGCTGATGATCTTCATCACCTCGATCATCATAGGACTTTGCATGGGAAGCGGAGCGTTTTTTTCGGCTGATCACGGCGCTGCGGATGAGAGAAGGCTGAAAAAAGATATCCGGCTGTCTTTCTGGTTCATTCTGTCTGTCACCCTGATCATCTACCTGATAATCTACCCGGGAATGCAAATGATCCAAAACCTGCTACAAGTTCCGCAGAAGCTGATGGAAATGACGAGGGAATATATCTCCGTTGTGTTTTCAGGCATCATTTTTGTGTTTCTCTATAACTTTTTTGCGTATCTGCTCAGGGCGATGGGCAATTCGTTCATGCCGCTTGTTTTCCTGGCGGTATCATCGGTGCTGAATATCGTGCTTGACATATGGTTCGTCGTCGGGCTCGGGCTCGGCGTAAGCGGCGCGGCGTGGGCAACTGTGATAGCACAGGCGGTATCGGGAATTGGAATAGCAATTTATTCGCTGGCAAAGCTCCCGCTGCTCAGACGGGATAAGGACAGCATGAGCTGGGATATATGCAGACTGAAGGAGATCATTGTAAATGACGTTGCGACCGGCATCCAGCAGTCGGTGATGAATTTCGGTATTTTGATGATACAGGGCCTGGTCAACAGCTTCGGCGCAGGCGTGATGGCCTCGTTTGCCGCGGCAGTGAAAATCGACACGATAGCCTATATGCCGGCGCAGGAATTCGGAAACGCATATTCCCTGTTCGTCTCACAAAACTACGGCGCAAAGAAAAGCGAGCGCATACGAAGCGGAACGCGCACGGCGTTTGCGGCGTCAGTTGCTTTCTGCGCTCTGATATCCGTTTTGATCTACATCTTTGCGGGAGATCTGATGCGGCTGTTTATTGATGCAGACGAGGTTCAGATCATCGCGGAGGGAATAAGATATTTGAGGATCGAGGGAGCAATGTATGTGGGTATCGGCATGCTGTTCCTCTGGTACGGCTATTTCCGCGGCATAAACAGACCTCATATATCGCTTGTTCTCACGGTAATTTCCCTTGGTACCCGCGTCGCCTTGTCCTACGCGCTGGCGCCGCATACCGCGTTGGGAGTGGTCGCCATATGGTGCTCCATACCGATAGGCTGGTTCCTGGCCGACGCTGCCGGATACGCTTTTTACCGGAAGAATAAGGAGAAAAGCATTGCCTTTGACACAGTCAAATAAAAAAATTACCATGGTATTATTGCCCGCTGAGAGATCAGCGGGCTTTTTTGCTGCAAATATACATATTTTCCTCGGCAAATTTTTGCCCGGCGCATAGAACAAAAACAAAATGCAAATAACATAAAAGAAAACCAAGTTCGCAGCCGCGATGACCCGGCAATATGCAAACGCCCTCGCCGGCGGCGGAAAAGATAGGAGTTTAGCAATGGAAGAGAAAAAACGCAAATTTAAAATGATGGACGCCATTCTGACGGTCATCTGCGTGGTGTTCGTGGCGGAGGCGGCAGCGCCGGTCGCCGCCATCGGCAACTCGCAATACTTCTGGTGGCTGTTTATGATAATCTGCTTCCTCGTGCCGTACGGACTGATCTCGGCGGAGCTCGGAACGTCTTATGATAAAGGCGGCGGCCTGTACGATTGGATAACGACGGCGCACGGCCACAAATGGGGAGCGAGGGTATCGTGGTACTACTGGATAAACTTCCCTCTGTGGATGGCGTCTCTCGCCGTTATTTTTCCCGATATGATAGAGCTTATCACGGGCGCGGAGATAAACACGGTGACTGCGATAATCATCGAGCTTGCATTTATCTGGATCGTCACCTTTGTCGCCTACACTCCCGCGTCGGACGCCTCATGGATACTCAACGGCGCGGCTATCATAAAGGTGCTGCTGGCGGTCGGCGTCGGAGCTTTAGGCATTTACGGAGCGATCAAAAACGGCATGGCGAACCCGATCACGGTGTCAAATCTGCTGCCCTCGTTCAATATCGACAGCCTGTCCTATATCTCGGTCATCATATTCAATATGCTCGGCTTTGAGGTCATATGCACCATGTCCGAGGAAATGGAGGACCCCAAGAAGCAGATACCGCAGGCGATAGTCACGGGCGGCCTCGTCATCGCGGCTATCTATATGTTTTCGGCGTTCGGCATAGGCGCGGCGATACCCACTAAGGATATCAGCACGGAAAGCGGCCTTATCGATGCGTTCATGCTGCTTACGGGCAGGAGCGGGGGCATATTCATTGTCGCCGTGGCGATACTGTTTTTGCTGACACTGTTCGGCAATATGATCTCGTGGTCCACGGGTGTGCATGAGGTCGCCGCCTACGCGGCCGAAAACGGCGATATGCCGGAGGTGTTCGGCAGGAGAAACGGAAAGAACATGCCGGTCGGCGGCATAACGGTCACGGCGATAGTCGCTTCGATAATTGTCATCGCCGCGCCGTTTATCCCGAACCAGAATCTTTTCTGGAGCTTCTTTGCGCTTAATCTGGTCATGCTTCTGCTGTCGTATGTACCGGTATTTCCGGCATTCCTCAAGCTCAGGGAAAACGACCCCGAGCGGGAGCGCCCGTTCAGGGTACCGGGCGGCTCAGGACTGCTCAAGCTCATGTCGTATGTGCCGATGGTGCTGATAATCGTGTCAATCATCTTCACGGCCGTTCCGCTGTCCTTCGACGCGGAGACGCTGGCGGGAACGCTTCCCATCCTGATCGGCGCGGTGCTGTTTGTGGTTTTGGGAGAGATCATGCTCTGTGTGAAAAAGGTAAAACGCTAAGCAAGCTTTTGAGCCCGAAGTAGCGGGCAAAGAGAATTTATAAATGACAGGAAAGGAAACGGAAAATGGCAAAGAGAATTCAGGGAACAACACCAAAGCAGGACGGCTTCAGAATGCCTGCGGAATTTGAGGAACAGGAGCAGATATGGATGCTCTGGCCGGAAAGACCCGATAACTGGCGAAACGGCGCAAAGCCGGCGCAGGAGGCTTTCAAAAATGTCGCGGCCGCGATAAGCGAGTTCGAGCCGGTAACGGTATGCGTGAATCCGTCGCAGTATCAGAACGCGAGAGCGCGTCTGCCCGAGAACATCCGTGTCGTCGAGATGATGAGCGACGACGCATGGGTGCGCGACTGCGGCCCGACGTTTGTCGTCAACGACAAGGGTGAGCTCCGAGCAAACGACTGGACCTTCAACGCGTGGGGCGGCATGTATGACGGCCTTTATTTCCCCTGGGCAAACGACGACCTCGTGGCGCAGAAAATATGCGAGATCGAGAACGTCGACAGCTACCGCACGGAGGGCTTCGTCCTCGAGGGCGGCTCGATAAGCGTCGACGGCGAGGGCACGCTGCTGACAACGGAGATGTGCCTGCTCAGCGAGGGACGCAATCCGCATATGAACAGGGCGGAGATCGAGCAGATGCTTATTGAGCATCTTAATCTGGAAAAGATCATTTGGATAAAGGAAGGCATCGACCCGAACGAGACCAACGGCCACATCGACGACGTCGCCTGCTTTATAAGACCCGGCGAGGTCGCCTGTATTTACACGGACGACACGGAGCATCCGTTCTATAAAGAGGCTAAGGCGGCGTATGAAACGCTGTGCAATGCAACGGACGCAAAGGGCAGAAAGCTCAAGGTGCATAAGCTCTGCCTGACGAAAAAGCCCTGCTATCTGACCGGCGCGGACACCATAGACTATGTTCAGGGTACGCTTCCGCGTGAGGAGGGTGAGGTATCCATCGCCTCTTATATGAACTTCCTCATCGTAAACGGCGGCATCATCCTTCCGCAGTACGGCGACGAAAACGACGAGCTTGCCGTGCAGCAGGTGCAGGCCATGTTCCCCGAGCGCAAGGTCGTGGGCGTAAGAACAGAGGAAGTGGCTTACGGCGGCGGCAATATCCACTGCATCACGCAGCAGCAGCCCAAGGCCAAGTGCCGCTGACCAAATATTAAAGGAGATTTGACCATGTACGAAAACGGAGTAAGGCATTTTATCGATACGCAGGACCTTACAAAAGAGGAGCTGCTGGACATTATTGAGCTCTCGCTCGAGATAAAGAAAAGCATCAAGGCCGGCTACTACCCGCCGCTTATGAAGCATAAGACGCTCGGCATGATATTCCAGCAGTCTTCCACAAGAACGCGAGTGTCCTTCGAAACCGCGATGGAGCAGCTCGGCGGCCACGCGCAGTACCTCGGACCGGGCATGATACAGCTCGGCGGCCATGAGACGATAGGCGATACCGGCAAGGTGCTGAGCCATCTGGTGGATATCGTCATGGCGCGTGTTATCGAGCACAAGACCGTTGTTGAGCTTGCAAAGTCATGCACTATTCCGGTGCTCAACGGTATGTCCGACTATAACCACCCGACGCAGGAGATCGGCGATATGTGCACGATAATGGAAAACCTGCCGCGCGGAAAGAGGCTTGAGGACTGCAAGGTCGTGTTCGTCGGCGACGGAACGCAGGTGTGCGCATCTCTCGGCATGATAACGACCAAGCTCGGAATGCGCTTTGTCCACTACGGCCCTGTAGAGCATCAGCTCAATGAGCAGCACAAGAAGATAATGGAGGAAAACTGCAAGCTGTCCGGCGGCACATGGGAGGTAACGGACGACAGGAACTCCGTCAGAGGCGCCGACTTTATTTACACCGACGTCTGGTACGGCCTGTACGAAAACGAGATGCCGAAGGAGGAGCGCGTGCGCGTGTTCCACGATTATCAGGTAAACCGCGAGCTCATGTCCCTGGGCAACATCGGCTGCAAGTTCATGCACTGCCTGCCCGCGACGAGGGGAGAGGACGTGACGGACGAGGTCGCCGACTCCGACTCCTCGCTCTGCTGGGAGGAGGCCGGCAACCGCCTGACTGCCATGCGCGGCCTGCTGGTGTACTTCACCCAGCATCAGCGCGCCGAGGAGCCGACCGAGCTGCAGGAGGCAGCGGCCAAGGAGCAGCTTGATACCTTCATGTACGAGAGAGGGATAATATAATTGTCGAGAATAGTGATAGCGCTGGGTGGAAACGCCCTGCAGTCGAAAAACAGCGCTCCGACAGCCGAAGGGCAGCTTGAGGTCGTAAAGCAGACCTGTGAGAGGATAGCCGATATAAGCGAGCGCGGCTATGAGGTCGCCATCGTCCACGGCAACGGCCCGCAGGTCGGGCGTATAGTGCTTGCATCGGAGGCCGCCAAGGATGTGACGCCGGCGATGCCCTTTGACGTCTGCGGAGCAATGAGTCAGGGTTATATCGGCTATCACATCCAGCAGGCGCTCAAATATGCCCTGAGCACGCGAGGTATCAGCTATCCGGTGCTGACGGTCGCCACGCAGGTCATCGTCGATGCCGCCGACCCCGCCTTTCAAAAACCCACAAAGCCCATCGGCGCTTTCTATACCGAGCAGGAGGCCAAAAAGCTCGCGGAGGAAAAGGGCTACACGATGAAGGAGGACGCAGGCAGAGGCTGGCGCCGCGTCGTGGCTTCTCCGCTGCCGAGAAGAATAGTGGAGATAGAAGCTATAAAGGCTCTGTGGGATACCTCCATCGTCATTTCCTGCGGCGGAGGCGGCATACCGGTGGTCGAGAGACCGGACGGCACGCTTGAGGGCGTCGCGGCGGTCATAGACAAGGACTTCGCGGCGGAGCTTCTTGCCGAGGAGGTCAACGCGGATACGCTGATGATCCTGACGGAGGTAGAAAAGGTCGCCGTAAACTGGGGCAAGCCCAACCAGAGGGAGCTTGACCATATGAACCTGAGGGAAGCGGCGAGATACGTTGAGGAAGGACACTTTGCGCCCGGCAGCATGCTGCCGAAGGTCGAAGCGGCCATGAGATTTGCAAGGACCTATCCGAACAGGAATGCGATAATCACAAGCCTCGATAAGGCCATAGACGCCCTGGAGGGCAAAACGGGCACTACGATCACCTTTGCTTGACAGCCGTGCCCGGCGCAAAAAAAGACCCTGCCGCAGAAGAATGTATCTGCGGCAGGATTTTTCGTTTATTTCGGGATCTTTTTGGTGTTTTTCCGTTCCTTTATCAGCGTGGAGAGCTTTACCGAGTACCATCGCCGCGCCTTCGTCCACTCAAGCTCCGTACGCTCCGAAGCGAGACGCATGAAGCCGTCGGCGTCCGCCGGAGAGAGACTGGACTTATCGACCACATACGCGACCTGAGGGGCGGCAAAGAAGTAAAAATACTCATCGTCCTCGATGAGCCTGATGATGTTGTCAAAGCCGATGCGGTTTTTGTCCTTTCCGGAGGATATGTCAAAGCCGTCGCGGTCAAAGCTGTAAACCGAGGTGGGGAACTTGCCGTCAAAGGCCTTTATCAGCTTGTCGGCGTCGTTTTTGGGTATGGAGTTTAAATACATCGGCCCCCAGCAGCCGAGAAGCACCAGTATAGTTGACACGGCGCCGCCCAGCCTGCCGCTCACTCCGGCCAGTATCATTATCAGAGAGCCGAGGATAAAGCCGATCTGCTTTTTGCCGCGGAACGCGGAAAACTGGACCTTGCAGAAAGCAATGATAGCGTTCTCGTTGTATCTTACCCTGCCGGTGAACAGGGGCTTGCTTTCAGCGCCATTGCTGCTTTTCATTTTGGAACCTCGCTGTCAGTATTTTGTGTTGCCGAGCTCCTTCTCGATGCGGTAGAAGCCGTCGCCGGCATCAGGCTTTTTAAAAGCGATCATTGTATAAAGAACGTCTACGAGCGCCATCTGTGCAAGTCTGGACGCAAGCGCAACACGGCGGTACTTGGTCTCGTTTGAGGCTGTGTGCAGAGCGACGGTCGAGATATCCGCAAGAGGGGAGTGGCCTACATTCGTAAGCGAGATGACCTTTGCCTTGTTGGCCAGAGCGATCTCGGCCGCGTGAACGACATCCTTGGAGCTGCCGGAGTGACTTACGGCGAACAGGATGTCATTCTCCTTCAAAAATGCGGAACAGATGACCTGAAGATGACTGTCGGCATATGCCGTTGCGTCCATGCCCAGGCGCATGAACTTATGCTGAATATCGGACGCGATGGCGTGGGAAGCGCCGAGACCGCAGATGCATATTTTATTCGCGTGCAGAAGGAGCTCGGCGGCCTTGTCGAGAAGATTCGCGTCCTGGATACGGTATGTAAAGTTCAGTGTGTGCAGAATGCCCTGAAAGACCTTCTCCATGACCGCCGCGGAGGAATCGTCGGCGGATATTTCCTCGTTTATGACCTGTATCGGCGTAACGATATCCTGAGCGAGCGAGATTTTGAGCTCCTGATAGGAGCCGCTGCCGATCTTCTGGCTCGTGCGGATAACGGTAGCGTCGCTGACGCCGCTTTTTGCCGCCAATTCGGAAACCGACAGATATATGACCTCATTCGGATGCTGGATGATGTAATCGCAAACGAGCTGCTCTGATTTGCTCAGATTGCCGCGCATAGCCTGAATTTTGAGGATCATGGCCGGAGTCTGATTATTGAATTCCATAATTTAACCTCTCAACACGAAAAATATACCTTATTAAATATAATACCAAGAATGACCAAAAAACTCAAGCACATTTATATCTGAATGTTTATAGTATATCATACATGAAATATTATTACAGAAAAAATAATTCATAAAAAACAACTGTAATACTTGTGCAAAAACCACGAAATTTTATTTCAAACCTGTTTTAATCTTAAAAATGCTTGAAATACAATGAGCTGTTAGCTATAATGCGAATGTAAAGCGGCAGTGTAAGCCCCCAGCGCACTGTCTGTTATTTAACTTTTGTTGAAATAAAATTTCAGAATGAAAATTTCAGATGGCCTTAAGAAGCAAGCACTGAAATCATGTCCTGAGCGCAGCAGCCTCCTGCACGGTCCCGCGCAGGAGGCGGGAGGCAGGATGACGCGGTACGGCTTCGGCTGTGATTTCGGCGGCAGCTTCCGGCGATAAAGAGAAAATTAAAAAATAGGAGGAAAGAAATGAAAAAGACTATTGCTATCCTGCTGGCTTTAGCCATGGTCCTCGCTCTGGGCGCATGCAGCAGAGGAGGCAACAATGACAGCGCCGGCGACTCGGATAAGGCCGGCGAGTACGAACTGGTCATCGGCCATGTTTACACCGAGGATTCCCTTGAGCATGCACAGATGCTGAAAATCAAGGAGCTCGTTGAAGCAAAGACCGACGGCGCCTGCAAGGTCACCATCTATGCAAACGAGCAGCTTGGCGACGAGCAGTCCATTGCCGAGCAGTGCGTGACCGGCGCATGCGACGCGGGCTTCTCCGAGGGCTCCGTATGGGCGACCGTCACCGACAAGCCCGAGTTTGCGGTATTCGGCCTTCCCTTCCAGTACAGCGGCATCGACGCGGCTCAGAAGGTCACCGAAGAGCTCATCAAGCCCGAGCTGAACAAGATCGCCGACGGCACCGGACTTTACGTTCTCGGCAACGTCTACTCCGGCTTCCGCCACATGCTGAGCGTCAACAAGCCCATCCACACTCTGGCTGACCTCTCCGGCATGAAGATCCGTGTTCCCAATGCGACCATCTATGTCCAGATGTTCAAGTGCATGGGCGCCAACCCCACCACCACCGCTTTCTCCGAGACCTATCAGGCTCTGCAGCAGGGCGTTGTTGAAGGCTGCGAATGCGACCTTGCGAACATCGTTCAGCAGAACTGGCATGAAGTCAATAACTACATGTCCTACAGCTACCATCTTGCTGCGATGAACGTCATCTGCATCAACCAGGAGAAGTGGGAGAGCTATCCCGCAGAGATCCAGCAGGCCATCCAGGAAGCAGTCACCGAGTCTGAGGCATACTGCTTCGAGCTCAGAGCCAACGCTGACGCCGAGTATATAAAGGCCATTGAGGATGCCAACGTTGAGATATACACTCTGCCTGCCGAGGAGCTTGCAGCTATGAAGGAAGCCTGCCAGCCCATCTATGACGAATTCGTCGGCTACGGCCTCGGCGATCTGCTTGACGCGATCGCTGCATGCAGCAAATAAACCGTTACAGTAAAATCCTGTTCAAACAGGTTGAAGTATGTATAGTTGGTCAGTTTATACTGACCAACTATATACTGCCCGAAAATTTAGGAGGAAAAAATGCTTGGTTTTTTAAAAAAGGCGGATAAGGGCATTGAATGGATCCAGCTCGTTTCGTGCGGTCTGATAATGTTCGCAATAATGTGGCTGACCTTCTTCATGGTGTTCTTCCGCTATGTGCTTAACAACTCCATTGTTTGGGCTGAAGAGATCCTGCGATACATGATGATGTGGGTCGTGCTTATCGGAGCGGGCCTGACCACAAGGGAGGACCAGCATGTCAGCATGGACGTGCTGCAGAATGTCTTGAGACGCTGGCCGAAGCTGCGTGCGGTCCACTATGTAATAACAAGGCTTATCGTATTCGCTTTTATGATCTATCTTATCGGCCCGACAATGGACCTCATCGAAAAGGCCGGAAATTCAACGGCCACATCCGTAACCTGGCTTCATAAATCGACTATTTACTTTTCATTTATTTGCGGAATCATTTCCGTTAACCTGAGCCTTTTGGGTCAGGTCCCCCGCAAGGTGTACGACATTATCCATGGCATTGAGGACGACGAAATGATCCTGGAGGCTAAGGCAAAGGCGGCCGAGTACGACCGTATGCTGAACGAAGCAGCAGAAGCCGAGGCTCCCCCATGCCATGAAGAACAGGCCGAAGCGCCTGAAGAAACGAATGACGGAGGTAACGAACAATGATTCAAATAACGATCATTGCCCTGATAGTCTGCCTGTTGTTCGGTATTCCCATTGCATTTTCCATAGGCATTGCCGGTACCGTGGGTCTTTACTTCGGAAGCAATGTCCCGATGTTTATGGTAATAAAACAGTTCTTTGAGGGCATCAACTCCTTCTCATACATGGCGATCCCGCTGTTCATCCTCGCAGGCGCCATCATGGGCAAGGGCGGTATCTCAAAAAGAATAGTCAACTTCGCCTCGGCGCTGCTGTCATGGCTGAGAGGCGGAACGGCCATCACCTCGGTCGGCGCCAGCATGATCTTCGCCTCCGTTTCCGGCTCAGGCGCTGCGACCATCAGCGCGATCGGCGGTATCACCGTTCCCGAAATGCTCAAAAAGGGCTATGACCGCGGCTTCGTGGCCGCAATGTCGGCCGGCGCCGGCAGCCTCGGTCCCATAATCCCCCCGAGCGTGGACATGATAGTTTTCGGCTGCATCACCGGTATGTCCATTGCCCGTATGTTCATAGGCGGCATCATACCCGGATTCATCATCGGCATTGCCCTTATGATATACTGCTACATTTTTGCCAAGAGGCGCAATATCGACTACGGCGGAAAGTTCCGCGGCGCGGTGGTGTGGAAGGCCTTCAAGGAGTCGATCTGGGCTCTGCTCATGCCGATAATAATCATCGGCGGCGTAATGGGCGGCATATTCACCGCAACGGAAGCAGGCGCTGTTGCCTGTGTGTACGGACTTATCGTTTCGGCCTTTGTTTATAAATCCATGAGCTTCAAGGATTTTATAAACGTTCTCCGCAGCGCCACCGTCAACGTGGCGATGGTCATGATGATAATCGGTATGTCCTCGCTGTTCTCCTACATTCTCGCTAAGGAGAACGTCGGTCAGAGCATAGTGGAATTCATGCTCAGCGTCACCACGAACCCCACGGGCCTGTTCTTCCTCGTTATAGGCTTCATGGTTGTGATCGGCTGCTTTATGGAATCTCTTGCGGCTCTGCCCATCATTCTGCCTATCATATACCCGATGTTCGCATCGATGGGCGTGAACCTGAACCAGCTCGGTGTTGTGTTCGCACTCAGCACCGTCCTCGGCGGCCTTACGCCTCCGGTAGGCATATATCTGTTCCTTTCAATGAATCTCACCGGCTCGAGGATGAAGCAGACGGTATTCCCGCATATGCTCATAGTTATCGGCATCATCCTTGCCGTTATAGTTCTGTGCATACTGCTGCCCATACCGCAGTTCCTGCCTGATCTCGTCTACGGACCGATGAAATGATAACGGAGGTTATTGAAAATGAAGCTTGACAGAAGTAAAGAGCTTTGGGAAGAGGGCAAAAAATATATGCCCAGCGGGGTCTCGGCTGGCGGCAGAGTAAATGTGGCCTGCGGCATGCCCCACTATATCGATCACGCTCAGGGGGCCCGTCTGTACACGGTGGACGGGCAGGAGTTCATCGATTACCACGGCGGTTCGGGAGCCTCGATGTTCGGACATAAGCATCCGCGCATACAGGCGGCGCTTGAGGAGTGCATCGACAAGGGCTTCCTCATGAATTACGACACCGAGAAGACCCTTGAATTTGCAAAGAATTTTACGACTCTTGTTCCGACCGTTGAAAAGTTCAGACTTCTTAACTCCGGCACCGAAGCGACCATGGCGGCTATACGCATTGCCAGAGGCTACACGGGAAAGGATATCGTCATAAAGCTTGACGGACACTTCCACGGTATGCACGAAATGGTCTGGTATAACCACAACAACTATCCTCCCATGAACGGCGGCGTCTGCGAGACAGTGCCCGACAGTGCCGGCATCCCCCGTGCGTTCACGGAGCTTATCAAGGTCGCGGAATCGAATAATCTCGAAGCCGTTGAGAAGCTTGTCGAGCAGTACAAGGGCAATGTTGCCGCCATTATACTGGAGCCCGTATGTTTCAATATGGGCTGTTCCCTGATGAAGAAGGAGTTTGTTCACGGCATACGCAAGCTGTGCGACGCCGAAGGCATCTGCATGATAATGGACGAGGTAATAACCGGCCTGCGCTTCCGTCCCGGCAGCGCTGCGGGCTACTACGGCGTGCAGCCTGATATAACGACCTTTGCAAAGGCTCTGGCCGGCGGCGCATCCATATCGCTGGTCGGCGGCAAGGCAAAAGTCATGGATATATGCAGCCCCGGGGGTATAGTCGGCGTCAGCGGTACCTACAGCGGAAACCAGATGGGAGTTTACTCCGCCAACGCCTGCGTCAAGATGGCTCTTGAGCCCGGCTTTTACGATCACATCGAGGCTGTCGGCGGCAAGCTGTTCGGCGGCATGGAGGAGCTGATGAAAAAGCACGGTCTGCCCGGCCATGTCAGCGGCCTCGGCGCAAGATTCGCCATCTATTGGGGCTATGAGGACCGTGAGATCGATACAGACCTTCGCCTATCGCAGAAGCTGTTCCGCAGAGACCTGGCAAACGCGTTCATAAACGGCGCGCTGGATAACGGCCTGTATTTCCACTCCTACTGGAATGCCAATATCCCGTCCCACTGCGGTTTCTCCGTCCAGCACACGCTTGAAGATATTGATATCACGCTTGAGAAGATGGATACCGTCATGGCAGGCATGAAGAAGCTGCTGTGAGCCCGGCGACTGATATGATGGACAAAAATCAGAGCGGACGAGAAAAATTCAGCTTGAAAAAATTCCTGTACAGTAAGCTTTTCCTTCTGGCGGCATTGGTCTGCGAAGTGGCGGCGTACCTCATGGTAAGGGGCGTCGTGCAGGGCAATGAGCAGGCGATAAACGGCCTGACGGTCGCCGGAGTCATCCTCCTTTTTGTATATCTCGTCAAGGACGGGCTTACCAGAAAATACAGGCACTACAGTAAAAAATGGGGCATGGGCCCCTATGCCGAGCCTACCGGCTCCGAGCCGGAGGACGACAATAATAAAATCATTTAGGAGGCTTTCAAATGAACGGTCAAGGTTTTGAAATGGAGTCTCGCGAGACTAAACGCATCGAGACCAAGCATCGCCGCATCGTCACACCTATTCCCGTACCGGAGTCCTTTGAGCTCATCAAGGAAATGCAGAAGTATGAGCCCATTTCCAACGCGGGGCAGCCCCTGATCGTGTGGGATCACACCGAGGACGGCTACAAGGTCTGCGACCCCTACGGCAACAAGTTTATCGACTTCTCCTCCGGCGTTATGATAACCAATGCCGGCCACGGTAACCCCGATATAATCGAGGCTATCAAGAAGACGCTCGACAAGCCCTTGCTGTGCGCGTATCTGCACCCGACCAAGGAGCGCGTTGAGGCAGCAAAGGCTATCTGCAGCGTCAGCCCCATCCCCGACAGCAAGGCGTTCATGCTCTCGGCCGGTACCGAGGCAGTCGAGGCGGCGGTAAAGATCGCCCGCACCCACGGCAAGATGGTCGGCGGTCCGGCAAAGAAGGTCATCGTGTCCTTTGAGGGCGCCTTCCACGGACGCACTCTGGCTTCCCAGATGGTCGGCGGCCAGCCCGCACTGAAGGACTGGATCGGCAACCTCGACCCCGATATTTTCCAGGCACCCTGGCCCAACGCCTACGACCACGACTGGGCAAATCCCGAGCTGCCGGGCTTCTCCGATGAGAAGATGTTCCAGACCCTGCTGGACACCATCGACGCCCACGGCGTGGAGTACAAGAACATCGCCGGCATCATCATCGAGTCCTACTACGGCAACCTCTGCTACCCGATGCCCAAGTCATACGCAAAGAATCTGCGCGCCTTCTGCGACAAGTACGACATCGTCCTGATGATGGACGAGATCCAGATCGGCTGCTGCCGCAGCGGCAAGTGGTTCGGCTTTGAAAACTACGATATCCTGCCCGACCTGTTCACCACCGCTAAGGGTCTGTCCGGCGGTCTGCCGCAGTCCGCTCTGGTCGGACGCCGCGAGCTGATGGATATTTACGCGCCCAACACCATGACCTCCACCCATTCCGGCAGCCCCGTCGCTTCCGCCGGCACTGCCGCCAACATAAAGTTCCTCAAGGAGAACAATATGTGCGAGGAAGCCGCTCGCAAGGGCAAGATCATGGAGGAAAAGCTCAAGGAGCTTTGGAAGAAGTTCCCCGAGAGGATCAGCTACGTAAGCGGTATCGGCATGGCCTGGGCCGTCACCTTCGCCGAGGCCGACACCCATGAGAAGCATCCCGAGTTTGCGCTTGAAGTCACCAAGAAGTGCAATGAAAACGGCCTGACCTTCTTCGCCGCGGTCGGCGCCGGCATCACAATGAAGCTCACCCCGCCTCTCACCATTCCCGATGACGCGCTCATCGAAGGTCTCGAGGCATATGCGACGGCAGTCGCCGAGGCAGACGCGATCATGCCCGCCTATAAGTAAGGTTTTCCATAACAAATACAATACGCGTTCTCCGGCGCATATCGGCTTCGGCCGGTATGCGCTGAGGGAACAATCTCAAACGAACGGCCGAATAATCTGAGGCCGCAATGAAATTGTGAAAAATTGCTGTGAAGCATTGATATACAGGAGGAAAGCGAATGGAATTCAGAGGTTTTATGCGGGACATGATCCTCACCGAGCTCGAGGACGCCGTCGGCGTCGATAATGTCAGCATCGGCATGGGAGAAAAGCTTGCATACGGAACGGACTATTTCTGGCTGGCGAGAATGGTAGTGGACAAGGGCGGCGAGCCTGCGCTTCCCGACTATATTGTCCGCCCCGGCAGTGCGGAGGAAGTGTCCAAGGTCCTGAAGATCGCCAATTACTATAAGCTCCCCGTGCAGACATGGGGCGGCGGCTCCGGCTCACAGGGCGGTGCTCTGCCCATGGCAGGCGGCATCCTGCTCGATATTAAGCGCATGGATAAGCTCATAGATATCGACACGGTCTCCGGCACCATCACCTGTGAAACGGGAATGGTGTTCCAGACACTTGAATGGTACGCGAATGAGAAGGGCTATTCCATCATGCATCTGCCGAGCTGCCTTACCTGCTGCACAGTCGGCGGCGCGCTTGCGCACAACGGTATAGGCATCCTCTCCACGAAGTACGGCAAGATCGACGATCAGTGCCTCTGGGTGGAGGCCGCACTTCCCAACGGCGATATAATCGAGACCCTGCCCGTTCCCAAGCATTCCAGCGGCCCCAATCTTCTTCCGCTGCTTCTTGGCAGCGAGGGCACCCTCGGCGTAATGACAAAGGCCAAGTTTAAAATGACAAAGCTGCCCGAGGTGAGACGCCATCACGCTTTCCTGTTCAAGGATATACATACCGGCTATGCCGCGTGCCGCGAGATAGTCCAGACCGTTAAGCCCTCCATCATGCGTCTTTTCGACGAGGCTGAGACCGTTTCCATCATAAAGAAGGTCATCGGCTTTGAAAAGAAGGGTTCGTTCATGAACCTCACTGTCGAGGGTATCGCCAGGATCGTCGATGTTGAGGAGGAGATCATTCTTGACATTGCCAAGAAGTACGACGGCGAGTATCTGGGCAGCGAGTACGGCGAAAAGTGGTTTGAAAACCGCATCACCTTCTTCTATCCGGGATATATAATGAACAATCCCCAGATGTTCGGCACTCTCGACACCGTTTCGACCTTTGACAATATCGAGAATATTTACTGGGCGATGAAGAAGGCCGTCGAGGATAATTTTGAAGGCGTGCGCTTTATTTCCCACAGCTCCCACTGGTATGACTGGGGCTGCATGAACTACTCAAGATTCATCATCGATAATCCTCCCGAGGACAAGGAAGAATGCATCCGCCTGCATAATCAGGTGTGGAACGCCGGCGTCCGCGCTGCCATTGCAAACGGCGGCGTCATAAACGATCACCACGGCGTCGGCCTGAAGCTCGGCAGACTGATGAAGGAGTCCTACGGTCCGGCCATGCAGGTGCTCGAGGGCATCAAGAAGCAGCTTGACCCCAACGGCATCATGAATCCCTATAAGATGGGACTTTGAGATGAGATGACACAGCGGGACGGACAGACCCGGCCGGTCTTATCCGTCCTGCGGGCAACGGTATAATTTTGAACAAAGAGGTATTAATATGTTTTCTAAAGACAGTGCCAGACAGGCGGATGCGTGCAGATTCTGCTGGATGTGCCGCCATATATGCCCTGTTGCCGGAAGCACCGGCAGAGAGGGCTGGACTCCTCGCGCCAGAGGACTCATGATCTCAATGATCGAGCGCGGCACGCCATATACCGCGGAGATAGCAGAGGCCATGTATCACTGCACCCTCTGCGACGCCTGTGCAAACGATTGCGCCACCGGCTATAAGCCGAGCGAGTTTATTAGAGAAGCCAGGACTATGGCCGTCGTGGAGGATATCGCCCCCGAAGCCGTCGTCAAGGCTATCGAGACCATTCAGGGCTGCGGAAATATCTTCGGTGAGAAGTCCTTCGACAAAATATTTGCCGCCGTAGGCGAGCTGCCCGAGAAGGCTGAAACGCTGCTGTTTTTAGGCCAGACGGCCTCATCCGTGTATCCGCAGGCGGCGATAAACGCCGCGGAGCTCCTCAAAAAGGCGGGAGTCGACTTCACCATTCTGCGCGATGAGCCCGCTTCCGGCGCATATTTGAGCGAGCTTATGGGCTTCACCGGTGACGTTCAGGCCATGGCTGCCGCCGCGGCTGAGAAAATCGAGGCGACCGGAGCGAAGACCCTTGTGGTCCTCAACCCCGCCGACGCCTTTATGTTCCGCGATGAATACGCAAAGTACGGTCTCCTCAGAGACGTGGAAGTCGTAACTGCAACCGCTTTCGCAGCAAAGCTTATCGCTGACGGCGCACTCAGCCCCGTGCCGCAGAGCATAAAGGGCTCGCTTCAGGAGCCTGTAAAGCTCACCCGCGGGCTGGATGAGACGGCACCCTTCAAGGCCATCGCGGCCGCCGTGGGCGTGAAGCTCAATGATATGTTCCTGAACGGAAAAATGTCGCGCTGCATCGGAACGGTGCCCTTTGATATGTATGACCCTGCGACCGTAAGGGAAATGGTCCATGTCCGCTGCGACGACGCACAGCGTATGGGCAGCAGGCTCATCATCACCGCAAGCCCCGACGACTACTACATCATGTCCAAACATGCATACGGCCCGGTGAAGATCGCCGACATATTCGAGATCCTCAACCAGAGCTGCTGATCGGCGGTGTTTAATATGTCAGAAATAATGACCCTTGGCGTTGATCTCGGAGGCAGTTCCTCCAAAGCCACGCTGCTCGACTCGTCGGGCAGGATACGTGCGACCTCTTACAAAGAGTATCCCTCGTATTCGCCGGTCCCGGGCTGGCTCGAACAGGATGCCGACGACCTTTTTGACGCGGTTATTTACAACATTAAAAGCTGCATCGACAAAGCCGGTATCGACGGAAGTCAGATAAAGGCTCTTGCCATCGACGCGGCGACGCATATGGCGGTCCTGTGCGACGCACAGGGCAAGCCTCTGCGCAGGTTCATCCACTGGGCGGACGCCCGCAGCGGCGAGCAGGTCAAATACCTCAAGGAAAATCACGCAGAGCTGCTGAAAAAATGCTCGGTCAACTCCGTAAGCCCCGCATGGAGCCTGCCGCAGCTCATGTGGCTGAAAGAGCATGAGCCTGAGGTCATAAAAAACACAAAGCGCGTGTATTTTGCCAAGGACTATGTGCGCAGCCGCATAACCGGCGACTTCTGCACGGACTCCATCGAGACCATGGGAGCGTTCCTCTGCAACGACTATACGGGGCAGTGGGATGAGGAGCTGTGCCGTCTGGCGGGCCTTGACGTGAGCATGATGCCCGAGATCAGGGATCCGCGGGATATCGCGGGCTATGTCAATGAGGAGACGGCCGCGGCCACAGGCCTTAAAGCCGGAACTCCCGTTATCGTCGGCACGACCGACACGGCGCTTGAGGTGTACGCCTCCGGCGCGGTGGCCGAGGGCTGCGCAACCGTAAAGCTTGCGACAGCAGGACGCATATGCCCGATAACCACGGCTCCGATAGCGAGTCATCAGTTCTTCAATTACCGCCACATAGTGCCCGGAATGTGGTATCCCGGAACGGGGACACGAAGCTGCGCGGCCTCTTACAAATGGTACAGGGATGTTTTCGGCACTTTTGAGGCGCTCGAGGCGGAAAAGCTCGGCGAGAGCACCTACGAGATACTCAACAGAGCCGCCGAGACGGTGCCTCCCGGAAGCGAGAAGCTTTATTTCCACCCCTATCTTCTGGGCGAGATGACGCCGTACTTTGACGACAAGCTTCGCGCCAGCTTTACCGGCGTTGCAATGCACCACACCAAGGGGCATTTCAGCCGCGCCGTTATGGAGGGCATTTCCTACTCCATGCGCGATTGCCTTGAGGAGATCAAGGCTCAGGATATAAAGGTCAATGAGTACCGCATAATCGGCGGGGGAGCCAAGGGCAAACTCTGGCGCCAGATACTTGCCGATATCCTCGGTACCCCGCTGACAGTTACGATGGACAATGACTCGTCCCTCGGCTCTGCGATGCTCGCGGGCGTTGCCACGGGCGTGTTCGCCGATTTTGCCGACAGCGTGCAAAAATGCGTCGTAGTGTCCGCGCAGGTGACGCCTATACCCGAGAATGTCGAGATATACGACAAGGGCTTTGAGAATTACCGCATGATACAGCGGGCGATGTCAGAGGTGTACCGGAAAATAATTTAGCGGGTGAGTTGGATGAATATCCTCGTTTGTCTGAAAATCGTATCAATAGCGCAGTTCAGCGACTCCCTTAATGACAGCGCCGACCGACTGTCCGGAGGGCAGTTGGAGTTTAACCCTGCCGATATGTACGCGCTTGAACTGGCGCTGAGACTGAAAGATAAGGATCCAAAAGCCATGGTGACGGCAGTCACCATGGCTCCCGCATATGCCGAGCATCCTCTGCGCATGGCGCTTGCCGCCGGAGCCGACAGAGCCGTGCTTATAAGCGACAGCCGCGCCGCTGGCTCGGATACCCTTGTGACGGCCAAAGTTCTTGCCTCGGCGATAAAAAAACTGCCTGAGCAGGACCTTATCCTGTGCGGCAGCAAGGCCATCGACAGCGAAACGGGACATATTGGCCCGCAGCTCGCGGAGCTTTTAAAGCTGCCGCTTGCAACGAACGTTCTCAGCTTTTCAGTTAAGGACGGCGGCGTTGAGCTTATCTGCGCGAGGGACGGCTTCACCGCCGGATATACCGGCGCGCTGCCGGCTGTCCTGACCGTGTGCAACGGAACC
The DNA here is from genome assembly GCA_946405205.1 of uncultured Clostridia bacterium. Taxonomy (GTDB): domain Bacteria; phylum Bacillota; class Clostridia; order Oscillospirales; family Oscillospiraceae; genus F23-B02. The sequence goes on from CAMJGL010000004.1 coordinate 19,897, forward strand.
GACATGGTGCGCAGTCCGACGATATCGGGCATTCGACGCAGCAAAAGCGTCGGGATAAGCCGCTTTGACCTTGACGCATTGGGCTTTGCGGCAGAGGAAGCCGGTCTTGCCGGCTCGCCGACGAGAACGGTCAAAATCGAAAACGTCAGCTTCAGGAGCGGCAAAAAGGAGCTCGTGACCGATCCCGACGAGGGCGTCGCCAGACTCAGGGATCTTCTTGTCAGAAGAGAGGAGGCCGGAAATGAGTAATATCTCATGGGTGGTCGGCAGCCGTGTGAGCCCAACGCTTCTCGGGATAGTCGAAAAAGCGCGGGAAATAAGCCGTGCACGGGGAGAGACTCTGGCCGCTGTTCTGATATGCCCGAAAACGGAGCCCGGGGATATACAGGCTATGGCTGCCGCCGGTGCTCAGCTTATTTATCACGTCCCGCTCGACGGTGATGATATCAATTCCGAGCAGGCGGCGGTGGACTGCCTTGCGGCCCGGGCAGCCCGGGACGTTCCGCATTTCATCCTGTTTGAAAGCTCGGTATTCTCATGCTCCGCTGCGCCGAGGCTTGCCGCGCGGCTGGGCTGCGGGATAAACGCCGACTGCACGGGGCTCGAACTTGACGGAAACGGCAAGCTTATGCAGATACGCCCCGCGTTCGGCGGAAGGAGGATAGCGTATAACGTGAGCCTCGGCCAAACGACCGTCGCCACCGTGCGCAGGGGAGTTTTCCATCGCACATTCGGCGGCAGGGCCGAACCTGTCCGCATCGAAACGCTGCCGGTAAAGGCAGGGGAGCCGGAATGGATGCTGAGATCGGTGCTTGGGGATGAGGGCGGCAGGCTCGACCTCACCGGAGCCGATATCATCGTATCCGGAGGAGCAGGTCTCGGCAGTCGGGAGAATTTCCGTAAGCTGTATATGCTCGCGGATAATATCGGGGCGCAGGTCGGCGCTTCGAGAGCCGCCGTGGCGGCGGGCTTTGCCGGTTACGAGCATCAGGTGGGGCAGACGGGCTTGTCTGTCAGGCCGGATATCTACCTCGCGTTCGGAATATCGGGAGCTGTGCAGCATCTGAGCGGCATCACCGGCGCAAAGCACATATTCGCAGTGAATAAGGACCCAAGGGCACCGATACATGAGTACAGCGACCTGTCCGTTATAGCCGACTGTGTCGAGGTACTTGATAAGCTGATAAAAGCAACAACAAAATAATTTTCTGTTTTTTCCATCCAAAAAAGAATTCAGAGACTCCGTTATTTCGGGTCTCTGAATTCGTTTATTTATTCTGCCTTCAGGAGCTTAATCATAGCTTCGCAGACCTCGTCCATGTCTCCGACGATGCCGTAATCGCAGTAATTGAAGATTGCCGCGTCCGGATCGGAGTTGACAGCGACGCTCATTTTCGCTCCTGCAAAGCCCGCGACGTGGTTGATGGCGCCCGACACCCCGAAGCCTATGTACAGCTTAGGCTTTATCATCGCGCCCGACTGACCGATTATGCGGCGAAAATCCATCATCCCGCGGTCGAACACGGGTCTTGTACAGGCTAGCTGCCCGTTCAGAAGCGCGGCAAGCTCCGCGTATTTTGAAAGCTTATCGGGACTCGACAGACCGTTTCCGACGCATACGACCACATCGGCGTCGGCGATGCTGCCGTCCTCCTGGGCGAGAGGCTCGAACTTGAGCAGCTTCGTGCGGATCTTTTCCTCATCAAAGTCAATGCACTCGTCGATGAATTCAATGTGCTCCCGCCTGCCGGTAGGCTCATGCCTGAACGTACCGGGGCGAATGGTGCCCACCTGAGGGCGCAGCATCGGAACCGTGATAACGGCCATGATCTTTCCACCGACGGCAGGCTCGATAAACTCAATATCGCCGCTTTCGCTGTTATACGCAAGCTCGATGGCGTCCGAAGTGCAGCCAGTGTTGAGTCTTGCTGCAAAGCGCGGTGCAAAGTCGCGGCCGTTGACGGTCCCGCCAACGAGCACCGCAGAAGGCCAATGCTCCCGACAGAGCACCGTGAACAGATTGCTCCATGCGTCACAGTTGTATTCCTTGTAGCCGCTTCCGCGGACGCGTATTATCTGGTCAACTCCGCAATCAAATATTTGCTCGAACATGCCCTCGGTGAATGGCTCGATAATGACGGCAGCAAGCTTGTCGCCAGTTATATCGCACAGCTTGCGTGCCTCGCAGCACAGCTCAAGCGACACGGGGCTTATTGTCTCGGCGTCATGCTCGATGTAGACCCATATATCCTTATAATCAAACTTGTCCATTCTCTATCCTCCTCAGAGTATGCCGCTGTCCCTGAAGATATCAAGGAGCCTTGCCGCGTTTCTGACCGCGTTGCCTTCGTCTATCATCACGCCCGCGTCGCCTGCCTCCGGCGGGAAGGTACGGGGAACGATGGTTCCGGAGCCCGGCGCACCGATCTTCTTCGGGTCAAGACCCTTGATATCCGCTGCCGACAGCGTGATTATCTCCGCGAAGCGGGCAGCCTTTTTTCCCCGGAAATTCGGTATCCTCGGCTGATAATTGGTCTTCTCTATCGTGAACAGGCATGGAAGCTCGGCCTCGACGGTCTCAAGCCCAAGCTCAGTTTCGCGCTCGGCGACAACGACGCCGTTTTCCTCATTGACCTCGAGTATAAGGTTCGCTCCTGTGATCTGGCTTGCGTCAAAACGCTCGGCGAGCTGGGAGCCCATCTGTCCGGTAGCGCCGTCAAGCGTCTCCTTGCCGCAGAATATAAGGTCAAATTCTCCGAACATTTTTGCCGCGGTAACGATAGAATAGCTCGTGGCAAGAGTGTCTGCGTCTCTGAAGGCGGAGTCGGTGATAAGCAATGCTCTGTCAACGCTTACCGAGAGACACTCTCTCAAAACGGACTGAGCGGCGGGAGGCCCCATTGTTATGGCGGTGATCTCGCCGCCGTATTGCTCCTTTACCCTCACCGCGGCTTCAAGCGCGCAGCAATCCAAAGGGTTCATTATAGAGGGAACGCCCTCACGGATGAGGCTACCTGTCACCGGATCCATTTTAACTAGATTCACATCGGGTACCTGCTTGACGCATACAAGGATTTTCAGCATCTTTTTGACCTCCTCAGCTGCAGACCTTGCCGGGGTTGAGTATACCCTTGGGGTCGAAAACGCGCTTGATGTCCGCCATGAGACCGTAGGCGATCTCGCCTGCGGACTGACGCAGATACTCCTTCTTCGCGTGACCGATGGCGTGCTCGCCGGATACCTGACCGCCTATCAGTCTGCACTTTTCATAGCAGGCGTCCATGACGAGCTTGTTGAGCCTGAGGAATTCTTCGCGCTCTAAGCTGTCACTTGTGACATATATATGCAGATTGCCGTCGCCCGCGTGACCGAAGGAACGGATGACAAGGCCGTGCTTGCGCCCCTCTTCAATGGTGAACGCCAAAAACTCGGCGATCTTATCGACGGGAACGACAACGTCCATCTCGTCGAGCATCGAGCTCTGAGCTTCGACCGCGGTAAGGAAGGCGCTTCTTGCCTCCCAAACCTCTTTTTTGAGATTGGGGGTATCAATAACAAGCATATCTATCGCGCCGGTGGCTTCGCCGATATCGTTGAGCTTTTCCATCTTTGAGAAAAGCTCGTCCTCTGAGCTGCCGACGAAAGTGACGAGGATCGAGGCCTCGACCGCTTTTCCGCCGACTTCGGTCGGGAAGATCTTTTTGCCTGAAAATTTCGAGGAAAACTCAACGATGTCGCTGCCCATGAATTCTATCGACTGAGGATCGAGGCATGCCTGCTTTATCTTGGGAACGGCGGAGATACAGGCTTCAATGCTTTCATACGGCAGAATAAGACTCACGTCCGTCTCTGGCTTGGCGACAAGCTTGAGCGTAAGCTCGGTTATTATGCCGAGAGTGCCCTCGGAGCCTATCATAAGCTGCAGCAGACTGTAGCCCGAGCTCGTTTTGCACACGGTCTTGCCGAGCTCCATTATGCGCCCGTCGGGCAGGACGACCGTCATCGCAAGGACGTAGTCACGAGTGACGCCGTATTTTACCGCTCTCATGCCGCCTGCGTTTGTGGATACGTTGCCGCCGACGGTGGCGGTCTTTTCGCCGGGATCGGGCGGATACATCAGCCCGCGGCTGAGCGCGTCCGCCGCCAGATCGCACAGCAGAACTCCGGACTGTATGCGCACCGCCATGTTGTCCATGTCGTAGCCCAGTATCTTGTTCATGCGCGCGGTCGTTATAACTACGCCGCCGTATATCGGCACCGCTCCGCCGACAAGGCCGGTACCAGCGCCGCGTGGCGTTACAGGAACGTTGTTCTCATAGCAGATCTTCATGATGGCTGAGACTTCCTCTGTGCTTTCGACCTCGCATACGCATTCGGGGAAAAACTTGCCGTATATAGGCATTTCGTCATGGGAATAATCCGGCTTTACATCCTCTCCGTATGTAAAGCGTTTTTCGCCCACAACGGCCCTCAGCTGTTCGGCGATCTCAGTACTGACTTCTGTAAAGCTCATTTATTTTCCTCCTTTTACTATTACGGATACCCCATTAGGTATCACGGTGATTTTCCTGCTGTCACTATAATCCGCCTTTTTGAGCGCCGTGTCAAGGTCAGGAGCATATATCATCTTCATATCCTCGACAATTTTTTTCATCTCCGGACGGGTAATGACTATGACCCTGTGGTGCATCAGTATGCGGGCGAGTATCTGACTTTCCCACTGATCGGGAACGGTCTCGTTCCAGGGTATAGCCATCAGACGCCGGTACAGCTCTGCAGGCGACTCACATTCGCTCAGTGTTCGGTAAAAGCCCTCGCCTCCGTGACCGTCGCAGCAGTCGGCGCACATGATTATAGTGCCGCCCTCAACGCAGCTTGCCTCGGCAGCGGTCATGCCCTTGACGCACTGATAAAGATCCCTGTCCAGCGGAGAACCTCCGTTTGAGGTGATGACGATATCTGCCGGAGCGGGGGCCACACGGCAGTAATCGAGCAAAAAGTCGCAGCCGGTCCTGTGCGCCGTGACGTAGTTTCCCGCAAATGCCGCCACGGTTTTTTTATCCTCGTCAATTATTACATTAACTATGTATTTCAGTCCGGCCATCTCCGCGGCGGCAAGCATATCCGTATGCAGCGGATTGCCGTCAAGGACGCCTGTGCGGGCGTGCGGATCGTCGATGAATCTGCTGCAGTGATTGCCCAGCACCGTCACCTTGTCGCACACGCCGGGCAGAACGCTTTTTCTGCCGCCGGAAAAACCGGCGAAAAAGTGCGGCTCGATAAAGCCCTCGGCGATAAGCAGCTCCGTCTCGGCAGCGAGCTTATCTATAACGCAGGGCGCGCCCGAGGGGAGGATGCCGATCTGCACATTGCTGTCAGGGTCGCGGCAGTCGTGGACGCGAATATCCACCTGCTTCATTATATCGCGGCCGAGCTTTGCCTCAAGCTCTTTTACGCTCGTCCCGCGGTGAAAGCCCGTGGCGACGAGGAGCGTGACGCGTATATCGGGGCTGCCCTCTCTGAGCTCCCTGAGCATATTGGGGATGATGTCGCGGCTGGGCACGGGGCGAGTGTGGTCGGAGATAATAATAACACATTCCGACTTGCCTACGGCAAGCTCACGCAGCGGGGGACTGTCTATGGGGCTGTCCATCGCCCGGCGCACGATGTCCGAGCCGCTTTCGTCGGAGCGCAGCCTGTCAACTGACGAGCACAGCACCGCCGCAGCCTCGTTTTCAAATTCAATATACGAATTGCCGTAAGGAATTTTCATAAAACTGCACCTACATATAAAATTATATTTCATATTTTATACTACATTTGCAGAAATGTAAATATTATTTCGGGCAATATTTGATTATAAGGAAATATTATTTCAAAATCTTCCGCTTACCATAAAGCACAGCAGCCGAAGTTTCGCGCCGCTGAAATACTGTTTGCACGCAGGCAAGGCCGTATACTGTACAAATCGCATAGGATTTGATATATTTAGTCGGGGAGATGCTCGAAATATGCCACGGCGCCGAAGCAGTACCGAGCATTTCGCGCAGCATATGCGGCGCATAACACAACAGAGCACATAAAGTCAGGAAGTAATACATTTTCCATGATAGAATGCAGTACAGCGGAAAGGGGATGGATCGAGAATGGATTGGATAACGGGTATACAGCGCGCCCTTGATTACACCGAGGCGCATCTTACCGAAGAGATCGATTATGAAAAGGCGGCGAAGGAGGCCTGTTCGTCTGCATTTCATTTTCAGAGAATGTTCGGTATGCTGTGCGGTTATTCTCTGGGCGAGTACATCCGTATGCGCCGGCTGACGCTTGCGGCGGAGGAGCTGATGAATACCGATAAAAAGGTCATCGACATCGCCGCCAAATACGGCTACGATACACCGGAGAGCTTTACCCGTGCGTTCTGCCGGTTCCACGGTGCTACTCCTACCGAGGTCAGGCGCGGCGCGAATATCCGATCCTTTTCCAGACTTTCCGTCAAGCTTATTCTGTCAGGAGGAAATATTATGAATTACAGGATCGAGAAGAAGGACGCGTTCAAGGTGATCTGCAAGAGAAAGCAGGTTAGCAAGCCCGCGAGCGCGAGCGCGGCCGAGGATATCACGGCATTCTGGGGCGAATGCGGAGCGGACGGAACGACGGAAAGGATATGCGGCTACTTCCCCGAAAAGCCCACACTGCAGGGACTTCTCGGCATATGCTTTTCCGGAGACATGGAAAACTCCGCTTTTCCCTACGGTATAGGCGTTGAGTATGACGGCAGACCCGTCACCGACGGCGATCTTGAGATCGCGGAGATACCCGCACACACCTTTGCTGTTTTCCCCTGCAAGGGCCGGATGCCGGACGCCTTTGTGGAGACCTACAGAAAGATCTGCACGGAGTTCTTCCCGCAAAGCAGCAAGTATGAATACGGAAACGGCGTTGAGCTCGAAGTCTATCCCTCTGAAAAGGTGGACGATCCGAACTATTACTGTGAGATCTGGATAGCGGTGAAAGAAAAATAACACGGCACAGCCGAAGCCCCTTGCGGGCTTCGGCTGCTTTTGTATTTGCCCGGCGGCAAAATAACTCCTGACTGCGGCAAATATACTAACATTTTCAAGAATGTTCATCAAAAAAGTAATTTGGGGGTTATAATGGAAATGTCACAGACAGCTTGACTGCCGATGATATGAAAAAAAGTTTAACGCGCGTCGTACGGGTATCAAACCGAGCCTTCGGGCACAACATATACCTTGCTGACGTTTTCCCGAAAAAACCACAGGTACTGCGCAAACATGAGAAAAGACAAGAAAAAGCTCACCGGATCACAGCAAAAAGCCCTTGGCATTACCGCGATAGCGATCGCAGTCATAGCCTCGGCACTTATAATATGGCTCGTCGGCGTTCCGCTGATAAGATTCGCCTCGCAGCCGGAAAAATTCCGCGCCTGGGTCGCCGCCCACGGCATCGGAGGCCGTGCGGCATACATTGGCATGGTGATACTGCAGGTGATCATCGCGGTTCTTCCCGGCGAACCTTTTGAGATCGCCGCGGGCTACGCCTTCGGCGCCGTGGAGGGCACGATACTGTGCCTGATAGCGTGCACACTGGGCAGCATGGCGGTTTTCCTGCTTGTAAGGCGCTACGGAATGAGACTGGTTGAGGTGTTCTTTTCCAGGGAAAAGCTGAGCTCTGTGCGCTTTCTGAAAACAAGCAAGAAGCGCGATATCCTGTTTCTTCTGATCTTCATGATACCCGGAACGCCCAAGGATCTGCTGTGCTACTTTGCAGGGCTTACGGATGTCAGTATTCCCGTGTGGCTGATGATATGCTCGCTGGGCAGGATCCCATCGATCATAAGCTCAACCGTGGGCGGCGATGCGCTCGGCACGAAGAATTATTGGTTTGCCGTCATCGTGTTTGCGGTGACGCTGGCGATAAGCGCTGCGGGTCTGCTTATATATGACCGCATATGCGACCGCCATAAAGGCGAAGACAAAACAGAGCAATAAGAAAAAAGCATAGGCTGAAGCTTTTTTGGCTTCAGCCTATGCTTTTATCCGAATATCCACTGGTAGGTCACGCCGAAGGCTTCACGGATGAAATAGTTGAGCTTAACGGCGGGAGCGCTTGTCTTCGCGGGGATGCCGCCGACCTCGGTGCCCAGGGAGCTTGCCAGAAGCTTTGCCCTGTAAATGTGGTACTCGCTCGTGACCACGGCGACGGAGGCGTCTGCCTCGTGACCGCGGGAATTTATGATCGCAAAGCTGTATTTCAGGTTTTCGTATGTTGATGTGGCTCTGTCCTCGATTATCAGCCTGCTGCCGTCAATGCCCTTTGCCGTGAGCCATTTGTACATCGCCTCGGCCTCGGAGAGGTTTTCGCCGTCGCCCTGTCCACCGCTGACTATCGCAACGGCATCGGGATGACTGAGCATATAAGCCCGTGCGGCCTCCATGCGCTCAACGAGGGCTCTGCTCGGTGTGTCGCCCCGCACGGCGGCGCCGAGGACGATGATATAGTCATAATCGGTGTCGGAGTCGCCGGAGGCTGAACCGACGATAAAGGCTTCGACCGCGATAAAATACACGAGCCCCAGCGCAAGCAGAATACAGATGACGCGCTTTGCCGTTTTGCCGATAATGCCGAAGAGCAGGCAAACAAGCGCCGCAAAATAAAGGGTATATGCAAGATATTGCTGTCCGGTAAATACAAAATTCAGTACCAATCCCGCAAGTATGAGGACTGCGGCGATGATAAGGCGTTTCTTTTTCATTCGGAAAGCTCCTCCCATGACTCATATGCAGTCATGAGCTTATCATTGAGCAGCATCTTTTCGGCATCAAGCTCCATGAGCTTCTGATAATCCGAGGAAAATTCCTCGCATTTTTGCTCCAAGGCCGCTATCTGCTCCTCGAGCTTTTCGATCTCCTTTTCGAGCCGTGCGAGCTGTTTCTCCTTTCCTGGAGAGCCCTTTTTTCTCGGCTGAGGCTCCCTCTTGCGGGTCTCGGCCTTCGCGGTCTGGCTGAACACCGCCTGACGCGCCTGATACTCGCGAAACTCCTTGTATGTGCCGCGGTAGTCGGTTATTTTGCCGTTTTCAAGATACCAGATGCGCGTAGCGAACTTCTCTATGAAATACCTGTCGTGCGAGACGAAGAGCAGCGCCTCGGGATACTGCGAGACCGCGTCCTCCATCCATTCGCGGCTGGCAATGTCAAGGTGGTTCGTCGGCTCGTCGAGGATGAGGAAGTTTATATCGCTGCCCATGAGCATGCACAGCCTCAGACGGCTTTTCTCGCCGCCGGAGAGCGCTCCGACGCGTGTGAAAACGTCCTCGCCGCGAAAGCCGAAGGCAGCCAGCCTGTCCCGCGCCTCCTGCGGCTGACAGCGGCAGTCATAGAGCATGGTGTCGATGAGATCGCGATCTTCGTTTTCAAAACGAACGATCTGGGGGAGGTAGGCGGGACGGACCGAGGGGCCGAGGTATAGGTATCCCTCGTCGGGCGTCTCCTGCTGCATGATGAGCCTTACAAGCGTCGATTTCCCGACGCCGTTATCGCCTATAAGCGCGATGCGCTCGCCGCCGGTGACGGTCAGCTCAAGGCCGGAGAAGAGCGCCTTTTCGCCGTAGGACTTAGAAAGCCCCTCGCAGACGAGCACCTCATCTCCGTTAAACTCCCGGGCTTTGAACTTAGCGGAGAGCTTTTTTTCCTCCCTCGGGCGCTCGGTCTGCTCCAGCTTTGCGATGCGCTTTTCCATGGAAAACGCCCGCTTGTGGAGCTTGTCGTTGCCCATGAAGGCCCAAAGATGCATCTGCTCGGCAGCACGCGTGAGCTGCTCGAGCTTGGCCTGGTCCTTCTCGTATTTGCGGAGCTTTTCCTCAAAGCGCTTTTGACGCTCGGTCACATAAAAGCTGTAGCCGCCGCTGTAGAACTCAGCCTTGCCCTCATTTATCTCGATGCAGCGCCGTGCGACCCTGTCGAGGAAAAAGCGGTCGTGGCTGATGGCGAGCACGGTACCCTTGAAGTGCAGAAGGTATTCCTCGAGCCACTCGGTGGCGCGCAGATCAAGGTGGTTCGTGGGCTCGTCCAGCAGCAGGATGTCGGTTTTCTCAAGTATGAGCCTTGCGAGGTTCACCCTCGTGCGCTCGCCGCCGGAGAGAGAGTCGAAAAGCTGCTCGCGCATCCGTTGGGGGATATCCAGACCGTTTGCAACGCGGTTGCGGTCTATCTCCATCTCGTAGCCGCCCATACGGCGGAAATCCTCGGAAAGACGGTCGTATTCCGCCAGAAGCCGCTCCGACGTGTCGCTCTCCATCTGCTTTGCAAGCTCCTCGAGCCTTGCGCTTATCGCGTAAAGCTCCCGGTGCGCGTCGCGCAGAACGTCCTCCGTTGTCCAGTCGGGGGGATACACCGGTATCTGAGATATGAGCCCAATGCGCTTTCCGGAGGCTACGGACACCGAGCCCTCGTCATAGTCTATCTCGCCAACAAGTATGCGGAACAGAGTGGTCTTTCCGCAGCCGTTATGTCCGAGAATGCCGACGCGCTCACCCTCGGCAATGTCGAAGCTGAGCCCGTCAAGTATATTTTTACCCAGTTCAAAGGACTTGACAAGCCCGTTGACGGATATATCTGTCATGTTTTTTCTCCTGAAAATTACTTGACCGCCGCCTGAAGCACGGTGTTTGCAACGGCACCCGCGGCGCGCAGACCGCTGCCGCCGTTTTCGACCAGCACGGCGAAGGCGTAGGGGTGCTGCTCGTCGTTTAAGAAGCCCACGAACCAGCCGTGGCTCGGCTTGCCGTCGCCGACCTCGGCAGTGCCGGTCTTGGCGGAGATGTTGAGGCCGGGGAAGGTGGAGGAGCCGTATTTGTACACGACGTTGTAGTTCATCATGGACGCGACCTTCTGCGCGGTGTCCGCGGAAATAAGCTCGGTTTTAGTATCCGATACGCCGAGCAGAGAGGGCTCGGCCACGGTTCCGCTGTTTGCGATTGCGCTGACAAGGCGCATCATGGCATAGGGCGAGACAAGGTCGTTGTACTGACCGATGCCGGACCAGGCCATAGAGGCGCTCATCGAGCTGTCCTTATCGTAATTGCCCGCGGCAGTGGTGATATCGTCCAGCTTGAGCTGCTGTGTGATGCCGAGCTTTTCGGCGTATTCGGCGATTATATCGGGGCCAAGCTCAAGAGCTATCTGACCGAAGGCGCAGTTGCAGGAATTTGCAAGAGCCTGCTCGATGGTCTGCTCGCCGTGGACGCCGGTGCAGTTAACGCTCACGCCTTTGACGTTCAGCGAGCCTGAGCAGCTAAAGCTGCGGTGGTAAATATCGTCGATGTTTTCAATGGCGGCGGTGAGCGTAACAAGCTTGAAAACGGAGCCCGGGACAAAGGTGGAGCTTATGCAGCGGTTTATATACGCGCCGTCGGGCAGCGTCTCGGGCGGATTCATGGGGTCGATGGAGGGTGAGGAGACCATGCAGAGGATCTCGCCCGTCTTATAGTTGCACATGATGACCGCGCCGCTGCGCCCGTTGAGCGCCTCATACGCCTTGAGGTTGAGCTCCGCGTCGACCGTGAGCTTCAGGGTAACGTCCTCGCGCTCCTCGATGCCCGTGATAAGGCTGAAGCCCGAAAGCTGCTTCTGGAATGACTGCAGTGCGCCCGTGCCGACGTTCCCGACATAATCGCCCACGAGCTGATAGCAGGCGGTGCGGATGTTGGCGTCCTCGGCGTAGTATTTTCCGCCGCCGCCCATCTTGGCAAGCACTGTCCCGCTGCGGTCCGTGAGGGTATATTCGCAGCCGGAGGTTGACGCGTCGAAATACAGCGCCCATTCCTCGCCGTGCTGAATATAACGTACAACGTATACGACGAGGCCGACTATCATCATGAAAGCCATGAAAAGGGCAAAGGATGCTCTTAATGAAACTTTTTTCATGCCTCAGCCTCCTTTTTCCTGCGCGATTTGGCGTCAGGCGGCTTGACGACGAAGCTTGCGCCCTTGCGTGTATCCCCCGCTTTAATGAAGGCCAGCAGCATCCAGCAGGCCAGCACGGAGGTACCGCCTCGGGAGACAAAGGGGAAGGTGACGCCCGTGAAGGGCAGGATGTCAACAGAGCCGAAAACGTTCAGCGCGACCTGAACCATGAACATAGTCGCTGTAGCGCAGGCTGCGATTGAATAGTAGGCGCTGCGCCCGTGACCGGAGTTGCGCACGGCAAAGAAGGTCAGAGCCAGAATGGCGAGCACCGCGCAGATAGCGATGATGAGCCCCAGCTCCTCGCACATAACGCCGAAGACCGTATCCGTATTTCCGGCGAAGGTGCCTTTGAGCCAGCCGTTGCCTGCGCCCTTGCCGAAAAGCCCGCCGGAGGCTCCGGCCGACATGGCGTGGGTCTGCTGGTATCCTTTGTCGTAAACATCCTCCCAAACGTGACCCCACGCGGCAAAGCGCTGGGCGACATGCGTCTTGATGCGCAGCATGAGGAATCCCGCCATGCCCGCGCCCGTAACGGCGAGAGCGACGGTGGCGATGGAGCCCGAGCGCATAAATGAGATGACGAGGAAGGTCACGAAGAATATGAGCGCGGTGCCGAAATCGCTGCTAAGCGCAAGGAATATGACGCACAGCGCGGAAAAGCTTATGAACGCGATAAGGTTTTTTGTGCTGAACAGCCTGTCGAGCGTAGCGGCGCCCACATAGATAAAGGCGACCTTGACAAATTCCGAGGGCTGGATGGAGATACCGGCGATCTCTATCCAGTTTTTCGCGCCGTTCTGACTTTCTGCAAGGACCAATACCGCGGCCAGAACGAGCAGGGACAACACCGCGAGCGGAAGCCTGAGCTTCTTTGTGCGGTCCAGATCCCTGAGCCACCAGCCCAGTGCGAAAAACAGAACAACGCCGGCAAATACTATTATCATCTGGCGTATCATCTCCTCCGGAACGGAGGAGGCGATAATGGAAAGACCGATCGAGGACAGGAAAAATGCGATGGTCTCGACCTCGAAGCCCGTGCGCCTTATGCTGCGCATGGCAAAATAGCAGAACCATTCAAGGAGGATGAGCAGTATAAAGCCCAGCCCTATGCCGGCTACATACTTGCTCTCCGCGTTAATGCAGTTTTCGATGAGCAGCAGGGCCTGAAAAATGCTGAGAAACAGCAGCGTGACGGCGGGGTGCACCTTCTTCCAGCTCATGCTGCGGCGGGCCTCGATGGCGTCGCGCTGCTTCTCGCTTATATCGCGGAAGCGCACGCTGTTGCCGGCGAGGTTGAGGATATCCCCGTCCTTCACGACAGAGCCCGTGCTCTGGACCTTGTCGCCGTTGACCCAGACACCGCCCTTGGAGAAGATATCAAATATGCGCCAGACGCCCTTGGGGCTGCGGATAAGAACCGCGTGTACACGGCTGACGGTCTCGTAGGGCAGGCATATGTCCGCCGAGCGGGAGCGGCCGATGAGGTTTTCCCAGTGGTTTATCAGCGCAACGCCCTCGTCCTTGTGTATATAGCCCCAGATCTCCGTCTGCGACTTGCTGCTGAGCATGGAGCGCATACAGCGGATAAGCACAATCAGGGCAAAAAGGGGCAGGATATATGAAATAAGGCTTACAATGACGCCGGACAATCGCTTCACCTCTCTGCAAAAAGATAATATGATATTATACCATTATTTCTGCTCATTGACAAGCAAGGCGGATTTATTTACAATAGGTTCATGAATAATGTGAAGATGAAAAAGTGGATAGTGATATTCGCGGCCATATTCCTTGTGTGCATAGGCGCGTTTGCCCTTCTGCGGCATTTCGGCATGCAGGGAACGGTGGCCGTTATCCGCGTCGACGGCGAGGTATACGAAAAAATCAACCTCGACACGGTAACTGTCGCATATGACATGGAAATCAGGACCGAGTTCGGATATAATAAGATACACATAGAGCCCGGCAGCATAAGCGTGACTGACGCCGACTGCCGCGACCATATCTGCATACGCCAGGGGACGGTGGATGAAGCCGGAGTTCCTATAGTGTGCCTGCCGCACCGTCTGACGATAGAGATCGAGGGGGGCGATATAGATGCCTGAGACGCGGAAGCTCAGCCTCATGGCGATGCTCACGGCGCTGTCCCTCATCGTGTTCGTCATCGAAGCTCAGATACCGGCCCCGGTGCCGATCCCCGGCGTGAAGCTCGGCATTGCGAACATGATAACCCTTGTGGCGATGCTCGTACTCGGCCGCAGGGAGGCCGGACTTATCCTGCTTACGCGGATAATACTGGGCAGCGTCTTCGCCAGCGGTGTGTCGGCCCTGCTGTTCAGTATCGCGGGAGGTACGCTCGCATACGCCGTCATGTGCCTCACCCTGAAGCGCTTTCCGGAAAAAATGCTCTGGGCGGTCAGCATCCTCGGCGCAGTCGGGCACAACGCAGGTCAGCTCGCCGTGGCGATAGCGATAACAAAGACCGCGGGGCTTCTGGTGTATGCCCCCGTGCTCATAGCCTCGGCCATGATCACCGGCGCCTTCACGGGTCTCGGAGCCATGTATCTTACCCGGGCCGTAAGAAGGCTGGACAAACACGTTTAAAAGTATTATAATAAGCGAAACCGACAATAGACGGAAATAATTAATTTAGGAGATATATCACAATGAGCGAATGTACACACGATTGCTCCACCTGCGGCGAAAACTGCAGCGAGCGCGACATGAGCGCAAAGCTCAATCCGGCTGCAAGCGTCAAAAAGGTTATCGCCGTTGTCAGCGGCAAGGGCGGCGTGGGCAAGAGCCTCGTGACGAGCCTCATGGCAAGCGAGATGCAGCGCCGCGGCTATCAGGCGGCGGTGCTTGACGCCGACGTGACCGGCCCGTCGATCCCGAAAGGCTTCGGCATAAGCGAGCACGCCCGCGGCACCGAGGAGCTTCTCATACCCTGCTATTCAAACAAGGGCACGCAGATAATGTCCATAAACCTCATCCTCGATAATGAGACCGACCCCGTCGTGTGGCGCGGCCCCGTTATCGCGGGCGTCGTTACCCAGTTCTGGAGCGACGTGCTTTGGGATAACGTTGATTTCATGTTCGTCGATATGCCTCCCGGCACAGGCGACGTGCCCCTCACCGTGTTCCAGTCCCTGCCCGTCGACGGCATAATCATCGTCACCTCTCCCCAGGAGCTGGTGTCCATGATAGTTGCAAAGGCCGTCAACATGGCAAAGCTCATGAACATCCCCGTGCTCGGCATCGTGGAGAATATGAGCTATTATAAGTGCCCCGACTGCGGCAAGGAGCATGAGATCTTCGGCGCGAGCAAGGTAAAGCAGGTCGCCGAGGAGTTCGGTATCGCCCACTATGCGCGTATGCCCATCGACCCCGTCGTTGCGACGATGGTCGACGCCGGTGAAGTTGAAAGTATTAACGCCGATGCTCTCAGTGAGCTGGCAGACTTTATAGAAAAAGGAGAATGACCATGGTAATTGCAGTAGCATACAAGGACAATGAAATTTATGAGCACTTCGGCCATGCCGAAATGTTCGCTGTCTACAAGACGAATGAGGATCAGACCGAGCTCGTCTCCAAGGAGCTCGTCGAGGTTCAGGAGAGCGGACATCAGGCCGTCGCCGACCTGATGGACAGCTGCGGCGTCGACGTTGTTATCGTCGGCAATATCGGCCCCAGCGCAAGGCAGGCTCTTGCCGAGTACGGCATCGTTGCATTTGCCGGCTTCTGCGGCAATTCCGATGACGCTGCCGAGCTGATGATGCGCGGCCAGCTTCCTTTCCTGTCCGACGAGGGCGGCTGCGGCGGTGGCTGCAGCGGATGCCACGGACACGATGAAGGCGGCTGCTGCGGCGGTCATGACCATGACGAGGGCGGCTGCGGCTGCGGCTGCCACTGAGCCGTCGAATGAGCATAAAGAAACTCCGGACTTCGGTCCGGAGTTTTTTCAGCGTGTCAAAAAAGTCCTCGCAGACTTTTTTGCACGCTTCAAAAACGCCATGTTTTTTGTGAAATTGCATTTCACGAAAAACCTCGCTGTGCTCGTCAAAAAGTCTGATAAATCAGACGTTTTTGATGGCTATTTATCCAATTCGAGGCGGGCTGCCGCCCCCTCGAGCTCCCCCATCCGTCGCTTCTCTCTATGCATTCATTTTTAGTTCTTTGACAGTCTGAAAAAACTCCGGACTTCGGTCCGGAGTTTTTTATATCACTTTACTATGACGTGCTTAGTTATCCATTCGGCCCAGGCTTTGTAGCCGTCTCCGTAAAAGTGGATGCCGTCGGGGGAGTACTCGCCGTCGAGCTTGCCGTTTTCGTCGTCAAAGTACTCGTTTGAGTCAAGGTAGAATATGGTCTCATCATCGGCAAATTCCTTGATATAGCCGTTGAAGGTGTCGATATTGGTGTTGTTGACGGTGCTTCCTTTGGCGTCCTGACCGGCTGTGACGTGCAGATTAGACATGATGTAGATAATTGCGTCCGGCTGATACTGGCGCACGGTGTCAATGAGCTCCGAATACCTGTTCGCGACGGTGGGGAGGTCTCCGCCGATGTCGTTGATCCCGAGCATTATGTAAACCTTTCCGAACTGTGCGCTCTGAAGCAGGGTAGGCAGCGTGATGCTGCCGTAGCCGGAAACGTCGGCGTTTGTGCAGCAGGAGCCGGTAACGCTCAGGCCGACGGTGCAGAAGAATGTTGCGTCGTCAATGCCGCCGACCATCTGTATGCCGACGGTGCGTGAGTCGCCGATGAGCAGGGCGTCCTTGAAATAGCCCTCGGGAGCCGCGACGAACTCGGGAGGAGGTGTCGGCGTAGGAGTTGCGGGAACGGTGCTTTCCTGCGGCGCGGATCCGTTGCCGGGATCAGACGCGGAAGGGGAGCCGTTGTTTCCCAAACGTATGCCTATGACGGCGATAAGGACAAGAACGAGTATTATGATTATCAGAAATGGGATAGTTTTGTTTCGCATGATATTCTCCTGTGATTAAACTGCGGGGATGAGCCTGACCTTAAGCTGTACGGGGTTGTGGTCGGAGAACTCAAATCCGGCGTTAATGGTCTCGACCGAGATAAGCTCAACATTGGGTGAAATGATAAAGCCGTCTATCACATAGTACTGGGTGTTTTCGGTGTCCGCGGGATCGTACGGCTGATTTAGTAGGCGGCAGCTCGGAGTGTCGAGGTCGTAAGCAAGCGACCAGCCCTCGGGCATGATGTCGTCGGTGATGGTGCCGGGCTCCCAGAGCTCGGGGTGCTCGTTGGGGTATTTTTCAATACCGCCGGGGAAGACCTGATTGAAGTCGCCGCCGGCAATGACGTAGTTGCCCTTTTCGTATTCTGCCTGAATGAACTCACGAAGCTGCTTTGTCTGTGCGATCTTGCCCTCGCCGTCGTCATATGCCTCAAGGTGGAGGTTGACTATCACGAGCTTGCTGTCGGTACCTTCGATGGGCAGATAGCTCACCAGCAGGCAGCGCTTGAGATTCGCGGTGCTGACGGGCCAGTCAAAGGGACAGGGCAGGGAGATGCGCTCGGACGAATCGATGTCATACATGGTGGTGGTCAGAAGACCGCTGTTTACACGTCCGATGGGCGGCAGGGGATAGGGCACGAAGGGACAGGAGTAATTGAGCGCATAGGCGCTGTTATAGATGCCCAGGCAATCGCTCTCATCCATGCCGTATGTACGGGCCGAGTTCTTATCGACCTCCTGAAGCATATAAATGCCCGCCTGATCGTCGCCGGTGTAAAGCTGCCTGTATATGCCGAGCAGGGATGCGGTAACGTCGTCCTGGTCGGCGGAGGAGACATTCTCGCCGCCGTCCATGAAAAAGTCGGAGTCTTTTCCGAGGCCGGCGTAGCCGATATTCCAGCTTATAACGGTCAGCTCCTGATCGGGGAAGGGCGATAAATCGCCCACCTGGGAATTGTTTTCGACCTTTACGTCCGTCACGTCGGCAGGCTTGAACTCACAGACCGAAAGCCAGAGGATAAGCCCGGCGGCGAGCAGAAGCACGACACCGAGAATAATGAGTGCTGTTTTAAATATTTTTTTTGCCATTTGAGCCTCACCTCACCCAAGTATATTAACACAGCAAAACCCTCTGTTCAAGGTTTTTCGCCCCGATGTGCGATAATTGCCCGAAATGTGATATTTCGGCTTGCTATCGGACAATATTTAGCGTATAATTCAAAAGAAATCACCATATATGGAGGTAAACATGAGCTACGAAATCATTAAAAACCGCGACCCTGAGCTTTACGGAGCTATGATGCAGGAGCTTCAGCGTCAGCGCGATCATATTGAGCTTATCGCATCCGAGAACTTCACAAGCCCTGCCGTAATGGAGGCTATGGGCAGCCATCTTACCAACAAATACGCCGAGGGCTATCCCGGCGCGAGATACTACGGCGGCTGCGAGTATGTCGACATCGTCGAGCAGCTTGCGATAGACAGGGCAAAGGAGCTTTTCGGAGCAGAGCACGCCAATGTCCAGCCTCACTCCGGCTCGCAGGCGAACGTCGCGGTGTATCTTGCGCTTTTGAAGCCCGGCGACACCATCCTCGGCATGGACCTCAGCCACGGCGGACACCTGACCCACGGCTCAAAGGCCTCCATCTCCGGCAAGTATTTCAATGCCTGCTTCTACGGCGTCGACCCCGAAACTGAGACTATCGACTATGAAAAAGCGCTGCAGGCAGCGGGCGAGTGCAAGCCTAAGCTTATAATCGCGGGCGCGAGCGCGTACCCGCGCTTCATCGACTTCAAAAAGATGCGTGAGATAGCCGATGAGGTCGGCGCGTATCTCATGGTCGATATGGCCCATATCGGCGGACTTGTTGCCGCGGGCGTTCACCCCAGCCCCGTGCCGTATGCGGACGTCGTGACCAGCACCACGCACAAGACCCTCCGCGGCCCCCGCGGCGCTATCATACTCTGCAAGGACGAGCTGAAAAAGAAGATAAACAGCGGCGTGTTCCCCGGAACTCAGGGCGGCCCGCTCATGCACATCATCGCGGGCAAGGCCGTGTGCCTCAAGGAGGCTATGAGCGAGGAATTCAGAGACTATCAGACGCAGGTCGTGAAAAACGCGGCAGTCCTGGCCGATACTCTGAGCAAGGGCGGCATACGCCTTGTATCCGGCGGTACGGACAACCACCTTATGCTTGCCGATACGATGACCCTCGGCCGCACCGGCATGGAGGTGCAGGAGCTTCTTGATATGGCGCACATCACCGCGAATAAGAACGCGATACCCTTTGACACGCAGCCTGTCAAGCTCACGAGCGGAATGCGTTTCGGCACCCCCGCCGTTACCACCCGCGGCATGAAGGAGACCGAAATGGCTCAGATCGGCGACATGATCGTCCGGCTCATCAAAGAGGGCGAGAGCGCGGTAAGCGATGTCAAGGATCAGGTCGTTTCCCTTTGTGAGCGCTTCCCGCTGTACCCAGAAATGTGATTTATCAATTATATGTACGGCCCGTCCGATACTTGACCCCGGAATGATGAAATATCCGCTGCTTTGGCATTTGCAAAGCAGCGGATATTCTATATTCAATATATCAAAGCTCTGCGATGACCTCGCATTCAACGAGAACATCCTTGGGCAGACGGGCGACCTCGACGCAGGAGCGTGCGGGATACGGTTCGGTGAAATACTGGGCGTATACGCCGTTTATGAGGCCGAAATCATCCATGTTCTTGATGAAAACGGTGGTCTTTACGACCTTGGACATATCCGAGCCTGCAGCCTTGAGCAGCTCGGTGAGGTTTTTGAAGACCTGATGTGCCTGAGCCTCGGCGCCTTCGGGAACGGCGCCGGTCGCGGGATCGATGCCGATCTGGCCGGAGGTGTAGACCATATTGCCGACTATCTGAGCCTGTGAGTAGGGGCCTATGGCCGCGGGAGCCTTGGTGGTGGATACGGTTTTCATTATTGCTTCCTCCTGATTAATTGATATCTAAATTATAACCTTTCTTCTTGAGCTCGGCAACCACATTTTCGCCGTGAGCCTCGCCGCCGACCTCGCAGGCTATGTGGACATTCGTCTCGTTCGGATTGAGCCCTGCGCTGAGCCTGTCGTGCTCGACGGAGAGAATGTTAGCGCCGAGAGCCGCCACATCGTTGAGAAGCCTGCTCAGGCTGCCGGGCTTATCCAGCAGAGTGACCGTGAATTTCAGCCTGCGGTGTCTTGATACAAGACCCTGCTCGATAATGCACTGGATAAAGCTGACGTCTATGTTGCCGCCGGAGAGCAGGCAAACGACCTTTTTGCCCTTCACGTCGACCTTGCCCTTTAAAACGGCTGCGACGGGTGTCGCTCCGGAGGGCTCAACGATCTGCTTGCAACGCTCCATGAGCATAAGTATAGCCTCGGATATCTCAATATCGCTGACGGTGACAACGTCGTCGGCATAGCGGTTTATCAGCTCGACCGTAATATCCCCGGGCGCCTTGACTGCGATGCCGTCGGCGATGGTCGAGACAGCGTCGGTGCTTATGTACTTTTTCTCGCGGAAGGAGCGGGCGATGGCGTCCGCGCCCTTGGCCTGAACGCCGATGATGCGGATGCGGGGGTTAATCTGCTTTATGCAGGCCGCCACTCCGGCGAGCAGTCCGCCGCCTCCGGCGGGGACGATAACGATATCGGCGGTGGGCAGATCGCTGAGTATCTCAAGCCCCAGAGTGCCCTGACCGGCTATGACCTCAAGGTCATTGTACGGATGCAGGAAGGTCGCGCCCTCCTCCTTGCATATTTCGCAGGCCTTTGCGTAAGCGTCGTCATAGCAGTCACCGCTGAGCACGACCTTTGCGCCGTAGCCCTGAGTAGCCTGTACCTTGGCTATGGGCGCGGTAGCGGGCATTACGATAGTTGCGGGGATGCCGAAGTTTTTCGCGGCCAGAGCCACGCCCTGCGCGTGATTTCCCGCCGAGGATGCGACAACGCTTTTTACCTCGCCGCGCTCTGCGAGAGCGGCTATCTTGTTGCCGGCTCCCCTTATTTTGAACGAGCCGGTCTTCTGCCGGTTTTCGCACTTCAGATATATCTGCCCTCCGGTCATTTCCGAGAAGGTCGAGGACATATCAAGCTCTGTGTGATGCAAAACTGGTCTGAGCCGCTGTGCGGCAAGTTCGATATCCTGAAGCTTTAGTTCCACGGTCATAACACCTCTTCAATGATTATACCTGAATTTTACTGCATCATAAAGGAATATTCAATAGCAAAAAGCAAAAATGTCTTCAAGGGAACAACAAAAATTATCATTGTTCGTCCTACGAAGACATTTTGCTTTCTCTGCCGTACACTGCTGCCGTCAGCCTATTGCCGAGATGCGCTCGACATAGCTTTTCATCTCGTCCCGGCTTTTGATGCCCTTGCAGCCGTCGATGATCTTCTGCTGCTTTGCAGCGTCCAGCGCGGAGAAATAGAAGAAAGCGTCGGCGTTCTGCATAAGCGCCATGCCCAGGCCCAGGGGTATATCGCTGCCGTTTTTCGCGTTCATATTATCACCTCAAAGCTATTTTTGGCAAAGACGCAAAAAAATATGCGGCGCTTTGAGCGCCGCATAAATGCACAGTGGGATCAGTTAACGTAGGGCAGTGAGACGAAATAGCTCGTATCGGGCTGACCGTCGATAGTCCATCCGCTGCCGCTGTTTGCGATGGCGATGGAGCCGGTGAAGCCGCCGTCGGTGACGAAATTGATTACGGAGCTGCCGTCGGTAGAGGTGAAGCGGAGGGAGGTCCCGGACTTCAGGATACTGCCGTTTGTGAGGGTTATGCTCTTGGAGGTCGTAACGAAAACGCCCTCGTTATCAAAGCTGATATCTCCGCCCTCTCTCGTGAAAACACCGTCGCTGAGCGTGTAAGTGTTTTTGACCTTGTAGGTGCCGAGAATGTTCATGTTCGTATCAAGGATGAGCTTGCCGTCGGCAAACTCCTTGATGCTGCCCTCGGCGAAGCTGTCGCTTCCGAACGAGGCCGCCTGCAGGGGCTCGGCGTCGGATGAGTCAAAGAACAGAACGCAGGTGACCGCCGTTCCGTCAGCGGATCCGCCGTCAACGTATATCTCCATTCTGCCGTTGCCGTCAAGGTCGTAAAGACGGACGCTGGTCGCGGAGCTCAAAGAGCTTACAGCGGTTGCTGCCTCGTAGGTTTTGCCGCCGGATTCCACGGAAACAACGAGATTGCCCTCGCTGTCGGCGGAGGTATCAACGGTCTCCTCGGTCTTGTCGCCGTCAAGGTCGGCTGAATAGGGAAGCCGGTCGGTGATTATCTTGCCGTTTTTTGAATTGGGGTCGATGACCTTCAGGCCGCCGTTTTCGTCCAGAGCCAGAAGGCGCGTTTCAACGGTGCCGTCGCCGAGGGTGAAGCTGATGACCATGCCGGGATCGGTGCCGGAAAGCTCTGTGTTCACGGCGAGCGCGGCGCCGTCGGTCATGTCGCTGCAGAACAGTATCTGCCGAACGGGCGTGTAGCTCCCGCTTTCGGCGTAGTATTTAATGGTGTATACGCTTACGTCGTATATGCTGCCCTCGGCCGAAACGACGATGGACTTTATATCCTTGCTTGCCTCGCTTCCGAGAAGCGTGAAGACGCTGCTGTCGGCGTCCGCGGCGAACACTGCGTTCACGCTGCCCTCGTCGCCCTCGCGCTCTGCGGGGATAAAGCGCTCGTCAACGATGCCTTTTATTACGTCGAAGTCAACGAGAAATTCATAGAAGCCCTTTTCAACGTCCGCTATCTCTCCGGGATTGGCGATTATAACGATGCCCTCGCCTGTGAGATACCAGTGGCCGTCGGAGATAAGCGACCTCAGAATGTCCGTGTAGCCCTCAAGGAAGAATGTGTCCTTGTACTGCTCGTCCTCGTTGAAGGAGGTGAGGATATCCTCGGCAATGGCGTTAACAAGCTTTTCGGTATCATCGCCGAGATCCGCAAGCTTGAGCTCCGCGCCTGTCTGCGGGTCATAGTTGTGTCCTGTTATGGCAAGGGTGCTGACCGTGCCGAGGGATACCCTGTCAACCATGCGGAAGGATATGACAGAGCTGTCCGCCCGGGCGACCCTGACGGTGCGGTCCATGGAGAAGGCGGTGAGCCCTTCGGCGGTCCCGTCGCCGACATTTGCGGCGTAGGCGTCCTTGTTTGCCGAGAGCTGATCGCCGGTGAAGACGTCGTTAAGCTCTTTGATGCCGGAGTTGAGCGCGTCGGCGGCCTCGGCGCGGGCGGGCATGGCGACACGGGGGATCATGTATGTAACGCCGTCTCCGGCGCTCGCGTTTTCCATCTCGATAACGATGTCGCCGCTGCTTCCGGCGTTGGCGTTGATTATCTTGTGGTCGGCAGTGACGGTGATATCGACGCGGGCGTGATCGGAGAAGTCGTCCCTGAACGATCTGACGGCGAGAATGTTGAGGTCTGCGTCGTAGACGCAGATGCTGTAATCTATCTCGGCGGGCTCTGTGCCCTCGGCCTTTTCTCCGGCAAAGTCAAAGTGTATGACCTCGCCAACGCTGATGGCGGAGCCGTCGGCATGGGAGCAGTTCTCGGAGCCGTCCTCGGTTCCGTAGGACACCGTATATACGTCGTCAGCCTCAACGGTGATATAAACGCCGCATTCGCGCTCCTTGTTTCCGTCGTCCTTTTTGCCGCAGGCACAAAGTGTCAGAATAAGGATAAGAGCCATTATCATGGCTGCAAATCTTCGCATAAAAACCTCTCCTTCGGTTTTAATAAAAGTGATTATATCACAGTGAGTATATTAAATCCAGTATTCCTCAAAAAACTTAATAAAACTGAAACATTTTTGCACATAATACAAAAATTTCCCCCGCTCCGGCGGCTTTAACGTCCGAAGCGGGGGAAACGATTTAAGCATTACAGGCTGAATACCTGTGCTTTATCAATGCTTGTGATCGGGATAATGAATATGCAGCAGCTCGTGAGCGCGTCCGCGAAGCAGCCTGTAGATGTCGTCAAGGGCCGGATTCTGCTCGGAGGAGCGCAGGGCGCAGTCCTCGTCGGCGATGAAGATACCCTCATTACGCACGGCCTTTTCGCTCTGGCAGGCGGGGGGCTGACCGCCGCCGCCGATACAGCCGTTGGGGCAGGCCATGACCTCCACGAAGTGGAAGAACTCCTCGCCGCTCTCGATCTTCTCGATGAGCTTGTCGGCATTGCCCAGTCCGTTTGCCACGGCGATCTTCAAAGTGAGATCTCCGGCGGTGACCTCAAAGGCCTTGATCCCCTCAAGACCGCGGACGCCGCACTCGGCAACGCTTGCAATGGCCTCGGTCGTGACCGCGCCGAGAACGTGGCGGATGACCGCCTCGGTAACGCCGCCTGTAACGCCGAAGATAACACCGGCTCCCGTGTACGGGGCGAAGGGGGCGTCGGGCTCGGTGTCGGGGAGGTTTTTGAAGTCGATGCCGGCCTCGGTTATCATCCTCGCAAGCTCCTGAGAGGTGAGCACGAGGTCGATGAGCCTCTCGCCGTCCTTGACGAGCTCGGGACGTGCAGCCTCCGCCTTCTTGGCGGTGCAGGGCATGATGGCCACGGAGTAGATCTCCTCATCGGTGAACTCCTGGCGAATAAGCGCGCCGAACATCTCCATGGGGGAGCCGCAGGTGGAGACCTGAGGCATGAGATGGGGATGCTTATTCTCAACGTGCTTTATCCAGCCGGGGCAGCAGGAGGTGAACATGGGCAGCTTTGCGCCGGTCTTGAGCTTTTCCATGAACTCAGCCGATTCCTCCATGATGGTGAGGTCGGCGGTCAGGGAGGTGTCGAACACATAGTCAGCGCCGAGCATCTTGAGCGCGGTGACGATCTTGCCCATGACGGGAACGTTTCCGGGGATGCCGAATTCCTGACCTATGCCGACGCGCACGGCGGGAGCGACCTGAACTGCGACCTTCTTGGAGGAGTCGAAGATGGCTTTCCACATCTCGCCGACCTGGTTCTTGATAACGATAGCGCCGGTGGGGCATACCGAGGCGCACTGGCCGCAGCCCACGCACTTGGTATCGGCGAGCTTGTTGTCAAAGCCGCAGGAGACATAGGTCTCGATGCCGCGGTTAGCAAAATCTATAGCATGGATGTTCTGCACCTCGGAGCACATCCTGATGCACTTGCCGCAGAGGATGCACTTGGAGGGATCGCGGACGATAGCGGGAGAGGAGTCGTCGATGGGGAGCTTGCAGTAATCGTTTGCGAAGCGGACATTTGTTACGTTGTAGCGCTTTGCGTACTCCTGAAGCTTGCACTTGCCTGACTTTTCGCAGGTGGTACACTCGGCTCTGTGGCCGGCCAGAAGAAGCTCGAGTATCATCTGGCGGTGCTTTCTGAGCTTTGCGGTGTTGGTGCGGACGACCATGCCGTCCCTGGGAATGACGGTGCAGGCGGCCTCTATTCCGCCGCGCTCGTTTTCAATAACGCACAGGCGGCAGCCTCCGTAAATGGACAGGCTCTCACAGTAGCAGAGATTGGGGATGTCGATATGATTCTGCTGTGCAACTTCAAGTACGTTGCGCGCATTTTCAAATTCACAGCTTACGCCGTCTATGATCATATGCTTCATATCATCAAACCTCCTTTATCGCGTGCTTCGGGCAGCCGAGCTTGCACTCACGGCACTTGATGCACTTCTCGGGGTCAATAGTGTGGGGCTTTCTCAGCTCGCCGGAGATAGCGCCGGTGGGGCAGTTTCTCGCGCACTTGGTGCAGCCGATACACTTGAGCGGATCGATCCACATCGTGCACAGCGAGCGGCAGACGCCGGCGGGACATTTCTTGTCGCGCACATGGGCAACGTACTCATCCTTGAAGTACTTCAGTGTGCTGAGCACGGGGTTCGTCGCCGTCTTGCCGAGGCCGCAGAGGGAGCAGGTTTTGACGACGGATGAAAGCTCCTGCAGCATATCGAGGTCTTCCATTTCGCCGGTGCCGTGGGTTATGCGCTCAAGGATGGCCTGGATCCTGGGAATGCCTTCGCGGCAGGTGTTGCATTTGCCGCAGGATTCCTTTTTCGTGAAGTTCATGAAGAAGCGGGCTATCTCGACCATGCAGGTGTCGTCGCCCATGACGATCATGCCGCCCGAGCCGATAATAGCGCCTATTTTCTTGGTCGAGTCAAAATCAAGGGGCAGATCCAGGTGCTCCTCAGTGAGACAGCCGCCGGAGGGACCGCCTATCTGAACGGCCTTGAAGGTACCGGTCCTTACGCCGCCGCCGATGTTAAAAACGATCTCGCGGAGGGTGGTGCCCATGGGGACCTCAATAAGTCCGGTGTTCTTGATATTGCCGGCAAGGGAGAAAGCCTTGGTGCCGCTGTTGTTATCAGTGCCGATGCTCTTATACCATGCCGCTCCCTTGTTTATGATAACGGGGACGTTTGCAAAGGTCTCAACGTTGTTGAGGGAGGTGGGGGCGTTGAACAGACCGCGGTCGACGCTTCTGGGCGGCTTTGTCCTGGGCATACCGCGCTGACCCTCGATGGAGGCGGTCAGAGCCGAGCCTTCGCCGCAGACGAATGCGCCCGCGCCCTTGCTTATCCTGATGTGGAAGCTCTTTCCGGAGCCGAAGATGTCGTCGCCGACGATGCCGTACTTTTCGGCGGCCTCAATGGCCTTGCTCAGACGCTTTACGGCGTTGGGGTATTCGGCGCGGACATATATGTAAGCCTCGGTAGCACCGCAGGCTATACCGGCGATTATCATGCCCTCGAGCATCTTGTGGGGATCGCCCTCCATGATGGAGCAGTCCATGAATGCGCCGGGGTCGCCCTCGTCGCCGTTGCAGACGATGTATTTGACGGGCGCGTCCTTGTGAGCTGCTACCTGAGACCACTTTTTGCCCGTGGGGAAGCCCGCGCCTCCGCGGCCGCGCAGACCCGAGTCGGAGACCTCGGCAATGACCTCGTCGGGAGTCATGTCGAACAGTGCCTTTTCAAGGGCGGAATACCCGCCGACGGCGATATATTCCTCAATGCTCTCGGCGGCGATGTGGCCGCAGTTGGCGAGCGCCACGCGGGTCTGGCTCTTGTAGAAGGGGATATCCTCCTGACGGCTGTAGGCGCGGCCGTTGTCGTGATATACGAGCCTGTCGATGACTTCGCCTTCAAGTATGGTGCGCTCGATGATCTCATCGCAGTCCTCGGGCTTTACCTTCATGTAAAGAATGCCGGCAGGCTCGATGCGGATAAGCGGAGCAAGTGAGCACAGACCGTGACAGCCGCAGGTCTTGAGGCCAACGGGTTCGGGATGGTCGACATGCTCCTCGATGGAAAGCTGCACGGGAAGCCCGCGGGAAACGAGGGCGTTTTTGAGATGCCCGTAAATCTCTGTGGAGCCGGCGGCAAGACAGCCCGAGCCTCCGCAGACGAGGATCTTATACTTCTGCTTATCGAGGGCAGCTTTGCATTCGCTGCGGAATGACTGCAGCGCTTCGCGGGAATTCAGTTTCATACTCATTCAGCCTCCCTTAACTCTGCGATAAGTCTGTACATTTTTTCAGGCGTCATTGCAGGATGCACCACGTCGTTGACGGTGCATACCGGAGCAAGACCGCAGGCGCCGAGACATGAGACGCGCTCAATGGTGAACAGGCCGTCTGCGGACATATGATCCTCAGGCTTCATGCCGGTCGCGGTGTAAAGCGCCTCCTGAACGTCGTCGGATTTGCGGACGTGGCAAGCGGTGCCGTTGCATACCTTTATAATGTATTTGCCCTTCTCGTTCATGGAAAAATTCTCGTAGAAGGTCGCGACGCCGTAAAGCTCCGCCTCGCTCATGCCGAGCTTTTCGGCGATATAGGAAAGCGCGTCCTTGGGCAGGAACTTGTATTCATTCTGAACTTCCTGCATTATGGCGATGGCCTTTGTCTTGCTGTACCCGTGTTTATCCAGCACAGAGTCAATAAAAGTAAAATCCACCTTGACCAAATCATATCATCCTTTCTCAATGTGATTACACTTTAACGAATTGCTGTTTTTATGCTTTCAATTATAGATTCAAAAATTGCCCCTGTAAAGAATAGTTTAAATTTTGTTAAATTAACACTTTCTTAAATATGTGAAAATCTATGAGCCGCGGCGTATAGAAATGCAGACAAAAATGTATGACATTGTGCGGTTTTGAAACCCGCAATTAGTTGTAATTGCTAATATAATTGAATTTTTTTCGTCAGGTTTAACAAAATCCGATGTGCTTGATAAATGACAAACATTTTAACGGAAATATAGTTTGTTTTTTGGCAAAACGAATTAGCTTGACTTCACATCGGATTTATGTATAATAAAAACAAAATCTGTCTCATATGAGACAAAATCGGAGTGCGGTTATGAAACTGAGCGTAAAAGAGCGCAATACGATCATGAGCACGCGCCTGTTCAGAGGAGCTCCGGACACGGTGCTGAACAAAGTGCTCGCGGCCACGGACTGCGAGGCGAAAAGCTTTGAAAAGGGCGAGACAGTATACAGCGGAAAAAGCTTCAGCCGCAGTCTCGGCGTACTGCTTGACGGCAGTCTGAGAGTGACGAAGGACACTGCCGACGGGCACTCTATGATAATCAGCACGCTTACACCGGGCTCGCTTTTCGGCGCGGCGGCGCTGTTCAACGACGAGGAGCAGTATGTCACGAACATAAGCGCCCTTGAGACAAGCAAGCTCGTGTTTTTCTCCCAGCGGCTCGTTGAGCGTATGATCCGGCGGGAGCCGCAGATCGCTGAGAACTATATCAAATACCTGTCCGAGCGAATTTTGTTCCTGAACAAGAAGCTGTATCTTCTGACCGCCGGCACCGCCGAGCAGCGTCTCGCGGGCTTCCTTCTGGATAATCTGCCCCTCGGTCAGGCGGCGGAGCTTCCGCTTCCGATGAATAAGCTCGCTTCCGCCCTGAATATTTCCCGTGCATCGCTTTACAGAGCCATGGACGCGCTGTGCGGCTGCGGAGCCGTTGTGAAAACGGGGAAGAAAATATGTATAAATGACGCCGAAAGGCTCAATAAATGTATGAGGTGATAAAATGAAGAAGTATCTGTCAATTATCCTTGCGCTGCTGATGCTGGTGAGCATCGCAGCCGGCTGCACCGCGCAGGAGGAACCCGAAGTCGAAGAGGAGGCGCAGACCATACGCGTCGGCGCGCTGACCGGCCCCACCGCCATGGGCATGGTAAAGCTCATGGACGAAAGCGACAAGGGCGAGAGCGGGAACACTTATGAGTTCACGCTCCAGAGCGAGGCGTCGGCCTTTGTATCCGCTCTTGCAAAGGGCGAGATAGACATCGCGGCCGTACCCGCGAACCTTGCCTCGGTCATCTACAATAACACCGACGGCGCAGTGAAGCTCCTTGCGATCAACACCCTCGGCGTGCTGTATATCGTTGAGCGCGGCGACAGCGTGAACAGCCTTGCCGATCTTGCGGGCAAGACCGTGTACGCTACCGGCGAGGGCGCGGCGCCCGAATTCGGACTTAAGTATCTGCTGAAGGAAAACGGACTTGAGGGCGATAATGCCCCCACTATCCAGTGGTGCGCTGATACCACCGAGGCTCTGTCCTACATCGCTTCGGATGAAAACGCCATAGCCATGCTGCCCCAGCCCTTCGTCACCGCCGCTCAGGCAAAGGTGGATGGACTGCGCGTGGCAGTCGACCTGAACGCCGAGTGGGAAAAGCTCGATAACGGCTCGTCCATGGTAACGGGCGTCGTGCTCGTCAGAAGCGAGTTTGCGGAAAACTACCCGCAGCAGCTTGCGAAGTTCATGGAGGAGTATGAGGCTTCGGTGAATTTTGTCCTGGAGAACACAGAGGACGCGGCAAATCTCATCGGCGGTTATGAGATAGTCAAGGCCCCCATCGCCCAGAAGGCGCTGCCTTACTGCAATATAACATTCATCACCGGCGACGAGATGAAGACCGCGATGGAGGGATACCTCGGCGTACTGTACGGCATGAATCCGGCGTCGGTCGGCGGAGCGATGCCCGGTGAGGATTTCTATTATAATGCAGCAAAATAAAAGCAGGCTCGGCAAGGTCCTTGCCGTAGCCTTTGCTCTGGGGCTGTGGCAGATCGCCGCCGTGACGGTCAATCTGCCCATCCTCCTTGTGTCGCCGGTCGAGGTGCTCACCCGGCTCACGACCATCTGGCAGACGGAAAACTTCGCCGGCTCGATATGGTTCAGCTTTTACCACATCGCCGGCGGCTTTCTGCTTGCGCTGCTGCTCGGAGTGCTGCTTGCGGCTCTGTCCGCACGATTTCCGTGGATAGAGACCATGCTGTGGCCGTTCATGATAACCGTAAAGACCGTACCGGTCGCGTCATTTGTTGTCATATGCCTTATCTGGCTGTCGGCGCAGAATCTGTCTGTGTTCATTTCGTTTCTTATCGTGCTGCCCGTGGTGTACGGAAATGTGCTTGAGGGCATTAAGAGCGAGGATAAGGCCATGCTTGAGGTGGGAAAGGTGTTCAGGATGCCGTTTCTGCGCAGCGTGCTGTACATCCATCTGCCTCAGCTCAAGCCCTTTATCATGTCCGCCTGCTCGACCGCGCTGGGCATGGCGTGGAAGGCGGGCGTGGCGGCCGAGATCATCGGTACGCCGGATGGCTCCATCGGCAAGCAGCTTTACTATGCCAAGATCTATCTGGATACCGACGATCTTCTGTGCTGGACGCTCATAATCGTCATAATAAGCGTTGCGTTTGAAAAGCTGTTCATGCGCGGATTGAGGGGATTTTACAGCAGATTGGAGCGGGGCTGATGGAACTTAAAAACATATGCAAATCATTTGACGGCAGGCAGGTGCTGAGGGATGTGAGCCTTGCCGTTCCCAAGGGCAGCCGCGTTCTGATAAGCGGCGTTTCAGGCAGGGGAAAGACCACGCTGCTGCGAATAATGATGGGACTTGAGAAGCCCGACAGCGGCGAGATCACAGGTGCTTTTTCAAAGCAGGCGGCGGTTTTTCAGGAGGATAGGCTCCAGGCTGAGTTTACTCCCGTCACCTGCGTGAAAATGACCTCCGGCGCGCATGTCACGAAGCAGGAGATACGCGCCCGGCTTTCGGAGGTCGGCCTTGAGGGCCATATGGATAAGCCCGCGGGCAAGCTATCCGGCGGTATGCGCCGCCGCGTCGCCATCGTGAGAGCGCTCATGAGCGACGCCGACATCATTTATTTCGACGAGCCCTTCACCGGCCTTGACGCCGAAACAAAGCTCAGAGTGATAGAATGTATTAACAGGCATACGAGCGGCAAAACCCTTGTATTCGTGAGCCATGCCGAAGAGGATGCAGCGCTGCTCAATGCAAAAGAGATCCGTATCTGATGTTTCAGATACGGATCTCTTCATTTCTTTATGCCTGAGACCTGGTACATCCTGTCGTCGGATATGACAACATCCACGTTGAAGTAAGGCTCCATTAGCCGGGCAAGCTCGGTCTCGCTCATAAGTCCACGGGAGACTTTGCAGGCGCTGCCCTCGTGATGGCGGTCGATTTTTGCCCTGCTCATGCCGTGGGCTATCGAGAGCCTTCCGCCGTGCCTGAGCCTCGATGCAAGCACCTTTATAAGATTAGCAGGGTCGGGGAAGTGGGGAAAGGCGTTGTACACCATGCAGCAGTCAAAATCGCAGGGAAGAGGAGCCTCCTCAATGTCGGCGCAAATAAAATACACGTTCTCCGCCTCAAATTTTGCCTTCGCGCAGGCTATCATCTCGGAGGAGATGTCAACTCCAGTGACGGAGGCGACCCCTCGGGCGAGATAATCTGGTACCAGCACTCCCGTACCGCAGGCAACATCGAGGACCTTCACGCCCGCCTTTATGCCGCCGTTATCGAGGATGATACCTATTATCTCGTCGCTGCGGACAAGCTCTGCATCCCATGAAGCGGCAAGGCCGTCGAAAAATTCAATGATATCCTTCTTGTCCATGGCTTCAGACGTCCAGCTTGGGGTATCTCTGGGGGATGAGATTGGCCTTCATGAGAGCAAAAACGATGCTGGGGATGAAAACAAGCTGGATAACGGTGCCCGGCCAGCTCGTGACCACGTTTGCGGCGACCCACGCCGCCATGGAGTAGCTGCCTTTGGCGAAAATGAGGGCCTTGGCAACGCCCGCGAGCACTCTGCCGCAGACTATCGCGGTGATGAGGCTTATGTAAAGGTCGGCATAGGTGCTCTTTGTGTGAACGAGCTTCATCATAAGTCCCGCAGCGGCGCCGTAGACAGCCAGCTCCACCATCATTGACGGAAGTATGGCGACAGGGGGCATACCCGTCAGCGCGGAGGACAGCAGGGGGCCGGCTATGCCGCAGAGCAGGCCGTAGGGCCAGCCGCAGATGAGGCCGCAGATAAACACGGGGATGTGCATGGGGCAGAAGATGCTGCCCGCGTTCTGGATGCCGTGGAACATCAGCGGAATGACATAGCACAGAGCGATGCAAACGGCGGTGATGATGGATTTTTTGACGGTGGTCATTTTTCTCATAGTATTTCTCCGATTCATATAATGATTTCTGCCGCGCAGACGGCTGCGCAGAATAAAATTGACAAATATGAGCCCGCGGGCATGGGAGCGGCCTTTTTCGCGCTGCGGTGCTTCGCGCCGCGGTAGCCGCGTGCCTCCATGGCCGTGGCAAGCTCGTCGGCGCGCTTAAAGGCCGAGAGGAACATCGGCACGATCAGCGGCAGCATGGCCGCCGCACGCTCGTGAAGCTTCCTGCTCTCAAAACGCGCACCTCTGGCTATCTGAGCCATTTTTATGGTGTCCGCCTCCTGCAAAAGAGTCGGGATGAACTGTATTGCCACGGAAATGATCATGGCAATGTCGTCGGCGGGCAGCCTTAGCAGCTTCAGGGGCTTGAGCATGGACTGTATCGCGGAGCTTATCTCAAGCGGCGGGGTGACGAGCGTAAAAATGTTGCTGAGCACCAAAATGATAAGTATTCTGAACATCACGTTGAAGCCCTGAATGATGCCGGCCTTTGAGACCGACACTATCCACCAGCTCCAGATCGGGTCCTCGGCCGAGTAGAAAAGGCTGTTCATTATAAAAATAATTACAAAGAACCAGAACATGCGCCTGACGCTTCCCACGACGGTAGATAACGGCAGCTTTGAAACGGCCGTGAGCAGCAGCATGAGCGCGATTATAAGCGCGTATCCCGCGAGTGTGTCAGCCAGTATCACGGCGGCAGTGAGCAGGATAAAGCCGAAGAGCTTCGCCCTTGCGTCAAGCCTGTGCAGCAGCGAAGCGCCGGGGATAAACTGGCCCGTCATGCGGTCAGTCATACTCATCACCGCCCCTCAGCTGCGCGAGCACCGCCGGCAGCAGCCTGTCATACGAGCATATGTCCTGCGGGATGTCCATGCCGCCCTTTTTCAGCAGCCACGCTATCTCACGGCTCCGGCTCACGCCGAGACGGAGGGCGCGCATCCTCTCAACGTCGGAAAACAGCTCCTCCGGACTGCCGTCGCCGATGAGCTCGCCGCTGCTCATGAGCAGCACGCGGCGCGCGTATTCGCCGATGCAGTCGGCGTTGTGGGAGACCATGATTATCGTCGTTCCGGCGGCGTTGAGCCCTGTTATCAGCTCAAGAAAGGCCTCGCGCCCCAAGGGGTCAAGTCCCGCGATGGGCTCGTCGAGGATGAGGTATTCGGGCTTTACCGCCAGAACTCCGGCAATGGCGACCCTGCGCTTTTCGCCGCCGGAAAGTCCCATCGGCGATGCCTTTGCGATCTTTTCAAAATCAAAGCCGCAGACCTCGAGCGCCCATCTGACGCGCTCTTTCACTTCGTCCTTATTCAGCCCCAAATGCTTGAGCCCGAAAGAGACGTCCTTTTCCACGGTGGTCTCGAAAAGCTGACATTCGGGGTACTGGAAAACGACGCCCAGCTTCCGCCGAAGCTCCGAGCGGTCATAACGCCGGCCGTTTATGTCGCTGCCGTCAACAATTATGCTTCCTGCGCTGGGGCGTATAAGTCCGGCAAGCGAGCGGATAAGCGTTGACTTGCCGCAGCCGGTGTGTCCCATGACACCGATGAATTCTCCGTTTTGAATTTCAAGATTGATGTTTTTAAGAGCCGCCGTCTCGAAGGGCGTACCGGCAGAGTATGTATAAGACAGGTTTTTTACTTCAATCGGCATAATTCCTCCGCGAGCTCTTCGTTTGTGAGAGGACAGTACGGAAGCTCAAAGCCGGCTGCCTTAAGGTCATGGTACATTCGGACGGGGACGGGGGGAGTGAGTCCGGTCCTGCGAAGAAGCTCAAGATCGGTCAGCATCTCGCGGGGTGTGCCGTCGGCGAGCATACGCCCGTCGTGCATGAGGTACACGCGGTCGGCAAAAACCGCCTCCTCGACATAGTGGGTTATCATAACGATGGTCTTGCCCTGCTCCGAGTGCAGACGTTCTATGACGGACAGAACCTCGCGCCTGCCGTCGGGGTCGAGCATAGAGGTGGCCTCGTCGAACACGAGAATATCGGGGTCCATGGCGAGTACCCCCGCGAGGGCGACACGCTGCTTCTGCCCGCCCGAGAGCATATGGGGAGAGCGCATTTCAAAGCCTGCCATGCCCACAAGGGCGAGTGCGGCGGAGACTCGTTCGGGGATCTCCGTGCTGTCGACCCCGTAATTTTCAAGGCCGAAGGCGACATCCTCCGCAACCACGGAGGACACAAACTGATTGTCGGGGTTTTGAAAGACCATGCCCACCTTTCGGCGCAGCTTCCATACATTCGCTTCGCTTTTTGCATCAAGCCCCGCGACGGTCAGATCGCCCTTTTGAACTTCAAGCAGGGCGTTAAAATGCTTCACAAGGGTGGACTTGCCGCAGCCGTTATGGCCGAGAACGGCAACGAGCTCCCCGTCCCTGACGGTGATGCACGCCCCGTCAAGGCTGCGCTGCCTGCCGCCCTCACAGTCGTATGAAAAAATAAGGTTTTCCGCTTTTATCATGTCATGATCCCCAAGCTTGTTCTGCTGATATAATATCGGGTAAAACGTATTCGCACAAGCCCCCCAGGGGGTTAAAATAAAAAAAGCAGCTTAAGATGCTGCTTTTTTTCAAATCGTCTGCAAAGTCATCTTGACTTTGCAGACGAAAAGGCTTGCACTGCGCTCTGCGCCTCAATGTGCGCATATGTCGCACATTTCGACGCTCGCTCCGTGAGAAGTGTTTTCTGCGACGCACATGTCGCCGCAGAAAACAGATACAATTTTATTCGCGCCTGCGGGCGCGAACTCTGCGAGGCCCTGTATACCGTCAAAAAAGCAGCTCAGGGAGCTGCTTTTTTTGACGGTAATTTCATTCTCTGCACAAATCCGATGATCTGACCTGACAGGATAACGGTCAGCAGGGAGTATACGAGCCTTCCGAGTGGAATATAGCTGAGCGAGAGCGCAAGAACAATAAGGTCGCTGGCCAGATATATCCACTGTATGCCGACTTTGAGCAGGCTCGACAGGCTTAGCGCAAGCGAATCGTCTCCGGTAGGCGCGGAGCCTATCCGCACGCACAGGCCGACGCCTATGCCCACAAACAGCGAGCCTATCACCGCCGCGAGAAGCGGAGTGTCCGCAAGCTGCGGCCAAAGCGGAGGGAATCGCTCAAAGATCGCGTAGAACAGCGAAAAGCCTCCGCCGGCAACGACCGAGTAGGCAATGAATTCCTTGCCCAGCAGCTTGAAACCGAGCAGATAGCAGAGGAAATTCATAATAAAGCCGCTTATAGACGGAGAAATGCCGAACCAGTGCTGCAGCAGCAGCGTAAGACCCAGCACGCCTCCCTCCGTAACTCCGGACATGGAGTGTAC
Organism: uncultured Clostridia bacterium; assembly: GCA_946405205.1. GTDB lineage: Bacteria > Bacillota > Clostridia > Oscillospirales > Oscillospiraceae > F23-B02. The sequence goes on from CAMJGL010000004.1 coordinate 55,720, forward strand.
ATTGTATAGACCGAAAGCCAGTATGGCGCTGCCGATAAGAGCGGTGACGCAGCGCCGAGCTTTAAGCTTCGGGAGCATTTTTTAACAAAACCTTTCTATTTGTATTGGTATATTCAGTCGCCGCATCTGCCGTAGAGCTTCGTAATTCCGGCGATCTCTGAGGCAAGTGTGCTGCATATCTGAGCGGGGGTCAGCCTCCACTGCCAGTTTCCGCCGAGTGTGCCCGGGGTGTTCATTCTGGCGTCGCTGCCGAGCTCAAGATAGTCCTGCATCTGGGCGATGAACAGGGAGGCGACGGAGCCCATGCCGCCGCGGATAATACCCCGGTTAAAGCCCTCACTGTCGTTGAGACCGAGATAACGGACGGCAAACTCAAGCTCCTCAGAGGAAGCCTCTTCGCGCCACGCGGCAAGCGGGGCGTTATCGTGAGTGCCTGTATAGCAGACGCAGTCGGAGGAATAGTTATGGGGCAGGTAGCTGCTTGGTTCTTTCGGGTCGAAGGCAAATTCAAGCACCTTCATGCCGGGAAGCCCGGAAGCCCGCAGCAGCTCGTATACCTCCGGGCCGAGCGTGCCCAGATCCTCGGCGATGAACTGAACGTTTGGAAACCACGCCGTCAGTCTGCCGACAAGATCCATTCCCGGACCCTTTGCCCAACGTCCTTCCTTGGCGGTCTCGGAGCCGTAGGGAACGGCCCAGTAGCTTTCAAAGCCGCGGAAGTGGTCTATCCTAAGCGCGTCAAAGAGCTTGGCTGCCCCGTCGACGCGGCGTATCCACCAGCCGTAGCCGTCCTTTTTCATGGCCTCGTAGTCGTACAGCGGGTTTCCCCAGAGCTGACCGTCCTCGCTGAAATAGTCGGGAGGTACGCCCGCGACCTCGAGGGGAATGTTGTTCTCGTCGAGCATGAAGCAGGCGGGCTCCGACCAAACATCGGCGGAATCGAGCGCAACGTATATGGGCAGGTCGCCTATAATGCCCACGCCCTTTTCGCGGGCGTAGGAGCGCATGGCCTCCCACTGCCGGAAAAACAGAAACTGTATGTACTCGAAAAACTCGACCTCGTCCTTTAAAAGCTCGGCATATTTTGCCAGCGCATCGGGCTTGCGCAGCCTTATGTCCTCGTCCGGCCACTCATACCATGCGGCCATTCCGAAATGCCGTTTCACGGCCATAAACAGCGCGTAATCAGGAAGCCATCCCGCATTATCGCGGACAAAGCCGTCAAATTCGGCTCTGTCTCCGGCAAGGCCCCTTGCCGCGGCCTTTTTCAAAACGCCGAGCCTCTTGTCATAGAGTCTGCCGTAGTCGACCCTTGAGGGCTCGCCGCCCCAATCGATAGCGTCAAGCTCGGCCTTTTCGAGCAGGCCTTCGCCGCACAGCAGCCCGAGATCGATGAAATACGGGTTGCCTGCGAAGGTGGAGAAGCTCTGATAAGGCGAGTCGCCGCAGCCGGTGGGGCCGACGGGCAGTATCTGCCACCATGACTGCTTCGCCTGCGCTAGAAAATCAATAAAGTCATAAGCGGCTTTGCCTACCGTGCCTATGCCGTATTCAGAGGGCAGGGCGGATACGGGCAGCAGTATGCCGCTGCTTCTTTTTATAGACATGATGTCAGTCCTTTCTGCCGGACGGGAGCTCCTGCGCATGCATGAGCCCGAGCTGATAAAAGGCCACCGCGCTTGCCGCGGCGACGTTCAGGGAGTCGACTCCGTGGGACATGGGTATGCGCACCGTGCAGTCGCATTCGGCGATTGTGCCCGCCGCAAGGCCGTCGCCCTCGGTGCCGAGCACTATGGCGAGCTTTTCGATCTGCGCGAGACGCCTGTCGTATATGGGCAGGGAATCGTCGCTCAGGGCCATAGCGGCGGTCTTGAAGCCAAGCCCGTGAAGCTGAGACTGCCACGTTCTCTCATCGTCCAGATATGTCCACGGCACCTGAAAAACGGTGCCCATGCTCACCCTGACCGCGCGGCGGTAGAGCGGGTCGCTGCCGTCGGCTGTAAGCAGCACGGCGTCGATGCCAAGCGCCGCGGCGGAGCGGAATATCGCGCCGATATTGGTGGGGTTCATCACGTTTTCAAGCACCGCGATCCGGCGGGCGTCCGCGCAGATCTCCTCGACGGAGGGCAGCTTCGGGCGCAGCATGGCGCAGAGCATCCCGCGGGTAAGGTGAAAGCCCGTGAGATGAGTGAGCACCTCAAGCTCCGCCGTGAACACGGGGATGTCGTCACGGCAGCGGGCGAGGATATCCTTCGCCTTGCCCTCGGCGTGCCTTGTCTCCATAAGAAAGGAGAGGGGAACGCAGCCCGCGTCCAGAGCCCGACCGATAACAAGCGGGCTTTCGGCGATGAACATGGCGTTTTCGGGGTCGCGCCGGTTCAAAAGCTGGTTTTCCGTCAGCCGTGCGTAAACATCCAGCTCCGGCGCGGAAAAATCCTTTATCTCGATAATGTTTGCCATAGGCGTCTCCAAGCGTTATGTGATATGTAAAAAGTCGGAGCGAACGATATGCAGTCCGCTCCGGATAAGTGCGGTAAAGCGAGCCAGATGAGAACTCATATATTACTCAGCGGCGAGCCCAGCGGAAGCGGGTCGCTGCTGAAAAGGAGGAGCGACGAAATGAATGAGCTGTGACTTTTGAAAAAAGTCGGAGCGAACGATATGAAGTCCGCTCCGACGTGGTGCGGGTAACAGGGGTCGAACCTGCACGCCTCTCAGCACGAGAACCTAAATCTCGCATGTCTGCCAATTCCATCATACCCGCGTGTATTTACTTTTTCCTCAATTTTTACACTGAGTGGAATCCGAGCGGAGCGTTGCGCTTGACCCGCATTTATAAGAACAGGTAAACCTGTTTTTTCTATAAGCTCTATGTGTCAAACTCAAACAAATACAGTATCGAAGTGTCGTAGTCATAAACTACAAGGGAGAAGTTGTAAGAGGAACGATCAAACAATTCCTGGTCGTTTCTGGGGTCTGTTGCTTCTGAATGCCTGTCTAAAAAGAAATAACAGCCGCTTGTTATCTCAGGAAGACCATATTTCTCGGCTAAATTATACGCGTACTCCACACCGCCTCTTGTGCCGCCATACATAATCAGCTGTAAATTTTCAGTCAGCGGAAGTTCATTCCAGTTTTCCAACTGCGGTAACACTGAATCCGAAATTTCTGTGCAGTCAAATTTGACCATCAGGGCACCATCGCCCAGGAAACCGCCGTGGGTATCGTCTCCAGAAATAATGGTGCTGCCGGAAATATCCAAATCGCAAAAATTTTGAACATATTCTTGGTAAGAAACTTTGCTGCTGCAGGCAGATAATGCCAAGAACAGACACAGCACAAGAGAATATGAAAATCTTTTCATGGAACGTACTTCCTTGCTATACTCCCAAAACCTTAACTGAGTTGGCATCACCTAAATCTCGCATGTCTGCCAATTCCATCATACCCGCATGAATTGAGTTGAAAGTTGAAAGAGTAAAGTTGATAGTTGCTATTCTTTCAAGGTTTTTAGGATAGATACCAGTATTTTTTCGATTTCAACACAATCCGAAATAATAGACTGATATTCTGTTTCAGATAAATAATCTGTTGCTTTTAAAAGTCTGAGCCAATACTTGGTTTCTGCGGTTTCCTTTAGGGATATGCTGAGCTTGGAAATAAAATCAGCTTTGCTTTGCGCCTGCTGCGATTCCGCGGCATTTGCACCGATACTTGTTCCCGAACGCAGGAGCTGTTTGGAAAGGACGTATTCTTTCTTCGCGCTGCGCAAATGCTTGCACAGTTTTACAATGCGAACCGCGAATTGGAAGCTCTTATCCTCGATAATGCTGTTCATAACTTTCAACTTTCCGCTTTCAATTTTCAACTGCGCAGCAATCACTCAATCCCGCATATGCAGCAAATATAATAGCACAGCGCGTATTTTTTTGTCAATCTTATTCAAGCTGCCGATTGACTTTTCATTTTTTAATAATTAGAATAATCCCGTTATCCCAAGACAGGGAGGTGGAGCAATGAAAAACAAATATGTTATCTCCGTCATAGGCGCCGGAACGCTGTGGGGCTTTATGGGCTTTTTCCGCAGAACGCTTGACGCGATGGGCGTTTCCGCCATAGGCTGCATAGCGGTGAGATGCGTGTTCGCGGCTGCGTTTTTCGCCCTGACGATCCTCCTGTGCGACCGCAAGGCCTTCAGAGTTAAGCTGCGGGATTCTTGGATATTCATAGGCAGCGGAGTTATCTCCCTGCTGATATTCGGTGTCTGCTACTTCAGGGCCATGGACTACATGAGCCTGTCCGCCGCCGCGATACTGCTGTATACCGCGCCGTGCTTTGTTATTCTGATATCCGCGCCGCTGTTAAGGGAAAAGCTCACCGGGCAGAAGCTTACGGCCATGGCGCTGGCCTTTGCGGGCTGCTGCCTCGTGTCGGGGATCGGTAGCGGAGGAGCGGTCATAACGCCCAAGGGCCTCGTCCTCGGCCTGAGCTCAGGTCTGTGCTATGCACTGTACAGCATATTCAGCCGCTTCGCCCTTAACCGCGGCTACTCCGCCCTGACCATAAACTTCTATTCCTGCCTGCTGGCTGGAGTAGGCGCGACCGTCATCGGCGGCACGGAATACATCGGCATCATCACCGCGAGCGCACCTGATTTTCTTTTCGCCGTTGCTACGGGATTTGCGACCTGCTTCCTGCCGTATCTGCTGTATACACGCGGCCTTGAGGGGCTTGAAAACGGCAAGGCCTCCATCATGGCCTCGATCGAGCCCGTGGTGGCAACGGTCGTCGGCGTCGTTATATATCACGAAACGCCGACGCTGATGAGCGCCGCCGGCGTGATACTCGTGCTGTCGGCCATCGTACTTCTCAATGTAAAAATCAAAGCAAAAACATGATAAAATATAAAAGCTGCCCGGACATCATCGTCCGGGCAGTTTTTTACATTATCAGTGTCCTCCGCCGGCTATCATGTGCATGGCGTGCTCAAGCGTGCCGATGACTGCGCTGAGGTTTTCGCGTGCGGCCTTTTCGCTGCCGGGCAGATTGATTATCAGGCTCCTGCCGCGTATGCCCGCCACAGCGCGTGACATCATGGCGCGCGGCGTGATGCCGAGACTGTAGTAAAGCATGGCCTGAGGTATCGCGGGGACCTCTCTGTCTATAACGTCGCGGGTCGCCTCCGGAGTAACGTCGCGCAGGGAAAAGCCCGTACCGCCGGTGGAGATAACAATGTCTGCCCCTTGCTCCACGCATTTGGCGAGCTCGTCCGATATCTGGCTCCTGTTGTCGGGGACTATGCCGGTGTACACAACATCAAAGCCTGCATCCTTCAGCATTCCCGCCACCGCGGGGCCGCTGGTATCGACGCGTTCGCCGATGCTGCATTTGTCGCTGACCGTAATGACTGCTGCTTTGTAGCTCATAAGAACCCTCCTAAAACCTCTCCCGCACCTCGCCGGGCCTGTCCACTGTATAGCCGCCCATATCCGTAAGGCGCTGCCTGAATTTATCGCTTTTCATGATTTCAATGAGCTTCTGCACCATCGGAGTATCCCATGCGTGATCGGGTATGAGCAGGTCGTACTGCTCGACGCAGACCGGGATGAAATCAAGGTCATACATACTTGCCGCCGAGTAAATGCCCAGTCCCGCATCGGCGCTGCCTGCGGCTATCTGCGCCGCGACCGCCGTGTGCGTCAGCTCCTCGCGCTCATAGCCGTACAGCTTATCCGTCTCCAAACCTTTCGTTTTGCACAGATAGTCAAGCAGCACGCGGGTTCCGGAACCCCTCTGCCGGTTTACATAACTTATGTTTCCCCTGAACATATCCTCAAGGCAGGAGATGCCGAGGGGGTTGTTTTTCTGCACCATGATGCCCTGAGTTCGCCCGACGCACTCGACAAGGCGCACACCGCCGTTGGGGAAATACCGCTTTATGTAGGCGGTGTTGTAGCTGCCGTCGGATTCGTTGAGCAGGTGACAGCCGGCGGCGTGGGCTTCGCCGCGGCGGACGGCCATGATGCCGCCCATGGAGCCGACGTGGGAAGAGCTCATGTAAAGCTCCCCGCAGCTTTGATGGAGCATATTCCCGAGCTCATCGAGCAGAGGATCGTGGCTGCCGATAACGACAAGGCTCGCTTCAAGCTCCGCCTTCGGGCGCAGCAGCCGGACGCTGACCTCGGTGCCTGCCTCCATGCCCTCGCAGCCCTGCGGTATCTCAAGGATTCCGTCGGCCTTCATGAAAGAGGACACGACGCCTGCGCCTCGGTTGAGGGGAGAGGCGATTAGCTTACCGCCCACGCAGCCCATGCGCACGCGCACAAACTCCCTGTATTTAAGTCCGGAGACCACGGGACGGGACAAAACGGCGGATACGAGCTCCGCGCTGTCCTTTTTCGTGCCGCAGAGGAGCTCCAGAATGGGCTTTAAAAATTCTTCGATCACGATTATCCCCGAAACGGGATAGCCCGGAACGCCGAGGACGGGCTTCGGGCCGGAATAGCCCAGTATGGCGGGCTTGCCGGGCTTTATTGCTATGCCGTGGTACAGGACCCCGCCCAGCTCGCGTATTATTGACACAGAGTAGTCGTCACGTCCGGCGGAGGAGCCGGCGTTCAGCAAAACGGCGTCGCAGGTCTCTATCGCGTCGCTTAGAGTCGCTTTAAGAAGCTCCGGCTTGTCCGGAACGATGGGGTATACCTTGCTTACGCCGCCCCACTTTTCCACCATCGCGGAGAATATGGAGGAGTTAAACTCCAGAATATCGCCGGGTTTGGGGTCGGACGTGGGAGGAACGACCTCGTCGCCCGTGGGGATAATGCCGACGACGGGCTTTTTAATAACGCTTATCTCAAGGCAGCCGCCCGCGATCATCGCGCCTATCGCCGCGGGGCTTATTTCCACACCGGCCGGCAGCAGCATTTCGCCGGCGCATATATCCTCGCCTATCTGCCTGACGTGCTGCCACGGCGCGGCGGAGGAGTAAAGCGTCACAGAGCCGTCGTCGTTTTTAATAACGTCCTCTATCATGATAACGGCGTCGCAGCCCTCGGGTAGCGGGTCGCCCGTGTCGACCGCGATGTACTGCTGCGCGGTCAGAGTGACGGGGGTGGTCTCGCCCGCGCCGAAGGTAAGCCTCGCGTCAAGGGCGATACCGTCCATCGCGCAGGCGTGATAGTGCGGCGAGCATATGCGGGCGTACACGGGCTCGGCGGTGATGCGCCCGCAGGAGCCGGAGGCGCATATGCGCTCGGCCTTGGGGCTCATGCCGAGCTCCCTGAGCTTTTCAAGATATTCGCTTTTTGCCTGCTCGAGCGGCGTATTGGTAAGATACTCAAAAGCCATTCTCTACCTCAGAAAAACGGTTATTTCATCGCCCTTTGCACAGCCCTCGCTGTCTCTGGGGATGCAGAAATATCCGTCGCAGCCTGCAAGGGAGCTGATAAGCCCTGATTTGCTGCGAACGGGTCTTGCGTATAATTTGCCGCCTGCCTCGGACAGTACGACGCCTAAGTACTGGGCCCTGCCGTGATTTGCGCTGACGGCCTCGGTCAGCCGTGCCGAAACGCTGAAAATGCGCGGCTTTATGCCGAGCATGACGGCGATGAGCTCCTTAACGAAGATATCGGTGACGAAAAAGGCGGCGGCGGGGTGCCCGGGCAGGCCGATAACGGGCTTGGAGCCGATCTTGCCGATGATGGTGGGCTTGCCGGGCTTCATGGCGATACCGTGCAGCAAAAGCGTGCCCAGCTCCTCGATGACGGCGCAGGTGGAGTCCATCTGCCCCACGGAGCTGCCGCCGGATATGAGCAGGACGTCGCAGCCGTCAAGCCGGCCGACTATGGACTCCCTGAGCTTCATATAACCGTCCCTTACGATGCCGAAGCACCTTGCCTCGGCGCCGCAGAGCTCGACCGACGCCGCCAGCATATCGGAATTGACATCCCGCACCTGACCTGCCTCCGGCCTTTGCGACACCGGAACAAGCTCGTCGCCGGTGGAGATTATGCCCACCACGGGGCGCTTTTTGAGCTTTACCCCGCAAATTCCAAGGGCGGCGAGCGCACCGATATCCTCGGCGCGCAGGACTCTTCCGGCTCTTATGACGGTTTTCCCGGGAAATACGTCATCGCCGCGGTAGATTATATTGTTCCCGGGAGCGGCGGACTTGAGAATGCCTATCTCCTCGTTGCCGTAGCTTTCGCCGTGCTCGATCATGACCATGGCGTCGGCTCCCTCGGGTATCTCGCCGCCGGTGGGGACATAGGCGCACTCGCCCCCGCGCAGGACGATACCGGAGGCCTTTCCCATGCCGACTATGCCGCGCAGCTTCAGTATTGCGGGCATGGAGTCGGAGCAGCCGAAGGTGTCGGACGCTCTGACGGCGTAACCGTCAACGGTGCTGCGGTCAAAATCGGGAACATATTCATTCGCCGTGATATCCTCGGCCAAAACTCTGCCAAGGCAAGCCGACAAGGGCAGCACCTCCGTTTCGGCGGTGCTGCCCGCAAATTCGCGGCGTATTATATTCAGCGCCTCTTCGGGCGTACAAACATTAAGCATATCTATTCATACCATGTCGATGGCACCGACCGGACAGCGTCCGGCGCACATACCGCAGCCCATACATTTTTCCGTTTCCGCGAGAAAGGCGAAGGTGTTAAGATCGCCGGGCGCACGGGGCTTTGAGATGGCCAGCGCGTATTCGGGGCATACCTCGACGCAGAGCATACAGCCCGTGCATTTATCAAGGTCGATGGAGGGCGACTTCCACTTGCTGACGGGGACATATCTTGCGGTCACGCCCTTGTCGTCAATGACCGCGGACTTTTCGCAGATATTGCCGCAGTGCCCGCAGGAAACGCAGAGATCCTGATCGACCTCGCAGCGGATGTGTCCGCCGTCTCGCAGGACGATGACCGCGCCCGCGGCGCAGCGCTCGGCGCATTTTTCGCAGTCGATGCAGTTTTCGTTAAATGTGTACGGCATCGTTGCCTCCTATATGCGCGGGATCATGCTGATAGCCTTTATGGGACAGCGCTTCATGCACTTTTCGCAGCCAATGCAGACCGAGGGGTCGGCGAGAAACGCGTGTGTGCGTATATCGCCTCGAAACTGCGGCTTGCTTATCTCCAGCGCGTACATGGGGCAGACGTCCACGCACAGCGAGCAGCCCGTGCATTTATCCTCATCCACGGAGGGCATGTTCCAGTCCTCCCATGAGCAGAAGGTGGTCAGTCTGCCGTTGTCGTCGTAAACCGCTTCGTTTTCACAGAAATCGGCGCACAGCCCGCAGGATACGCAGATCTCGGGGTCGATAGAGTGCTTCTTGTACTGCTCGCCGCTGATGGCCTGAGTGGGACAAGCGGCCGAACAGGCGTCGCAGCCGGTGCATTTTTCCTTGTTTATACTGTATGCCATAATCAGCCTCCTGCGACCGCGGGGACGAGGAACAGGGTGTCTCCGTCCTGAAGCTGAGCCTTCATACCGACCTGTTTGCCGTTTAATGAAACGATGCAGCCTTTAAGATCCTTCATCGTGAGCGCGGTCTGCGGGTCGCGCTTTTTTACCTCGTCCATTATGATGGGGAAGATATCCTTGACGGAGCTTACGTCAAGGCTCATCTCTTTGATCCCGCTGTCAAGGCGGAAGGTTCCGAACAGTTTTACAGTGACCATGGCTCCTCCTCAAATAATCTTCATTTTTCTGAGCTTTGCCTCGGTGGGCAGCCCGTTTTTGTCCCAGCCTCTTGCTTCGTAGTAGACCTTTTTCATGACCTCAAGAGGTACCTTGGTGCTGGGATCCTTGGGATCCTGCGGGACGTTGGTCAGACGCTTGGGCAGAGTGTCCATGGCGGCGCTGACGCCGAATTTGGCGTTGACGGCGCGCTCGACGTTGTAGCTCCTTTCGCCGGCGCGGATAAACCCGGCCAGATTGCACTTCATACCTGTCGCGTATTCTATCGCCTTTGTGTGGGGCAGAAGGAACAGGTGGAAGGATGCTATCTCGGGAAATTTATTCAAAATGCGCACGACGGGGCCGAGGTAGGGGATGACCTTGTTGACGGCCTTCGTGACAACGCTGTTGGGCTTGGAAATGAGAAAGCTGGGGAATACGGCGTATGAGGTGAACAGACACTGTCCGGTCATGGAAACGGACTCCATAAGGTCCTGCATTACCATGCACAGGTCGGCTTTTGCGTGCGGAGTCTGCGGGTCGGCGTTAAGTCCGAGGTTTTCGACGATGACCAGATAACCGCCGTTAAGGTGGCAGCCGCCTCGGTTGGATACCGCGTAGCCGAGACCCTGACCGACGGAGCGGCGGGGCTCGTAGGCCGCGAGCTCCAGACCCTTGGACTGGATGGCAAAGTCCTTGCCGCCGTATTTTTCGCTGAGCCAGCGGCTGCCCTCGGCAAGCTCGTTGCCTATGCCGCGCCGGTATGCGATATTCTCAAAGGTCTTTGAAATGTTGGCGGTCTTGCCGAAGGACAGGCCGTTTTTCCACAGTCCCTGCTCGTTTGCCTCCATGGCCCAGGCAAGAGTGCTGGAGGCGGAAATGGTGTCCATGCCGAGCTCGTCAAGCTCATAGTTCCACTTGAGTATAAGCTCAAGGTTATCGTTCATTATGCCGCCGCCGAGAAGACCGAGGGTCTCAAGCTCGGGGCCTTTTACCTCTTGACCTTCAACATTGACGGTGCGTGCACACTTGATGGGGCAGGACATACAGCCCTTGTTTACGATATTGTAATCCTCCGCAAGTACCTCGCCGCTTACCTTGTCAAAGTGCTCGAACTGGCCGTAGTTGTAGTTTTTGGTGGACAGGATGCCGCGCATCTGCATGGGGCTGACAAGTCCGGCGGTGCCCATTTTGGGGAGCTGGTTGCCGGTGAGCGGATGCTTGCGCAGGGTCTCCGTCCATTTCTGATAGAGCTTTGTCGTTTTTTCGGGATCAAATACCGGCACCTCGTGATTTCCGGTAGCGACCATGGCTTTGAGATTTTTCGAGCCGAACACAGCGCCGACGCCGGCGCGTCCTGCTGCTCGCTCGCCGCTTATGACGGCGGCGTATTTGACCATATTCTCACCCGCGGGGCCGATGGAAAGCATGCCGCACTTGACCCTGCATTTGCGGGCCTCGTTCATCCTGCGCTGAAGCTCCTCCTGCGACTGCGAAACCTTCATGCCCCAGAGGTCTCCGGCTTCGTGGAAGAAAAACTTGTCGTTTTTTATCTCTATCCAGGTTGGTACTGCGCACTTGCCGCGGATGACCAGCGCGTCTATACCCGCTTTCTTGAGATAGTACCCGAAATTTCCGCCGCAGTTCGAGGAGGTGGTTATCCCGGTCAGCGGGGAGAGGGTGGATATGTTGAAGCGGTTGGAGCAGGGCGCACCCGTGCCGGTGAGCGGCCCGGTTGAAACGATTATGAGATTATCCTCCGAAAAGGCAGTCTCCTTGCCGGTGAAATTATCGAACATGATCTTTGAGGCCATAGCCTTAGCGCCTATGTAAAGCTCACGGTCTTCATCCGACCATGGGTATTCGGTGACGAGCGACTTACTCAGGTCAACCATTAAGACCTTCCCCATATATCCCGCGTATTTTGTCATTCAGAGCCCCTCTTTTCCAGTTAAAGTTTCCTGATACTATAATAATATAGTTCTTTTACGAGTAAAAGCAAAATATTGCACAATCAATAAAAACAGAAGTGAATTGTCAGTACTTACAAAAAATATATGCCATATTTGTACATATTACAGGTTTGACCGACGCTTCTTTTGCCATTATACTGGATGTATACGGAAATTCCAACCTAAATATTTAAAAGGAGCATAAAAAGCAATGAAAAAGTATGTTTCCATGCTGCTTGCGCTGCTGATGATTTGTTCATTATGCGCATGCGGTACAAACGGTGATCCTGCCCCAAGCAAAGAACCTGAAAGCAATGTGAAGATAGAGATACTCCTCGAGCAGGACGAAAGCATGATAAATACATACAGCCTTCTGGCGGTGGATCCCTCGGCGCCGTTTGTTGACGCCGACGGCAACGCCGTGAGCGACGTCGAGATAAACACCGTGGGCGCCGACGCGCTCATCAACTGGCTGCTGTCGAAGGACACCATGGAGCTTGCCGCGAACTTCGGCTATGCCGATTACGGCGAATACCTGTTCTATGCTCTGGACGGTGCTCCCGTGTCCGAGGCGGCAATACCCGAGGCTGAGGATGAGACCAGGACCATCCGCCTTTCCACCACCACCTCCGTCAACGACTCCGGACTTCTCGGCTACCTGCTGCCCATGTTCGAGGACAAATACGGCTATGAGGTCGAGGTGTTCTCCGCAGGCACCGGCAAGGCAATCGCCAATGCCAAGATGGGCAACGCAGACCTTATCCTCGTCCATGCCAAAGCTCAGGAGGAGGCTTTCATAGCCGACGGCTTCGCCCGCGTCATCGACGGCATGGATGCCGAGCGCCTGTCATTCCTGTACAACTATTTCGTGCTGGTCGGCCCCGCTGACGATCCCGCCGGAGTCAAGGATGCCGGCGACGTAAAGGCCGCGTTCAAGGCGATAGCCGACGGCAAGTACAAGTTCGTATCCCGCGGCGACGGCTCGGGAACTCACACCAAGGAGCTCTCCCTCTGGCCCGAGGAGCTTGGCATCACCGCAGAGCAGGAAAGCTTTGCAGATTACACCGATTGGTATATTTCCTCCAATGCCGGCATGGGTGTGTGCCTGACCATGGCAAACGAGCAGGGCGCGTACATCCTCTCGGATAAGGCGACCTTCCTGACCTTCCGCGCAAACGACGGCGTTATCGAAGGATAAAACCCGCTATGGAAACTGCTCTTCACAAAGCGATCGAGCTAATATTTTCCGGCAGCGCGCTTCTGGAGGATATAGTTTGGGTCACTGTGCGAATGAGCCTTGCAAGTTCACTCACGGCACTCCTTATCGGAGTGCCGTTTGGTGTGCTTTTCGGCAGCGGCTCCTTCCCGGGAAAGAGAATACTTGTAGTCATAAACCGCACGCTCATGGGACTTCCGCCCGTGGTATGCGGGCTTTTGTGCTATCTGATGTTCTGCGGAGTGGGGCCTCTGCGCCATCTTGAGCTGCTGTATACGGTAACGGGCATGGTGATTGCCCAGATAATCCTGATAACCCCCATCGTCATCGGCATGATGGAGCCCTTCGTGTCGGGCATATATCCGGATATACGCGAAACGGCGCGGGGTATGGGCATAAGCCGGATAAAAACGCTGGGCCTTCTCATAAACGAGAGCCGGTATCAGATCTTTTCCACCTATCTCATGGCGCTGTCGAGGGCTCTGGCAGAGGTCGGAGCGGTCTCTATGGTCGGCGGAGCCATCGCCTACAAGACAAACGTCATGACGACCGCTATCATGAACTTCACCAACATGGGCAATTTCACCACGGCCCTCGCTCTGGGCATCATCCTGCTCGCGGGCTCTCTTGTCATAAACGCCGCGGTATCTCTGATGCAGGGGAGGGCTGATGCATGATACTTGAAAATCTGAAGAAAAGCTATAACGGCAGACTTGTGCTCGATGTTGAAGCTCTGAACCTTGAAGACGGTAAAATATATGCCGTCATCGGCGCAAACGGAAGCGGAAAATCCACGCTTGCAAAGCTTGCGGCCGGCGTGCTCGAGCATGACGGCGGCAGGACGGAGAAACAGTATCTCAGCATCGGCTATATGCCTCAGAAAAGCTTTGCATTCCGCATGAGCCTCAGAAAAAATATGCTGATAAACGGTGATGACGCACAGCGTGCGCAGGAGCTTCTCGGCGCGCTGAAGCTCGGACATCTTTCGGAGGCAAAGGCAAAGCGCCTCTCCGGCGGCGAGACCGCACGGATGGCGCTGGCAAGGCTGCTGATGCGCGATTATGAGCTGCTTGTGCTCGATGAGCCGAGCTCCGCTATGGATATAGAGTCGACGCTGCTGGCGGAAAAGCTCATCCGCGATTATCGGGACAGGACAGGCTGTGCCGTGCTTATCGTCACGCACTCTATAAGTCAGGCCGAGCGCATAGCCGACGAGGTGCTTTTCCTCTCCGAAGGAAGGCTAATAGAGCGAGGCAGTCCGGAAAAGCTCATAGAGCATCCCGAGAACGAAATAACCCGCCGCTTCATAGAGTTTTACAGCAAATAGAAAACAGCTCCGCACTCGTTTGAGCGCGGAGCTGTTGTATACCTTACTTTTTAAAGCTGTCCTTGAGGGCGACGGCGCGGTTAAAGACAAGATGACCGGGGGCGGAATCCTTGTTGTCAACGCAGAAATAGCCCATGCGCAGGAACTGGAAGTGCGCGGGAGCGACTGCGCTCTCAAGCATTTTTTCGAGCTTGCAGCCGGTGAGTATCTCAAGCGAGTCGGGGTTCATGCAGCTTATGAAGTCCTTGTCGGCGGCGTCGGGGTCGGGGTCGGAGAACAGGTTGCTGTACTGCCGGACCTCGGCGTCCACGCAATTGTTCGCGTCGACCCAATGTATCGTCGCGCCCTTGACCTTGCGGCCGTCTGCGGGATCGCCGCCGCGGCTGTCGGGATCGTAAGTCGCCAGGACCTCGGTGACATTGCCGTTTTCGTCCTTTACGCAGCCGGTGCAGGTGATGAGGTACGCGCCCTTAAGACGGCACTCGGGGCCGTCGGGATACAGGCGCTTGTACTTGGGAACGGGCGTCTCGAGGAAATCCTCGCTCTCTATCCAGAGCTCGCGGGAGAAGCTGACCGTGCGGGTGCCGGCGTCTGGATCGTTGGGGTTGTTCTCGACCTCAAGCTCCTCGCTCTGTCCCTCGGGGTAGTTCGTGATGGTGAGCTTTATGGGCCTGAGTACCGCCATCGCGCGCTGTGCGTGCTCGTTCAGATCCTCGCGCAGGCAATGCTCAAGGAAGGCGTATTCAACGGTGTTGGGAACCTTCGCAACGCCGATGCGCTCGCAGAAATTGCGGATGGACGCCGAGGTGTAGCCGCGGCGGCGCAGACCGCAGAGGGTGGGCATACGGGGATCGTCCCAGCCGGAAACGCGGCCCTCCTCGACGAGCCTTCTCAGCTTGCGCTTGCTCAAAACGGTGTAGTTGATGCCGAGGCGGGCAAACTCGATCTGGCGCGGCTTTGACGGCACGGAGACGTTGTTTATCACCCAATCGTACAGCGGGCGGTGATCCTCGTACTCGAGCGAGCACAGCGAGTGGGTTATGCCCTCAAGCGCGTCCTGAATGGGGTGGGCGAAATCGTACATGGGGAAGATGCACCACTTTGTGCCCTGACGGTGATGCTCGATATAGCGGATGCGGTAGAGGACGGGATCGCGCATATTGAAGTTGCCGGAGGCAAGGTCTATCTTTGCGCGCAGGGTGTATTTGCCCTCGGGAAATTCGCCGTTTCTCATGCGGCGGAAGAGGTCGAGGTTCTCCTCGATGGGCCTGTCCCTGTAGGGGCTTATCGCGGGTTTCGTAACGTCGCCGCGGTATTCCCTGAACTGCTCGGGCGTCAGCTCGCATACATAGGCGAGACCCTTTTCTATAAGCTCGACCGCGTATTCATAGGTCTGCTCAAAATAATCCGAGCCGTAGAAAAAGCGGTCGCCCCAGTCAAAGCCCAGCCAGTGGATATCCTCCTGAATGGCGTCGACGTACTCGGTGTCCTCCTTGGCGGGGTTCGTGTCATCCATGCGCAGGTTGCATATGCCGCCGTACTTCTCAGCCGTGCCGAAATCAATGATAAGGGCCTTGCAGTGGCCGATGTGCAGATAGCCGTTGGGCTCGGGCGGGAAGCGGGTGTGCACCTTCATGCCCTCGCAGCGGCCGCCCTCGGCGAGGTCCTCGTCAATGAAATTTTCAATAAAATTCTTGTTCAGTTCTTCCATACTGCAACTCCTGTTATCCGGATACTTTTGAATAATTGAGATTATAAACGATAATTGTAGTAATTACAACAAAAAAGTAGTATAATAACTGCTAAAATAAGAAAAAAACGGCGAGGTGAAAGCAATGAGCGGAAAATTCGATATTCTCATAGTCGGCGGAGGCCCCGCGGGCATATCTGCGGCGCTTACCGCGCTCAACCGCGGCAAAAGCGTCGGAGTCATAGCAAACCCGCCGTCAAGCAGCAAGCTGTATCTTGCCGAGGAGGTCACGAACTATCCCGGAATAACCGGCAGCGGCAGCGAAATCATGGAGGCCATGCACCGCCAGCTTGTGGACAGCGCGGCTCAGATAATCGAGGGCAGAGCCCTCAGCGTCATGCCCTTGGGCAGCACCGTGGGAGCCGCCGTCGGGAACGACTTTTACGAGGCCGCGGCCGTTATAGTGGCCACGGGCATAAGCCGCAGGCCGCTATGCGCCGGTGAGAGCAGCTTCCTCGGCCGCGGCGTCAGCTACTGCGCCACCTGCGACGGTATGCTGTACAGGGGAAAAACCGTAGCCGTGATAGGCGAGGGCGAAGAGGCCGAGAGCGATATACGCTTCCTGCGCGATATCGGCTGCGAGGTTCTCACCTTCAGCGGCAAAGGAAAATTCGATATCCGCGGCGATGCAAGGGCGGATACCCTTGTCGTAAACGGAAAGGAGTATAAGACCGACTGCATCTTTATTTTAAAAGAAACGCTGTCGGCGGAAAGCCTCGTACCGGGAATAGAGACCGAGCGGGGGATAATAAAAACCACCCGCGCCGGAGAGACTAACATAAAGGGCGTTTTTGCCGCCGGAGACTGCACCGGCGCGCCTTACCAGCTTGCAAAGGCGGCGGGGGAGGGCAATGTTGCCGCCCTTACCGCGTGCGAATATATAAATTCATTGACAAAGGAGAAATGATCATGTCAGTTATGCATCTTACAAAGGATAATTTTGATTCCGTCACATCCTCAGGTCTTGTTATCGTCGATTTCTGGGCCGAGTGGTGCGGCCCCTGCCGTATGCAGGGCCCTATACTCGATCAGCTCGAGGAGGAGATAGGCAGCAAGGTCAAGGTCTGCAAGCTCAATGTGGACGATCACCCTGATATCGCTCAGCGCTTCGGAGTGTTCAGCATCCCCACGCTGATCGCCTTCCGCGACGGCAAACAGATAAGCAAGGCCGTCGGCGTTCAGAGCAAGGAGCAGCTCATTGCCATGCTCGGCTGAGAACGGCGGACAATCGACTTTCATGCTTAAAAATTTTGTTGCATTTAGTGCTGCACCCGTATATAATACGGGTGCAATACTTTTAATGAGTATAAATCAAGGAGGTAGCTATGTCTGATTATATATTGAGCTGCTGCTCGACCGCCGACCTGTCAAAGGAGCATTTTGACCGCCGCGACATACATTACATCTGCTTTCACTATCTTTTAAACGGTGAGTCGTATCCCGACGATCTCGGCCAGAGCATCGCATTTGAGGATTTTTACAGAATGATGACCGAAGGGGCCGACACCAAGACCAGTCAGGTCAACGTTGCCGAGTTCGTCGATTACTTCACGCCCTTCCTCAAGGAGGGTAAGGACATACTTCATGTAACGCTCTCAAGCGGCATTTCCGGAGTTATCAACTCCGCGCAGACCGCCGCGGAGCTCCTGTCGCAGGAGTATCCCGACAGAAAGATATACATCGTTGATTCCCTCGGTGCTTCCTCGGGCTACGGCCTTATCATGGAGACTCTCGCCGACATGAGGGACGAGGGCAAGAGCGTGGACGAGCTGCACGATTGGCTCGAGGAAAACAAGCTGCGTCTGCACCACTGGTTCTTCTCGACCGACCTTACCTTCTATGTCAAGGGCGGACGTGTATCCAAGGCCTCCGGATTCTTCGGAACTATGCTCAATATCTGCCCGCTTCTGAACATGGACAATCTGGGCAGACTTATCCCGAGGGAAAAGATCCGCACCAAGAAGAAGGTCATCAAGACGATCGTGGACCGCATGGAGGAATGCGCCGCCGACGGTCTGGATTATTCGGGCAAGTGCTTCATTTCCCAGTCGGCCTGCGCCGAGGACGCAGAGGCGGTCGCGGCTCTCGTTGAAGAGCGCTTCCCCAAGCTCAACGGCAAGGTCGTTATAAACTACATCGGAACGACCATCGGCAGCCACACCGGCCCCGGAACCGTGGCTCTGTTTTTCTGGGGTAAGGAGAGAGTCGATTGAGCTTGACTTTTCCGAATTTTGCGCATATAATAACTATCCATTAAAAGCAGTGATAAGCAGGAGTAGGCCAAACGCGCTTTTCAGAGAGGGAACGGCCGGTGAAAGTTCCCAAAGCGCGCCGCCGAAGGTCGGCTTTGAGCAGCCGTGCTGAATTGAGTAGGCCGGACGGGAACTCCCGTTACAGAGTCACGAGTGTCACGCATATTGCGTGGAATTCAGGTGGTACCGCGTAATTTACTGCGCCCTGATGTTTTTCATCAGGGCGCATTTCTATTGTCAGGAGGAAAATGATGAGAGAATTACCGAAAGTTTATGACCCCGCTTCGGTGGAAAAGAAGATCTACGATATGTGGCAGGAGGGCGGATACTTCAAGGGCGTTATCGACCCCGATAAGAAGCCTTTCTCGATAGTCATGCCGCCTCCCAACGTAACGGGACAGCTCCACATGGGCCATGCCCTCGACTCCACCCTGCAGGATATCCTCATCCGGTACAAGAGGATGCAGGGCTATGCCGCTCTGTGGCTTCCCGGCACCGACCATGCCGGAATAGCGACGCAGATCAAGGTCGAGGAGGAGCTTCGCAAGAACGAGGGACTCACCCGCTACGATCTCGGCCGCGAAAAGTTCCTTGACCGCGTGTGGGACTGGAAGAATATGTACGGCAACCGCATCGTTGAGCAGCAGAAGGTGTTGGGCGCCTCCTGCGATTGGGACAGAAGCGCCTTCACCATGGACGAGACCCGCGCAAAATCGGTGCGCGAGACCTTCTGCGAGCTGTACGAAAAGGGACTTATCTATAAGGGCAGCCGCATCATAAACTGGTGCCCCAAGTGCCGCACGGCCCTGTCCGACGCCGAGGTCGAGTACAAGGACATGCCCGGCTCCTTCTGGCACATCAGATACCCCATCGAGGACTCCGATGAGGAGTTTATCATCGCCACCACCCGGCCGGAGACCATGCTGGGCGACTCCGGCGTCGCCGTCCACCCCGATGACGAGCGCTATGCGCATCTTGTCGGCAAGAACGCAATACTGCCCCTCGTCGGCAGGAAGCTGCCCATCGTGGCCGACGACTATGTCGAGCTCGGCTTCGGCACCGGCGCCGTTAAAATGACTCCCTGCCACGACCCCAACGACTATGAGGTCGGACTGCGCCACAACCTTGAGCAGATCCTCGTCATCGATGAGGATGCGAAGATCATAAACGGCGGCAAGTACAACGGCATGGACCGCTATGAGGCGAGAAAGGCCATCGTTGCCGATCTCGAGGAGCAGGGCTATCTTGTGAAGGTCGAGCCGTATAATCACAATGTAGGCTGCTGCTACCGCTGCGGCACGGTCGTCGAGCCGCTCACCAGCCCCCAGTGGTTTGTTAAGATGAAGCCTCTTGCCGAGGCGGCCATCGAGGTCGTGAAGGACGGAAGGATAAAATTCGTTCCCGAGCGCTTCACCAAGACCTATATGAACTGGATGGAGAATGTCCACGACTGGTGCATCTCCCGTCAGCTCTGGTGGGGACACAGGATACCCGCGTGGTACTGCGACGACTGCGGCGAGATCACCGTATCCCGCACCGACGCCTGCGAATGCGCGCACTGCGGCAGTAAGAATATCCATCAGGAGGAGGACGTTCTGGACACATGGTTCTCCTCGGCGCTGTGGCCGTTCAGCACAATGGGCTGGCCCGAAAAAACGCCGGAGCTTGACTACTGGTACCCCACCTCCGTCATGGTCACCGGCTACGACATCATCTTCTTCTGGGTCGCGAGAATGATATTCTCCGGAATGGAGCAGATGAAGGAGGAGCCCTTCCACACGGTGTTCATCCACGGTCTGGTGCGCGACAGCCAGGGCAGAAAAATGTCCAAGAGCCTCGGCAACGGCATCGACCCGCTGGAGATGGCGGAAAAATACGGCGCCGACGCGCTGCGCTTTAACCTCATAACCGGCAACAGCCCCGGCAACGATATGCGCTTTTACGTTGAAAAGTGCGAGGCGATGCGCAACTTCTGCAACAAGATATGGAACGCCTCACGCTTTGTTATGATGAACCTGACGGTCGATGACTGCCGCCTGCCGGAGAAGCTCGAGACCGAGGATAAGTGGATACTTTCAAAGCTCAATCAGGTGATAAAGGAAGTCTGTGACAATATGGACAGCTACGAGCTGGGCGTTGCCGCCGGCAAGATCTATGACTTCATCTGGGACAGCTACTGCGACTGGTATATCGAGCTGACAAAGCCCCGCCTCAACGGCGAGGACGAGGCGGCAAAGGAGAGCGCACAGCGCGTTCTGCTGTATGTCCTGACTGAGATACTCAAGCTTCTGCACCCCTTCATGCCCTTCATCACCGAGGAGATATGGCAGGCTCTGCCCCACGAGGGCGAGGCGCTGATGATAGCCGAATACCCCGGGTTCAGGCAGGAGCTCTGCTTCCCCGAGGACGAGGTGAACTTTGAGATGGTCATGGAGGCGATAAAGGCCGTCCGCGCCCGCAGGGCCGAGATGAACGTACCTCCCTCCAGAAAAAGCCACCTCATCATCGTCACCGGCAAGGCGAAGGCCTTCACCGAGGGCGAGAAGTTCATATGCAAGCTCGCGTATGCGTCCGGGATCCAGGTCACGGATCAGCTTCCCGGTAGCACCGACGGCATGGTGTCCGTAATCACGGACAACGCGAGGATGTTCATGCCCATGGCCGAGCTCGTCGACCTTGAAAAGGAGCGGGCGCGCATGGAAAAGGAGCTTGCAAACGCCAAAAAGCAGCTTGACGGCCAGAACGCAAAGCTTGCAAACGAGAACTTCGTGTCCCGCGCACCGGAGCACGTCGTGAACCTTGAGCGGGAGAAAAAGGCAAAGCTCGAGGCGCTTATCGAAAATCTTGAGGACAGTCTCAAAAAACTCGGATAAGTTCGACGGGATTTTATAAAATCCGCGAATATAAATAAGTAAACTGGTGTTATGTACCGTTGTGCATAACACCAGTTTTTTATTGGAGTGATACGAATGAAAATATCAACAGAATATCTGGACGGTCGGCTCACCGTGTATCTTGCCGGCGAGCTTGACCACCACGGCGCAAGGGAAACGGTCGAAAGTATTTCCGAGGCAATAGACGCAAAGCTGCCGCGCGATCTGACTTTGGATATGTCGCATCTCGGCTTCATGGACTCCTCGGGAATAGCCGTGATAGTAAGAACGTACAGGAAGATACGCGAGGCGGGCGGCAGAATGTATATCGAAAACCCGCAGCCTCAGCCGCTCAAGGTGCTGGACGCCTCGGGGATCGACAGGATGATACCGATAGCAGCTAAAAGGGAGGTAACGACATGAAAGTAACAAATTACATAAAGCTTGAGTTTCCGAGCTGCAGCTCCAACGAGAGCTTTGCGAGAGCGGCGGCCGCGGGCTTTGCCGCGCAGCTCGACCCGACGCTCGAGGAGCTGGGGGACATAAAGACCGCCGTCAGCGAGGCGGTGACGAACTGCATCGTCCACGCATATCCCGACAGCATCGGAAAGATCACCATGCGCCTGCGTATACTCGACGGCGAGAAGCTTGAGATAATGATAAAGGACCGGGGCCGCGGCATCGAGGATGTGCAGCAGGCCATGCTGCCTATGTACACCACCGGAGGCGAGGAGCGCAGCGGCATGGGCTTTACCATCATGGAGAGCTTCATGGACAAGCTCAAGGTCAAAAGCTCCGGCTCCAAGGGCACGAGCGTGACCATGCTGCGCACGATAAAACAGCGAAAGAGCCTGCTATGACCGAGAGCATGCTGGAGTGTCTCCGCCTTGCAAAGGCGGGGGATAAATCGGCGGCCGAGCGGCTCGTTGAGGAAAACTCCGGACTTATCTGGAGCGTTGCCCGCCGTTTCTTCGGCAGGGGCACCGAGCCGGACGACCTGTATCAGCTCGGCTGTATTGGCTTTCTGAAGGCCATCGAGGGCTTTGACATGAACTTCGGCACTCAGTTTTCGACATATGCCGTGCCGAAGATATCCGGCGAGATACGCAGATTTCTCAGGGATGACGGAGCCATCAAGGTCAGCCGCGGCATAAAGGAGCAGGCGCAGCAGATAAGAGCCGCGCGCAGCGCCCTTGAGCAGCGCCTCGGCAGGGAGCCGCTGATATCGGAGCTTTCGGCGGAAACGGGCTTCACGCCGGAGGAGATAGCCTTTGCCGAGACCGCCACGGGGCCTGCCGAAAGCCTGCAGCGTGAGACCGGCGAGGACGGCTTCACCCTTGAGCACGTCCTGACGGATATATACTGCGAGGAGCGGATGCTCGAGCACGTTTCCCTGCGCTATGCCATTGAGCAGCTTCCGGAAAAGGAGCGCAAGACCTTGTATCTGCGGTATTTCCACGGCATGACGCAGGAGACCGCGGCGAGAGTGCTCGGCGTGTCGCAGGTACAGGTGTCGCGGCTCGAGCGGCGCGCCGTTGAAAGATTGAGAGAAGTGTTAACTGACACTTGAATGGTATTCTTATTCGTGTTAAAATAATGCGTCATGAATAAGGATTTTGAAAAGAGATATGTAGAAGCGAGAAAAAAAGTCATCGAGTCGGACTTTTCCGCCCTCAATCCCATGCAGAGAAAGGCTGTCATGGCGACGGAAGGCCCCCTGCTTATTTTGGCGGGCGCGGGCAGCGGCAAGACCACCGTGCTTATAAACAGGATCGCAAACCTCCTGCGCTACGGCGCCGCGGGCGACAGTGTTGAAATACCCGAAGCAGCAGGCGAGGAGGATATTGAAATAATGCTCGCAGGCGGGGAGCAGGCGCGCAGGATAGCTGCCCTTGACCCCACTCCGCCGTGGCGCATACTCGCAATCACGTTTACGAATAAGGCGGCCGACGAGCTCAAGTCAAGGCTTGAGAATATGCTCGGCCCTGTCGGAAGCGAGGTCTGGGCCTCCACCTTCCATTCTGCCTGTGTGCGCATCCTCCGCCGCGACGCAGAGCGCCTCGGCTTCCCGAAGAGCTTTACAATTTACGATACGTCCGACAGTATGAGCCTTGTAAAGCGCATACTGAAGGATCTTGACCTTGACGATAAGCGCTATCCGCCGCGCATGCTGCTTTCCGAGATAAGCAGGGCAAAGGACGAAAGCCTGTCCGCAGAGGAGTATTCCGCCCGTGCGAGAGCCTCGGGAGACGCCCGACGGATAAAGATAGCGGAGATCTACGCCGAATACTCACGCCGCGCATTCTCCGCCGGCGCGATGGACTTTGACGACCTTATCTATTATACCGTCAAGCTCCTCAACGAGCACGACGACGTCTGCGAATACTGGCAGAAGCGGTTCAAATATGTGCTCATCGACGAATATCAGGATACCAACAGGCTCCAGTACCTGCTTGCCTCGAAGCTCGCGGGCGGCTGGGGCAATATCTGCGTTGTGGGCGATGATGACCAGAGCATCTATAAATTCCGCGGCGCAACGATAGAGAACATACTGTCCTTCGAGGATGAATACAAAGACTGCCGTGTCATCCGCCTTGAGCAGAACTACCGCAGCACGGCGCGTATACTCGACGCGGCAAACGCGGTCATCCGCAACAATACCGGGCGCAAGGGCAAGGAGCTCTGGACAAACGGAGACAGGGGAGAGCCCATTGAGCTCTACGTTGCCGATAACGAGCATGACGAGGCCCGTCAGGTTGCGTCGCAGATCATGACCCTGTACGGACGGGGCGGCTCATGGGGCGATAACGCCATCCTGTACCGCATGAACGCCCAGTCGCATCAGCTTGAGCAGGCGTTCAAGCGCAACGGCATACCCTACCGCGTCTTCGGCGGTACGGGCTTCTTTGACCGCGCCGAGGTCAAGGATATGCTGGCCTACCTGTGCGTGATCGCGTCTCCGGGCGACGATCTGCGCCTTGAGAGGATAATCAACAACCCGCCTCGCGGCATCGGCGCAAAGAGCATCGAGACCGCGTCCGCCATCGCGGCGGACAGGGGCTGCTCATTGTTCGAGGTGATAAGCAAGGCAGATCTCTACCCTGAGCTCAGCCGCGCTTCCGTGAAAATGCTGCTTTTTGCGAGCGTCATAAACGAGCTCAGGGCTCAGGCCGCCGAGCTTGCCCCCGATCTGCTCTATGACCTTGTGCTTGAAAAGACCGGCTACCTGAAAATGCTGGAGGAAAAGAATACCGTTGAGGACTCCGCCCGCGCCGAGAACGTCAGAGAGCTCAAGACCAGCATTGTAAACTACAAAAGCGAGACCGACGAGCCGAGCCTCGAGGGCTACCTTGCGGACGTTGCCCTGTATACGGACATGGACAACTACGACAAGGATTCAGACTGCGTTGTCATGATGACGATGCACTCGGCAAAGGGTCTTGAATTTCCCAATGTGTTCATCGTCGGCTGTGAGGAGGGCATATTCCCGGGCATCAAAGCCATCGGCGAGCCCGACGAGATGGAGGAGGAGCGCAGGCTGTGCTATGTGGCCATGACCCGCGCAAAGAAAAGGCTGTACATGTCCTGTGCAAAGCAGCGAATGCTGTTCGGCAGGACAACGGCCAACCGCGTGTCCCGCTTCGTTGACGAGATACCGGAGGAGCTGCTCGATAAGCGCGGCATACCCACGGGCTACGGCTATTCCGAAAAAAGCCGCATCCAGAAGGAATTTGCATACCGCAGCCCCGCACCGAGGTCAAAACCCGTCGCGGCTCCCGCGGTGCCAAAACCGAAAGCTCCCGCGCCGAAGTTCGCCGTGGGCGACAGAGTTCTGCATAAGGCCTTCGGTGAGGGAAGCCTCAGAAAAATGACCCCAATGGGGAACGATCATCTTATAGAAATAGAATTTGACAGCGGTGTTACGAAAAAGCTCATGCTGCGTGCCGCCGCTCTGCATATGGTGAAGATATAGCTATGTTAAAAGAGAAAAAGTCACTTATCGGAAGGAGCGCCCTTATAGCCACGACGCTTATCTGGGGCACATCCTTCGTTGTTCTGAAGTCCGCGCTGGACGATATAACCCCTCTGTGGGTGCTGGCCATCCGCTTCGGCGGCGCGGCGCTCATCATGCTTCTGGCAAGCCTGCCGAAGCTCAAAAAGCTCGATATGCAGTACATAAAGGGCGGCGCCGTCATGGGCGTGTGCCTTGCGGCGGCATACACGGTGCAGACCTACGGTCTTGTGTACACAACGCCGGGCAAGAACGCCTTCCTCACGGCGACCTACTGCATATTGGTGCCCTTCCTGTACTGGATACTTTCAGGCAAAAAGCCGGACAGGTTCAATATCGGCGCGGCGGTCATATGTCTTGTGGGCATGGGCTTTGTGTGCCTGAACGAGGATCTGAGCGTGAATATCGGCGATGCGCTGACTGTGTGCTGCGGCCTGTTTTACGGACTGCACATCATAGCGACGGCGCGCTCGGTCGAGGGCAGGGATCCGCTGCTGCTGACGATGCTGCAGTTTGCGGTAGCGGCGGTGCTGTGCTTTGTCTGCGCCCTGCTGTTTGAGCCGAAGCCGGGACACATTCCCGGGAGCTCGTGGGCTGGTATTGCCTATCTTACCGTCATGTGCACAGGCGTGTGCTTTTTCCTTCAGACGGTGGGACAGAAATACACCCCGCCCTCTGCGGCGGCGGTCATCATGACCCTTGAATCCGTTTTCGGAACTGCACTGTCGATAATCATGGGACAGGAGGATATGACCTTCAAGATCGGCCTCGGCTTCTGCCTGATATTCATTGCCGTCCTCATATCCGAAACGAAGCTTGAATTTTTGAAAAAGAAATAGCGGTTTTTGGCGAAGCTCCGGCTTCGCCTTTGCCGTTTTGATGCCGGAATGATGTAAATTGAACGTGAGGTGAGTAGCAGTGATAAAAATACTTGTTGTTGAGGACGAAAAGCCCATATCCGACCTTATAAAGCTGAGCCTCGGCAAGGCGGGGTACAGCTGCCGCTGCGCCTATGACGGTATGGAGGCGGCGGATATGATAGACGCCGACACATATGACCTTATACTGCTGGATATAATGCTCCCCAAGGTGGACGGGTTTGAGCTTATGGAGTATATACGCCCTCTCGGCGTCCCCGTGATATTCCTCACGGCCAAGAACGCGGTCGCCGACAGGGTCAAGGGCCTGCGCATGGGCGCGGAGGACTACATAGTAAAGCCATTTGAGGTGCTCGAGCTGCTGGCGAGGGTCGACGTCGTTCTGCGCAGGTACAATAAAACGGCTGCCGTTATAGAGATAGGCGGCCTTACGATCGACACACAGTCCATGATAGTGCGACGGGATGGGGAGGAGATAGCCCTTACCCGCAAGGAATACGAGCTGCTGCTCCTGTTTGCCCGTAATCCCAATACCGCGCTTTACCGCGAAACGATATACGAGCGCGTATGGGGCGGGGATTTCAACTACGGCAGCAAGACCGTCGACCTTCATGTTCAGCGGCTGCGCAGGAAGGTCGGCTGGAACGACAGACTGCAGGCGGTCAATAAGGTGGGCTACAGACTGGAGATTTAGTGTGAAAATTCACACTGATCCATAATTAAAAAACGGCGTGCCGCTCAAGCGGCAACCGCACAGGCCAACGATCTCCATTCTGCCGCAGTGGAGATATAAATTCCTGCCTGTGCTGCCGGCTCTGCGGCAGAATGGAGATTGATATGCGGTTTCGCGTAAAGATGACGATATGCATGATATGGCTGCTGTCGCTGGCCTTCGGCGTCGGCGGGAGCCTGCTCATATCCATATCCTTCAACAACTCCATCGAAAGGGAGAAGGAGGCGGCGCTCAACTCGTTCCAGTATGTCCTGCGCACGCTGCAGCTTGTGAACGAAGTGAGCACCCTGCCGAACAATTCCGACATTCTCGACGTCATACATCAGATGGAGAAAAAGGGCATGAACGACTTTTCCGCGATAAGCCTTTCCGAGCACGGGGGTGAGACCCTGTACTCAAGCGGGAGCGAAGAGCTTGCTCAGCTCGGCGACTCAGCCGCCAACAGCCTTACGCTCGTGTCCGATGCCGTAGGAAACAGGCATTTCAAGGTCGCCGGTACTATCGAGACCGAGGCGCAGGCTCTGCAGCTTGTGATCTGCTACGATATTCAGGACATATATACCGCCCGCGACGAGCAGTATTCGGTTTACGCGACCGCGTTTTTGGTGACGATCGCCGTCGGCGCCGCGCTGTCGTATCTGCTGTCATACCTGCTGACAAGGCCGCTCGGCAGGCTCTCCGCGGCCACAAAGAGGATCGCAGCGGGGAATCTGACATACCGAAGCAATGTGAAAACCAACGATGAGTTCGGGACACTGTCCGAGAACTTTGACGCGATGGCGGAAAAGCTTGAGGAGAATATCACGGAGCTTAAAGACTCCATGCGCCGGCAGGAGGAGTTCATGGGCAGCTTCGCCCACGAGATGAAGACTCCGATGACCTCCATCATAGGCTACGCCGATCTGCTGCGCAGCCGGAGCCTCAGCCCGACCGAGCAGATGAACGCGGCAAACTACATATTCTCGGAGGGTAAGCGGCTGGAAAGCCTGTCGCTGAAGCTGCTTGACATTATAGTCCTGAAAAACAGCGAGCTTGAGTTTAAGCTCACGTCTCCCGCCAGCCTCATATCCTCAACCGTGGAATACTTAAAGCCGATCTATGCGGAAGCGGGCATCAGGCTTCAGTATAAATGCGAGGAGGGCGAGTGCCTGATGGAGCCCGACCTTGTAAAATCTCTGCTTGTCAACCTCATGGATAACGCGAGAAAAGCCCTTGATAAGGGCGGGAATATTTATATCATGTCAGTGATGCTGCCCGACGGCTGCGAGATCCGCGTCCTCGACAACGGGCCGGGTATCCCGCCGGAGGCGCTTGCGCATCTGACGGAGGCTTTTTACAGGGTGGATAAATCCCGCTCAAGAGCGCAGGGCGGCGTGGGCCTCGGCTTATCGCTGTGCAATGATATAGCAAAGCTCCACGGCGGATGTCTCAAATTCCAGAGCCGCGTCGGAAACGGAACACAGGTGACAGCCGAGCTTCACGGAGGCAGGATATGAAGAAATTTACAAAGATACTGCTTGCACTTTTTCTGACGCTGGCCGCCGTGGGCATAGGCATCGGTCTGCCTCTTGCCGTGTCAGGATACGAGGACAAAAGACTTGAGGATTCGGGCCAGACGCTCGATAACCTCGGCGTGAGCCTCGGACTTAACGTAAGAGGCAGCATAAGCCTTGAGCAAAAATTTGATATGCTTTTGAATGGCGATCCGTATGCGGTCGAGACCGCGACAGCAAAATATATGAACTACGAGAATGCCACGTCCGTAACATTCGAGTGGCTCAAAGACTTAGCCGAGCAGGGAATATCCGTTGTGGACTTAGAAAGCGCTGAAATAAAGGAAGCAACTCCCGGACTGCTTACAGACAATTCCGGAGAGAGAGCCAGTTTTTTTATATGGAGCGTTTGTATCAGTGACGGAAGGGGAGATGCGATTCTTATCATTGATGATGAGACGGCCAGCCTTCTGGCTTTGAAATATGAGGTTGTAAATACAGATACGGAGCTCAGCACAGATGAAATACCAAGTATTAATCTGCATGCGCCAATGGAGTTTTACTGTAAAAAGCTCGGCTGTGAGCTTGTTGCGATAGATGAGGTCGAAGCCTCGGCAAGCTATTATTTATACAGTATTGTCATAAGCTTTGACGGTGGAATGTCGTACATCAGACTGCCGCTCGCAGGGAACATGAGAAACTTTTCATTTGTTGTACCTTATTGAGAATCGTGCTTATTGAAAGTATATTTATATATCCTCTCTTTTGCCCCGGCAAAATGAAAAGGCTGTCATTCATCGGAATGACAGCCTTTTTACCGTTTAATTATTATGCTTCGGTGGTATTGGGCTCGGATTTCTTTGCAAGCTTTTTCTGGAGCCAATCCTTGCCGTTTACATAGCGCTCGACTATGAAGGAGGCGACGTAGTCGCCGGCGGCATTGACCATGGTAGCGGGAGGATCGACCAGATTGCCCAGTGCAAGCGCGATGGGGAAGGCGATAGCGAGCTGGTCGGGGAAGAAGATGGTGCAGAGCACGAGCTCGCCCGTACCGCCGCCGCCGGGGATACCGCTCATGGCGACGGAGGAGAACACCGCAACGACGATTGCGAGTATCGCCTGACTTGTTCCGAAGTCCATGCCGAAGATACCGAAGAGGAAGGCGACCTTGATGATGGCGCTCATCGCCGAGCCGTCCATGTGCATGGTAGCGCCCATGGGCAGAACGATGTTGGTGACCTCCTTGGAGATGCCGGTCTCCTCAGCCACTTCCATGTTGGTGGGTATAGTCGCAACGGAGGAGCAGGTGCCGAAGGAAACGGCCGCGGGTCTGAACAGGTGCTTCCACATGACCTTCGCGCCGCCCTTGCCGCCGCCGAAGCGGGCGTATATCGGGAAGAAGACGAACATATACGCGAAGCACAGCACGTAGTAGACGATAAGGGTGCGGCTGTAGTCGCCGATGAGGTCGGGGCCGTAGGTGGCGACGAGATAGGCGAAGAAGCCGAAGAAGCCGACAGGTGCGTAGTAGGTAATGATCTTTATGACCTTCATGATGCAGTTGGTCAGGTCGTCAAGTATCTTCGCGGTCAGGGTCTGCTTGCCGCCGGCCATCTGGATGCCGAAGCCGAAGAGAACAGCGGCCACGATGAGGGGAAGTATCGCCCTGCGGCTCCAGAGCTCGGCAAAGTCGGGCTTGGTGAAGAAGTTGATTATCATATCGGCAACGCCGAGAGTTGCGCCGACCTCGCCCTCGGTGACCTCGTAGGTGCCGGAGGTTATGGGGATCACGCGGACGACTATGTACATGATGACTGCGGCGATGGCTGCGGTCACAAAGAAGGTGGCAACGGTAACGCCCATGACCTTGCCTGCCCTCTTCGCACTGGACATATTCGCGATAGCCGAGGATATGGAGCAGAACACCATGGGTACGACGACGCAGAACATGAGGTTTATGAACACCGTTCCGAGAGGCTCAAGAACGGTCGCGCCCTTGGAGACGACCTCTCCTGAGGCGTCCTTGACAACGGGGTTGAGTGCGCCGACGACGCAGCCGCCGATGATGCCGAGAAGCATGAAAATTATAAATCCGTAGGATTTGAAGAAAGATCTCTTTGCCATATGCATACTCCTTACATGAGATTGTGTATGTATTATATTCTGAATTAATTGCCATGTAAATTGGGTATAGTGCTTGAAACATTGCAAAAAGTGCTGTATAATTCCATCGTGAAACAAAACGGAGGCAGAAAAATGACGGAACGGTACAAATACAGTCGGGAAGGCTACCTGAACGAAAATTTCCGTATGTTCCATCTCAGGGACACGGCGGGGCAGGAGCTGGATTTTCATTTTCATGAATTTGACAAGATAGTTGTGCTGATCTCGGGAAGAGTAGACTACA
Organism: uncultured Clostridia bacterium; assembly: GCA_946405205.1. Lineage (GTDB taxonomy): Bacteria > Bacillota > Clostridia > Oscillospirales > Oscillospiraceae > F23-B02. Next base: position 86,291 of record CAMJGL010000004.1, read on the forward strand.
CGGTGGAAGGCACTACATATAAGCTCGAGCCCTGGGACATACTCCTTGTGCGCCATCATATGATACACAGGGCGGTCATCGACATGAGCGTGCCGTATGAGCGCATCATTATATATATAGACTCGGCCTATGTTGACCGCTTCGCGCCCGAGGGCGGGCTTATGGAGTGCTTTTCGGAGGCTGAAAGGCGGCGGTTCTGCCTTATGCGTCCGGAGGAGAGCGAGATCCCCGCGCTGAGGGACGCCCTTGAGCGCCTTGAGGCCACAAGGGACGATACGGCATTCGGTTCTGAGCTTATGCGCGGCACTATTTTTGTTCAGCTCATGGTGCTTTTAAACCGAATAATGCTCAAGGACGACAGCCATGATAATACCGCGGTCGAGTACAGCGAAAAGATTGCCGCGGTGCTGTCATATATAAATGAAAATCTCACAAAGGAGCTTCGGGTCGACGAGCTTGCCGCGATGAGCTATCTGAGCCGGTATCATTTCATGCGCCTTTTCAAATCCCAGACCGGCTGCACCGTGCACAACTATATCCGTCAGAAGCGCCTTGTGCTGGCGGCACGGCTGATACGCGAGGGGATGAGCGCTGCAAGCGCCGCTGCCGAGTGCGGCTTTTCCGATTATTCAGCCTTCCACAGAGCCTTTACCGACACCTTCGGCGTAAGCCCGGGGAAAATCAAAAAGCAATAGAGTTATGTAAACCGCGGAGGACTGCTCCGCGGTTGTCCGCGTCAGCCCTGGGCGGATGCGAACTTCTGCTTTACCTGCTGGACATGCTGCTGCTGCGCCTCTTCGGTGGTGTACCAGCCGTGGCCGGACATCTCCTTGTAGAGTTTGTCCTGATTGCACAGGCTGTCGTTAAGAGCGGTGCTGAACGCCTGATGGACGTTTGCGGTGCTCGATTCGATAGCGCCGTGCATAAAGAGATCGCAGACGCCCTTCGTTGTAAGGATCAGGTTTTCCATGATGTCTCTGTCGTTCATCGTGCGGCCTCCTTAAACAAGATTGTAAAACTGGGTAAACAGCTTCTGATTGCTGTTTACAAGCTGCTGTACCTGCTGCTTCAGAGCGGGGTCGGTGAGCTGGTTCACAGCAAGGTTGCACTGAGTCATCAAAAATTTGGTGTGACTGAGAGCGTCTTCGATATAGAGCAATTCTTTAGGCGTCATATTCTTTCCCTCCAAAGTTATTAAGCTGATAGCTCGCTTCTATTATCTGCGCATGAAGCGCCGCTTATGCTGGCAATAGAAAACTATTTGGTAATTTTTGAATATTTGAACGTATACTTGCGGTCATGCCAGCGTTGTGCTAAAATCAAGAAAGATTTTTTCAGAGGTTATAAGAAAATGACTGATAAACTACCAAAGCTTCCGCGCATGGCGGCGATACACGATCTGTCGGGACTGGGGAAATGCTCGCTGACTGTCGCCCTGCCCATAGTATCGGCTACGGGCGTAGAGTGCTGCTGCATCCCGACGGCGCTTCTTTCCACGCATACGGGCGGCTTCACCGGATGGACGTTCACGGATCTCAGCGGAGATATAGTTCCCATAGCCGAGCACTGGAAGGAGCTCAATGCCGGCTTTGACGCAATATACTCCGGCTATCTTGCCTCGGAGGCTCAGGGCGAGCTTTTGGAGCGGGCCATAGAGCTTCTTAGCGGAGACGATACTCTTGTGATCGTTGACCCCGCTATGGCCGATAACGGTAAATACTATGCAAATCTCGACGGCCGCATGGCCGCGTGCTTCCGCAAGCTGATAAAAAAGGCGGATATAATAACCCCGAATGTGACGGAGGCGTGCTTCCTGACGGACACCGAATACAGAGCCGGACCGCACAGCATTGATTTTATCACGGAGCTTATCGACAAGCTCTCGGCCCTCGGACCCAAGTTCGTTGCGGTGACCGGCGTGAGCCTTGAACTGGGGAAAATCGGCATAGTTGCGAGGGATAACGAGAGCGGTAAGGTCAGCACGGTGATGAACAAGGCTCTTGACGGCACCTTCCACGGTTCGGGCGACGTTTTCGCCTCTGCATTCGCTGCGCTGCTCACGCGGGGCGCGGAGCTCGAGGATGCGCTGAGCACTGCCGAGGACTTTGTGACCGCAGCCATAGAGCGCACCGCACGGCGCGGCACCCCGCGGCATTACGGTCTCGACTTTGAAGGCGTTCTTCCGGCATATGTTAGAAAAATTGAAGAATTATTTGTTGAAAATGCAGAGTCCTGAGGGCTCTGCATTGAAGTATTTGAACATTTTGCTCGAAATGTGTATGGTAATTGCTTTTAATTCCAGTAAAAAACAGTAAGAAGGACTTGACACAAACTTGACATTTGCAGAGTGGATTTAGTATAATCATAAAATGAAGTTCGGAGCAGTATTATTCTGGGAATACGGCTCCGGCAATAACAGGTAAGCAAAAATCTTTAATAAGCGGAAGGGGTTGCAAATGAAAGACCTAAAGCATCTGATCTATTTTGAAAACCTGCTTCAGGACGCTCAGAACGAGCTCGTCACTAAGGCAGTGGAGGACGGGGAACTGGCACTTGGCTACAACTGCTATTACATACCCGAAGTCCTCCTGAATCTTGAAGGCTGCTTTTCTTCAAGATTACGCGCACCGAACTGCACATCCACTGACATCGCAAACTACTACATGACCAACAGAACCTGTCCCTATGCCCGCTCCATTCTCGAGCGCGCGATCGAGGGAGGCTACAACTATCTGAGCTGCCTGTTCGGCGCGGAGAGCTGCGCTACCATGGAGCGTATGGAGGAGCACTTCTTCCTGATCAATCCCGTTAAGAACGAAAAGTTCTTCGTAACGCAGATCGACCCCCCCATGAAGGGCGACCAGACGAACCTTGACTACTACAAGGCACAGCTCATGCTCAAGGTCGTGGAGCCCATGAGAGACCGCCTGGGCGTCGACACCTCCGAGGCTGCCATGCGCAAGGCCATCGAGGAGCACAATGAGCTCTGCCGCGTCATCACCGAGATCGGCGATTTCCGCAAGCTGGACAATCCGCCCATCACCGGCTATGAGTTCCACGTCATCGAGCTCGTGAGCCAGGTATGCCCGCACAAGCTCATTCTCCCGTATCTTAAAGAGACCCTTGAGGAGATCAAGACCCGCAAGCCTGAGAAGAAATTCCCGTTCCGCGCCCGTGTTGTCCTCGTCGGTTCCGAGATCGACGATCCCGAGTTTACCAAGCTCATCGAGATGTGCGGCGCGATGGTCGTTGCCGACCGTTACTGCTTCGGCTCTCTGCCCGGCCGCGAGGAGATCGAGATTCTCGACGGTGAGACCGCGTTTGACGCAATCTGCCGCCACTACCTGCGCTGGAACCAGTGCGCACGCTTCATGGACGGCATGAAGATCGACCAGCGCCACGACGAGGCCAAGAGACTTGTCGATGAGTACAAGGCCGACGGCATCATCTATGAGAACATGAAGTTCTGTGAGTTCTGGAGCTATGACAAGGTGCTTGCCAACCACATCTTCACCAACGAGCATCACATCCCCTGCTGCACCATCGAGAAGGAATACGCACTCGGCGCGGTCGGCCAGCTCCGTACCCGCTTCCAGGCGTTCATCGAATCGCTGGAAATCAAGTCCATTCAGGGAGGTAAGTAATAATGTTTGATAAAGTTATAGCCTCGATCGACAAAAAGCTCGAACGTTTCGACCCGATATGGCAGGCCGAGCACGGCAAGGGCGGCCAGAGGAGCCGTTACTATGATAAGACTGGCGTTGCCAAGTATCGTGAATGGCGCGGCGTCAAGGACACCATGGTCGACTATGCTGCGTGGCTGAAGAACCTCATGTCCATGGCTCAGATGGTCGCCTCCGCACCCGTTGCCTGCCTCAAGGGCTTCTGGGAATACCGCTGGATGGGCTCCTACCTCGGAACTTTCATGTTCATCGACCGCCTGTTCGAGGGCTACCGCGGCTATGAGCTCAAGATAGCGCATCTGAATATGCACGCCATCGTACAGAGCCTGACAAAGAAGATCGCTCTTGTTCTCGCAAACGACAGACGTCTGGGCGGCGGCCCCCTGACCGACCGCATGGTTCCTATGGATGAGGTTCTGCCCCCGCTGTTCATGACGGGTTTCAAGGATCTTATTCCCATCCCTCTTCAGACTCTTCCCGAGTTCATCATCTGCGACGTTGACCAGCATATCGAGCCTTACTATATAGACGTTGCCGAGTCCTACGGACTTCCCGCCGACGTCTGCTCCCGCTGCGCGGCCGAGACCGGCGTTGCGATTGATGACGCGTTCCCCCTCATCGGCAAGGCACTGCTCTCCACCAATATGCCGTGCAACGCCTCGGAGGCCACCTCCATGTTCCAGCGCCGCCGCATCGGTATGCCCGACTTCCCCGTAACTCTGGCTATGATACATAATGAGCCGGGCGCTCATCCCTATTCCACCCAGATGCTCAAGGACGCCATCGCGTTCATCGAGAAGGAATACAATGTCAAGTACGATTGGAACGAGCTGTTCAAGTACGCTGCGCTCATGAACGAGCAGAACACCATCGAGCTCGAGAAGTGGGACTACATGAAGACCCCGTACAACCCCCTTGTCGGCATCGCCGAGACGCTGTACCGCCTGTATGCATGGGCTTCCGTAAACGGCCAGGATCCGTACTTTAATAAGACCGACCGCAAGGTCATCAAGATCATCCGCAAAGCATATGAAGAGAAGTATGAGCCCTTTGCAGGCAAGACCCGCCACCGCGCCTTCCTGTGGGGCCCCTCCGCCGTGTACTACACTGACTTCCCGACCTGGATCCAGAACTGCTGGGGCATCAATATAGTCCTGAACATGGACTCCACCATGGGTCATAACATGATAAGCACCACCGATCCCGAGAAGGCTATCGAGGATCTGGCCATCTTCTCAGAGAAGGCCACCATGCGTCATCACGCCGTCGGCGGCTGGGATAACGTCAACGCCATATGGGAGTGGGCGAAGAACTTCAACTGCGACATGGTACTGTACAACGACAACATTGCCTGCAAGGGCATGCTCGGCGTCCATGCCGTCATGGAGGAGCAGGCAAGAGAGCTCGGCTTCCACTTCATCTTCGTTGAGCATGACCTTGAGGACTGCCGTACCGTTTCCCGTCAGGATATGCGCAACTGCATCAACAGCTATATGTCCGTCGTCCTGGGCGAGGAGCCTCTGGATCCCACCATCGTTGAGTTCGACGACAGCGCGGCATATTGATAGGAGGATAATCATAATGAAAACTGTTGCTAAGATCGGCGGCAAGGTAGCCCTGACTGCGCTCATCGCATTCGTAGGCACCTTTACCCTCTACATCACCAACGGCGAGAACAAACTCATATATTACGTCATTCGCCCCCTGCTGAACAAGCACTATGACAGTCAGGTCCGCGACCGCAGGATCGTCTGATAACCGCATTTGATAAAAAAGGTAATTCCGTTTTTGGGATTACCTTTTTTATCTTGCGGAAACTGACTTTACACTGACAAAAAAGTGTATAGCCAGCAATAAAAACCCCTTAATTTTTCCTGTTTTTTTAACACAATTGGAAGTATAATCTCTTGCAAATCCAAGCATCTTGTGTTAAACTGTTATCAAAATGCGCAAGGTATGTCTGCGCATCCATGAAGGGGGGACGAATTATTGGAAAACAAAGCAAAAATAATCGCAGTCGCCGGTAAGGGAGGCGTCGGCAAGACGTCGATCTCCGCATCAATAGTGAGGCTTCTGGTAGAAAACTTTCCGGATAAGAAGATCCTTGCGATCGATGCAGACCCTGCGGTCGGCCTGTCGGTTGCTCTGGGAGTCGACGTAAAGCTCACGCTTGACGATATCCGAATGAGCATTGTTGACAGCGTCGAAAACGGCGAGACCAGAGAAGCTCTGGAGCTGCTCAGCGAAGCAAGATTCAAGATCTTTGACGCGCTGGTCGAGATGCCCGGCTTTGCATTCCTCGGCATCGGCAGACCCGAAAGCTCGGGCTGCTACTGCAAGGTAAACTCTTACCTGAAGGAAGTCATAGGCATTCTGGCAAACAGCTTCGACTATGTCGTCATCGACGGTGAGGCGGGAATCGAGCAGATCCAGCGCCGCGTTATGGATAAGGTAACTCATCTGCTGCTGGTCACCGATCAGAGCAAGAAGGGCTGCCAGGTAATATCCACCATCAAAGGCGTTGCCGACGATCTCATCGTTTATGACAGGATCGGCGCCATCGTGAACCGTATGACCAATCCCGAGCTCGCGGAGCTCATCACTGTGCCCGGTGTTGACATCGTGGCATTCATCCCTGCGGACAATGCTTTTGCCGCCAACGATATTAAAGGCAAGAGCGTGCTCAATTTGCCCGAGGATTCTCTTATGCTCAATGGAGTAAAGGAAGCGCTCCAAAAAATAGAAATTCTTTGAAGAAGAGGTGTAACATTTGAAAGATCTTAAGCATCTGATCTACTTCGAAAGTCTTCTTGAGAATGCCGACAATGACCTGGTAAAGCAGGCTCAGGCTGAGGGCGATATCTGCCTTGGCTACACCTGCTACCATGTTCCCGAGGTTCTTCTCAACATAGGCAACTGTTTCTCCGTGCGTCTGCGCGCACCCAACACTGGATCCATCGATATCGCGACCTACTACATGTCCAACTACACCTGCGAGTATGCTCGTGCACTCGTGGAACGCGGCATCGAAGGCGGCTATCAGTTCCTCGACGCGATGATCGGCGTTGACGCCTGCTCCATGATGAACCGTGCAATGGAGCATTTCGATGTCCTGAAGATCAACGAAAAGGAAAAGTTCTTTGTAACTCACATGGACATTCCCTACAAAGTAGTTGACTACACCATCGACGCATATGTCACCCAGATGCAGCTCCATCTCCTGGACAACATCCATGAGAAGTTCGGCGTTGACGTTTCCGATAAGGCTATCCGCAAGGCAGTCAAGGAGCACAACGAAGTCTGCAAGATCCTCACCGAGATCGGCGATATGCGCAAGGCTGATAACCCCGTTATCACCGGATATGAGTACCATGTCCTCAACCTCGTGAGCTACACCTGCCCCAAGAGACTCATACTCCCGTACCTGAAGGAGACCCTCAAGGAGCTGAAGACCCGCAAGCCCGATCCCAAGCCCTGGTTCCGTGCAAGAGTTGCAATCGTCGGCTCCGAGATCGACGATCACAACCTCACCAAGCTTATCGAAGGCACCGGCGCATTCGTATGCTCCGACCGTCACTGCTTCGGTTCCACTCCCGGCCGCGAGGTCATTGAGCTCAACGATGACGAGCCCGCACTTATCCAGATCTGCCGCCACGTCATGGAGCACTCCGAGTGCGCACGCTACATATCTGACGAGAAGGTCCTGCAGCGCCGTGAGACCGCAGACCGCCTCGCAAAGGAATACAAGGCCGAGGGCATCATCTACGAGCAGATGAAGTACTGCGACTACTGGGGCTTCGAGCGCGCACTCGTCAGCCACGTCATGGCAGAGGAATACGGCTGGCCCGTACTGTCCATCGACAGACTGTACAACAACGGCAACTCCGGTCAGCTCCGTACTCGCTGCCAGGCCTTTGTTGAATCTCTCGAAATCAAGCGTATTCACAAAGAGGAGGGTAATAAGTAATGGCTAAGACTCCTAAATTCCCCAATCCTGAATTCTGGAAAGCAAAAGACAATATCGACTGGAAAAAGCAGTGGGAAAACCTGAAGGTCTGCGGCGGCATTTTCGTCGAGATGTTCAAGGAGACCGACTGGGAAAAGTTCGCTGAAGGCTGGAAGAACACCCTGAAGATGGACGCAGCCCGCATCAAGGAAGAGTACCAGGCATTCATGGCACTCGACCAGCAGGGCAAGCTCGACGCCATCCTCCACGGCGAGAAGCGCCTTGGCCGCCTTTACGCAAAGGGCGCAATGGCGACCGTACGTCGTGAGTGGCGCGGCATCAAGGACACCGCATATGACTTCTATGAGTGGGCTCGTATGTGGGGCATGCTCCTTATGACCTTCTCCAAGGACCTCATTCCCGCACTGAACAGTGCTCTGCACTACCGCTGGATGATCTCCTACTTCTGCTGCCACGGCTTTATGGATAAGAACATCATGGGTCTGCGCGGCCGCGCACTCAAGATGGCTCACATCCTCATCTACGATATTTTCCGCTACGTTGCAGAGAACCTCGTGTTCCTGTCCAAGGCTGACCGCAAGAACGGCAACAGCATCGAGCTGAACAAGAAGCTCATCACCTTCGACGAGATGACCATGGGTCAGATCATGGCCGGCTTCCCCGACCTGCTCGGTATTCCTCACCAGCTTCTGCCCGTCTTCCTCGTATCCGAGATCGACCAGCTCACCTGCGTACCTTACATCGACGCAGTCGAGTCCTTCGGCCTGCCCTCCGATACCTGCCCCGTTCCTTCTTCCGAGTGCGGCGCACTGGTTATCGACGCTCTGCCTGACATGGGCTGCGGCTTCATCTCCAGCTCCATGCCCTGCGACGGCTCCACCATGGCATCCTCTTACTTTGCACGCCGCTTCCCCGATATCCCCGTATTCCACCTCTGCTTCCCCGTACGTTACGAGGACGAATCCGTTCTGCAGAGCGCAGCCGAGGATATCAAGGCCTGCATCAAGTTCATCGAAGATAAGACCGGCGCAAAGTGGAACTGGGATGCATACTTTACCGCAATGAAGCGCTTCAACAAGGAGACCTCTTACGAGCTCGAGAAGTGGGAGATCAACAAGACTCCTTATCCCCAGCTCCTCGGTCCCTGCTACGAGCTGTTCCGCAAGTGGAACTACGAGATGGACGGCGGTATTGATCCCCGTGTCATGAAGACCTGCGAGAAGGTCAGCAAGCTCATCCGCGAGGCATATGAGAATCGCGACGAAGCATGGCCCGGCAAGATGAAGTACCGTGCAATCGTCTGGTCCTGCCCTGCACACTACTATGCAAACTTCTCCAACTGGGCTGCCAACTGCTGGGGCATCAACGTACTGGTTGAGATGGAGTCCCTGAACTTCACCAAGCCCCTCGAGACCGAGGACAAGGAAGAAGCTCTCCGCGACCTGGCCCGTCTGTACGAGCGTATGGTCATGCGCCGTCACACCAACGGCGGCTACCAGAACGTCGTTACCGAGCTGTGGAAGCAGTGCGAGGATTGGAACGCAAAGCTCATCCTCATGTACCAGAACGTTGCCTGCAAGAACATGGCTACCGTTCAGGGTCTGCTGGATGACCAGGGCCGTGAGCGCGGCTACGATCTCATCTGGATCGAGCATGACCTCATGGACCCCAGAACCGTTTCCCGCCGCACCATGCGCGACAAGGTCAACGAGTACATGCGTACCGTTATGGGCGCTGAGCCTATCGATCCTTCTCTCGTCGAGTTCGAGGACGAGGTCTGCATGTAATATTTCTGAGCAAAAGCTGCAGGACTTCATATCCTTACGCTTTGCTCTTACTCTCCAAATCACAAACACTCTGTTTGTGATTTGGAAGAGAACACTGTGTGAGGCAAAGCCTCATGTATATAATTAAAATTTGGAGGAAATTATAAATGAAATACTTTGGCGGCTGCGACGTAGGCTCCACCTACACCAAGGCAGTAATACTTGACGAAAACGGCAAGATGGTAGCGGACACCACTATCCGCAGCAAGATCAATTCCGAGGCATCCGCAGTAGCGGCAATGGAAGAAGTCTGCAGCAAGGCAGGCCTGAAGGACTCCAAGGAGCTTGCATACCTGATCGGTACCGGCTACGGCCGCAACAAGGTCCCCTTCGCAGATGAGAACATCTCCGAGATTTCTTGCCACGCAATGGGCGTACATATCACCGATCCTACCGTTAAGGCGATCATCGATATCGGCGGCCAGGACGTCAAGGGCATCAGCATCGACACTGACGGCACCGTAAAGAACTTCGCAATGAACGATAAGTGCGCAGCAGGTACCGGCCGCTTCTTCGAGGCAATGGCACGTTCCTTCGAGATGAGCCTGCCTGAGTTTAGCAAGCTCGCTCTGACTGCTAAGAACGTCATCCCCATCACCGCACAGTGCACCGTTTTCGCAGAGTCCGAGGTCATCACCCTCGTCGGCGAAGGCAAGCCGATGGATGAGATCGCAGCAGGTATCGAGATGGCAGTTGCAAAGCGCTGCTTCGTCATGGCGAAGAAGGCCGGCGCTACCGACAGCATCACCCTGACCGGCGGCTGTGCAAAGAACGACGGCCTGAAGGAAGCCATCGAGCACGTTCTGAAGCTGAAGGTCGTCAACCTGAAGACCGACCCCCAGCTGATGGGCGCACTGGGCGCTGCCGAGTATGCACGCCAGAAGGGTCTTGCAAAGAAGTAATTTTTAAACCGGATCAAGGCTTAAAATCAACTGCACAACCCTAAATAACACTCAAAAAGGAGTAAATGCTATATGTGCAAAATTTGCAAAAAGACTGCTAAGATATGCTTCAATGTCGTAGCAATCCTTTTCGTGGTTTACTTCTGGAACCTCGATCAGAAGGTACTCGGCTGGGCATACAAGCAGGTCAACACTATGTTCGACAGAAAGCCTGTCGACATCAAGTTCTGATTCAAAAGAAAAATATCGGCGCATACCCCACATTATGCGCCGATGTACTTGAATTATGCTTTTTGGGTCGCTCCTTTGGAGCGACCCTTTTTCACATTTATTAAAAAAATGACCGTCAATGACGGTCATTTTTATTTATGAAATTTCGTTTAAACCCTTTTCCACTTTGCGCCGTTGGGGATATCGGTAACTTCGATACCCGCGGCCTTGAGCTCATCGCGGATACGGTCAGCCTCGGCAAAGTTCTTGGCCTTTTTGGCCGCTGCGCGGGCCTTGAGCAGCTCCTCAACGGAAGCGTCTGTTTCACCGCTCTCGGATATGACGGTGAACTCCGCGCTGCCGGAAACAGCCTGCTTTTTAAGCTCCTCGCGCTTGAGCTCCGCCTTCTTTATGAGGTCAAGGCTCAACACCCTGTCAAAGTCCGCGATAACGGCAAGCTTTGTGTCGTCGTTGGTCTTATATTTGAGCACGTCGTACAGTGCGGTCACGGCAAGGGAGGTGTTGAGGTCGTTATCGAGGGCGGCAACGAACTTATCCTTGAGGGTCTTGAAGGCCTCCTCATCGACCGCCTCACCGGCGGGCTTGAGCGCAGCGATTCGGTTTATAAGCTTCAGGTAAGTTCCCTGAGCGTTATCGAGGTTTTCCCAAGAAAATACGAGTGACTTGCGGTAATGGCTCTGCAGGCAGAACAGGCGGTAGGCGAGGGGATCGTAGCCCTTATCCTCCAGAAGCTTTACAGTAAGGAATTCACCCTTGGATTTGGACATTTTACCGCTGTTGGTGTTCAGATGAAGAACGTGCATCCAGTAGCTGCACCACTTGTGGCCGAGGTATGACTCGGACTGGGCGATCTCATTGGTGTGGTGGGGGAAGGCGTTGTCGATGCCGCCGCAGTGTATGTCGAGATCCTCACCCAGATGCTTCATGGAAATGCCGGAGCACTCAATGTGCCAGCCGGGATAGCCGACGCCCCAGGGAGAGTCCCATTTCAGCGCCTGATCCTCGAATTTCGACTTGGTGAACCAGAGTACAAAGTCGTTCTTGTTGCGCTTGTTGGTGTCCTCCTCAACGCCCTCACGGACGCCGACGTCAAGATCGTCGGCGTTGAAGTCGTTGAAAATGTAGTACTTTTCAAGCTTCGAGGTGTCGAAATACACATTGCCGCCCGCAAAATAGGCATATCCGGTGTCCATGAGTTTGGTAATGATCTTGATGTATTCGTCGATGCAGTTGGTGGCGGGCTCGACGACGTCGGGGGTTTTGATGTTGAGCTTTGCGCAGTCGGCGAAGAAAGCGTTGGTGTAGAATTTGGCGATATCCATAACGGACTTATTCTCGCGCTTTGCGCCCTTGAGCATCTTATCCTCGCCCTCATCGGCGTCGCTGGTGAGGTGGCCGACGTCGGTGATGTTCATGACGCGCTTGACGTTATAGCCGACATAGCGCAGGTGCTTTTCGAGGACGTCCTCCATAATATAGGAGCGCAGATTGCCGATGTGAGCAAAATGATATACCGTAGGGCCGCAGGTGTACATCTTAACGATGTCGGGATGATTGGGGACGAAGTCCTCCTTTTTACGGCTTGCGGAGTTATAAAGCTTCATATTGTATCTCCTTTTTAAAAATAAAGCCTCCCATGGCAAGACCATGAGAGGCGTAATATACGCGGTTCCACTCTCGTTTATAACTTGAACCCTGCCTTAACGCGGCATACGCGGAGGCATTTCCTCCTCCGAGGCTCCCGGACGCATTTCCTTCCCGTCGCCGCAGCCTTGATTCCAGCCGATGTCAAGGCCTCTCTGGGGGGTGAGTGGGGAAGTACTTTTTCCGTTCACAGCCAATAGAAATATTAACACCCGGAGTATTTTGTGTCAAGGGCAGCGCTTAAATACCCCGATGTTTTTCGCGAAATATTCTATGCCCGAATACAGCGTGGTGATGAGTATGAGCAGCCAGCAGACGACCGCGATAACTTCCGGTGCGGGGAACCACGGCTGTCCGGCAAGGATAAGAACACCGAGAGCCACCATGGTCACGCCGGTCTTTATCTTGCCTGACCACGCGGCGGCTATCACGATGCCCTGCTCGACCGCGAGGAGCCTGAGCCCGGACACGCCGAACTCACGCAGCAGTACGACTGCGACTACCCAGCCCGGGATGAGCCCGACCTCGACGAAGTAGCACATGGCCGCCAGAACGAGCATCTTGTCGGCAAGGGGATCCATGAACTTGCCGAAATCGGTGATCTGATTGTATTTCCTTGCGATCTTACCGTCCACAAAGTCGCTGAGGCAGGCTACGATGTAGACCGCGAGCGCCCAGTAGGTCTGTCCGAGATAAAGCAATACCATAAAAACCGGAACAAGAATGATCCTCAAAACGGTGATTTTGTTAGCAGTGGTGTTCATATTATGCCTCCTCGCCAATTAGATTTCCGTCTTCGGTAACGGCGATGACGTTAACGTCAACGATTTTGCCCTCGCCGCCGCTGCCGTCGAAATAAACAAGTCCGTCGATATCCGGTGAGTCGTAGCAGCTTCTGCCGACCCACATTTGCTGCACTTCATCGTAGTCAAGGCAAATGACCGGAAGACGCTTGCCTATGAGAGATGCGGCAAATTCGTCCATTACCTGAGCCTGAATATCCATTATAAGCTCTGCCCGACGCTGCGCTTCGTCGAAGTCAACATGCTCCATAGCGGCAGCGGGCGTGCCCTCCTCGGGGGAGAAGGGGAATACTCCGGCACGCTCGATCCTGGCTTCTCTTAAAAACTCGCACAGCTCCTCAAATTCGGCCTCTCCCTCGCCGGGAAGACCGGCAATGAGGCTTGTGCGCAGTACGAGACCGGGGATGCGCTCGCGCAGAGTTTTGAACAGGGCGCGTATATCGTCGCCTGTGCCGCGGCGGTTCATTGCCTTGAGAATGCCGTTGTTTATGTGCTGAATGGGGATATCGAGATACTTGACTATCTTATCGTTGCGGGCTATCTCGTCGATAAGCTCGTCGTCAAACTGGTCGGGGTAGGTGTAGTGGAGCCTTATCCACTCAATGCCGTCGATCTCGGAGAGCCTGCGGCACAGCTCGGCAAGGCAGCGCCTGCCGTAAAGATCGGTGCCGTAACGGGTTATATCCTGCGCGATAACGATAAGCTCCTTAACGCCGTGACGCATCAGATCCTGTGCCTCCTCAAGAATGTTTTCCATCGTCCTTGAGCGGTATCTTCCGCGGATATACGGTATAGCACAGAAGGCGCAGAAATTGTTGCAGCCCTCGGCGATGCGCAGATAAGCCCACGCAGGCCCCGTGCTGACGACCCTTGGTATCTCGTCGACAGGAGCACTGTTATCTGAGAATATGCTCACCGGCTTATCCTCAAAGACGGCGTTAACGGCTTCCACGATATCTCCGAAGCTGCCGACGCCCAGGATAGCGTCGACTTCGGGCAGCTCCTCCGTTACCGCGTCCTTATAGCGCTCGGTAAGACAGCCGGTGACGATTATTTTGCCCAGCCTGCCCTCGCTTTTGAGCTTCGCCATTTCGAGTATAGTGTCGATGGCCTCACTTTTTGCGGCGTCAATAAAGCCGCAGGTGTTTATTATAACTGCGTCGGCGCCGTCGGGGGAGGGGGTCAGCGCATAGCCGGCCTCGCTCAGGAGGTATAGCATCTGCTCGCTGTTAACAAGGTTTTTTGCGCAGCCCAGAGATATCAGGGCGATAGTTCTGTCCATTAAAAATCCTCTTGCGAATTGAAATTGTTGAGAGCATGCTTTATCTGCTCCCATGAATAGCCGCGCCGGAACAGTGCGTCGGAGACCTTTTTGACCTGCGCTCTGTCCTTGGGATCATTGAGCCTTGATCGCAGGAAACGCTCAATGTAATCGTCTTGCTCGGGCATCTCCTCGAGAGCCTCGTCCCATAGCTCACGGCTTAATCCATGGCGCTTCAGCTCCTGCTTTATCCGCGAGGCGCCGTAGCCCTTGGCGGCGTAGTGCCGCACGACGGATGATGCATAGCTGCGGTCGTTTATAAGCCCCATGTCGCACAGCCAGTCGGCGCAAAGCTCCGCGTTGTCAGGCGTTTCGCCCTTGCTTATCAGCCTGTCGTACATTTCCTTGCGGGACATGGGGCGGGTGTTTATGATGCGCAGAGCTCTCGCCTTTGCAAGTGAGAGTGCGGAAGCGGAATACAGTTCCTCGTATTCCGCGTCACTGAGCTCCGCTCCCGAGTGCAGAAAGCGCTCCGTAATAACACTAAGAGAGCTTTTTATCTGCCGTCCGTCGTCGAAAATAAGGGTGAAGCGCTCGGGAGAGGTCTGCTTTATTTCGATAAGCTTCAACTTGCTCAGCCTTCAAAATCATCGGCGCTGATGTCAACGGCCCTTCCCGCAGCCTGTGCGGCCTTGCGGGCCTGCGGCGACATGAGCTTGTAGGCATTGTCGCGTATCTCCTGCTCGATCCTGTCGCAGACGTCGGGATTCTGAACGAGATATTCCTTAACGGCGTCTCTGCCCTGGATGCGCTGCTCGTTGCAGGTATACCACGCGCCGGCCTTGTCGATGATGTCAAGCTTAACGCCGAGGTCGACGATCTCACCGACCTTGGAGATGCCCTCGCCGTACATGATGTCGAACTCGGCCTCCTTGAACGGGGGAGCGCACTTGTTCTTGATGACCTTTGCGCGGGTGCGGTTGCCGATCATCTCACCGCCGACCTTGAGGGTCTCTATCCTGCGCACGTCGATGCGGACGGAGGCATAGTATTTAAGGGCAAGTCCGCCGGGGGTAGTCTCGGGATTGCCGTACATAACGCCGATCTTCTGGCGCAGCTGGTTTATGAAAATGACGGTGCAGCCGTTTTTGGAGATGCAGCCTGCCAGACGGCGCATGGCCTGCGACATGAGCCTTGCCAGAGCGCCGACGACGGAATCGCCCATCTCGCCCTCAAGCTCGATGCGGGGGATGAGTGCCGCGACGGAGTCGACGACGACAACGTCGACCGCGCTCGAGCGCACAAGGCTCTCGGCAATATCCAGCGCCTGCTCGCCGGTGTCCGGCTGGGAGATGAGAAGGCTGTCGATATCAACGCCCAGAGCGCGGGCATATGCCGGCTCAAGAGCGTGCTCGACGTCTATGTACGCGGCCTCGCCGCCGGCCTTCTGTGCCGCGGCGACAACGTGCAGCGCAAGCGTGGTCTTACCGGAGGCTTCGGGGCCGTATATCTCAACTATCCTGCCTCTGGGAACTCCGCCGATGCCCAGAGCGAGGTCAAGAGAGAGCGAGCCCGTGGTCAGGGACTCGACGTTTACGGGAATATCGTCGCCCAGGCGCATGATAGCGCCCTTGCCGTAGTTTTTCTCAATCTGGGCGATGCAGGTCTCAAGTGCCTTTTTCTTGTCACTTGCCTGAGAGGGGGTGGAAATGGGAGTCTTTTTCTTTTCAGCCATTGTGTTTCACCTCATATTACAAATCAAAATTCATTTTTCCATTTGCCGATAACGACACGCTCGATGCCGAGAGTGTCAAATCTGCTGTCGACGGAGACATAGCCCGCACGAAGCAGCATCCTTTTGACGTCGTCGGCCTGCCCCTCGCCGACCTCAAACATGATAAGGCCGTTCGGACGCAGGGCGATGGTCCAGTATTTTATGATAGCTCTGTAAAAATCAAGGCCGTCCTCGCCGCCGTCGAGAGCGTTGAGCGGCTCGTAGTCGCGCACAGAGCAGTCGAGCTCGATGAGCTCCCGCGAGGGGATGTAGGGCGGATTGGATAAAATAACATCGAAGCTCCCGATGCTCATGGGCGGCCATGTCGTGGCGTCGGCGTGCATGGGGATTATTCTCGATATCAGGCGGTTATCCTTGATGTTCTTCCGACAGACCTCAAGCGCGGCGGAGCTAATGTCGGCCGCGACGACCCGCGCTGCCGGAAGCTCGGATGCAACGGCGCAGGCGATACAGCCGCTGCCGCAGCACAGGTCAAGGATCCTGCCCTTCATGCCGAATTGCTTCACCGCTTCAACGGCGGCGGTGACCATTACCTCGGTGTCCATACGGGGTATGAGCACATCCGGCGTGACCGTTATAGGAAGCCCGTAGAACTCCCATGAGCCGGAGATGTACGCAAGAGGCTCGCCCGCGAGCCTTCTTTCGAGCATGCCCATTGCCTTTTCTTCGATCTCGCTCGAGGTGTACAGGTACATATCGCACATGAGCTGCTCAGTCGTTTTGCCGGCTGCGGCGGCAAGAAGGATGCGGGCTTCAAGGCTGAAGGCTTCAACTCCGTTATCCCGAAGCCTGCTTCTGACTGCAAAATAAATATCGTTATATGTCTTTGGCATTTTCAAGAATCCTTTGCAGGGGATAGATTACCAGGCGTCGCTGCCTTTTTCCTCGGGTATAACGAGCTCGAGAGCGCGGATGGCGCACTCGATCATGTCGTCGTCGGGCTCGTTTGTTGTTATGCGCTGCATCTGCCTGCCCGGCCAGGAGAGAATGGAGGACAGCAGATTATCGTGCCGTCCGACCCAGCGGTTTATCTCGTAGCTGATACCGACGATCACCGGCAGAACAAGGAGCTTGAGCCCCATTCGCGCAAGCGTGTCGGAAACATGGATAAAGGAGCCGGCGATGATGCTTATGATGATGACCACGAATAAAAAGCTTGTGCCGCAGCGGGGGTGGAGCCTCGGCTGCGGACGTACGTTTTCAACAGTCAGGGGAAGCCCTTTTTCGTAGCAGAATATCGTCTTGTGCTCCGCGCCGTGGTAGGCAAACAGCCGCTTCATGTCCTTCATCTTTGAGCACAAAACAAGGTACAGGAAGAAGATTATGAGCTTCAGTATGCCCTCGGCCAGAGTGCGCCAGTAAAAGTCGGACTTGACAGCAGGGAAAAGACCGACGATAAAGGTGGGCAGGAACAGGAAGAGAAGCAGGGAAAGACCAATTCCCAAAACCACCGCGGTGCCGATGATGAGCTTCTGCGCAGTCTCGTTGGAAAAGTGCTTTTCTATCCAGAGATCAAGCTTGTCCGGCTCGCCCTGCATATCCTCCGGAAGTTGGTCGGCGGAGTATGATATCGCCTTCACGCCGTTTACCATGGAGGACAGGAAGCCTGCCACTCCGCGTATGAGCGGCCATGCGAGGATGGGTGAGCGCTCTTTCAGAGGGGTAACGTCCTCGACCTTTTCCGTCAGGCCGTCCTGTCCGCGGCATACGATCGCACGTTTTCTCGGCCCGAGCATCATTATGCCTTCTATAAGCGCCTGCCCGCCGATGGATGTGCGGAAGGCGCAGCTTGAGTTTGTGTCTTTATTTGCCATATATATGCCTCAGTTTTCGGATAGGGGGAGCTTTATCTGCGCAAGGCAGCCGCCGCCCTGTGCGTTTGAGATGTTGAGGATGCCGCCGTGGCGGGTTATTATCTCGCTGCACACGGCAAGACCGATGCCGCTGCCGCGGTTCTTGGAGCTGCCCTTGTAGAAGCGCTCCTTAACGTGGGGAAGCTCTTTTGCGGGAATGCCGTGGCCGTAGTCGCGTATCTCGATGATGACATAGCCGCTGTCAAGCCGGAGGCTCGCGTCCACCGCGCCGCCGTCGCCGCCGTGCTTGGCGGCATTGTCAAGCAGGTTGAGGAAAACCTGCTTCAGGCGCTCGGGATCGCCGGAAATGAGCGGGATATCGTATTCGGGTGCGGTGTAATTGACTTCGATGCCGGCCTCGCGCATGAGGTTCCCGTAGGTCAGCAGCGAATCCTCAAGCTCGGCCGTAAGATCCACAAGCTCGATGCGCAGATTGAATCTGCCGTCCTGGATCCGTGTGAACTCGAGCAGGTCTGCGACCATGCCGGTCAGGCGCTCGGCCTCCTTTGAGATTATCTTCACGCCCCGCAGAGAATCGCCCTGTATAGCGGGGTCGTACTGGAGAGTTTCGCTCCAGCCGAGGATAGCGGTCAGCGGAGTGCGCAGCTCGTGGGATATCTGAGAAATGAACTCCGAGGTGGTCTTATCCGACCGAGCGATCTTCTCGGACATCTGGTTAATCTCGTCTGTAAGCTCGCCTATCTCATTGTCTCCGGCCTTGGTTACCTGCGAGCCGTAGCTGCCGTTTGCGATGCGCTTTGCAGATTCCGTAAGAGCCTGTATGGGCTTTGTGATGTAGTAGTCAAACCAGATGTTGACAAGCACGATGTACGCGCCTATGATAACGGCAAGGATTATCGCCGGTATTATCAGGCCGTTGGCCGCAAGAGCAATTAAGCAGGCGGTCAGAATGACGGCAGCGATACTCGAGGCGAGAAGCTGCCATTTAAGATTTTTAAAAAACATTGAACACTTCCAAGGGATAAACTAAGGATCAATAGCCCCATTTGTAGCCGAAGCCCCATACCGTGGTGAGAAATTCCGGCTCCGTGGGGTCTGCCTCGATCTTGATGCGAAGGCGGCGGATGTTGACGTCAACTGTCTTGAGCTCGCCGGAGAAATCCTCGCCCCAGACGGCTCTGAGGATATCCTCGCGGGACATGGCCTTGCCGGGGTTTTCCATAAACAGCTTCATCAGCAGGTATTCGATCTGGGTGAGCTTCAGACGCTTGCAGTCCTTCTCAAGCGTGCGGTTGCGGGTGTTGAGCAGGAAGGGGCCGCTGGAGATCTCATAGCTGGGCTTGTCCCCGGCGTCGCTGCCGAGGCGGCGGATGAGCGCGTCAACGCGGGCTGTGAGCTCGGCGGGGGAGAAGGGCTTCGTAACATAATCGTCGGCTCCGGTCATGAGCCCGGTCACCTTGTCTATCTCCTGGCTTTTCGCCGTGAGCATGATTATGCCTATTTTGGAGCCGGAGGCGCGGATGCGGCGGCATACCTCGAAGCCGTCGATGTCGGGAAGCATGACGTCAAGCAGAGCGAGGCTGATGTCGGGGTTTTTCTCAAGCTGGCTGAGCGCGGCCATGCCGGTTTCGGCTTCGATCGGCTCATACCCACTGCGGCGGAGGTTTATGACCACAAAACTGCGGATATTCGGTTCATCCTCAAGTACGAGTATCTTTTTCATGGTTATGCCTCTTTCTTTATAATTTTACATTTAGACATTGTAACATATAATTTTCAAATATGGTAGTGTTAAGAGCAAAAATTTTATAAAGTAGGAACAAAAAATTACACAACGACAATTATACTTGAAAAATATACAATAATAGTTTATAATATGCCAGCATGCCGGTGTGATGGAATTGGTAGACGTGACGGACTCAAAATCCGTTGGTGGCGACACCGTGCGGGTTCGACTCCCGCCACCGGCACCACGTCGGAGCAAGCTTTGTATCGCTTGCTCCGATTTTTTTCAAAAATCAGAGCGCACTCACGCCGTAGGAGCTCACTTTTTCAACTGTAATCAAAAAGCGGCTGCTTGCAGCCGCTTTTCAGACTATCAAAAAAACTAAAAATGAATGCATAGAGAGAAGCGACGGACGGGGGAGCTCGAGGGGGTCGGTGCGTAAAGAAAACATGCC
>CAMJGL010000005.1:0-100854 GCA_946405205.1 uncultured Clostridia bacterium
GCTGACCGCTTCGCCGGTAAGCGGATTTACAGGGCCGCTGACCACGTCGTGTTCATTTAAACCGCCCTGATCAACACCGGGGGCGACAGCATCACCATCATCCTTGCCGCAGCCGGAGAAAAGGCAGAGGATCATCGCCAATGCGATAATGAAAGTTAACAGTCGTTTCAAATCGAAACACCTCACATTTTGTAGATTTGCTCTCGTATTATACTATGTTTAGTGTGTGTTGTC
The DNA here is from genome assembly GCA_946405205.1 of uncultured Clostridia bacterium. Classification (GTDB taxonomy): domain Bacteria; phylum Bacillota; class Clostridia; order Oscillospirales; family Oscillospiraceae; genus F23-B02. The sequence goes on from CAMJGL010000005.1 coordinate 235, forward strand.
AAATTGCGCAAAGAGTGGTATAATATCAGCAGGTGAATTGTTATTTACTAAGCATAAAAAACGGAGATGAAATATATGTATGAGATTATAAAGTCAGAGACCGAAAAGGCGATCAATGAGCTTATCGAAAAGTCCGGTCTTAAAGCAGGTGATATAGTTGCAGTAGGATGCTCATCGAGCGAAATTCTGGGCGAGCATATCGGCAAGGGCTCATCGCCCGAGACCGGCGCGATCGTCGCGGAAACAATAATTTCATCGCTTTCGGAGCACGGACTTTACCTTGCCGCCCAGTGCTGTGAGCATCTCAACAGGGCACTGGTCATCGAGCGTGAAGCGGCAGAAAGGTATTTCCTGGACGAGGTATGTGTAAGACCCATGCCAAAGGCCGGAGGCTCGTTCGCGACGGCGGCGTATGACAGGATGAATGACCCCGTGGTCGTAGAGCATGTAAAGGCAAAAGCGGGGCTTGACATCGGATATACTCTGATCGGCATGCACCTCAAGGATGTCGCCGTGCCTCTCAGGCTTTCCGTTAAGAAGATCGGTGAGGCCGGTGTCAACGCGGCATATACCCGCCCCAAGCTCATAGGCGGTTCGAGGGCTCACTATCCTGAATAATGCAATACAATTAAGAAGGGGCGCGATTTGCGCCCCTTTCAGATTTTAACGCTTAAACCGACGTCCTGCAGAGTCTCGATAAGTGTTTGCAGATGGGGCTCCGACATTTCCGTAAGCGGCAGACGGAGCTTACCGCAATCATTGCCTATGAGCCTGAGCGCTGTCTTGACCGGTATGGGATTTGTCTCAATGAACAGATCGGAAAAAAGCTTCGCATATTTAAAATATAACTGCTGCGCCTGAGCATAGTCCCCTTCAAGGCACAGAGCACAAAGCTTTGCGACTGCTCCGGGCACGATATTTGACGCGACCGATATTACACCCAGCGCGCCTAATGCCATCATGGGGACGGTGTTGTCGTCATTTCCGCTCCAAATGAAAAGGTCATCTCCGCAGGCGGCCCGTGTCATAGCGAAAAGAGTAAAATCACCGGAGGCCTCCTTAACGCCGTTTATATTCGGATGCTCGGCAAGCTCAACATAGGTCTCAAGCTTAACGCCTATGCTCGTTCTTGAAGGAACATTGTACACGATCATCGGGCTATCTACTCTGTCGGCAACGTATGTAAAGTGTTCTATGAGACCCTTTTGTGTGGTCTTGTTGTAATACGGAGTTACCATCAATATGCCGTCTGCATCGCATCTGAGCGCGCACTTTGCAAATTTGAGCGCTTTCTGCGTGTCATTACTGCCGACGCCGGCAATTATTTTCATCCTGCTGTCGTTATATCTGCAAGCAAATTCTATAAGCTCCTCATGCTCGTAAGCGCTCATCGTGGCGTTTTCGCCTGTTGTGCCGCATACTACGAGTGCGGCCGTGCCGTTGTCGTATTGGAAATCTATCAGCTCCGCCATCTTATCATAATCTATCCCGTTTTCACCGAAGGGAGTTACGATCGCCGTACAGGAGCCTTTAAAAATCGGTGTTTTGAACATCAGCTTCCCTCCAATCCTATATTCGCTTAACAGCATATGGTCAATTGCCGGCGGATATTACTGAAAACATTGAATTTTCCGGCGGGACGTATTATAATATATTGCCTGACGCAAGAGGGGGAGAGATATGATCATGATTGAACGGTACAGAAAAATACTGAAATATATACTTATTCTTGCCGTGATGGTTTCAGCTCTTCCCTCAGTGGCCTCTGCCGACGGCGAGGAGGCTCCCGCGCCCGCATATTTTGATATTGAGCAGAGAGTACAAACGATAAAGGTCGGCCTTAATTCGGGTTCATCCGCTTTATATGAAGCAAGACTGCTCAATAAAACAGGCAGCGGGTATGCCTTAGGATACTATGACCATGCCAGAGTATTTCACGAATTGGGGTATACTGACTGCGCGGCTCTGTCTATGCGCGGGGATGTTGGCTTCGTTCTGTCGGATGATGCAAAAGTCGGCCCTTATCACATGCTCCTGAACGCGGTTTACGGCAGCTTTGAAGAGGCAAAGTCGGCCGCAGACGGGCTGTGGGGCGGCTTTCCGGCTTACATAGACGGCCAATACCGCGTACTCGTCGGTACGTATGCCAATGAAAGCAAAACATATAAAGCGATAAACGAGCGCGGCATGGACGCGCAGGCTTTCACTGGAAGCAGCAGCTCCGTACTTGCGGCGGAAACGGATACCTGGGAGCTCAAGTTTTTGTATGATAACGGTCAGAACACAAAGCTTTCCGTCAGGCCCGCCGGCGCAGATAAGCCGGAAACATGGTTCGGCGGCAACGCTTATTATGGAGATTTTGAGTTTATCCGCAGCGGGGACAGGCTTGCGGTAATAAACTATGTTGGCCTTGAGGACTATGTAAAAGGCGTGCTTCCGTATGAAATGAACGGAGAATGGCCGCTCGAGGCGCTCAAGGCTCAGGCTGTGTGCGCAAGAACATATGCTCTGAACAATATCAACGCGTACTGCTACAGTGGCTTTGACCTGAGAAACGATACCTACAGTCAGGTATACCGCGGCATTACCGGCACCACGGAAAACACAGATAACGCCGCTGAGCTGACCGCCGGAAAGCTTGTTCGGTACCGCGGCGCTGTGTGCAAGGTGTACTATATGTCCTCTGACGGAGGCAGCACCGACAGCGGCGCAAATGTTTTCTCCCAACGCAGGGCATACCTCAGCGGAACGGTGGATCCCTACGAGGACGGTATCGAGTTTTACAACAAGACATGGAAAAGCGAGCTCATATCTGAGAGCATCGTTTACCGGCTTTCACGTTACGGTCATGAGCTTTCGGAGATAGCAGAAATCAATGCTGTCCATTCCGACATGGGAAATGTTATCGAGCTCGAAATAAAAGATATAAACGGTAAGACAATAAGAATCTCGGGAGAAGACTGTTTTCGCGCATTGGGCTTAAACAGCCTGCATTACCGTGTCAGCAAGCAGGAAAACGAGGAGAGCGAGGCCGTGTTCGTCTTTGAAGGCGGCGGATGGGGGCATAACTGCGGAATGAGCCAGTGGGGCGCGTATTCCATGGTGCATTTGCACGGAGCCTCATGCAATGAGATCATAGATTTTTATTTTAACGGAGCATACATCGGATGAACAAAACGGATTTTTATTTTGACCTGCCGGAGCGGCTTATAGCGCAGACCCCGCTTGAAAAGCGCGATACCTCGCGACTGCTGCATCTCGATAAAACGACAGGGGAGATAGAGCACAGGCATTTTTACGACATTAAGCAGTACCTCAGAAAAGGGGACTGCCTCGTGCTCAACGATTCGCGTGTGCTTCCGGCAAGGCTTATCGGCGCAAGACCCACCGGCGGTTCGGTGGAACTCGTTTTGCTGAAAGACCTGGGAGACGGCTGCTGGGAGTGCCTGAGCCGCCCGGGGAGAAAGACAAAGCCCGGACAGGAGATTATTTTCGGAAACGGAGAGCTAACCGCAACGGTGCAGAGCGTGACCGAGGGCGGAAACAGGATAGTGAAATTCCACTTCGAGGGCGTTTTTCTCGAGGTTCTCGAAAGACTCGGTAAAATGCCGCTGCCTCCGTATATCAAGGAAGAGCTCAAGGATTCCGAGAGATATCAGACAGTGTATTCAAAGGAACTCGGCAGTGCCGCTGCTCCGACGGCCGGACTGCATTTCACAAAGGAATTGCTTCGAGAGATAGAGGAAATGGGCGTCAAAATATGCTTCGTGACCCTCCATGTCGGGCTTGGGACCTTCAGACCCGTCAAGGCGGAGAATATAGAAGACCATGAGATGCACTCGGAGTTTTGTATGGTACCGGCGGAAACCGCAAAAACTATTAACGAAGCCAAACTCAGCGGCGGAAGAGTTATTGCCGTTGGAACTACATCCTGCAGAACGCTTGAAAGCTTTGCAAAAGAAGACGGGACGATAGAGGAGACCGCCGCGTGGACCAACATTTTCATATATCCCGGGTATAAATTCAAATGCGTCGATGCCCTGATAACGAATTTTCATCTGCCCGAAAGCACGCTGATAATGCTTGTCTCGGCGCTTGCGGGAAGGGAAAGCATACTGCACGCATATAACGTCGCCGTTAAGGAGGAGTACAGATTTTTCTCCTTCGGAGACGCAATGTTCATTGAGTGAGGAAGCATTAATGTATAGATTAATAGCTCAGGAAGGACGCGCAAGGCGCGGTGAATTTGAAACAGCCCACGGCCTTGTCCAGACGCCGGTATTCATGAATGTCGGGACCGCCGCCGCTATCAAGGGAGCCTTGTCGGCTGCCGACCTCAAGACCATAGGCTGTCAGGTTGAGCTTTCCAACACATATCATCTGCACCTCAGACCCGGCGACGCACTTGTAAAGCAAATGGGCGGCCTGCACAAATTCATGACCTGGGACGGGCCTATTCTGACTGACAGCGGCGGGTTTCAGATCTTTTCGCTTGCGAGCCTGAGAAAGATAAGCGAAGAAGGCGTCAGGTTCAACTCGCATATAGACGGACGGCACATTTTTATGGGGCCTGAGGAAAGTATGCGAATCCAGTCAAATCTCGGGTCGGATATCGCGATGGCATTTGATGAGTGCATTAAGATACCGTCGCCCAGAGAATATGTTCAAAAATCCTGCGACCGCACCTACAGATGGCTGGTAAGATGCAAAGCGGCTCTGTCAGAGTATAACAGCACGGACGATGCCGTTAATCCCGGTCAGCAGCTGTTCGGAATCAACCAGGGCGCGACTTTTGCCGATATCAGAGTTGAGCACATGAAAAAAATAGCCGAGCTTGACCTTCCGGGGTATGCGATCGGCGGACTTGCGGTAGGGGAGAGCCATCAGGAGATGTACGACACCATCGAGGCGGTCGAGGAGTATATGCCAAAGGACAAGCCCCGTTACCTGATGGGAGTAGGTACCCCGGGAAATATTATCGAAGGCGTTGCAAGAGGCGTAGACTTTTTCGACTGCGTTATGCCGGCGCGAAACGGCAGGCACGGGCATTTGTTTACCTGGAACGGAATTATCAACATCAAAAACGAGAAGTACATGGCTGATAGTCAGCCAATTGATGCCGAGTGCGACTGCCCTGTATGCAGGCGCTATACGAGGGCTTATGTAAGGCATCTGTTCAAAGCAAACGAGATGCTCGCAATGCGATTTGCGGTAACTCATAACCTGTATTTCTATAATAAGCTGACCGAAAGGATACGGAACAGCCTTGAACAGGGGACTTTCAATGAATTTCGGGGAAAGTATTCAAAATTATTGGATACGCGAATATAAAACACTTGAAATTGCGCAGATTAATATGTATAATTAGTCCATATCTTATGTAAAAACAATTCTAATTGAAAAAGGAGCAAATTATGTTTTTAACCGGTACAGGCGGCGGAACTGGCGGCTCAGTTTCCATGATTCTTATGCTTCTTCTTTTCTTCGTGCTGATGTGGTTCTTCATGATCAGACCCGAAAAGAAAAAGCAGAAAAAAGTCGAGGCTATGCGCAATGCGCTCAGTGTTGGCGATGAGATAATCACCATCGGCGGCGTTATGGGCACCATTGTTCATATAACTGAGGATGACATCACCATCGAGACCAGCGAGGACAAGGTCCGCGTTCAGTTCAAGAAGTGGGCTGTAAGCACCAACGTCAGAGCAGAAGCCGCTGAAGCAAAAGAGAAAAAATAAATAGAATTAATTATCCCTCCGGCTAATATGATGTACAAACATCATTAGTCGGGGGGATTTTTATGTCTGGAAGCAAGAGTATAGAAAAAGGACAAATTGTAAAAGGCTTGATCATAGCTATGGCTGTATCAGCAATACTATGTATGGCATATGCACTTTTGATAGAGAAGGGGAAGTGTACAGCAGACAATGCTGACATTGTGCTGAGTGCAATAGTGCTGTTCTGTGCCGCCATAGGAAGTGCTGCTGCAGCCATCGGGAGCACGAACAGGCTTATAAGGGGACTTATAACAGGGATTATTTTTTCGGTCATATTGGTAATAATCCCGATCCTTGCATATCCCGATGCAATAAGCTGGAGCAGAATAATCAGGGTCGTTGCCGTATCCACAGGCGGAGGGCTGATCGGTGGAATAGTCAATTTGGGCAAAAGTAACAAAAAATTTCGCAAAAGCCACAAAAAGCGAATATGAGATAACTGGAAGTATAATTGCGCGTAAGTTTACATAATTCTATTTGATAACCTATATATAGTACGTTAGCGCAAATCACATGCCCAAATATTGCGATTATACAAGGTATAATCAGCTCAAAAACGGAGAGCAGTAGCTTGGTTTACATAATACAGTTTACATAATATATCGACATAATTAACAAAAATCATCAATTTTTTCAAAAAGCCTTGATTACATTCAAAAATTGTATTATATTGTGAATAAACAGAAATTATGTAAATCCATAAGTTATTCTCTATAACGAGCTTTATGTGGAGAGTACTGATGGAACATTTATTTATACGGAAAAAACTCAGGCTGTCCGCCGGATCTGACCCTCGGATTTTGATTGTCTGTTTGGCGATTTTCTGCGGTGCGGGCTTGTTTGCGCTCATAAGGGACGAGGCTGTCGGCTATATTGTGCCGCTTGTAGCCGCGCTTGGCGTTGAGCCTGTTTTTCTGCCCGCGATACTTTGCCTGCTTATACTTACTGCGCTGCATTCAGGGATACTGTCGGCGGCTGCTTTTGCTGTTGTACCGTGTATTTGTGCTGCTTGCGGTTTTTCCGCAGCAGCGGCTTCCTATACTTACAGCGGCGCTTTTTTTCCAGCAAAGGAATTTTTGCTCTTTTCATTATTGGTTTTTGCGTATGTTTTTTCTGTGCTCGTTGCGTCGACGGGTACTTTGAAGCTTTCAAAAAGCATCCAGAACTGCATAAGAGTAAATAAAGCTCTTAAAACTGAGCTTTTTAGATATCAGTTTATATTTATCCTAATAGTGTTGCTGCTGATCGTGATCGGTTATTTTGCACTGAAATGACCGGTTTAATCATATGAATTTTCAGAAAGGGGGTTGTTGAATGCTTAGCTCAGAATGTCTTGAAATATTTGAAAAGTACCTTGTTGATGTAAAGAAGTGTTCACAGAATACCCTCAGTTCATATCTGCGCGATGTGCGCCAGCTGTGCGACTATTTGGATACTCACACGAGTGAGACAATTGATACCGTGACTGAAGATGAGCTGTCAGAATATATTGGATGGCTGAAGGGAAACGGAAAATCCATTGCCACCGTTTCAAGGGCTATTGCGTCTATCAAGTGCTTGTACGGAGTTCTGCTTAACGAAGGATATATTAAGGAAAATCCTACTGGAAAGCTTGTTCCCGATAAAGCCGCGCAAAAGCTTCCGCAGATACTTACAAGCAAAGAGGTCGAGCTTTTGCTCGAACAGCCTTCCTGCACCGACGCCAAGGGCTACAGAGACAGAGCCATGCTGGAGCTGCTGTATGCGACCGGTATACGTGTCAGTGAGCTTATTGACCTTAATATAACGGATGTCAATACTTCCGCGGGGGTCATCAGATGCGTAAGCAAGGACAAGGAACGCTATATTCCGCTGTATGCTGCCGCGGTAAAAGCGCTGACCGAGTATATTGAGTTTATACGACCGCAGATGATTGCTCTGCCCACCGAGCAGGCTCTGTTTGTGAATGTGAGCGGAGAGAGAATGTCGCGTCAGGGCTTCTGGAAGATCATAAAGTCTTATCAGCAGAAGGCGCATATTGAAAAAACAATAACGCCCCATACACTGCGCCACTCTTTTGCGGCACACCTGCTTGAAAACGGTGCCGATCTGCATTCGATCCAGGAGATGCTCGGCCATGCGGATATATCATCGACGCAGATATATTCGCAGCTCGTTAAAAAGCAGCTCAAAGATGTCTATAACAAGGCTCACCCCAGAGCATAAGTACATATTGAATATGTCAAACGCCGCATCGGTGATGGTGCGGCGTTTTTGTTATTGCGATAATAATGCGGATGTGATAAAATTTAATATTAGGATGTGATGATTTTGCGTATCTTAGGCATCGACCCCGGCCTTGCGACTGTCGGGTTCAGCATAGTTGACTCGGATAAAAATATAATGAAGCTCGTTACCTGCGGCGTTATAAGCACTCCGGCGCACACGTCGCTGTCAAGCAGGCTTGACAGGATCTTCTGCGATATGAACGAGCTGATTTCAACATTCCGGCCTGATGTGATGTCGATAGAGGAGCTTTTTTTCAACACGAATACAACTACTGGCATAGCGGTTGCCCATGCAAGGGGCGTCATACTGCTGGCGGCATACCGGGCCGGAGTAAGAGTGTTTGAATACACTCCGCTTCAGGTAAAGCAGGCCGTAGTAGGATACGGACGCGCCGAGAAGAATCAGGTGATCGATATGGTCCGCAGAATACTCAATCTGCCGTCGGCGCCGAAGCCCGATGACGCGGCGGATGCGGTGGCTCTTGCGATATGCCACGCGAGGAGCTCAACATCACTTCTCGGCCAAAAAGGAGATAACGGAGTATGTTCTACCATTTAGCCGGAATAGTTTCCGATATAGATATAAATCTTGCGGTCATCGACTGCGGCGGTGTCGGATACGCGGTCAATACCACGGTCAACACGCTTTCAAGAATCAAACTCAATGAAAAAGCAAAGCTTTATATTTCCGAATATATCAAGGAAGACAGCTTTGACCTTTACGGTTTCGCAACGCTCAGCGAAAAACGCTGCTTTGATATGCTGCTCACGGTATCCGGTATCGGCCCCAAGGCAGCTCAGGCCATTTTGTCCGCGACAACTCCGGAAGGACTTGCCATAGCCATAATGAACGGGGACGAGAAAGCCATAACGGTTGCTCAGGGTGTCGGAAAGAAGATAGCGCAGCGTGTGATACTTGAGCTCAAGGACAAGGTTTCCAAGGAAATGGGCAGCTCCTCCGTCGAGCTTCCGACCATACATTCACCGGCGGACGGAGATTCAAAAAGCGAGGCCGTTACCGCGCTCATGGTGCTGGGCTATTCCGCGCCTGAGATAAACTCCGTTCTTAAAAGAATGGATATCAGCGGAATGAGTACGGAGCAGATAGTTAAGATAGCTCTTAAGAATCTTATGTAAGGAGGCAGACTATGAGCATTAATTTTTCGGACGGTCTTGAAGATCAGCAAATTGTGACGAGCTCATCGGTACTCCCCGAGGATTCAGGAGAGGGCAGTCTGCGCCCGAGGACCATCACCGATTACATCGGGCAGGAAAAGGCAAAGGACAATCTCAGTGTGTTTATTGACGCCGCACGGCTTCGCAACGAGCCGCTCGACCATGTTCTGCTGCACGGCCCTCCGGGATTGGGCAAAACGACGCTTGCCGCGGTTATAGCCAATGAAATGGGTGTAAATATGAGAATAACCTCAGGCCCGGCTATTGAAAGACCCGGCGACCTTGTCGCCATGCTTACAAACCTCAATGAGGGCGATATCCTGTTTGTTGATGAGATACACAGGCTCAACCGAGCATATGAGGAGATACTTTACCCCGCCATGGAGGACTATGCGATAGATATCATCCTCGGCAAAGGCCCTTCTGCAAACTCTCTCCATCTTGAGCTGCCGAAGTTCACGCTTATCGGAGCTACGACCCGATCCGGACAGCTGACAGCCCCACTTCGTGACAGGTTTGGCGTAACGCTGCGCCTTGAGCTGTATACGCCCGAGGAACTGCGGCGTATCGTGGAGCGCTCTGCCGATATACTCGGCATTGAAATCGACAGGGAAGGGGCGTCGGAGATCGCGTCGAGATCACGGGGCACCCCAAGAATTGCAAACCGGATGCTGCGCAGAGTAAGAGACTTTGCCCAGGTAAGAGCCGACGGTATAATTACCAAGGACGTCGCCGATATGGCGCTTTCAAGACTGGAGGTCGATAAGCTCGGCCTTGACGCGCTCGACCGAAGAATGTTAAGAAGCATTATTGAGTTTTACGGCGGCGGCCCCGTGGGGCTTGAAACGCTTGCCGCGACCATCAATGAGGACGCTGTAACTCTTGAAGATGTTTATGAGCCGTATCTGCTGCAGCAGGGATTTTTGACAAGAACGCCGCGAGGCCGCTGCGTGACGAGAAAGACATATAATCATTTAGGGATAGAATATCTCGGGCAGCAGGAGCTTGGATTGTAAAAAATCCTCAATTTTCTGAATAAAGTGTATATTTTTAGGTTTTAATCTATTGACTTTCACCAAATTTGATATATACTATAATAGTATTATTGGAAGTTATAGTGGTTTTCTATGTTTAATTACGCGGATTTAGAGGATACTGAACTACAGAAGCTTTCGGCACAGGGTGACCGTCTGGCTGAGGAACAGCTTGTATCAAAATACATGCGTTTGGTGCGAATTTGCGCAAGACCCTTGTTCCTTGCCGGCGGAGACAGCGAAGATCTTATCCAGGAGGGAATGTTCGGATTGCTTTCGGCGATCAGGCAATTTGATCCCGAGCATAACACCTCATTTAAAACATTCGCGGAATGCTGCATCTGCAACCGTTTGAAATCTGCTGTTAAATCAGCCTCAAGTCTCAAGCATACCCCACTTAATGACGGCGTACCCTTAGACTCGATACTCTCAGATGAATCCCAGACCCCCATGTCGGCATACGCTGAATTATTTCAGAAATCCCCTGAAGAGCAGGTTCTGGCCAGAGAGAACAAAAAATATACAGATGAATTATACTTATCCTTACTGAACGCGCTTTCAAGATTTGAAAGAGAAGTTTTGACTCATTATCTAAGCGGCCTGAGCTATAGGGAAATAGCTAGAAACACCGCAAAAAGCGAAAAGGCTGTTGATAATGCGATACAAAGGATAAGGCGCAAAACTGCGCGACTGCTTAAATCAGGCGATATCAGCGATAGCTGACGCATATAAAAGCCGACAGGCGAGATTTTCAAAGAGAGGATTCAAAATGTACGAAGACAAGACCTTAGTTTGCAAAGAGTGTGGTCAGGAGTTCGTGTTCTCCGCTGGCGAGCAGGAATTCTACGCAGAGCGCGGCTTCCAGAACGAGCCCCAGCGCTGCAAGGCATGCCGTGACGCCCGCAAGAACGCCGCTCGCGGTCCCCGTGAGTTCTTCACCGCAGTTTGCGCAGCATGCGGCGGCGAGGCGAAGGTTCCCTTTGAGCCCAAGACCGATCGTCCTGTATACTGCAGCGAGTGCTTTGCAAAGATGAAGGAAGAAGCCTGAGGATAAATACCTGCAGGAATAGAGTGGGACGTCCTCTTGACGTCCCGTTCTTTTTTCTAAATCTATTTGATTGGAGATATAACTATGGAAATGCTTAAAATCATGGACATTGACAGAGAAAGCATTATCTCTGAAATTCTTGAGAACTTTCCTGAGGCAATGCCCAAGTTCCAGGAGCTGGGTATGCATTGCCTCGGCTGTGCACTTGCTACCGCAGAGAGCCTTGAGCAGGCTTGCGCCGCCCATGGCGTTGACCCTGATGAGTTCATTATTGAGCTCAAGGCTTACCTTCTGTCCCTGTAACAAAAGAGCAGCAAAAAAGCCGGAAAACCGGCTTTTTTGCTTATATGTAGTATTATGAGTAACAGACTTGAACTAATTGCATCTTTGGCAAAGAACGGCGTCGGGGTCGCGGACGTCGGAACTGACCATGCATATATCCCCATTATGATGCGCAAAAGCGGATATAAGGGGAATATTATTGCAGGTGATATAAACGAGTGCCCCCTTGAAAAAGCCCGCCAAAGCCTTGAGAACGCAGGCTTATCGGATTCTGTAGAGCTCGTTTTGTGCGACGGATTGAGCGGCGTCGACAGCTCAAAGGTCGACACTGTTATTGTTGCCGGAATGGGCGGCGATACGATCACGGGCATTCTGGATCGCGGTCTGTATGATATGCCGGAGTGGGCATCGCGCAGCGATTATAAGCTCATACTTCAGCCGGTGACGAAGCCTGAAATACTGCGGTTTTGGCTTGTCAACAATGGATTTATCATAACAAGCGAAATGCAGACCGAGGAAAACGGTATGCTTTATCAGATAATATGCGCCCAGCCCGGCGAAAGTCCTAAGTACAAGGATGCCGAGCTATATACCGGCCGCTTGGAACAGATACAGGACAGCAAGTATTTTGATAAGCTGCTGAGCATGCATATCGAACGCTTTAAAGCGGCAGCAGACAGCCTTCAGAACGCGGAAAAAGCCTCGCTCAAAGCATGGAATATGATGATACAGAATATGATAGACGAGCTTGAGGAAATGAAAGGATGCCGAAATGACTAAAGTCAGGGATATATACGATTACTTGAACGCTCTTGCGCCGGTGAGCCTGAAAATGGACTTTGATAATGTCGGGCTGCTCGTGGGAGATTACGAAGCGGAAGCGGGGAAGTGCCTGCTGGCGCTTGATATAACCGACGAAGTCATTCAAGAGGCAAAAAACATAGGAGCTGAGCTTATTGTATCTCACCATCCTCTGATATTCGGAGCGATCAAAAGCGTTACTGCAGACGACCTCACCGGCAGGAAGATAATCGAGCTCATAAAAAATGATATCTCTGCCATTTGCATGCATACAAATCTTGATATTGCGCAAGGCGGAGTTAACGACGCGCTAATGAGCGCTTTCGGAGCCTCCGTAAGCAGCTTTCTGGAGCCCTGCGGTACAGATGCTGAGGGAAACGAGATCGGCTGCGGACGCATAGGCGAGCTTAAAAGCGAAATTGAGTTTGCTGAATTTCTCTGTGTATGCAAACAAGCTCTTAATGCCGGCGGTCTTAGGTATCACGATGCGGGGAAAAAGGTCAAAAAACTGGCCGTTATGGGCGGCGCCGGCGGCTCGAGTATAGCTCTTGCAAAGGCCCTGGGCTGTGATACCTATGTGACCTCGGACATAAAGTATAACGGCTTCCTTGACGCAAAGGAGCTTGGGATAAACCTCATTGACGCGGATCATTTCTGCACCGAAAATGTTGTTATTCCTGTACTGGCTCAAAAGCTGAGCAAAGAGTTTACAGGAACCGAATTTATAGTTTCCTCTGTTCATAAGCAGACCGTTAGATTCTTCTAAATGTAATATTTGTCCTCCGCGGCTCATAAACTCGTACAAACGAGAAAGCTGCGGAGGTTTTTCTATGACTAATACCGATATTTATAAGGATATATCTGCAAGAACAAACGGTGCGATCATGATAGGCGTAGTAGGACCTGTTCGCACAGGTAAGTCAACGTTTATAAAGCGCTTTATGGAAACCCTTGTGATACCCAATATAGATGATGAATATATGCGCGAGCGAGCCCGCGACGAACTGCCGCAAAGCGGCTCGGGTAGGACCATAATGACGGCAGAGCCCAAGTTCGTGCCGGAGGAAGCAGTGCAGATCAGGCTCGGCGAGGATACGAGCTGTTCTGTACGGCTCGTCGACTGCGTTGGTTACATGGTCAGCGGCGCATCCGGACGCTTTGAAGACGGCAGCGAGAGGCTCGTCACTACCCCTTGGTTTGACCATGAGGTGACGATGACCGAGGCGGCCGAATCCGGCACACGTAAGGTTATATGCGACCACTCTACTATTGGTCTCGTGATAACCACTGACGGAAGCATATGCGATATCGACCGGGCCGCCTATGTCGAGCCGGAGGAAAGGGTGGTATCCGAGCTGCAGAGCATCGGAAAACCGTTTGTGATACTGCTCAACAGTGCAGAACCTGACTCGGAATACGCGATTGAGCTTGAGGCGCAGCTTGCCGAAAAGTATTCAGCGCCCTGCATTAGGGTAAACTGTCAGCGGCTTAATGAAAACGGAATAACCGAGATCATGCGCCGGGTGCTCGGCCAATTCCCGCTCTCGGAGCTCAGCATAAAATTCCCGGACTGGTTTGACGCGATCGAATATAAAAACAGCATGAAATCAGAGCTGTTCCGCAGCATAATAAACTCATCAGGCGGCGTCTGCTGTGTGGATGACATCAGCATTATGCTGTCGGAAATGGAGCAGTCTGAGCTTGTCGAGGCGGCATACATCGAAAACAGCGACATGGGCAGCGGAGTTATCAATATTGCGGTCGATATACCCAGGGCACTGTACTATAAGCTTATCAGCGACGAGTCCGGTCTTGACATTAAAAGCGACGGGCAGCTTGTGAGCATACTGCGTGAAATGAGCGCTGTAAAGCAGGAGTATGACAAGATAAAGGATGCGCTGGAATCCGTTAAAAACACCGGCTACGGCGTTGTCATGCCGGATCACGAGCAGCTTCAGATAGAGGAGCCGCAGCTTGTAAAGCAGGGCGGTAAGTACGCAGTCAAACTGAAGGCGAGAGCGCCTGCCATACATATGCTGAGAACCGGTGTTGAGACCGTTGTAAGTCCTTCAATCGGCGGCGATAACGCATCCGAGGAGATAATCAGCTTCCTGCTTCAGGGCTTCGACGGAGATATGAGCAGGCTTTGGGAATCCAACATTTTCGGAAGGCCTTTGTACGATATAGCTCAGGAGGGGATAGCCGAAAGGTTGAACAGCCTGCCGCAAAACGCAAGAGCAAAGCTTCAGGAGACCCTGCAGCGCATAGTAAACGAGGGAAGAGGAACACTTATCTGCATTTTACTCTAAAAATCATCATGTCCGATTACATTTAATTTTAAAATCCGCATTTCTTTTTGAGAAGCAAAGAGAAATGCGGATTTTAAAATGTATATTTGCAGCGAACTGTCAGCGGATCAGCATGACAAGCGTTCCCGCGACGATGGCGGCAAGTCCAACGGCAGATTTTTTCGACAGCCTTTCATTGAACACAAAATATGAAAACATTATTGTTACAAGGATGCTCAGCTTATCGATCGGAACTACAACGCTCGCAAGGCCGTCCTGCAGGGCCTTATAATAACAAAGCCAGGAGGCTCCGGTTGCTATCCCAGACAGGCAGATAAAGCCAAGCTCACGGCGGGGAATCTCCTTCAACGATGCTGTTTTTCCGGTGGCAAACACCATTACCCAAGCCATGATAAGGACGACAACCGTGCGTATGGCCGTGCCGAGATTGGACTCCACGCCGGAAATGCCGACCTTTCCGAGTATAGCCGTCAGACTTGCAAAAACGGCTGATCCAAAAGCATAGAGCAGCCAGCCTTTTCCCTTCGGCTGCTTTGGATCGGAGTCTCTTTTTTCTATCATCATGTAAGTACCCACACCAATCAGCACAACGCCGATGGCCTTGGGAAGATTTATATCCTCATGAAGGAAAATGAAAGCCAGAATTATCGTCAGTATAGTGCTTGACTTGTCTATGGGAACTACCTTGTTTATGTCTCCGAGCTGAAGCGCTTTAAAATAGCAGAGCCAGGATGCTCCTGTTGCCAGGCCCGAAAGCACCAAAAACAGAAGGGTTTTGCTGTCAATAGAGGAGATCTGAGACTGCGACCCTATAACGAACACCATGAGCCACGAAAATATAAGCACTACGATAGTACGAACAGCCGTCGCCACGGTAGAGTCCGTTTTCCGTATCCCGCATTTGGCCAAAATAGATGTTAAGCCCGCAAAAAGAGCCGAGCCGAATGCAAACACAAGCCACATAATGATCAATCCTCCATGCTGAGCAGATGTTTTTAATCGATATAATTATATCATAAAATACTGATAACGAAATAGATACAGCTACAAAATTTTTGCTTTTTCGCAGTTAATGTAAAAAAGAGTGAGAGAAACAGCTTCGAACGCATTTATTCGCTGTATCAGCCATTTTTTCTTATATTTGCATATAAAATCCACGCTAAAACCTGAAGATTTATATATTTTAATGATTGAAAAGCAGGTACTTAACGGATATAATTATCCTATTAAAAAATGGAGATGATAACAATGAAACCAGCATCAAAAATTGCGGAAGCGGTTCGTGCATCAACAACTATGGCTGTTGACAGTCTTGCAAAACAGATGAAAGCCGACGGACTTGACGTTGTCGGCTTCGGTACGGGCGAGCCTGATTTTAAGACTCCTGATAATATCAATATGGCGGCGATCGCCGCTATCTGTGAGGGTAAGACCAAGTATACTCCCTCCGCCGGAATAATTCCCCTGCGTAAAGCAATTGCCCAGCGCCTGAAGGCCGACTGCGGCGTTGATTACGACTATACTCAGATCGTTATAGCCAGCGGTGCAAAGCACAGCGTTTATATTGCTCTTGCCGCGATCACCAATCCCGGTGACGAGATAATAATCCCTGCGCCGTTCTGGGTCAGCTATTATGAAATGGTCCGCATGGTGGGAGGTACTCCGGTTATCATTCAGGCCGGCGAAGACCAGAATTTCAAGATCACCGCGGAACAGCTCGAAGCGGCTATAACCGAGAACACCAAGTGCCTCATGCTCAACAATCCATCTAACCCCACAGGAATGATCTATTCCAAAGATGAGCTTCAGGCGATAGCCGACGTTTGCGTCAGGCACGACCTATATATCCTCGCCGATGAGATCTATTATAAGCTTATCTATGACGGAATGGAGTTTACAAGCGTTGCAAGCCTGGGCGAGGATGTAAAAGAGCGCACCCTGCTTATAAACGGCGTATCCAAGTCCTATGCCATGACCGGCTGGCGCGTCGGCTACTGCGCGGCAAACAAAAAGCTTGCGAAGATAATGTCCAACTTCCTCAGCCACTCTACCGGAGCTCCCTCTACCATCAGTCAGTGGGCATCCATTGAAGCACTCAGCGGGCCTCAGGACGAAACCGAGGAAATGCGCAAAGCCTTCCTGGAGCGCCGTGACTACATTGTTAAGCGCATTAACGAGATCCCCGGCGTGAGCTGCATAAAACCCAACGGTGCGTTCTACGTCATGGTGAATATCGAGAAGCTGGTCGGAAAAACTCTGGGCGGCAAACTCATTGAAAATGACGATGATTTTGCTATGGCGCTGCTTGAAAAAGAGCTGGTTGCAGTGGTCCCGTGCTCCGGCTTCGGCATAAAGAATTTTGTCCGCTGGTCATATGCGGCATCCATGGAGAACATCGAAAAGGGCCTTGACCGCCTTGAAAAATTTGTGACCGAATGATATAATAATCACCCCACGAACATAGCTTGTTAGTGGGGTGATTTTGTGTTTATTACGGTTGAGCTGAAAAGCTTTATTAAAGTAACGTCCGTGCTTGTCGCCGTTGCGATCCTCGCGGCGGCTGCGATCACTGTATTTCCGCGCAATACCGCCTTGAGGGCCGACAGTGCGATGAGAGCATATACGCTGGTCATAGACGCGGGCCACGGCGGTGTGGACGGCGGTGCGGTATCCGCCGACGGGAAAAAAGAAAGCGATATTAATCTGAATATCGCGCTTAAAATGTCCGCGCTGTCCGATTTCCTGGGCATCGACTGCGTTCTTACCCGCGATACGGACAGCGATAATTCCGACAGCGGCAGCTACAGTGAGCATAACAGCCTTGTTTCGCGGGCTGAGCTGGCAAATTCAATTGATAATTCGCTGCTCATCAGCATTCATCAAAATAAATTCCCGAGTGAACTTGTAAGCGGTGCGGAAATAATGTATGCTGATACTGAGGGAAGCCGTGAACTCGGCCTCATCACGCAGGAAAACATGGTATCTTTTCTTGACCCGGAGAACCGGAGGGTGGCAAGACCGGCACCGTCGGAGCTGCTGCTTACGTCGAGCGTCAAGTGTCCTGCAATACTGGCCGAGTGTGGGTTTATGTCAAATCCGGACGAGTCGCAGCGGCTCTCAACTGCGGAATACCAGCTTAAAATTGCCGTTGTTCTGATGGGCTCATACATACAGTTTTCTAATAATCAGCTTCCGGCATAGGAGGAAATATGAAACAAAAGACAGTGTTCTGCTGCTCTGAATGCGGCAATGAAACGGTTAAATGGAGCGGCAGATGCACCGCCTGCGGCGCATGGGACAGCCTTGTCGAGGTAAAGGCGGATGTGAAGGGGAGAGGAGCGGCCAGAGGAGGCTCTTCAAGAGTATCTTTAAAGAAGCCTAAGCTTATCTCGGAGCTCGATACCGAAGCCGAACTCAGGTTTTCAACAGGAATAGGGGAGCTTGACAGGGTTTTGGGCGGGGGTGCTGTAAAAGGCTCTCTGGTGCTGGTCGGCGGCGCCCCGGGCATCGGCAAATCAACGCTTTTGCTCCAGCTTTGCGGCCAGACAGAGGGAAACCCGAAGATCCTTTACATCACCGGCGAGGAAAGCGAGCGGCAGCTTAAAATGCGCGCTCAGCGCCTCGGCGTAGACAAGGGCGACATATATGTTCTTGCGGAGACCGGTCTTACAGAGGTCTTGGAAAACATTGAAGCGCTTTCGCCGGATATTGTTATAATAGATTCGATTCAAACGATGTTTGATCAGGACATAAGCTCCGCGCCCGGCAGCGTCAGTCAGGTGCGCGAATGCACCATGTCGCTCATGCGCATGACGAAGGAAAAAGGCTTTACCACATTTGTTATAGGGCATATTAATAAAGAGGGGAGTATAGCCGGTCCGAAAGTACTTGAGCATATGGTCGACTGTGTTCTGTACTTTGAGGGCGAGCGAAGCACGTCATTCAGGATACTGAGGGCGGGAAAAAACCGTTTTGGCTCCACAAATGAGATAGGCGTTTTTGAAATGGCCGAAACAGGACTCAGAGAGCTTAAAAACCCATCGGAGATCATGCTGTCCGGAAGACCTAATAACGCTCCCGGGACGTGCGTTACCTGTGTTATAGAGGGCTCACGCCCGATATTGGCGGAAATTCAGGCTCTTATTGCTCCTGCGGCATATAACTCCGGCAGACGCAGTACAAACGGCATCGACTATAACCGCGCTACCTTATTGCTTGCCGTGCTTGAGAAACGCGGCGGTATGTCTGTTTCAAGCTGCGATGCGTATATCAACGTAATAGGCGGGCTTGAACTGGACGAGCCAGCCGCAGACCTGGCAACGCTTCTTGCTATCGCAAGCAGCTTAAGAGATCTTCCGCTCGGCAGAGACCTGGCCGCAGTGGGCGAGATCGGCCTGTCCGGTGAGATACGCAGCGTCAGCAATCTCAATTCAAGGCTTTCCGAAATAGCGCGGCTTGGTTTTAAGCGCTGCATTATACCGGCGCATATCAAGGACGATATCAAAAAGCCCCATGACCTTGAGCTGATCTCGGTCAAGGATGTACGGGAAGCAATAAAAGCGACTTTGGGCTGATATGCTTGGATTTATAAAAAAACCGCATCTGCCGCAAAGCAGGGTGCGACATATAATTATCGGCGAAAAGTATCGAAAAACGCTCGAAAATGCGCTGATTCAGAACAATTTGAGCCCAATTTGGCTCGATAACAATGAGTTCGTGGATGAGCGGCTGTCCGGTCACTGCGATCTTATGGCGGCTCACTTAGGCGACCGCAGAATAGCGGCCTGCGAGTTTTTGAAATATAGTCAATTAATTAACAATTCAAACATCCCTGATATAGAGCTGCTAACGGTACCAAATCCTACGGGCAAAGCATATCCAATAGACGCCGGACTGAATTTCTGCTTGATAGGAACAAAGCTCATATATAATCCTAATACGGCAAATAATGCGGTCGTATCAGCGCTTGACTGCGAAATGATACCGTGTAAGCAAGGCTACACAAAATGCTCGATCTGCGTCGTGGATGAAAACGCGATAATAACTGCTGACACAAAGATCGCACAGATAGCCGCAGCAAACGGCATGGAAGCATTGCTCGTTGATAAAGGCCTCGCAGCGCTGGATGGATTTGAATACGGATTTATTGGCGGAGCATCATTTAAGATCGCCAGAAATAAAATGGCTTTCACCGGAATTATCAAAAACGCCGTTGAGAGAAATAGAATTGAAAGCTTTCTCAATGAACGCGGTATCGGAGCAATATATCTGACAGTACATGAGCTTTTCGATATCGGCAGCGCGATACCGCTTACGGAGGAAATCTGATGAAAGCACAGCAGATGGCAAAATTGCCGTTTTGTATGCTGTGCTTTCATTTTTAACTCCCCTAAATTAAACAAAATCTTTATTTTGCTTAATTATTGGTCAATTTGCCAATAGACATTTCAAGACTTCCCCATTATACTAATATCAAGAAAATTTCAGCGGAGTTGTATTAATATGGACTACAGAACCGAAGCACCTGATATTATAAAAGGCTTTTTGATCTATCACGAAACAATCAAAGGCCATTCAAAAAAAACAGTTGAGGAATACTATCTTGATCTGCGTACCTTTTTCAGATACCTGAAGGTCATTCGCGGTATCGTGCCCCGCAATACTGAACTTGATGAGATCAGCATAAGTGATATCGACATTGATTTTGTAAAATCAGTTACTGTTACGGAGGCTTATGAATATCTCTCCTTCCTTTCAAGGGACAGAGTAAAAAACCAGCGGAGCCGGGATACGGAATACGGCACCAAGGCGTCTACAAGAGCCAGAAAGGTCTCCACCCTGCGCAGCTTTTACAAATATCTGACGACAAAAGCAAAGCTTATTGATGTCAATCCCCTTCAGGACCTTGATGTGCCCAAGATCCCCAATACACTGCCCCGCTACCTTACTCTGCCTGAAGCCCAGGCCCTCCTCTCCTCTGTTGACGGGAAGAACAAAGAGCGCGATTACTGTATCCTCTGTATTTTTCTAAATTGCGGGCTTCGTATTTCTGAGATCGTGGGTTTGAATATTCAGGACATACGTGAGGATCACATAAGGGTGTTCGGTAAAGGCAGTAAAGAACGTGTGGTTTATATTAATGACGCCTGCGCCGATGCCATAAATCAGTACCTTAATATCAGGAGATCCATTGCGGCAATTGACAAAAACGCACTGTTTTTGTCGAACAGACGCACAAGGATGAGCCGTGAGGCTGTGCACAGCATGGTCAAAAACTCACTGAGGAGAGCCGGCCTGGATGCGGACAAGTACTCATCCCACAAGCTGCGCCATACCGCCGCTACCCTGATGCTGCAAAACGGAGTTGACGTGAGGACTTTGCAGGAGCTTCTCGGGCATGATAACCTGAATACTACTCAGATATATACCCACATTGATAATTCAGAGCTCAGAACAGCCGCCGACGCCAATCCCCTCGGCAGCTTTAAGCCTAATAACGAATAAGGCTTGCCAAACGGCAAGCCTTTTGTTATAGGTTTTCAGCTTCAACTCTTAATTTGCAGAACTGATTAAGCCATTCAGGCTGAATATCTTCGTGAACAGCTTACGGACAACAAACAAGGCACTCTTCCTTATGAATAGTGCCTTATTTGCTGACCTTATTATTGCTCGATTTTTTCTTTTATTTGCTCATCAAGAGGAACATTCGGCAGCCTTGCGATGTTGAGAACGCCTGCTATCGAAGCGGCAAAATCCGCAGCTACGATGAACCAA
Source organism: uncultured Clostridia bacterium (assembly GCA_946405205.1). Taxonomy (GTDB): domain Bacteria; phylum Bacillota; class Clostridia; order Oscillospirales; family Oscillospiraceae; genus F23-B02. The sequence continues at coordinate 21,700 of CAMJGL010000005.1, forward strand.
ATCGTTGAATTTCCCGTGAGTGCGAGAACGACCAAAACGGCCTTGATGAAGATGGTAAAAGCAAGATTCTCGATCGACAGTCTCTTGACCCGTTTGGAGGCCATATAGGCAACCGGCAGGCCGAAAATGCCGATGTTGCTCATGAGCATATCAGTATTTTCGGTGGCATAGCCCACCTTTGCGTCGATGTCAGCGGCCGTGTGATAGTCAAGGTTTTCTGCGCTTACATACAAGAGCTTGCCGCCTTCGGGCAATTCATCCGCGTACTGCTGGATTATTGCAGCCTTTTTTGCTGAATCGCATTCATAGTGGAGCTCATCAATATTGAGCGCCCGGGCAAGTCTTTCACTCACTTCCCTGCCGTCCTCGGTCAGGAGGATGCTTTTGATATTGCCCATTGCCGCGAAATCGGAAATAACGCTTTCGGCATATGGATTTATGTTTTCCTTGAAGCTTATACTTCCGGCGTAGTTTCCGGCTACAGCCATATATAATATATAGCCTTTTTTCAGTCCCTCGGCCGGTATAGTGATACCGCGAGCATCAAACAGCTCCTGAGTTCCCAAAAGCACGCTTCGACCGCGAAGCTTTATCTCCATGCCGCAGCCGGGCAATTCTCTGAACCCGCTTATATAATCCGTTATTATATCCCCGCCATAGGCGCTGACAATAGGTACCGCGATCCTCTGCTCGGAATTATATGCCGTGTACGCGGCAAGCTGCAAAAAGGTATCATTATCAAGGATGGGAGAGCTCAGCGATACGAGCTTTGGTGTACCCTCCGTAAAAACATCTGCCTTATCATATATTACCGCGCTGATCTTTCCGGTATCCTCAAGCGTCTTTGCGCTTTTAATGAACACTCCGTATTCAGCGGACAGACCGAGTCCCGCTGCAGTACACAAAGGCAGAGATACCAGTGCGGATGCGGGGATAGAGGCCGCAACGAGCATACATCCGCGGCGAATACTCATAACAAAGCTCATATCGCTTATGAGCGGAACGACTGCTGCATAGAGCAAGCCCACAATGAATGCCGCCTTTGAAAACAGCTCAAAATACGGCATATACTTTGCATGGATCGAGTTCTTCGATGCCTCGGGGCTGCTCAGTATTGCTCTTAAGCCGGCCTGAGCGTCCGGGTCATCAGCCGATACAGCCTTATATGCGCTTTTTTTGGTCAGTTTTGATGCATAGTCGAGAAATACACGACATAACTGATAGACGACCAATGTAACGACAGATTCAATATAGCATCCGGCGCAGAAGCTGGCTATTACAACGATCAATATAAGGAGAGAGCTGCTTAAATAATCCTTTTTTCTTATATCTGAGTATGAGATAAGAGCGATATCAAAGCCGCAGATCACGATTGCAGCTATCAGAATCAGGATAGATATAAAGTGTGCTGTAATTACTGAATTCGCGAGTATGAGCAGCAAAACGGAGACTGCGGCCCTTATTAGCGTAAACAGATCAGGCAAAACTTTTTTGTCCTTTCTGCGTCCTGCGCCCGCTGCCTTTTTTGCCATAACAGCACCTCCCTGTTCAAAGTTTCTGTTTACGTTCAGGCCTTACCGTCACAGCCAAGAACATCGACCAGCTTATGTGCCACCATATCTTTGATAGCGGCTCTTGCCGGCTTGAGATACTGGCGCGGGTCGAAGTGATCGGGATGATCGTTGAAGTATTTGCGGATAGTCGCGGTCATGGCAAGGCGAAGGTCGGAGTCGATGTTTATCTTGCATACAGCCATTGAGGCAGCCTTACGGAGCTGATCCTCAGGAACGCCTATTGCTCCGGGCATATTACCGCCGTTTTCGTTTATGATCTTAACAAATTCCTGCGGCACAGACGAAGAACCGTGAAGTACTATCGGGAATCCGGGCAGACGGCGCTCAACATCCTCAAGAATATCAAAGCGAAGCTGCGGCTTGGTGCCGGGCTTGAACTTATAAGCGCCGTGAGAGGTGCCTATCGCTATTGCCAGAGAATCGCAGCCTGTGCGCTCGACGAATTCCTGAACGTCCTCGGGACGGGTGTATGAGGAATCCTCAGCGCTGACGTTTACCTCGTCCTCTATGCCGGCGAGCGTGCCGAGCTCTGCTTCCACGACTACTCCGCGGTCATGAGCATATTCGACCACCCGGCGCGTGAGCTCGATATTATCCTCAAGAGACTTAGAGGAGGCGTCGATCATGACGGAGGTAAAGCCCCCGTCAATGCAGGACTTGCATATATCAAAGCTGTCACCGTGGTCAAGGTGCAGTGCGATGGGCAGACCGGTCTCCTCGACCGCCGCCTCAACGAGCTTCATAAGATATGTGTGATTTGCATAGGCACGGGCGCCCTTGGAGACCTGCAGGATGAGCGGAGCGTTCAGATCCTTGGCGGCCTCGGTTATGCCCTGGACGATCTCCATGTTGTTGACATTAAACGCGCCGATGGCATATCCTCCCTTATAGGCCTTTTCAAACATTTCCTTGGTCGTTACGAGTGGCATTATTTAGATCCTCCTGTTAGAAAATAAATTAGTAAAATTGCCTAATTATCTGTAATTTTATATTTATTATAAACCCCAAACATGTTATAATCAATAATCATTAGCTATTGGAGGCGCAATTTTGGATAATTTTTTTGATTCACCTCTTACCGGTGCATGTATTTTCGGCCAGTCAGGTGGCCCAACGGCGGTCATCAACGCCAGCGCTTACGGCGTTATAAGGACCGCGCTTGACTCCGACGTCATTACGAAAGTATATGGCGCGGCCTACGGTATCCAGGGAGTACTTAATGACGAGCTTTATGATATGGGCGAAGAGGAGGATTATGAGCTCAAGCTTTTGCTGAATACTCCGTCCTCGGAGCTTGGCTCATGCAGATATAAAATGGCTGACCCTGATGTGGATGACAGCGACTATAAGCGTATTCTTGAGATATTCAAAAAGTATGACGTGCGGTACTTTTTCTACAACGGCGGCAACGATTCCATGGACACCTGCAATAAGATAAGCAGATATATGGAGAAAGTCGGATACGAGTGCCGTGTTATGGGCGTCCCCAAAACTATCGACAACGATCTTTTCGGGACCGACCATTGCCCCGGGTTCGGAAGCGCGGCAAAGTTTATTGCGACCGCCTGCATGGAGATCGGTAAGGACACGGATGTATATAATACCGACATGGTAACCGTTGTTGAGATAATGGGCCGTCATGCCGGATGGCTTACCGCGAGCGCGGCGCTCGCAACGGAATACGGAAACGGCTGCGGCCCCGACCTTATCTACCTGCCTGAGAGAACTTTTGATCTCGATGCATTTACCGAGGACGTAGCAAAGATAATGAAGCAGAAAAGAAATGTTCTTGTCGCTGTATCCGAAGGTCTGCGCTACGCCGACGGCTCCTTTGTTTCGGAGGCTAAAACCTCAGGCACTGACGGCTTCGGGCATGCTCAGCTCGGCGGGCTGGCCGTTAAGCTTGCTAATTATCTGAAGGAGCGCCTCAACCTTAAAAAGGTGCGCGGCATTGAGCTCAGCCTTTTGCAGCGAAGCTCGGCGCATATCGCATCCGCGGTTGACATTGAAGAAGCTTTTATGGTGGGCAAAACTGCCGTTGAAGCCGCAATTTCCGGAGAAACGGGTAAAATGGTCGCTCTTGAACGTAATGATGCCTCGGGACTGTATTCGTGCAGGACTGTGCTTCTCTCGCTCAACAGTGTTGCAAATTACGAGAAAAAGGTTCCCCTTGAGTGGATCACCGAAGACGGCAACTATGTAACGAATGATTTTATCAATTATGTGCTGCCTCTTATCCAGGGTGAGCCCAAGATACCGCGCAGCAATTCCCTCCCCCGCTATGCCCGCCTGAAAAAGGTGAAAGCATCCGCGCCGCAGAAAAGTGCGGAAGCGGTACGATAAAGTAAACGCTTTAACAAAATAACCAAACAACGTCGTTAAATACGACGTTAAGAAATGCGGTTTTGTGCAAATTATCCATAAACTTTCTTGATGATGCATTGTTTTCGATGGATTAGCATAAATATATATGCTACAATAGCGGCATCATTTTAAGGAGGAATAGTTATGCGGAAAAAGCGCAAAATCAATCTTGCCGGCTGGATAATCATCTGCATGTTTGCAGGTATTCTGGTCGGCTTTGCATTTCTTAAGCTGGCACCTGAGAGCACATTTACGAGCGATTACCTCAAGCCATTCGGAACGATATACATAAATCTGCTTAAATTTATGGTAGTTCCGGTTGTCGTGTTCTCGATCATGGACGGAGTTATTTCACTTAACGACCTTAAGCGTGTTGGAAGCCTGGGGATAAAGACCATCGTCTACTATATTTTTACGACAGCCCTTGCGGTCGTTATCGGTCTTGTTGTGGTCAACTGCTTTAAGAGCTTCTTCCCCGCTCTCGATCAAAGCGTCACCAGCAGCCTTGAGTATACTGCGGCCGAAGCGCCAAAGGTCATGGACGTCATAATCGGTATTTTCCCCGACAATGTTTTTAAACCGATGGTCGAGGCAAATATGCTGCCCGTCATATGCATAGCAATATTCTTCGGAGCGGGCATACTCGCGGCGGGAGCAAAGGGGCAGAAGATAGCAGAGCTTGTCAACTGTATGAATGAAGTCACCATGAAAGTCCTCATGATGATCATTAAGCTCACACCTATCGGAGTTTTCTGCCTGATGGCTGATGTTGTTGCGGTAAACGGAGCGAAGATCGTAGGTTCACTTGCCCTCGTTGTTGGCGTAGCCTATATCGGATACATACTGCACCTCGGAATGGTGTATAGCTGCAGCGTTAAATTCCTCGCGGGTATGAAGCCTTCGGCCTTCTTTAAGGGTATGGCTCCCGCCATGCTTACCGCGTTTACTACCACTTCTTCCAATGCCACTCTGCCCATAAACATCGAATGCTGCAATAATATGGGCGCCGAGCCGGAGGTCAGCTCTTTTGTACTGCCTTTGGGTGCAACCATCAATATGGACGGCACCGCCATTTATCAGGCCGTTGCGGCGGTGTTTATCGCCTGCTGCTACGGTGTGGATCTGACTCTCGGACAGATGGGTATGATCGTACTTACCGCAACTCTTGCCTCTATCGGAACTGCCGGCGTTTCCGGCGCAGGTATGATAATGCTCTCCATGGTACTTATGCAGGTGGGGCTTCCTGTTGAAGGAATTGCAATAATCGCGGGCGTTGATAAGCTGTTTGATATGGGGCGCACTACCCTTAATATTACCGGCGACGCGACTGCGACAATGTGGCTTTCAAGGCTGGAACGCAGCAGAAACGCTGCACCCGCAAAGCATATCTGAGTTAGTATAAAAAATATTCCTCGTTTTCACGAGGAATATTTTTTCAGTCAAATGCGGGATTAACGGCGTAGAAATTCTTGGAATCCATTTTTTCAATGGCGTTCCTGAGCCCCTCACCGAAGCGCTGATAGTGAACTACCTCCCGCTCACGCAGGAAGCGTATAACGTCGTTAACGTCCGGGTCGTCGGAAAGGCGGAGAATATTATCATATGTGGTGCGGGCTTTCTGCTCCGCGGCCATATTCTCGCTCAGATCCGTTATCACGTCACCCTTTACCTGCATAGTCGCCGCTGTCCAGGGCGTACCGGAGGCAAACTGAGGATACACTCCGGCCGTGTGGTCGACAAAATATGTCTCAAATCCGGCCTTCTTTATCTCCTCGGGAGTCATTTTTCGTGTAAGCTGATGCACGATCGACGCCACCATCTCAAGGTGACCCAATTCCTCTGTACCAATATCGGTAAGCAGTCCCTTCAGCTCGGGATACGGCATGCTGTAACGCTGACTTAGGTATCTCAATGATGCTCCCAACTCTCCGTCTGGGCCGCCGTATTGACTCAAGATATACTTTGCAAGCGAGGGATTGGGTTTTGATATCTTCACGGGGTATTGAAGTTTTTTCTGATATATAAACATTTTCAGCCCTCCATTTTACCGCAATAATCCCATGGCCAGGGATTCTTGAGCCAGGTATAGCTCTGGGCCTGCAGGAGATCCTGCTTTGTTAGCGGGCCGTAGAGCTTTACATATTTCTCTCGGGCGGTCTTGGCAAGAGCCAGAATGTTTTTATATATCTCAAAAGCCTCGGCATCATCGCAGTGAGTATCAAGATAGAGAGCAAGCTCATGTGCGACAAAGTCAAGTGCCATTACCTCACCCAATGGGGTACCGGTCAGGTCTCCGGTATTGACCATACCCATAAACGGCAGGTCAAGTCCAGGAAATAATGTGCCTCTGCTGAGCGCTTCGGCGGGATTATAGGTCGGCTTCACGCTTCCCTGCATTGGAACATATGCCATTGCCAGCGGCGCGCAGGACGGCAAGGCTCCGTCTTTGAAGCCGCAGTTATTTTTATTATCCACTTGTGCAGTCCTCCTTTGTAATTCATTATATGGAGGAACGCAAAATTAGTGAAAAAGACGCCGCATCATTTGATGCAGCGCCTCTGTTACTTTATCATCTCTTCAAAATCACTTTCGCTTATGACCTTTATACCCAGTTCGGTTGCTTTTTTCAGCTTGCTTCCGGCATTTTCACCGGCGAGCACCATTGTAGTTTTTTTCGATACTGAGGATGACGTTTTTCCGCCGAAGCTCTCTATTATGGCGGCAGCCTCGTCACGCTTATAAGAGCTGAGCTCACCTGTGAGAACGAATGTCATACCCGCAAATCTTGAATCCCTTACAGTCTCATTGCTTTCAAAAGAAACTCCGGCCTGACGCAAAAGCTCGATTTGGTGCCTCGACTGCGGCAGTTCAAACCACTCTTTTATAAAGCCTGCGGTGACAGCTCCGATATCCGGGACTGCCATAAGCTCAAGCTCGCTTGCCTCCATGAGCTTATCGAGCGAGCCGAAGCATGAAGCAAGTGTTTTCGCGGCCTTCTGCCCTACCTGACGTATTCCGAATGCACATATAAGGCTTGCAAGTCCCTTCCCTTTGCTCTTTTCAATAGCATTTATAAGGTTCTCGGCGGATTTTTTTCCCATGCGTTCGAGCGCCGCAACGGACTGTGCATCAAGATAATATAGCTCTGCTGGGCTGTTTACAAGGCCGCTGGCGATAAGTGACTGGCAAACTGAGATCCCGAGTCCGTCAATATCCATCGCCTCTTTTGAGGCAAAGTGGGCCAGATTGCGAAGTCTCTGGGCGGGGCACTCAGGGCTTGTGCAGCGCAGAGCAACTCCGTCCTCATCTTTTATGACGGGTGCGCCGCACTCCGGACAAAATTCCGGCATTCTGAACGGAACAGTGTTATCCGGACGCTTTGACATGTTGACCGAAAGCACCTCGGGTATGATCTCGCCCGCTTTCTGGACAAGTACCGTATCGCCTATTCTTATGCCTAGCCTGTCTATATTATCCTGATTGTGGAGGGTCGCGTTAGTGACCGTCGTTCCGGCAAGTCTTACAGGCTCTATGACCGCCTTAGGGGTCAGAACGCCTGTCCTGCCGACCTGAACAACTATATCAACAACTTTGCTCTCCTTTTTTTCTGGCGGATACTTGTATGCCACCGCCCAGCGTGGGAATTTTGAAGTGCTGCCGAGCTGAGTGCGCTGAGCAAGAGAGTTGATTTTGATAACGGCTCCGTCTATATCATAAGCAAATTCGTCTCTGTTCTCCCCTATCCGGTCTATGCGTTCGCAGCAGTCCTTGATGCTGCTGCACAGCTTATAAGGAACGACAGGAAAGCCCATGTGTTTAAGAGCGTCAAGCGTCTGCGCGTGAGTTAAATACTCCTCTCCGCTTGTGTACTGCATATTAAAGCACACTATATCGAGCTTTCGTGACGCCGCGACCTTGGGGTCAAGCTGGCGTATAGAACCGGCAGCCGCGTTGCGCGGATTAGCGAGCAGCGCTTCGCCGTTTATCTCTCGGATAGAATTGAGCTCACTGAACACTGATTTGGACATATAGACCTCGCCGCGGACGATGAGCCTTTCGGGAGCGTCCGTAAGCCGCAGGGGCAGACTTCTGACGGTGCGAAGGTTTTCGGTCACATCCTCGCCTATAAGGCCGTTGCCTCGTGTCGCGCCGCGGACAAAAACTCCGTTTTCGTATTCGAGCGACATCGAAAGACCGTCGATCTTAGGCTCAACGCAGTAAGTGTGCTCCCCGGCAAGCTGGCTGTCCATACGCTCGCCGAAGGCAGCAAGCTCCTCGTAAGAAAAAACGTCGCTGAGGCTCTCAAGCGGCACCTGATGCTGCACCTGAGTAAACTGCGACAGAGCGGCTCCGCCGACTCTCTGAGTTGGAGAATTAGGCGTGATAAGCTCCGGATGCTCCTCCTCGAGCTTAATAAGCTGCTGCATCAGCGCATCATATTCAAAATCGGAGATGACCGGCGCATCGTCCACATAGTAAAGCTTGTTGTGATACTCAAGCTCCCTGCGCAGCCGTTCAATTTCTTTTGTAGCATCCATAAATCAGTTCTCCATATTAAGATATGTGTTCGGGACCTTTCCGACAATGACCGTGTCGGCAACTATGACCTCCGTAACGGTGGTCGCGCTCTCGGTGCCCCAAGGCACGAGAATATCGATATCGACCGTGACCTCTAAAACAAGCTGATATTTGGCCTGATTTATCCCGCAGGAGACCATCTCGTTCCGGAAATCCACACGGGATGATGTGAGCATGATTATATCGACCTGAATGTCCGGGCCCTTGTTCAGAAGCAGATTAAGGCCGCTCAGGTTTCCGGCGGGTATATTTATCTTGATTATGCCGTTGTCCGTAGACTCAATAACGGAATTGAGTATTTCGGTCGAAAGCGTATTTATATGCGCCATATCGCTTGATATTGCGGTGACATTGCCCTCCCCGTCCTTCTCAAGCGTGATAAAGTAGTCGAAGCCGTACACGCCCTTGCCTATGACCTCGTTTATCGAGTCGTTGACGGTTTTGGTGACGATGTCGGTTGCATCCGACACGGCCATCTGAGTCGCCAGATCGCCGAGGAACCAGCTTATTGCTGCGATAAGGATCAATACCAGGGGTAAAAATAAGCCGAGCTTAGAGCGGCGTTTATGCCTGCCTTTATCTTCAGAATGCACATAGTTTGGCTTTCTGCGCCGGCGATAATACATGAGACCACCCCATGTATTATATGATAATACTCAGCTCAACATTTCGCTGACGGCCATCATAATGCCGAGTTTTCCCGATTCATATGTGATACCGCCCTGCATATATGCGATGTAGGGCTCCTTCATGGGGCCGTCCGCGGAAAGCTCAATGGATGAGCCCTGAACAAAAGCGCCGGCCGCCATGATGACGGGAACGTTGTAGCCTGGCATCTGCCACGGCTCTGGAGTTACAAAGGAGTCGACCGGGGCTCCGCTCTGTATGCCGCGGCAGAATTTTTTCATATTGTCCGCGGTTTTCAGGCTTATCATCTGAATAATATCGTTTCTGGGCTCATCAGCGGCGGGAGATGTCTCAAAGCCAGCTTTTTTCATCATTGCCGCGCAGAATACTGCAGTTTTGAGCGCCTGAGCGGTTATATGCGGCGCCATGAAAAAGCCCTGGAACAGCAGACGGTTATTGCCGAGCGTTGCACCGCATTCTCCGCCGATGCCGGGAGCGGTAAGGCGCATCGCGGCGTTTTCCACGAGTTCTGCCCTGCCGACAATATATCCGCCGGTCGGCGCGAGACCGCCGCCGGGGTTTTTGATAAGAGAGCCCGCCATAAGATCAACGCCGTACTCGGTAGGCTCGTGCTCGGCAGTAAATTCGCCGTAGCAGTTATCGACCATGACCTTGATATCGGGATTGACGGACTTTACGGCGGCGCAGATCTCCCCTATCTCCTCGGGCGAGAGGGCACGTCTGTCCTCATAGCCTCTGGAGCGCTGGATAAGTACCGCGGCAACCGACTTATCAGCGGCTGCAAGCTTTATGGCGCCGATGTCGGGATTTCCGTCCTTGAGATCGACCTGGGCGTAATTTATGCCGTAAAACTTCAGCGAGCCGTGGCAATTTCCTTCAATACCAATCGCAGTTCTCAGTGTATCATAGGGCAGTCCCGTGACGGAAAGCAGTGTGTCGCCGGGCTTGAGCAGAGCAAAAAGTGCCGCCGTAAGGGCGTGAGTGCCGTTGACAAAGCCTATTCTGACAAGGGCTGCCTCGGTTTTGAACACCTGAGCATAGACCTTATCCAGCACTTCCCTGCCCAGATCGTCATAGCCGTATCCGCTGGTACCCGCAAAGCAGGCTTCGGACACCTTGTTATCCTGAAAAGCCGACATGACCTTTATCGTGTTCAGCTCTGCGATACGGTCGATATTTTCAAATTGCTCCTTTATCTCGGCCTCAGCTTCCTTTGCGAGGTCGAATACTTCGGGTTTTATATCTGAAATTTTCATTTTACAGCTCCATGACTATCTTTTTAAAATGCTTGCCGCGCTCAACAAAGTTTTTAAATTTGTCAAACGCCGCGCAGGCAGGAGAAAGAAGCACGATATCCCCCGGCTCGGCTGCGGCAGCCGCGGCATGAACCGCTTCGGCAAAATCGTCGATTATCACGAGCGGGAAATCCTTGGTGTAGTACGCTGAAGCCTTCACGGCCTGAGCTATCTTGTCTGCCGTTGCACCCGTAAGATAAAGCTTTTTAACATGCTGACAGATCTCGTCGCCCAAGCTGTCGAAAGGGATGTGCTTATCATATCCGCCGGCGATGAGAATGGGTTTTACCTTAAGCGCATGAAGTCCGGCGGCGGTGCGGCTGGGGCTGGTACCGATGGAATCATTAATGTATACAACTCCGCCCAGCTCTCTTACGCGCTCAAGACGGTGCTCAACTCCGTCAAAGCTCTTTGCGACTTTAATGCAGACACTGTCGTCCACAAGACCGTCGGTCGCCGCAAACGCGGCCATATAGTTTTCAAGGTTATGAAGCCCGGGAAGCTTTATATCATCAGCGTCCATGAGCTTTTTGGATACTCCGTCTTTTACTCTGTATATAATGCCGCTGTCGGAATATACTCCGTTTTCGGGCTTTGACACTCTGCTGAAGAAGCTGACAGAGGATTTTGCCTTTCCGGCGTAGTACCCTGAGTATTCGTTTTCGTGGTTGAGTATCAGCTTATCCTCCGGTCCCTGACCGAGGAAAATATAGCTTTTTGCGTCAATATAGTCCTGATAATCCTTGTGACGGTCAAGGTGATTCGGCGAAATGTTGGTGATAACGGCAACGTCAGGTCTGCATATCATGCTGTGAAGCTGGAAGGAGCTGAGTTCAAGAACGGCAAAATCCGAGGCGCTCATTTTGTCAACATCGCAGAGTAAAGGTCTGCCGATATTGCCGCCGAGATGCACCGTGAAGCCCTGCGCCTTCAAAAGCTCCGAAATAATGGTGGTCGTAGTCGTTTTTCCGTCGCTTCCCGTAACGGCTATTATCCTGCACGGGCAAAGACTGAAGAAAACCTCCATTTCGGAGGTGATCTCAGCTCCCCTGTCGGCCGCCGCAGTAAGATGCTCATCAAAGGGCATGAGCCCCGGCGTTCTGAAAATGATATCAAAATTCAGCTCATCGAGGTAATTATCACCAAGGTTAAGCTTTGCTCCGAGGTTAGATAACCGCTCATGCTCCGTACCGAGAGCTTCGGCGTCCCTTTTGTCGCATGCCGTGACATCGCAGCCGCGCTCCAGCAGCTTTTCTATAAGCGGAGTGTTGCTGACACCTATGCCAATAACCCCGATACGCTTATCCTTAATGCTGTCAATATATTCCGAAAAAGTCATAACGCAGACCTCCAAATCTTTATTATTATAAAGCTAAACTGCCTCCAATACAAGTTATTTCTATTGACTTAATGAGCTTTAATGGGTAAAATATCAAGTTGAGTGGGCCGAACGACCGCGGGCACATTCCGAAAGGAAGTGCGTGAGGAAAGTCCGGGCTCCATAGGGCAAGGATAACGGGTAACGCCCGCCAGGGGTGACCCTCGGACAAGTGCAACAGAAATATACCGCCGAGCGATCGGTAAGGGTGGAAAAGTGAGGTAAGAGCTCACTCATCGCATGGAGACATGTTGATGCTGTAAACTCTATCCGGAGCAACACCGTGGGAGGACAAGAGATCGGCCCGATCGTCCTCAGGAGGTGGCTTGAGCCTGTCGGCAACGGCAGGATTAGATAGATGGTCGTTTAAGACAGAACCCGGCTTACAGACTCACTCATCAAAAATACCGGCCTTGAGCCGGTATTTTTTTATAGATTTTTCAGCAGCTCGAGAAGCAGACTGTATGTCCGCCCGGCGGAGGAGATGCTCAGCTTCTCATTTACGGTGTGGATATCCAGAATATCCGGCCCGAAGGATATGCAGTCAAGCTCCGGTATCTTCGCCGAGAAAAGCCCGCATTCAAGTCCTGCGTGTATGACCTCGATCTTAGGCGGCTTGCCGAACAGCTTGGTATAGCTTTCAACCGCCTTATCGCGCAGTGGCGAGTCTGCTTTATACTCCCACGCGGGGTAAGCTCCGCCGGAGGACGCTTTTCCTCCGAAGGCCTGTATAGTATCGGAAATTCGCTTTCTTAGCTCGTCAAGCTCTGACATAACGGAGCTTCTCAGACAGAAGGTAAGCTTCACGGCATTTTCATCGGTGCTGACTATGCCGAGATTTGTAGATGTCTGTACAAGCCCCGGGATATACGGGTTCAGGGCAATAACGCCGTTGGGCATATCAAAAATTGTGCTGATGATCCTTTCGCTTGAGGCGAAATCGCATGAATCGATCTCCCCTACCCCTAAGTTTTCGACATCGAGCTTAACATCAGGTTCGTTTTTTGAGATAGCACAAATAACCGTGTCATTAAAGTCTGCAAGATATTCTGAAACGGCGCTGAAATCCTCGGGCGCGAACGCTATGACGGCGCTTGCGGCATTGGCGATAGCATTATCCTTCTCGCCTCCGTTCAAAGCCGCAAGGCTAATTGGAACATTTTTCTGAAGACCATGGAGCAGTTTCGCCATCAGAATATTTGAATTTGCTCTGTTATGATGTATCTCGCTGCCTGAATGTCCGCCGATAAGGCCGCTCAGGGTAAGCCGCAGTCTATGAAGAGTGCGGGTACTGCGATTCAGGGCAAATTCCCCGAAAACCCGTATACCTCCCGCGCAGCCCGCGGTAATAACGCCTTCGGCTTCGGAATCAATATTGAGCATCCTTCGGCCTGATAAGACGGAGGTATCAATAAACTCAGCGCCGTCCATTCCCGTTTCCTCATTTATGGTAAAAACGGCTTCGATAGGCGGATGCGGGATATCATCAGAATCCAGAACGGCCATCGCCATGGCTATGGCAATGCCGTCGTCGGCGCCGAGGCTCGTTCCGTCAGCCCACAGATATTCTCCGTCAGTCCTCAGGCGCAGCCCTTCGCGCTCAAGATCAATATCGCACTGTGACGTTTTGACCGTTACCATATCCATATGCCCTTGTATGATTACAGGCTCATGGTCTTCATATCCCGCCGAGGCCGGTTTGAAGATGATAACATTACCCAAGGCATCCTGAATATGGCGCAGTCCCCTGCTGCGGGCAAATTCACAGCAAAGCCCGCTTATCATGTCCGTATTGCCTGAGCCGTGAGGCACGGAGGAAATAAGCTCAAAGAATTCAAAAACTTTCTTGGGCTTAAGTTTTTCTATTGACGGCATTTAATTTTTCACTCCCATTTTGCCCACACATCGGGCTGATAACCGACGGTAGCCTGTCTGCCGTTGCGGACTATCGGCGTTTTTATAAGCCACGGGCAGTCAAACAGCTTTTCAAGCTTTGCGTCGTTGGAGGCAAGATACTGTATGAGCGGGTAATCGACGTCAGCAGTATTTATCATAGCGTCAAGGCCGACTGCGTTTTTAACGGAGTTTAGCTCTCCCCTGCTCATACCGAACTTCATAATATCCACAAACTGATACTTTATACGGCGCTCCTTGAAATAGCGCTCCGCTTTTTTTGTGTCAAAGCATTTGCTTTTACCGAAGATCTGAATGTTCACAGCACTTTCTCCATTATATTCATAATGTTGTTAAAAAATATATCTCTGGCAAGGCTCTCTGGATAGTTGTGCCTGAGCAGCACCTCATATATCTTGCCAAGGTCTTGGACGCCGTGTATGCCTTTCGGCATTTCATCAATACCGTCAAGATCGCAGCCTAAAAACACGGCTTTCTCTCCGCCCAGAGCCATAAAATGCTCAATATGAGCGAAAACAGCGTCAATATCGCGGCCAAGGCCGAGAAATTCGGGATAAAGGTTTATACCCGCCCCCCCGCCCTGATTTTTCAAGGCAATAAATTGCTCGTCGCTTAGATTTCTCGGTGCAGGACATAAAGCTTTTGCATTCGAGTGTCCGGCGATGACCGGCTTTCGGCTTACTTCAAGCACATCCCAAAAGCCCTGCTCCGATATATGCGACATATCAAGTATTATGCCGAGCTCCTGTGCCTTTTTGACAAATCCTTTGCCCTTTGCACTCAGCCCCGCGCCGCTGCCCATGACCGAGCCGCACAACTCGTTATCAAAGTTCCAAGTGATATGTACTATCCGCACCCCGAGAGCGTAGGCCATTTCAATATCGCCTATCTGCTCGGCACCCTCAACAGACAGCAGTGCCGCTATCTTCCCGCCGCCTATGGCGGATATGATATCATGCGAATTCAGACATAGCTTAACTATGTCTGAATTCATTTCAATCTGTTCTTTAAAATAGCGTATGACCGCCGACGCTTTCTCCTGCGGCTCATCAAGCGTTTCGGTGCAGACGGCAAATACTTGCGCTGCGGGGGAAAACTTTTTAAGTCGCATCAGATCCAAATGCAGTGAGTTTTCCCTGAGCCCCCTGCCTGTTAGCCACGCCTTTACGGCTGTATCGCAATGGCAGTCAAAAAGAGGGATACTCATACTTCGGAGATGAGCGGCAGTATCATGGGGCTGCGCTTTGTCGTCTTATAGAGATATCCGGATACGTTGCTCTTTATCCTGCTCTTTATTGCCGACCAATCCTTTACGCCGCTTTCCTCGCAGGCTTCGACGCTTTCCCTTGTGACCCGCTTGAGCTCCTCTATCATCGATTCGGCTTCCTTGACGTATACAAAGCCGCGGGTCAGTATCTCGGGCTCTGACAGCATGCTGTTGTCCCAGGATGACAGGGTCACGACTATGACGACCATGCCGTCCTCGGCAAGCCTGTGTCTGTCGCGCATGACAACGCTGCCGACGTCTCCGACGCCCATACCGTCGACCATGACCGCGCCTGACTGAACGGCGCCGTTGACCTTAATGCTTTTCTTAGACAGCTCGATGACCTTGCCGTTTTCGGCAATAACGATATTTTTCGGCTCTATCCCCATGAGCTTTCCGAGCTCAGCATGCTTTACCAGCATACGGTATTCGCCGTGGACGGGAATAAAATACTTTGGTTTTACAAGAGCGAGCATCATTTTCTGCTCCTCCTGCGACGCATGGCCGGATACGTGAAGCTCGGTATTGCGGTCATAAATGACCTCTGCGCCCTTATGGAACAGCTCATCAATAACCTTGCTTATCATATTCTCGTTGCCGGGTATCGCCGAAGCCGAGATTATGACTCTGTCGCCAGCCTGAATATTGATCTGGCGGTGTTCGGAGAATGCCATGCGGTAAAGCGCCGACATGGTTTCACCCTGGCTGCCGGTGGAGATGATGACCACTTTTTCCTTAGGAAGCTTATTTATTTGGTTAATGTCCACAATCACGTTTTCAGGGACGTTTAGATAACCCAGCACGGTTGCGACGCGGAGGATATTCTCCATGCTTCTGCCGGTTATGCCGACCTTGCGCTTATACTTTGCGGCAACGTCAATTATCTGCTGAAGCCTGTGGACATTCGAGGCAAAGGTAGTAATGATTATCCTTTGATCGCAGTTTTTAAACAGCATATCAAAGGTCTCGCCCACCTTGCGCTCTGAGGCGGAATGTCCCGGCTTTTCAACATTGGTAGAATCGCTGAGAAGTGCCAGAACGCCCTCGTTGCCGAGTTGGCCGAGGCGGGGCAGATCGATCATATTGCCCTGAACGGGCGTAACATCGATCTTAAAGTCGCCTGTGTGTATGATGGTACCGAGCGGCGTTTTGATTGCAAGTGCCACCGCGTCCGCTATACTGTGGTTAACGTTTATAAATTCTATGCTGAAGCAGCCGAGGCGGAATACATCTCCGGCCTTCTTTGTGAAGATCTGAGTATTATAAAGCAGATCGTGCTCCTCAAGCTTTAGCTCAATAAGCGCGGCCGTAAGAGGAGTAGCGTAGATTGGTACGTCAAGTTCTCTCATGACGTATGGCACTGCGCCGATGTGGTCCTCATGGCCGTGGGTGAATATAATTCCCTTGACGCGGTCGGCATTTGATTTGAGATACGTTATATCCGGAATAACGATGTCGATGCCGTACATTTGCTCGTCAGGGAAACCCAAACCGCAGTCTATAACGATTATATCAGTGCCGCATTCGATCGCGGTCATGTTCTTTCCTATCTCGCCGAGTCCTCCCAGAGGAATGATTTTAATTTTTGGTGTCATATATTACCTCCTGAATGAGTGTTATTTCCGAAAATGAAAGTAAAGGGGCTCCTCGTTGTATCTGTCCTGTTTCACAGAATACAGCGAAGCCATCCCCCCCAATATTCGGTATGTAATGTGTCTGTAAAGGGATTATATCCCGTTTGCTACATTTCAATTCTGCCCTCAAGGGCGCGAAGAAGCGTTGCATCATCGGCAAACTCGAGATTTGACCCGACGGGAATGCCGTATGCAAGTCTGGTGACCTTTACGTCAAACGGCTTTAAGAGCCGTGAAATGTACATAGCGGTAGCCTCACCCTCGGTATCGGGGTTGGTCGCCATGATTATCTCGCTGATCTCGCTGTCATCAGCCGCTACACGCTTTAAAAGCTCGCTTATCTTAATATCGTCCGGCCCGACATGGCTGATGGGAGAAAGAACTCCGTGAAGCACGTGGTATACGCCGTTATATTCATGGCTGCGCTCGATAGACAAAACGTCCCGCGGCTCCGAAACTACGCACACAGTGCTTTTATCACGCTTATTGCTGCCGCAGACAGAGCATACTTCCCCCTCGGTCAGGTTCTGACACACCTTACAGCAGCAAACGCTCTTTCGGGCATCCCAAATTGCGTTGGCAAAGCTCTCGGCCTCACCCTCGGGCAGGGATAGAACATGGAAAGCAAGCCTCTGGGCGCTCTTTTTCCCGACGCCGGGCAGAGAGGCAAATTTGTCTATAAGGTTTTCAAGGGAAGCAGGAAAAAACGGCATATACTTTTCTCCAAATCAAGCGTTTCTTATTGCAGCGATCTGCGCGGCGCGGTCAGGTTTTCCGAAAACGGCACTCCCGGCGACGAGGACGTCGGCCCCGGCGTCCTTAACGAGCCTTGCTGTGACGGGATCCACTCCGCCGTCAACCTCAAGCTCGCAGTCAAGACCCCTGCGGTCTATCTCCTTGCGCAGCTCGGCTATCTTCGGGAGCTGATCGTGCATGAAGCTCTGCCCGCCGAAGCCGGGCTCGACAGTCATAACAAGAACCATGTCAAGGCGGTCAATGAACGGATACAGGACGGCGGCGGGAGTTTTCGGTTTTACGGAAAGCCCCGCTTTCCTGCCGTTTGCTTTAACGATATCTATTGCCTCTGATATGTTCTGATATGAATCGGCCTCAACATGGAACATAACAAGGTCGGCTCCTGCCTTGCAGAAGGCCTCCGCATAGCGCACAGGCTTATCTATCATAAGATGCACGTCAAGAAACATATCGGTGGATTTGCGGACGGATTTGAGTACGGGGATGCCGATGGAAATGTTGGGCACGAACACTCCGTCCATTACGTCAAAATGTATATAATCGGCACCGCCGGCTCTTATTTCTTCAATTTCCTCGCCGAGTCTGGTGAAATCCGCAGAAAGAATGGAGGGAGCGATCTTTATCATGGCAATAACCTCGGCTTAGCTTGCAGCATAAAATGATTCAGCGGTCAGGTGCGCGCCGCTGCTTTTATATACGGGGAATGCTCTTATGGGCATTCCCCCATGTTTATTATTATACTACACAATATTTTGATTGGCAAGAGTATACAAAAAATATTATGTTGTATTGTGCAAAAAGCAGGAAAGTAAGTATACTTTCCTGCTTTTACACATTTACTCCTGGGGCTCAGGGAGCTTGCATACGTCGATCCATTCAAGGGCGTTGGAGTATTTGAACAGCTCATCAAGATCGAGCTCGATAGCGCTGCTCGCGCTTCCAACGGCGGGAAAAACGGTTGTAAACCTCTTCAGGCTTTCGTCGAGGTAAACGTCAATGCCCTCGTTGATTCCGAAGGGGCACACGCCGCCCACAGGATGGCCTACAAGCTCAAGGACCTCGTCGGCGGTGAGCATTTTCGCCTTCATATGGAACTTATCCTTGAATTTGCGATTATCGATTCTTGCATCTCCCGCGGCGAGGATGAGTATGCAGCTGTCATCCTTCTTGAATGACAGCGTTTTTGCGATACGCGCACCTTCAACGCCGAGTGCGAGTGCGGCAAGCTCAACTGTTGCGCTGGAAACGGTAAACTCACGAACCCTGTCCTCCATGCCGAACTGCCGGAAATATGCTCTGCCTTTTTCTATTGACATCTTTTATCACCACTTACTTCAGTATTATCTTGTTATAGTTTTTCTTGCCGCGCCTGATGACAACGCCGCTTTTCAGCTCATCGGCGGTGAAGCTCTTTGCAATATCCGTTACCTTTTCGTCGTTTGCCGATACGCCGCCCTGCTGAATATTTCTGCGGGCCTCGGATTTTGAAGCGCACAGACCGGTCCTGACAAGGGCAGTCATTATGTCCATGGCGCCATCTGCGAGCTCAGCTTCCGCTATCTCGGTAGTGGGCATATCGCCTCCGCCGGAGCCGCCGAACAGTGCCTTGGCAGAGGCCTCGGCTTTTTTGGCCTCCTCGTCGCCGTGTACAAGCGCTGTCAGCTCATATGCAAGGATCTCCTTTGCTCTGTTGAGCTGGGAGCCCTCCCACTGCGCCATCTCATCTATCTGCTCAAGAGGCAGGAAGGTCAGCATACGCAGGCATTTTAGTACGTCAGCGTCGTTAACATTGCGCCAGTACTGGTAAAACTCGTAGGGTGAGGTCTTGTTGGGGTCGAGCCAGACAGCGCCGGAAGCGGTCTTACCCATTTTCTTGCCCTCTGAGTTAAGGAGCAGGGTTATGGTCATGGCATGAGCGTCCTTGCCGAGCTTGCGGCGGATAAGCTCCGTGCCGCCGAGCATATTGCTCCACTGGTCGTTTCCGCCGAACTGCATATTGCAGCCGTAATGCTGGAACATATAGTAAAAGTCATAGCTCTGCATTATCATGTAGTTGAACTCAAGGAAGCTGAGACCCTTTTCCATGCGCTGCTTATAGCACTCGGCACGCAGCATATTATTAACGGAAAAGCACGCGCCCACATCGCGCAGCATCTCAATGTAATTGAGCGGCTTGAGCCATGCCGAGTTTCTGAGCATTATAGCCTTGCCGTCAGAGAAATCGATGAATTTCTCCATCTGCCTTTTGAAGCACTCCGCGTTATGCTGAATGGTCTCCTCCGTGAGCATCTGACGCATATCCGTGCGGCCCGAGGGGTCACCGATAAGCGTAGTGCCGTCTCCGATGAGGGCGATGGGCTTGTTGCCCGCCATCTGAAGGCGCTTCATAAGGCACAGGGCCATGAAATGACCGACGTGCAGGGAATCGGCGGTGCAGTCAAAGCCGATGTAGAAGGTGGCTTTGCCGTTATTTATCATTTCCCTTATCTCGTCCTCGTTTGTTACCTGAGCGATGAGCCCTCTGGCAACCAGTTCTTCGTAAATCTCCATATTTATCTCCTAACCTTAATTTTATTCTCTTATCATCTTCTCGGCAGTTTCAGCCATGAAGCAGATTATTTCATTACAGTCAATATTGCCCTTTAGCTCCGAGCATCTGATTTTGCCGTATTTCTCCTCTGCCGCCGCAACGCATTGCTTTGCAAGCTCCGCGATCTTCTGCTTTGCCTCAGCGTCGCTGCCGTCAGTAAACGGGTAAGCCATGCCGAGCGCCATAACAGCTCCGGAGATCGCGCCGCATACCTCGCCGCTTCTAAGCCCGCCGCCGAAACCGGCTGACATTGCCAAAGCGGTCTTTTCATCCAAACCGGTCAGCTCTGAACAGGCGGCAAGTACAGCCTGTGCGCAATTATAGCCCTTTTTGTGCCAATACAAAGCTTTTTCTCTGATATCCATAATACCTCCGAAACTGAAAAGCCCCCTGTCCTTCAGACAGAGGGCGTAATTAACGCGGTACCACCTCTATGCGCCGGCTCCTCGCAGAACCGGCCTCCATGAGTTCCAGACTCCGACGCTATATCGGGCGTGACCCGTCACAGCCTACTTGATTCGGTGTGCCGCTCCAAGCCGTATTCACTCGTTACCGCTCTCCCCTTTTCAGCGTATCAGGGTCTCTCTGTGCAGCGGGAAAACGAGCTACTTGCGCTCTTCATCGCGTTTACTCAGGCAATTATACTAAACTAAACCGACCTTGTCAACTTATAATTATCCGCTGCGGCAAGCTGTTCCTCGGCACCCGCGAGCGTCGTTTCCGTAATGATATCGCCGCCGTGCAGCCTTGCAAGCTCCTTGCGCCTTCCCTGCCTGTCAAGCTCGATGACCTCGGTGTATGTTCTGCCGCCCCGCTCGCTTTTCACGATAAGATCATGACTGTCGGCGATGGCCGCGATCTGGGGAAGATGCGTTATGCAAAGCACCTGCTTGCCGCGGGACAGGTCGGACATCTTTTCTCCTACCCTCTGAGCGGCAATGCCGGAAACGCCGGTGTCGATCTCGTCGAATACCATTGTCTCTATGGGGTCGTTTTTGGAGAACACCGTTTTCATTGCCAGCATTATGCGGCTGAGCTCACCGCCGGAGGCGATCTTCGATATCCTGCCGAGCTCCATACCGGCGTTCGCGGATATAAGAAAACGAATCTCATCAGCTCCGTTGGCGTCAAAGCCCGTTTTGCTCTCTATGGGCTCAATAGCCACGGCAAAACGCACCGAGGGCATGCTGAGATCCCGAAGCTGCGATATTATGCGCTTTTCAAGCTCAAGAGCCGCAGACTTTCTGCGCTTTGTGAGCTCTGCCGCCTTTACTCTGCAATTGTCGATATGCTTTTCAAGCTGCTTTTCGAGCTTTACGAGCATATCGTCGGCATACTCAAGCTCTGAAAGCTTTCTCCTGCACTCGTCAAGGTGCTCAAGCATACCTTCCTCATCCATATTGTATTTTCTGCGGAGCTTTCTGAGCAATGCAAGGCGTGTCTCGATATTGTCATACTCCTCGGGAGAAAACTCGAGACTGTCCCTGAAGTCGCGTATGCGTTCGGCTGCGTCATAAATGAGCGATGAAGCGTTTTTAATGATATCCGCAGTCTCACGCAGATCTTCGGTTATCATAGCCGCTCTGTCCATCATGGCCGCGGCCTCGTCCGTCAAAGCTCCTGCGCTGCTGTCAGCCCCGTACAGTGAGTTGTACGCGCCGTCGATTGCTTCCGTGAGCTTTTCGGAATTTCGAAGAAGGTCGCGCTTTGCCGAAAGCTCGTCCTCCTCGCCGGGCTTGAGAGCTGCATTTTCAAGCTCGGCGATCTGGTATTGCAGGCTGTCTGCCATTCGGGCCTTCTCGACCTCATCCATGGACAGCCGCTCTATCTCCCGCTTGCAGGAGACATACTCGCCGTATGCGGCCTTATAGGCGCTGAGTTCATCAGATAAGCCGCCGAAGTTGTCAAGATACTCACGGTGGCGGCTTTCATCCATAAGCAGTCTGCCGTCGTTCTGGCCGTGTATATCAAGAAGGAGTGCGCCAAGCTCCCGAAGCTGTGCAACAGATACGGGATTTCCGCAGACACGGCAGCTGCTTTTTCCGTCCGCGCTTATCCTGCGCTGAATGATTATCTCATCCTCGGGCTCAATATCGTTCTCTTCAAACCAGCCTTTTGCATTTTCCGATTCAAATACTGCCGACACCGTGCCCTTTTCCGCGCCGCTGCGCACGAGCTCACGGCTTGTTCTCGCACCGAGCACGGCGCTCAGGGAGTCAACGATGATCGATTTGCCCGCACCGGTTTCGCCGGTCAGGACAGTCAGGCCGGTTCCAAATTCAATATCGGCTTTTTCAATTACGGCAATATTCTCAATATGCAGCTGTGTAAGCATATCGTATCCTCTTTATCAGAACATTTCTTCTATCTCGTGGCAAAAAGCCTCTGCTGCCTTGTTGTCCTTCATTGCGAGAAAGGCTGTGTCGTCGCCTGCAAGCGTCCCTGCAAGCGACTCGATATGCATCGAATCAAGCGTTGAGCAGGCAGCGGACGCGAGACCGGGCAGGGTCTTGATAACAATGATATTCTGCGCAACAACATATGAGGTCACGCTTTCCCTGAAAATTTTGCGAAGTCTGATCTCACGGTCGGAGCTCTTGGATTTTCCGCTGACAACGTAGTGGTATTTTCCGTTGCTGCCAAGCTCTTTGACGAGCTGGAGCTCCTTGATATCACGCGAGAGTGTCGCCTGAGTGCTGCTGACGCCGCGCTGTGCAAGCGCTTGGATAAGCTGCGCCTGGGTCTCAATATCCTGCTCAGTGATTATCTGCATTATAACGCTCTGTCTTGAAGTCTTCAATTTAAGGCCTCCTGTTCATCGTGTCTTGTACAGCAGCTTTTCAAAAGTGAGATCGTAAAAGCTTTTCTGTCCCAAATGTATAAGATTGGCAGTTTTTTCTGACTGCTTTACAACTAAAACATCGTTGTTTGCAAGCTCGAAACCATCAGAACCGTCGACCGAAACATAGGCTCGCCTGTCGTGGATCTTTTCCGCGCCGACCGTCACCATATGTCGAGGCGACAGCACAAAGCTCTTTGCTCCCATAACATGTGCGCAGATCGGAGTAATAATGAAATTTCTTGCCTCCGGTTCAACTATCGGCCCGCCCGCGGACATGGAATATCCGGTCGAGCCTGTTGGAGTAGCTACGACGATACCGTCGCCGGAAAAGCTCATTATTCGGTCTCCGTCGCAGCAGGCATGAAGCTTTATGCAATCGCCCATGCCGTGAATAACAACGTCGTTGAGCCCGCAGTCGGAATATATTACTTTCCCGTCGCGGACAAGCTCAACATCGATCATCATTCTGCGGCTTGAAATATAATTGCCGGCCGCCGCTTCAAGGATCATATCCAGATCCTCCGGCTCCAGCGACGCCATAAAGCCCTTGGTGCCGAGGTTTATCCCTAACATGGGAGTATCGCTGTGGTTAAGATAGCGCGCGGTGTGCAGTATCGTCCCGTCGCCGCCAATGACCATGAACATATGCGCCTTATCGGCTGCCTCGGCCCACGGCGTTATCCTGATATCCTCGGGTATAGCCGACTTATCATCCGCACCGAACACCGGACACACGGAAACATCATAGCCGCTGTTCAGTAGAAGCTCTTTGGCTTTCTTTGTAAGCTCAAGATGTGAGTCTCTGTACGGATTGGGGCAGAGCACGATCAGTTTTGACATAATTTCACCTCACAGGTACTCGTGAGACGCTTCGACAACAGCCTTTGCATCTATTTCGGGCGCATCGAAGCTGCCCTTTTTCATATAACACAGGTACTCCCTGTTTCCCTCCGGCCCCTTGATCGGAGAAAAATCAAGGCCCATGACCGTCATTCCCACGCTCGGCGCAAAGTCGAGTATGCTTTCTATGACCGCAAGATGGACGGCTTTGTCGCGTACAACACCCTTTTTGCCGACCTCATCTTTTCCGGCCTCGAACTGCGGCTTTATTAGGCACACGAGCTCGGCACCTTCTTTCAGAAGCGAACACACTGCCGGAAGCACGAGCTTTATCGAGATAAATGAAAGGTCCATTACCGCAAGGTCGATAGGCTCGGGTATCTGCTCGGAGCTGATGTATCTTATATTAGTGCGCTCCATATTGACTACACGCACATCCTGCCTCAGGCTCCATGCGAGCTGACCGTAGCCCACATCAACGGAGTATACCTTTTTGGCGCCGTTTTTCAGGAGAACGTCGGTAAATCCTCCTGTCGATGCGCCGCAGTCAATGCACGTCCTGCCCGCTGCGTCTATCGGGAACACATTCAGAGCCTTTTCAAGCTTGAATCCTCCGCGGCTGACATACGGCAGAGCCGCGCCCTTAACTTCGACGGACGCATCGGGCGATACCTGCATCCCCGGCTTATCCGCGCGCTGACCGTCAACGAATACAAGGCCGCTCATTATAGTCGTTTTTGCCCTTTCGCGGCTCTCGGTAAGGCCGAGGTCAAAAACGAGCTGATCCAATCTTACTTTTTTCACTTTGCACCTCTTATAAGCTTACAGGCCTCATTAAAGAGACTGTCCGCATCCAGACCGCAGTGCCGTCTGAGCTCGTCGACCGAGCCGTGAACGACCACGCCGCTGCCGAGATTTACGTTGTATGCGGCCTTAAGATTAATACCGCTTCTCTCAACGGCCGCAAGGATGGAGTCTGCTATGCAGGCGCTTTCGCAGACCTCCTCTGCCATGAGAAAAACACCTGTTTTCTTCAAAGAGGAAAGAACATCGTCATACGGATGCAGATGCAGGCTGGACAGCTTTATAACATCGGCGCTTAGCCCCTGCTCATTCAGCATTTCCGCAAGCTCAAGCATAATATTGATCGTAGTTCCGTAAGCGGCCAGCGTTATATCCTTACCGTCAAGGAGCTTAACGCTCGGAGCGGTCTCACAGCCTCGGTATTTACCCTCGCCGCCGCGGGGATATCTTATAGCAACAGGCCCATCCATCTCGTTTACGGCCATATCCAGCATACGTTCAAGCTCGGCAAAGCTTGCCGGACACAATATCTGCATATACGGAACAGAGCTGAGGAAGCTAAGGTCAAACGAGCCGTGATGAGTTTCACCGTCGCTCCCGACGAGACCTGCGCGGTCCACGCAGAACACGGCATGAAGACGCTGCAGCGCTATATCATGAATGAGCATATCATATGAGCGCTGCAGAAAGCTGGAATACACCGCGACGACCGGCACAAGCCCCTGCTTTGCCATGCCTGCCGCCATGGAAACGGCCTGCTGCTCAGCAATACCCACATCGAAAAACCTTTCGGGGTATTTTACTGCGAACTTATCAAGGCCGGTACCGGACGCCATCGCGGCCGTGATTGCGACAACGTTCTTATTATCCTCTGCGATTTTAACGAGCTTATCGCCGAAAACCGATGAAAAACAGGGACCGGACTCAGGGATTGCTCCCGTAACCGGGTCGAAGGCTCCGACACCGTGATACTTTTCAGGGTGTTCCTCCGCGAACTGACAGCCTTTCCCCTTTTTGCTTATGACATGCACAAGTACAGGCGCCGCCATCTCCTTTGCCCAGCGGATTACCGTTTCAAGCTGCTCAACATCATGGCCGTCAACGGGGCCGAGATAATAAACGCCCATCGCGTCAAAGATATTTGAAGGCAGAATGGTCTTTTTAAGGGCTTCCTTGAGCTTGTGATTTGCATTATAAAGCTGAGGAACGTTGCCGACAGTGCTTCTGTACCAGCGCTTGAAGTTGATATATCCGGGCTTTATGCGCTCTCTGGACAGTAGCTTTGCCATACCGCCGACATTTCCGTTTATGGACATACCGTTGTCATTAAGAATGACGACCATTGGTTCATTGCTTCCGCCTAAGTTTGTCAGTCCCTCATAGGCAAGTCCGCCTGTCAGCGCACCGTCGCCTATTACGGCGACGACATTGTAGTTTTCGTTTTTAAGAGTCCTCGCCCTTGCCATGCCGAGTGCCACGGAAACGGAAGTGGAGGCGTGACCGGCGATAAAAGCGTCGTCCTTAGCTTCATGAGGCTTGGGAAAGCCGGAAATGCCGCCGTAGCTGCGCAGCGTCGGGAACTCGTCTCTTCTGCCGGTAATTATTTTGTGCGCGTAGCTTTGATGCCCTACATCAAATACAATGCGGTCAACTGAGCTGTCATAAACACGGTGCAGAGCGACAGTAAGTTCAATGGCACCGAGATTTGAGGCAAGATGCCCGCCGGTTTTTGATACGTTCTGTATTATAAATTCTCTCAGCTCCTCGCAAAGCTCGGGAAGCTCCACCGCGCTAAGCGATTTTACATCGTTTGAGGAATTGACTTTATTCAGAATATTCAAAACAAAACCTCTTACATAACTAAATATTCGCATAATTAGCTATTTTAT
The DNA here is from genome assembly GCA_946405205.1 of uncultured Clostridia bacterium. Lineage (GTDB taxonomy): Bacteria > Bacillota > Clostridia > Oscillospirales > Oscillospiraceae > F23-B02. The sequence continues at coordinate 48,073 of CAMJGL010000005.1, forward strand.
ATAATAACAAACCGCAGCGAATATTACAATAGATATTCACTGCGGTTTTACAATTAATTCACTCAATTGTCTCGGGTGACCATCGAATCGGCTAAGCAGCACAAAAAGTCGGTGTCGGTGAACGCTACGCTCAGCGCGCTTTTTGCCGACTCGGTAAGCCTGCGGATCATCTTCATACAGCGCTCCTCGCCGTAAAGCGCCATATATGTGTTTTTATTTTCCTGAGCGTCGGAGCCGACCGGCTTTCCGAGCGCTTCGTCTGTGCTGATAACGTCAAGGATATCGTCCCGTATCTGGAACGCCGCGCCTATGGCAGCACCGAAAAGAGCTGCCGCTTCAAGCTGCTCGTCGCTTCCTCCGGCTGCAGCAACGCCCATTCTGCAAGCAGCGATAAGCAGAGCGCCGGTCTTGCGGCTGTTTATCTCGTTGAGCTCATCTTCGCTCAACACCATGTTCTCGCCTTTCATGTCGAGAAACTGTCCGGCGCACATACCGTCGGAGCCGACGGCGTCTGCCAAAATCTCAGCACAGTTTGCTCTGACCCCGGCGGGAAGCTCACTGCGCAGTATGGTGCCGAAGGCCTCGGCCTGCAAAGCGTCGCCGGCGAGCACCGCCGTGCATTCGCCGTAGACGACATGATTTGTCGGCTTGCCGCGGCGCAGGTCATCGTTATCCATGCAGGGAAGATCATCGTGAATAAGACTGTAGGTGTGCAGCATTTCGACCGCACAGGCGACCGGAAGTGCTTTCTGAACGTCGCCGCCGGATATGCGGCAGAATTCAAGAACGAGGATCGGCCTTATTCGTTTGCCGCCGGCGGTAAGACTATACCTCATCGACTCAAGCAGTCCGTCGTAAGGCAGACCCGCCGGCATAAAGTATTCGGCGAGCTTCTCATCGATGAGGGACTTATATTCATTCATATTCATTATTCCGCGTCCTCAAACGGCAATTCAACAGGCTCGCCGTCGGGGCCTTTTTTGAGCTTTACCACGGTCTGCTCCGCCTCGTTGAGCAAAGCATCGCAGTTTGCGATAAGGCCTGTCCCCTCCTCAAACAGCTTCAGAGAGTCGCTCAGCGGCGCATCTCCCCTCTCAAGGAGTTTTACAATCTCATCAAGTCTGTTTATCGAATGCTCAAAACTAAGCTTTTTATCACTCATATTTTACTGCCTCGCTTTCTTCTACTGTGCACTTTATCACACCGTCACGGACCAACAGCCGCAGCTTATCATCGTGCTTGACATCTTTTATGCTTCTTATCAGCTCGCCCCTTGCATCCGCCGCAATTGCATATCCCCTGCTCATGACCTTGAGCGGGCTCATAGCGTCGAGCGACGCGGCAAGTGCAACGAATTTATGGCGTTTTGCGGCGTTTATCCTGTCAGCCGCGGCAATAAGCCTGTCGCGCACATAGTCAAGCTCTGAGCGCTTTGTATCAACATAAGTCATCGGGTTTTGAAGCACCCTGCGGTTTTTGATATCCTCGAGCCTGGTGCTCAGACGGCTGAGCTTTTTGCGCACAGCCTGAGTTTTCCTTATGTTCAGATTCTCAAGAAGCTCGCGCATCTCGGATACGTCCGGCACGGCGAGCTCCGCCGCATTTGAGGGCGTTGAAGCCCTGACGTCGGCAACGTAGTCCGATATCGTGACGTCCGGCTCATGACCGACGGCAGATATCACGGGCAGCTCGGACTCGTATATTGCCCTTGCAACGCGCTCGTCATTAAATGCCCAAAGGTCTTCTATAGAACCGCCGCCGCGGCCCGTTATTATGAGATCGGCGACCTTATATTTATTTGCGTAACGGATAGCCCCGACGATCTCGGGCGGAGCCTCGACGCCCTGCACACGCACCGGCAGAAGGACGACCTTGGTCATAGGCCAGCGCTTGCCGAGTATACGGATCATATCGTGTACTGCGGCACCTGCCGAGGAGGTGATGATAGCGATTTTCTTGGGAAACGCGGGAAGCGGCTTTTTGTGGCCGGGATCGAACAAGCCTTCCGCAGCAAGCTTGGCCTTGAGCTGCTCATATGCTATCTGCAGATCTCCAGTGCCCTCGGGAATGAGATCGGTGCAGTATAGCTGATACGCTCCGTCACGCGGGAAGACTGATATACGGCCAAAAGCAGTGACGCCCATGCCGCTTTCAGGGCGAAAACGGAGCTTGGACGCACTGCTTTTGAACATGACGCATCTTAAACTGCTTTCCGCATCTTTGAGGGTAAAATAGTGGTGGCCCGAGGGATAGATCTTGTAGTTTGACAGCTCACCTCGGACGCAGACCTTGCCAAGCAGCGGCTCTCCGTCGATCAGTGCCTTTATTATACCGTTAAGCTCCGATACGGTCAGTGTTCTGTCGTTCATTCTTCCTTCTCCGCTTCGGCACTTTCGCCGAACTCACCGCGCATAAATCCGCCGAGCACTCCGTTGATGAACGCAACGGTCTCGGGCTCATCATAGCCCTTGGCAAGCTCAACGGCCTCATTAATTGCCGCGTTGTTCGGGATATCGTCCATATACAACACTTCGCATATCGAACAGCGCAGTACGGCCATGGCGGTTTTCGATATGCGCTCTACCTTCCAGCCGCGCGCATATTTTTCGATATACTTATCGATCTGTATGCGGTACTCCTCCATATTCTCCGCAAGGCGAATGATGTAATCCTTCTGCTTCTTTTCCGGATACTCGGCGTAAAGCCCATCCTCGCTTGCCAGTGTTTCAAAGTATTCCTTATCGAAAAACTCGTCTACTATCTCGGAGACCGGTTTTTCGCTTGCAGACGCATAAAAGCCGAGCTGTACTGCTATCTCTCTTGCAGTGGTTCTCTTCATGCCGTATTCCTCTCAGCTTATTTTTCAAAGGCAACGCCGGAAACATGGACGTTGACTTCCGACTTGTCGATTCCTGTGATGGCCTGAACGGCCTCGGTCACGGAGTTCTGGACCTCGCGCGCAACATTGACAATATTGCAGCCATAGCGGACGAGAATGATAGCGTCGACCTTTATCATATCATCAACGATCTGGACTTTAACGCCTTTGGATAATGTCTTTAAGCCTATGAGCTCCGCAAGCTCGCCGCCGGCGGTGTTGGATATTGCTGCAACGCCGTCGATCTCGGTTATAGCGGTCTGCACCATCGTGGAAATCACGTCTTCAGATATGTTTATGCTGCCGTTTTTCTCCTTGCAGCTGATGTAGTTATCACCCATAGTGAGCCTCCATTTTTGCCTGCGCATCAAGCGCATGTATTCGGTCATAGTATTTTACCACAATCAAAGGCAAAAATAAAGCAAAAAAGACGGGCTTTCCCGTCTTTTTTATGAAGGTACCCCTATTACATTAAGCTGAGCTGCCGTGTAAGCAGTTTCACTGGTCACAGTCTCGGTTATTCTGGCTACCGCCGCTTCGCTCAGTCCCTCAGCCGGAGCAGGAACCGCAACGGTTATGGAATCCTCGCTCATGTACACAACGCAGTCGGAGAAGTCCTTTGCAAGCAGCTTGTTTTCGAGCTGTGATTCTTTCATTGAGTAATTTGCCATTGCGGAGATCGCGTTCATCGCCGAATCAATCGTCTCCTGAGAGGCCGTTTCCGATGAGACCGCGTCCTCAAGAAGCTTGATCGCCTCGTCGCGCGATACCTGTCTGTTGAGCCTTGCCTCGGCAAAGTAGCCTGACGAGCCTGCCGTGTTGGCGGCTTCATAGGCTTTATTTGCCTCCTCCATTGCCGCGTCCTCTGCCTTGACCATTGCCGAGTCTGCTTTTCCCCATTGGTTGTTGTACGACCAATTCAAATAAACCGCTGCGCACACAAGCAGCAGAACCGCAGCAATCGTGATATTCCGTTTCAGATTTTTCATGTTACCCTCCCATATTCAGCGCAGTTTTTAAAACCTGTATCCTGTCGCTTGTAAATCCGGTGAAAGCCTCGACCGCTTTGATTATTGAAAGTCTCACCTCCGGGTTTTCAGCTCCCTCGCAAACAATTACGGCTCCGTTTTCGGAAAGCAGTACCTTTGCCTCCCCAACGCCCTCGCATTTTTCCAGCACCGTCTCAAGCCTTATCTCGTCGTCGACCGCGGTATTATCCGTCTTATCCGCGCTTCCCTTCCCTGTCGGGATAAGCATTATTACAAGGCCCAGGAGCAGTGCCAGCAAAGGATACTTATATTTATCGATATGCTTTTTTATCTTCTCAGTTGTCATATTCCCCGCTCCATTGCTGGTTATCTCTGCTTATCCCGAGCTCCGCTTCGATGCACGAGCTCATTCTTTCACGCTGAGCCTGACTTACGCTGCCTGTTATCGCCGCTTCCGACGGATACCAGTATCCTTCGTCGCTCCAGACGGCCAAAATCTCTACCTCGTCAAGCTGTACACCTAAATTTTCGGCTTTGTCCAATATATATGCTTCGCACTCATCCTCTATGATAGTGCGGTTCAAATTTTTGCTGTAGCTTTCGCCCTGCGCCGCAAAGGACTCCGCCTCGAGCTTAAAGCCGGCCAAAGTCTCTGAATAGCTGTTCAGGTCTATACCTGCAAGAGGCGATATGAACGCAACGCACATTGCGGCTCCGCAGAGTATCGTCAATGCTTTTTTTACCCTGCCGCCCGGAGTGATGACGAGGGCTATACCGCATATGACGCCTGTGTATATTACGGCGTTAAGCCACGCTCTGAGTACTTCTGCCATTATCCGCCCACCGCCTTTATCGAAATTCCTATAGAAATGAACAGTATCACCGCACAGCATCCGATGAGCCCGAGGAGCATGCCTATTGCGCTTCCAATACCGTCTGCAAGTGCTGACAGCTTATCGGCCCTGAAGACCTGTATCATCGCAGCCGCTGCCTTATACGCAAGATAGTTTATCCCCATCACAGCAAACGGCGCAACGCAGATAGCCAATACGGCGAGCAAACCGAACACGCCTACCGAGTTCCTGAGCATCTCCGCTCCGGCGACCACCGTTGAGGCCGCGTCGGATATTATGCTGCCGACTATCGGCAGGGCTGTTGATATGGCTGTTTTTGTGAACTTTGAGGCGACAGCGTCACCGCCTGAGGCGATGACCGAGCTCAAGCTGATATACACGGTGAAGGCAAGGGCTGTAAAGGTCATAAGGCAAGTGCATAACCACTTTATAAGCTTTGAGACGCTTGCGAGGCTTTTGTTACCCATGGAGACGGCGGCAACATGGACGGCGAGATACGCATATATAAGAGGCATTATGACATATTGAGCCATTGTCACGAATGCGTCCATGAAAAGCACCGACGCCGCGTATTTGACCGTTGCCGAGCCAAGCGTTCCGCAGGCGGCCCCCGCCGCGCACAGGGCCGGCAGCAGGGTCTTTGAAAAAACGAATATGGAATTTAGGGCATCGGCACTTGAATTGATAAATGAGTTAACGTCGGCAATGCTTATGAGCGCTATCGCCGCACATCCGCCCAGCGATACATAGTCAGGCACATCCTCGGAGAATACATTCAGCATAGAGCAGATCATGGCAACAGCTATTATTGCAATTGCTTTTCTGAGCGCAGAACCCATATTTTCCGATATGCCGTCTTTAAGCTCCTCTGCCAACGCCCCAAGGCTTTTATCGGCGTCGGCGGTATCCTCACCCATCAGCTCGTCCGCGTATTCGGGAAGAGCGCCGCGCAGCTCGTTTTCGTCGTAAAGCTCCGCATAGCAGGAGCCGGTCAGGATAAAAGCAAACACAATAATCAGCAGCAGCTTTTTCATACGAGTTCACCGATCATTTCAAGTAGTGATTTTATCAGAGGTAGAGCCGTGAATACAGCGGCCGCCGCCCCCAAAAGATCAACCGCGGAGGCTATCCCCGATTGTCCGGCATCCTTGCAGAGGCTTGCGCTGATATTTACGACAATGGCTATGCCTACGCATTTTACTATCGGCATGAATACGGCCGAGCTGAGCCCTGTGCGGCTTATTGCGTAGTGGATAACATCAAAAATACTGCCGAACAACTCTGCCGCCGCAATGCATATGACAGCCGCCGCCGCTATAGCAGCGACAAGCCCCATCTCCTGATTGCTTTTTTTGATGAGCAGCGCGCACAGCGCAGCGATTATGCCTACCGCGGCCCCTTTGATAACGATTTCCATTACAGCTGAAACAGAGTCTTGATTATTCCGAACAGCTCGCTTATTTTCTGCACCACCACGATAAGTACCACGACGAGCGCTGCTATCGTTGTCATCAGCGCCTGCTCGTCCCTGCCGGAGCGGCTGAGCAAAATGTTCAGTACCGCGACTAAAATGCCGACGGCCGCGATTTTAAATATCAGATCGATCTCCATTTTTCCTCCGTATTACAACAGCATGATGGCTATTATCAGGCCTGTCCCGCTGCCTATGCCTATGTACATTCTCTTATTTACACTCAGATTGGAGCTGAATATCTGCTGCTCCTGTGAGAGTACAGCCATGCATCGCTCGATAGCTGCGCACTGCATCTCAGCGTCATAGCGCCCCAGGCTGCCGCCGAGGCTCTTTACGGCAGCAAGCGATGCCGGTGAGAGCTGCTGCAAATACTTGTCCGCGCAGCCGCACCATATCTCCGCAAAGGAATGCTCTCCGAGTGCCGTAAGCTGCGCCGCCGCAGCGGATACGAATGGCCTGACCTGTTTTGCCGCGCCTTCCTCCAGTACCGTGAACACCTCATCCATGGGCGCTCTGCGAGTGCATATCTCGCCTTTTGCTATCTCGAGCATTGAGATAAGCGCCGCATAGCATTTTTCGGTATTGCCGAGTGAGTATGCTTTTTTTATGCCTATCATCGAGCAGGCCGCCACTATTATCACTGCTCCAAGCCAATTCATTTCATATCTCCCCGTATGAATAGCTGCGTTTCCCGCAGCGGTTTTCAATAACGACTGCATTTTTGAATACTCCGAGCTCAAGCAGCCTTCTGTACACCGGTCTGCTGCACAGCTCGGACTTGTCGGCTGCGTGAGCCGTCGCTATAAGCCTCACCCCGCAGCCTGACGCAGTTTCGGCGGCTTCCACATCCTCCGGGGAGCTTATCTCGTCCATGGCGATTATCTGCGGGTTCATTGCTCTCAGCAGCATCATGACCGCCTGAGCCTTTGGAACGCCGGACATGATATCGCTTGCATTTCCGAGGTCAAATTGAGGCACTCCCCTATGTACCGCGGCAAGCTCTCCGCGCTCGTCGGCAACGGAGACCCGCTTGCCTGAGTCTGACAACTGCCTTATGCACTCGCGCAGAAATGTGGTCTTGCCGTATCCGGGCGGCGACAATACCAGAACACTGCCACGGGCCTCTGCCTTGATCCTGTCTATCGCCGCTTGTCCGCACCCCCTGATCTCGTGCGGTATTCTTATTGCAAGCGAGCTTATGCCGCGCATCCCTGTAACCTTGCCGTCATCGATGATGCCTGTCCCGCACAGGCCTATCCTGATGCCGCCGGAGCAATTGATGAAACCTTTGGCGATGCTGCTTTGCGCCGTATGCACAGAGGCGTTAGTTGCCCGCTCTATAACCCAGTCTATGTCCCTTGTTTCTGTCAAAACGTCGGATATGGGTATCTCCGTTCCCCCAATGAGGACGGCAGCCTTTCTTCCCGCTCTGAGGCGGAATTCCTCCGCCTCAGATGCAGGTATGCCTGAACATTCCGTCAGCAGCCGCCGCGGCAGCAGCTCGAGAGCCTTTTCGTAGGTGTTCATCGTATTCTCCTACCGCACGACGGGTATCAGCAGCAGTCTGCCCTCGATGCTCTCACCGTCCTCAATGGCGTTTATCTCTTTTATGAGCGCCATGTCGGAACCGTACTTTTTTGCTATGCTCCACAGATCGCTGTCAAGGGCCCTGCACATATATGCTGAGGCTCCGGCTCTGCCCGACTCGCATGGCTCGGCGCTGATGTCGTTAATCATCGTCACTTCGGCATGCATAACGGTGTAAAGCTCAGCTTCTATATCCACTGAGATATTTATCACGGCTTCATCGGCTTTTGCGGCTGCCCTGATGTTTCTAACGCGTGTCGACTCAAGCTCGAAACCTTCACCAATTTCGTACGGTATTTCCGCTGTACCCCGCACCCTGCAGGAGCGCAGCGAGCCTTCGCTGTCGGCATAAATTATATCCGCGGTCACCGGTGTCGATATCTGCCCTTCGGTGATATCGAGGGCACTGCATGAGGCATTGGCGCAGAGTATCCTGCTGACGCCGTAATCCGAGTTATATGAAAGGGATATGTTCTCGCTTGAGGTCGTGCATGAGACAGCGCTCAGATACTCAAACTCAGCGGAGTTCGTGCTCAGCTCCATACCGCAGGCGTATGCGTCATCGATGCAGCTAATATGCTGCTGCTCGGTGCATACGATTTGTATCACTCCTCGTATATCGGCGGCAAGCTTCTCGCCCAGATGCTCAAAGTACTGACCCGTGACCATGCCTACGGCTCGGACTTTTGGCTCGTTGGCGTCATCGGGAAGCTCGAAAAGCTGGGAAAAGCCTATGCTGAAGTCCGCCGTCTCGGGAGCAGAGGACACAACATACAGCGCATGTATCAGTGCCCGCCCTTTTACGATAAGCTTGCTGCCTATCACCTCGCTGCTTTCAACAACAAGGTTTGAACAGGCGGAGACGAATTCACCGTTTTGTAAGCTTTCCGGGAGCTGGAGATCCTCCTCAAGGCTCAGCATTTTTTCGCCTGCAAGCACAACGCCCTGATAATCGATTTCGCCAGACTTTATGAACAGCTTTTCGGTCGGGGCATCAGGCGCTTCAGCCCATGAAAAGTCCAGATATTTATAGCAGCACTGCGTAACACAAAGGTCTGCATTTACCGATACCTTGCGCGGATTCACCGGCTTGACTTCAAGATTCAGTACAGACGTATCAATTATAGACACGCTCGTGCTGTCCGCGCCGGGTGCGTCAAGCTTGACCTCAAAAGGTATAACGGCGCTTATCGTCCGTATCCCCTCTCCTGTCTCTGGGATATACAGCACCGTAACATCCAGCTCGCCGCCCACGGAAACGCAGTCCGTCTCAAGGTTTTTTGACCTTATTCTGCACTGATGCCTGCAGCCGAGTATGCGCAGAATATCCTCCATAGTGTCGGGTACAACAATGTCCTCCTTCAGCCCGGCGGCTGACTTGGTGCAGCACAGCTTTTTATATACGCTTTTTTCTCTGTTTTTGAGTTCGATTTTCATAATAGCTCCGCCTTCCTTTGCACTTATGCTGTTTGTACAAACTATGCGGCCGGTACGGATAATATTACTATTTGCATCTGCGGATCCAGATGCCGAGGCAGATAAGTCCCGCCGCCAGAATGAACCACCAGAACTGCGTCGGCAGTATCAGCGCCAAGATTATTATTATCCCGCTCACAATTGCTATCGTTGCAAACAGAGAAAATGGCCCCTTATGCAAAAAACCGCCTCCCGCACAAGCGTTTGTAAAACACTATGCGGGAGACGGTCATATTATGTTTCATTTGTTTTCCCAGAACTTGTTCTGGGCGCTCAGCTCATAAAGCCGTTTGTATGACTGATATCGGCTGAGCTTTATCCTGCCGTTTTGCACGGCCTCTGTCACGGCACAGCCAGGCTCTTTAAGATGAGCGCAGTCAGCAAAACGGCACTTGCCAATGAAGCTTCTGAAGTCTCTGAAATCATATTGCAGCTCCTGCTTATCAATCGTCTGCATCATTTCAACTTCAAAGGAGGCAAATCCGGGCGTATCCGCAATGAAGGTATCCTCATCAACGGCGAAAAATTCAACGTGCCGCGTTGTATGTCTGCCGCGGCCAAGCTTTTCGCTCACTTCGCCGACTTCAAGATCAAGTCCCGGAACTATGGAGTTCAGAATGCTGGATTTTCCCACACCGGAGTTGCCCGTGAAAGCGCAGATCTTTCCCTTAAGGGCGCTTTTGAGCTCATCAATGCCGCTGCCGTCGAAAGCGCTGACTCTGAATGTATCGAAGCCTGACGAGGAGTAGATATCGTATAGCTCATTTGCGGGATCAAGATCCGTTTTGTTTATGCAGACAATAAGCTCGCAGCCGGCCTCCTCGGTTATGACGGAGACCCTGTCTATCAGGAACGGGTCGGTAACGGGATTGGTGTTTGCCGCGATAAATACAAGCACGTCAATGTTCGCAACTGCAGGCCGGATGAAAAAGTTTTTTCTTTCATGGACTTTTTCGATATATCCCTTGCCGTTTCCGCTTACAGCAAAGCTCACCCTGTCGCCCACCAATGGGGATGTTCCGTCAAGCCGGAATTTACCCCTTGCTCTGCACTCGTACACCGAGTTTTCGGCGCTGACATAGTAAAAACCGCTGAGGGCTTTGATTATAGTACCGTTCATTTATCCCTCACTGCCGCTCTGACCGGAGGAGATCTGGATATAGATCTTTGTGTGTTCTTCGACGGATTCGCCCGCGCCGCGGCTCTGCCATACGACAGTTCCGGCCTCAAGCTCACTGTCGACCACTGTCACGGAGCCGACGCTGAGGCTGCTTCCCTCTATTTTGGCGACAGCCGCGTCCTTGGACAGGCCCTTGAGCTGCGGGACCGTGGTCATTTTGACCTCTGGGCCGGTGCTTATTATTATACTGACCGGGGAGCCGGCCTCCGCCTTTTCTCCTGCGGAGGGCTCGGTGTTTATTACATAGCCCTTGGTGATGCTGGAAGACGGAGCTTCGCTTATGGAATAGGTGAAGCCTGCATCCTGGATAAGGCTGATCGCTTCATCGCGGCTTTTGTTGACGATATTAGGAACAAACAGATCCGCACGCTGGTCGTCGGGAAGTGCCTCGCCGGAACTGATGATCAGTACAACTTCTATCTTTTCGTTCTTATCGCTGACCGATCTGCTTTGCCCACCCTCAGGATCCTGAGAAAGGATTATTCCTTTATCATGCTCAAGATCGACCTTGTAGGTTATGGTGAACTTGAAGCTCTTCTTCAGATCCTCATCATTTATAACATCCTCATAGTACCTGCCGACAAAGTCCGGAACTTCGACCCTTACCGGCTCTGAGAACAGATCTTTAAGGAAATAACCGTTTATAAACACAAAAACCAGGATTATAAATATCAAAACCGCAAAGATGCCGGAGCTGAACGCGATTTTTCTTCTTCGCCTGCTGCTGCGTCTGCCGCCTTTTGGCTGTTCAGGAGCATCATCGCCGTCGATAAGGAACGCTTCGGGAGAGTCGCTGTCCTCAAGCACCTGAGCGGCAAGGCTCTGCTTACGGAAGGCTTCCAAATCATCCAGCAGCTCTGCCGCCGTCTGATATCGGGCATCAATATCCGAGTCCATTGCCTTTAGGCAGATGCGCTCAAGCTCCTCGGGTATCTCCGGCAGGATAGCGCGAGGCGGCGCGGCCTGTGTGTTCATATGCATGACGGCGACCTCGGTATCAGAATTGCCTACATACGGAAGTCTTCCGGTGAGCATCTCGTACATCACTATGCCGAGAGAGTATATGTCGCTTCTGGCATCCGGCGCGGCTCCTCTTGCCTGTTCGGGTGCAATGTAATGCACCGAGCCCACAGTCTCACCGCTGCTCTCCTCAATATCACTCTGAAGCGATGCAATGCCGAAATCCGCTACCTTTATCATACCATCCCTGAGCAGCATGATATTCTGCGGCTTTATGTCCCTGTGGATTATCCCCTTATTGTGGGCGTGCTTGAGCGCCTTGGCTATCTGGGTGGTAAAGCTGAGAACCTCGCTTGGGCATAAAGCCCCTGCCTTTTGCAGATACTGCTTCAGTGTTATACCGTCAACAAGCTCCATTACGATGTATTCAATGTCATCGCTGTGGCTGACGTCATACACCGAGACGATGTTCGGGTGCGAAAGCATGGCTACTGCCTGCGATTCCGCCCGAAATCTTTTTCTGAATTCCTCGTTTGCCGCGGTCTCATCCCGCATTATTTTGATTGCGTCATAGCGGTTTAGCCGGTGGCAGAGAGCCTTATAAACATATGCCATACCGCCGGAGCCGATAAGTTCCATGATCTCATATCGACCGTCGAGCATCATACCTATATATTTTTCAGCACTGTTTTCCATAAAAGCACCTTTAAATATCAAATCTTCACCAGTACGACGGTCACATTGTCCCGCGCACCTCTGTCAAGCGCAAGAGCCATGAGCTTACTGCAGACTTCCTCGGGGGAACCGTTGTTAAGAAAGCATTCGTACATCTCCTTATCGGAGACCATGTTGCTCAAGCCGTCAGAGCACAGGAGGATACCGTCTCCGGCTTTGAGCGGACATTCAAAATAATCACATTCTACCGACCTGTCAACACCGAGGGCTCGGGTGATAATGTTCTTTTTCTGGTGTGTCGCTGCCTCCTCACGGGTTATGGCCCCCATGTTGACAAGCTCCTGGACGTATGAATGGTCGCGGCTTATCTGCTCGATACCGGCTCTGCTGAGGTGGTAGGCTCTGCTGTCGCCTACATTTACAAGAAAGGCCTTTCTGCGGGTGATTATTCCGCCGACAAGAGTCGTGCCCATGCCGTTATAGTTGGCGTCAAAGCGTGAGTATTCATAGACAACGCCGTTGGCGTCGGCGCAGCTTTCGCGCAGGAGCTTCTCCTGATTGCCGATAAAAAACCTTGGCGCCACAAGGGATTCAAATATCCTGCTGACAAATTCCTTGCTGGAGAGCCGGCTTGCGAGGTCACCGGCCTTGGCTCCGCCCATGCCGTCGCAAATGACAGCGACAACACTTTTACGCTTATCGCAATTTTCGATAATATAGCTGTCCTGGTTTTCGCTTCTGACTTTTCCCTTGTCAGTAATGCCGAAACTTCTCATTTCTTATCATTACCCTTCTGCATTTTTCTGCGAAGCTGACCGCAGGAGGCGTCAACGTCGCCGCCGAGCTTACGCCGCACGGTCACGTTTACGCCTTCGTCCTCAAGAATCTTTATAAATGCCTTTATATGCCCGGAGGTTGACGGGCGAAAGCGGCTTTCCTCAACATGATTCATCGGAATAAGATTTATATGAGCGCCGACGCTCCTGGCTCTACCGGCCAACAGCCTCGCGTGGTATTCCGTGTCATTTACGCCGTCGATCATTATATATTCAAACGATATCCTGCGTCCGGTCTTTTCATAGTACCTCTTACAGCTTCTCATGAGCTCCTCAACGCCGCGGCCGCGGTTTGCGGGCATTATTTTAGAGCGGGTCTCATCATCGGGCGCGTGGAGAGACACCGACAGAGTCAATTGTAAATTAAGATCGGCCAGTTTGTCAAATTTCTCCGTTATCCCGCAGGTTGAAAGGGAAATATGCCGCATGCCTATATTCATGCCGTCGGGGTGATTGACGAGTTTTAAAAACCTTACTACATTGTCAAAGTTGTCGAGCGGCTCGCCGATGCCCATAAGCACGATATTGGAGATGGGCTTACCGGAATCTATCTGCGAAAACAGAACTTCATCGAGTATCTCCGAAGGCTCAAGGCCGCGTACAAGTCCTCCGATGGTCGAAGCGCAGAACGCGCAGCCCTGACGGCAGCCCACCTGAGACGACACGCATACGGTGTTTCCGTGCTTATAGCTCATAACGACAGTCTCAACGGCGTTTCCGTCGCAGAGCTCCCACAGGTATTTGATGGTCCCGTCGAGCTTTGAGACCTGCTTGCTCAATACTTTGGGCGTATATATGCTGTATTCCTTTTCAAGCTTCTCACGCAGTCCTTTGGGAATGTCGCTCATCTCTTCAAAGGAGCCAACTCCCCTGGCAAGCCATTTGAACACCTGCTTTGCGCGGTATTTAGGCTCGCCCATCTCAAGAAAATCGGCTTCTATTTCTTCGGGAAGCATCGATTTTATGTTTTTCATTTAAGCCTCCTCAGCTTACATACAAAAAAGCCGTCGGTGCCGTGGATATGCGGCCAGAAGGTCAGCATGCCGTCTGCCGCTTCAATGCCGTTCGGCAGACTGAAGCCCTCGGCGGCATACTCCGGATGACGCGATAGGAAAGCCGTCACGACGTCTTCATTCTCCTCGCGGAAAACAGTGCAGGTGGAATACAGAAGAACGCCGTCGGGCTTTACCGCCGCCGACAGATTTTCGAGTATTGCAGACTGTATTTCAGGCAGGGCCCTGCGCTCGTCGGGGTCTTTATAGCGGATATCCGGCTTTTTTCTTATAACTCCGTAGCCCGAGCACGGAACATCGGAAATGATAACATCAAAAGCATCATCGACAGGCTGCCTTGCGTCACGGGCAAAGGCGTCAATAATGTCAAGCCCCAGGCGCTCAGCTCCGCTTATAATGAGCTTAATTTTTTTCTCGCTCAGGTCGCAGGAGGCTATCTCGCCCTCATTGTGCATTGCGATGGCGGCGGCAAAGCTCTTTCCGCCGGGGGCGGCGCAGGCGTCAAGAACTCTCATCCCGGGTCTTATACCCGCTGCAAGAGCTGCACATTTTGCCGCGGGATCCTGAACATAGAATAAGCCCTCTTCAAAGCCCGGCATCGCGCTCACATTGCCCGATGTTACAATACAGTCAGGAAGCCATGGATGCAGACGGCAGCTATATCCCGCCGCCTCAAGGTTAGAGAGAAGCTCCGCAGACCTTGTTTTGAGCGTATTGACCTGAAGCGTGATCTCACTGACGGTGTTGTCGGCTGCGAAAAAAGCCTCGGTAAAAGCATAGCCATGGGCGTTTATCATGTATTCCGCCAGCCAGAGCGGATGACTGTATTTAACGGACAGGTGCTTTGCCGTACCCACTTCCGGGATCTCCGGCAGGGCATCGGCAGCGGCTGCGATCTTTCTCAAAACCGCGTTGCAAAAGCCCGCAGCCCTTGAATATCCAAGCTTTTTGCAAAGCATAACGGCCTCGTTTACGGCGGCGTTCGCGGGGATCTTGTCCATAAACAGAAGCTGATAAACCGCGCATCGCAGAATATCGCGGACCTTTGGCTCTATCTTTGAAGGAGAGCTGCTGAACATATCGATATAGTAGTCGCAGTAAGTCAGGTTTTGCAGCACTCCGAGACAGATATTTGAAGCGAGAGCCGCAGAGCGTGAGTCAAGCCCGTATTTAGTTATAGCGCCGTCCGTAATGGCAGCCGACCACGCTTTCTCACGCCTGAAGCGCTCGAGCGCGAAAACCGCGGCTTCTCTTGCTTTGTCCAAATCTTAATCCTCAACAGTGATGGGATGACCGAGAATATAATCCGCGGCCCTCATACGCTTTTTGCCTGGGGCCTGAAGCTCGGTTATCATGACGGTCTTGCCGCCAGCGCAGGCGATCTCAATGCCGTTTTTTCCGGCGCTTACGATGCTGCCGGGTGCTTTGGAGGTCTGGGTTTCCGTATACTGCGCGGCATAGACCTTGAACACCCCGCCCTGCAGCTCCGTTGTAGCGACCGGCCAGGGCTGCAAACCGTAGATCCACTTGATGATCTCCCTGGGCGTTCTGTTCCAGTCAATGGGGCTGAGGCTCTTGTCGAGCATTTTAACATAGCTTGCTTCCGCATGGTTCTGCGGAACTCTCGGGGCACATCCGGCCTCGATGTCCTGCAATGTCTTGTGCAGAAGTTCGGCTCCCATGACCATCAGCCTGTCAAAAAGCTCGCCGGAGGTCTCAAACTCGCCTATCTCAGTTTCGGCGGTATATATAACGTCGCCGGTATCCATCTCGCTTGCAAGGTACATTGTGGATACGCCGGTCACTTTGTCTCCGTTCAGAACGGCCCACTGTATCGGGGCGGCGCCGCGATACTTCGGAAGCAGCGAGGCATGGACGTTTATTGCTCCGTATTTTGGCACCGCCAGCATATCGTCGGGCAATATCCTTCCGTAGGCGACAACGACGAGGATATCCGGCTCAAGGCTTTTGACAAGCTCGGTCGCGGTACCGTCGCGCAGCTTCGTGGGCTGGTATACGGGAATGTTATTGTCAAGAGCAAGCTGTTTTACAGGGCTGTAGGACAGCTGCATCCCCCTGTTTCGGGGCTTGTCCGGCTGAGTGAACACAGCCGCGATATCATATTTTTCGTCAATGAGTTTTTTCAGTGACTCCGCAGCAAAGTCGGGAGTTCCCATAAAAACAATTCGCATTACTCGTCCTCGTTTCCCGGGCCTCTGAGTTCCTCTTCGGTGAGCATACGCTCGCATTTTTCGGTGAACAGATGCCCGTCAAGGTGTTCAAGCTCATGGCAGATGCAGCGGGCGGTCAGCCCCTCGCCTTCGTATTCAAACCAATTGCCGTCCCTGTCCTGCGCCCTTACTTTTGCGTGCGAGGGTCTGCGCACTATCCCGTATTCGCCGGGCACGCTGAGGCAGCCCTCGGCTCCGACCTGCTCTCCGGAGGCCTCGATGAGCTCGGGGTTTATGAGTTCGAGGATCTCTTCCTCCTCACCTTCCTCGACATTGGTCTCAATCACTAATACGGCTCTGCGCAGAATGCCTACCTGCGGGGCGGCAAGACCGACGCCGTTTGCCTTCATAAGTGTATCGGCCATGTCGTCAAGAAGCTGGTGCAGTCTTGCGTCGAACTTCACAACGGGGCGGCAGGCCTTATAAAGGATCTTATCCTCTTTGGTTACTATATTTCTGAGTGCCATTGTATTCTCCTTTAGCTTAGGGGATTGTTGTCGGCAAAAATGCTGACGCCTTTGTATTTTCCAGACGAGTTCAGTTTAATCAGTACGGCGGATACGAGCTCTCGTATTTCTTTATCAGCCCTGCAGCATAAATTAACTCTGTATCTGTATCTGTTGTTTACCTTGACAACGGCAAGCGGCGCAGGGCCCAGAATGCTCACATCGGGACGCGATCTTACCGAAGCGGCAAGGATACGGCGAATATCCGAGCAGCATTTGAGCACGGCGCTTTCCTCGGCTCCCGAGGCGGTTATTGAAATGATATCCGCAAAGGGCGGGGTGTTCTGAAGCCTGCGAAGCTGTATCTCCGACTGATAGAAGCCGTCATAGTCCTGAGCGGCCGCCAGACGGATGATCTCGTTCTGCGGCGTGAAGGTCTGAATCACGGCTCGTCCGGGCTTTTTACCTCTGCCGCTTCTGCCGACGACCTGCGTAATGAGCGAAAATGTACGCTCGCCGGAGCGGTAATCTCCGCAATACAGGCTTTGGTCGGCGGACAGAACGCCGATAAGCGTAACATTTTCAAAATTAAGCCCCTTGGTGACCATTTGTGTACCCACCATGATGGGGATCTTCTCTTCCCGAAACTTCTCAAGCAGAGCCTCGTGGCTTCCGGCGGCCTTTACGGTATCGGTATCCATCCGTATAACGCCCGCATCGGGAATAAGCTGCTTGAGCTCCTCCTCGATAAGCTGGGTGCCCGCTCCTATAAAGGTGAGCAGACCGCCGCAGTCGGGACAGAACGGATCCGGCTTTCTGCTGTACCCGCAATAGTGACACATAAGCCGCCGGTTTGAGCTGTGATAAGTGAGCGATACGCTGCAGTTCGGGCACTTATAAATGTGTCCGCATTCGCCGCAGCTTATAAGCTTGTTCGCGCCGCGCCTGTTAATAAACAGTATGCTCTGCTCGCCGCGCTCAAGATTTTCTCCGAGCTCGTTTTGGAGCCGGGCGCTGATATTACCGCCGTTGCCGCTGCGAAGCTCGCTTTTCATATCGACTATGCTGACGGCGGGAAGCCGCATCTCATTATACCGCTCATGGAGCTCAAAGTACTTGTACTTCCCTGTTTCAGCGGCGTAGCGGCTCTCAATATCAGGGGTGGCTGAGCCCAGCAGCAGAAGCGAATCCGTTTTTGCACAGCGGTACTTTGCGATGTCTCTGGCGTGATACCGCGGGGAGTTTTCGGATTTATAGCTCTCCTCCTGCTCCTCGTCTATGATTATAAGTCCCAGATTTTCAAATGGTGCGAACACGGCGCTTCGTGTTCCGATAACGAGCCTGGCATCGCCGTTTTTGGCCCGTTTCCATTCATCATACCGTTCTCCGAGAGATAAGCTGCTGTGCAGAACGGCAACTTGGTTCCCGAAGTAGCCGGAAAAGGTGCGTATCATCTGCGGCGTAAGCGATATTTCGGGTACGAGCAGGATCGCGCTTTTGCCGGCTTTCAGAACATCGTCGATGAGGTGGATATATACCGAGGTTTTTCCGCTTCCTGTAACGCCGCAGAGCAGAGCGGCCTCGGCAGAGCTTTCGTTTAAAAGCGCATTAAGCCCATCGTAAACGGCGCTCTGAGCGGAGTTCAGCACCGGCAAGGTCTGAATATCGTCGTTCCATATCTCCGGACGCCTGAATACCTCTTCAAAATCAGTTTGAACAAGCCCTGCATTGACGAGGGCTTTAAGCGACTGTCTTGAGGCTCCGGTGAAATACAGCGCCTCCTGAGCGGAGACCCTGCCGACCGAACACAAGAGCCCGAGAAGCTCCGCCTGCATCGGAGCCTTTCGGCGCTTGGCCTGAGAGAGCGCAAAGGCCTCTTCCGCGCTGACGGCAAGACTTATCATTTCACGGGTCTTGTCATTTACCCTGCGTGTCCCGTCTGCTTTAAACCAGAAGCCGGCCGGCAGAATTGTCTTAACAGCGTCATAAACCGTGCAGAAAAAACGGTCGTGCATCCAGAGCGCAAGCCTTATCTGGGACGGTGTGAGTACGGGGTCGTTGTCAAGAACGGACTCGATCGGCTTGAGCTTATCAAAATCGCTCCTGTCTGACACTCCGAGAACTATGCCCTCGCTGCGGCGGTTGCCTCTTGAAAAAGGCACGGTAACGCGCACACCGGGCTTCACCTTTCCCAGCAGTGCTTCGGGAATAAGATAGTCGTAGGGCTTGTCAAGCCAATATGTTGCGGCACTGACCGCTATTTTTGCCACCGTGGCTTCGGACATACCCCACCCCCTGTTCCCTGTCTAAACGAATTATCAAAAAAATGGCGGAGCATAGGCAAAAGGGTATTATCACCTCGTGCTCCGCCGAGCATTATTTCTCTATTGTGAGCTTGCCTGTGTAAACCTCGTCGATCGCGGCGGAAACGGGCTTCTTCTCGAGGATCTCACCGTTTTCCTCGGCTGCCGCGGAGATGGCGCGCGCTCTTCTCGCAACGAGATTAACAAGCTGATAGCGGTTACCTGTCTTGTTTACAAGTTCGGCTACGGGGGGATAAAGCATCATAATCAGTCTACCTCGCTTAAATAGTTTTTTCTCAAATCATATTTGCAGTATTCCGCAGTGATGATCGCAGAAAGCTCTCTCGACGCAGTATCCGCATCATCATTGATAACTATATAGTCATAGAAATCGGCCGCGGCATATTCTTCTCTCGCACGGATAAGGCGAGCCTCGATCTTGCGTTCAGAATCGGTGCCTCTTCCGCGGAGGCGGGTCTCCAGCTCCTTCATGGAGGGCGGAATGATGAATATCATGACCGCATCCGGCATCTTCTGATGTACCTGCAGCGCACCCTGCACCTCAATGTCCAGCAGCACGTTCATTCCCTCGCTGAGCTTCTGCTCAACATAGGCTCTGGGAGTCCCGTAGGAATTGGCAACATATTCGGCATGCTCGAGAAATTCATCGTTTTCGACCATTTCACGGAACTTGTCCAGGTCAACAAAAAAGTATTCCTTACCGTCGATCTCACCGGGACGGGGCTTACGCGTCGTTGCGGATACCGAAAAGCAAACGTCGCTGCGGCCTTCAAGCGCTTTGAACACCACGGTGCTCTTTCCCGCGCCCGAGGGGCCGGATATCACTATTAGTTTTCCTCTTTGATTAGCCATCTGCTGTACCTTCCTCATTAGTATTTGAAATTCGCGCCGTTAGTGCCTCGGGCGTCAGCGCGGATAAAATGACATTTCCGCTGTCCATTACCAGAACTGCCTTGGTGCTTCGGCCAAAGGAGGCGTCGATCA
Source organism: uncultured Clostridia bacterium (assembly GCA_946405205.1). Lineage (GTDB taxonomy): Bacteria > Bacillota > Clostridia > Oscillospirales > Oscillospiraceae > F23-B02. Next base: position 67,980 of record CAMJGL010000005.1, read on the forward strand.
GCAGCCCCTTTTCCCTGATATCCTGGATCATTCGCTTTATCGGAGCCGATTCGGGGCTCACGACCGCGACGATGCGCTCTGCGGACACCATATTGCCAAAGCCGATATTTATAAGTCTCATAGCCTGCCTCACTCAATATTCTGGATCTGCTCACGGATCTTTTCGATCTCAGATTTAAGGTCGACAACGACATGGGCGATATCGGAATTCTGGCACTTGGAGCCTGTCGTATTTGCCTCGCGGTTAAACTCCTGCATAAGGAAATCTATCTTCCTGCCTATGGGAGAGCCGGTTTCAAGCATCGTCCTGAGCTGGGCGATGTGGCTGCGCAGCCGGACGGTCTCCTCATCGACGGCGACCTTGTCGGCAAAAATTGCGGCCTCGGTTATAATGCGGTTCTCGTCAACTCCGGCGGAGCCGAGGACTTCGTTAAGCTTCTGAAGCAGCTTTTCTCTGTATTCGATAACGGTCTTGGGCGCACTTTCCTCGATGATACCGACAAAGTTTTCGATATTCTCAAGCTTTGAAAGCACATCGGCTTTCAGCTTTTCGCCCTCGCGTATGCGCATGGAGTCAAAATCCTGCAGAGCCTGTTCAGCGACCGACCTGATGCCCTCGGCGACCGCCTCGGCGTCAAGCTCCTTCTTCTCTACCGAGAGGATATCCGGAAATCTGCTGACGCTCATAACGCTGATATCATCAGGCAGGCCATACTCGGCAGCGATATGATGAAGCGCGTCAATATAGCCCTTGAGCAGCGGCTCATTGACTCTTACTACCATATCATCGGCCATGGAAGTATCGACCGTGACGAACACGTCTACCTTGCCGCGGCTGATATGCGACTGAACGGCGGCCTTTACTGTCTCCTCGGCAAAGATAAAGCTCCGCGGAAGTCTGACAGATGTGTCAAGGAACTTGTTATTGACGCTTTTAAGCTCAACGCTCACCTCAATGCCCTCGACGGTGCCCTTGGCACTGCCGTAGCCGGTCATGCTTTTTATCATTTTCCCTCCGTCTCAGCGAAGCTGAGTTATAACAAATTTGATTGGTTTTTTTCTTTTGCTTATCCGCTGATAAATGATGACTACAGCCGCTGCAAGGCAGAAAGCCGCAAAGCTGCACAAAACGCTCAGTCCTTCGCTGAGATGATTGGCTGCCGCTATTGCATAGCCGATGAAAAATACGATAAACGGTACGATATACAGCAAAAATGCTGCACCGAAGATCCTTGAGCTCAGGCTCTCTATAACGACCTTCTCTCCGGGTCTGGCGTGTACCGTGTTTTTGGCAAATGCTTTTATCTCGTTCTGGAAAACACAGCTTTCGCAGTTTCCGCAATTGCTGCCGCAGGCGGTCCCGCGGGACACCGCCACCTCAGCCATTCCGTTGGGAAACACCTTGGTAACTACTGCATCCTGAGTCATATCAGTTTCCTTTCAAGCTTATTAATCTTTATTTATCGTAACAGTTACCCTTACGTCGCCGATGGCACCGACATTATCATGACCGCTGACACGGACTTTGGCGTTGACTATGACCTGTCCGGTCGTTGCGCCGTAATCGGAAAGATCCGCAATAACGCTTATATCGTCGGCACTGATGCTGTCAAGGATCTCACTGCTCAGCGCTCTGAGCGTTACCTCTACCTCCTTGGTGTCTATCGTGACATGATATCCGCTGCTGACACCGCGGCAGGAAATATTTGTTGTAGTAAAGGTTTTCGTGTGAGTTCCCTCGACCTCTACCGTTACCTTTGCCTCCGATACGCCTGTTAGATTTTGTATGCCGTCCTCAAGTTCGATGGTAAAGGTGTGTTCATAGCCGCTCACAAAGGACGAAAGATCTATCGAGCCTATCTCAATATACTCCAGATCGTCAACAATACGGGAGTCACCGGCGATCTTGATCGTCTGCGGGTCGATTTTTACAGTGCAGTTAGCCGCCGTTATTCCTCCTCCGGAAATGAGATTTACTTTAAGCGGCACTTCTTTGGATTTCAGAATGGGCTGAGTTGCGGTGATCTTATCAACAGAGATCCTAAGCCCCTCCTTGGAGCAGGCATTACCGTCCGCATCCATCAGCGTGAAGTCTGCCTCCTCGGTATAGGTCGATTCAATGGTTTGATCCTTGCCGAAGGTGACCCACGCGTGGTCTATCTTCTCAATGCTCGCAACAGGTCCCTCGATAACGATCGTTCCGGGCTCAAAGACGAATTCCTCGGCCACACAGCCCTCGGCGATCGTGCCCTCGAAGCTGCCCTTGACCTCAATGGTCTTTTTGTCGTTCCTTACTACCGTAAAGTTGATGGTTTCGGGATTCTTTCTGACCACGGTGATGCTGTTGGCATCCACATAGTCGGGAAGCTCAAGCCTGTACGCCCATGTCATATCGTTGGGCTGGGTGATGTTGCTGACGTCTATCACGGCTTTTATGTCGCTTGATTTCAGCTTGGTGATGTTGCTGCGCTCGCCGCGCACAACAATGCTGACGGTTTCCGTATCAACACTTGCTATGGACAGGTTTCTGTCAGCCAAAAGCTCCTCCTGCCCTCTGAATTCGACAACAATGCCGTTGAAGGTGATCTCTTTGTCCGTGGTATCAAGGCTTGTTACATATGCCCACATTACCAGTGAGCAGAGCAGCGACACGATCATCCAAAAGACTTTGCTGTCGTATAACTTTTTAGTTCCTTTTTTCTGTTCCATCACTGTTCACCTTACGTTTGTCAAAAAAACGTGAAAAAATCTCGGACGCGGTGCTCTTTCTGCTTTCCTCCTGCACGAGCTCATTTCGCAGGAGCTTTTCAAAGGTCGCCAGATTAAGGTTGCGCTTGAGCATACCCTCGACCGCGATCGATATTGCCCCGGTCTCCTCGGATACGATCACGACGACCGCGTCTGACTGTTCACTGGCTCCGAGACCTGCGCGGTGCCGCATTCCGAGGTCTTTACTGAGGTTTGTCTTATTCGTCAGCGGAAGTACACATCCGGCTGCGGCGATCCTTGCATTGCGGATAATAAGCGCACCGTCATGCAGCGGAGCTTTGGGATAGAATATATTTTTCAGCAGCTCGGCTGTTGTGTCGGCGTCAATGATAGTGCCGGTGGTCATAATGTCGCTGAGCTTAATGTTGCGCTCAAATATGATAAGTGCTCCGGTCTTGGTCCTGGACATCTGATCGCAGGCAAGAACGGTCTGCGTTATGGCGGCTTCGACCTCGCTTTCGGCCCTTAGCTTCGGTGAGAACAGGCCGTAGAGATTCTGACTTCCCACTTTCGCAAGCAGCTTTCTGAGCTCCGGCTGGAAAATAATTACCAGCGCGATAAGGCCGATCTCAACCGCCTTTTTAAGTATATAGTTTATCATTGTCAGGTGAGCAACACCGGACAGGAACAAAGCGATCAAAAGGAAGAAAATACCCTTGGCAAGATTATATGAGCTTGTCTTTCTTACCAGGTTGATTACTTTATAAAACAGATATGCGACTATCAGGATGTCCACAGCATCCCAAAAGCCGATAGTAGAAAAGTAATTGAGCATTCTTATGAAATAACTCGATAATTCCTGCATTTATGATCCCCACTAATCTATCTTTGCGGACTGCGCGGGCAGTCCGCAACGTACTGCAAATTTAATCACTATATTATATAATATATATTTGGAAAAGGCAATTAAATATTAATTAATTTTCTTGTTTTGCTATGCTTTCTATAATGCCGCAGGCTCTGTCGGCCTGAGCCTGAGTTATAAAAGGCGAGAAGCTCAGCCTGACAGTGCCTCTTTCTATCGTACCGGCTGTGCTGTGTGCCAGCGGAGCGCAGTGTAGTCCGCAGCGCGCGGCAATTCCTCGTTTTCCGAGGGCGCTGCAGAACGCTTCACAGTCCATAGTCCTGTGCTGGATGGACAGAACTCCGGCCTGATTATCTGTATCGGAGGCAAAAACCCTGAGCTGTGGGGACATTTTGAGCCTTACAGCCGAGCGGCGGCAGAGCTTTGCCTCATATTCCCCGATATTATCGGCGCCGCGGCTGAGCACGTATCGTATTCCCTCGCAGAGGCCCGCTATGCCGACGACGTTATGTGTTCCGGCCTCTGCCCTGTCGGGCAGGTACTCCGGCATTGACTGCAGCGCACTCTCGGAGCCGGTACCGCCGCAGATGAGCGGCGCAGGCATTTGTGCGCACAGCAGTATACCCGTACCCTGCGGCCCAAGCAGTCCCTTATGCCCCGGCATAGCCACAAACGCGGCGTTAAGCTCAGACATATCGAGCCTGCATATACCCGCCGACTGCGAGGCATCCACTATCAGCGGAACATTGTGCTTTCTGCATAGCTCCGCAATATCATTGAGCGGCTGAATATAGCCGAACACATTGGAAACATGGTTCCATACAACGGCCTTTGCTCCGGAAATATTTTGCTCAACAGCGCGTATAACGGCGTCGCTTTCAAACAAGGGCGAAGCCGCGACGACAGTTTTTGCGCCTATGAAATTAAGAGGCCGCGTGACGGAATTATGCTCGTAGCCTGATACAACGACCTTGTCGCCTTTTGATACAAGCGACCTTATTGCGATATTCAGGGCGTGTGTAGCGTTTAATGTAAACACCATGTTCTGCGGCTCGGAGAAATTGAACAGCCTGCAGGCGAGCTCGCGGCATTCGTATACCTTGTCGGCAGCCTTCATTGCCGCACCGTAGGCGCCTCTGCCCGGACTCGCCATTGTATCTATGGCGTTGACCATGGCTCTTTTCACTGCGGCCGGTTTCAGGTAGCTTGTTGCGGCGGAATCGAGATATATCAAAAGAATACCTCCTTGACCGTATTGTCCTGTTGCTGTTCAAATATCTTTCCCTGAAGCAGTCCCTCCCGTCGTAGAATGTCGGTCGCCGCTATACCTTTGCCGTAAGAAACAGTAACGCAATAGCTGCAGCCGTTGCCGCTGAGACCCGCGGGAGCTTTTGCTACTCCGGCGGAAATCGCATGGCGTTCCAGAATTTTTGCCGCCCTTTGAGCATATGTCAGTGAGCGGCACATGATTAAATAGCGCATAGAAATCCCCTTCTTTTTATTTCATTCTATGCGGTAGAAACTTATTTGCCAAAGTCAAAAACAGCCGCATTGCGGCTGTTTCAACTCAGTCTATAAGCGCGACGGCGTGCGCGGCTATGCCAAGCTCCGCTCCGGAGAAGCCGAGCTTCTCCTCGGTGGTCGCCTTAACGCTCACGCAGTCAAGCGGTATTTCCATTGCATCTGCCAGCGTCTCGCGCATTTTTTCAATATACGGCGACAGCTTGGGATTTTGCGCAATTATCGTACTGTCAATGTTTATAAGCTTGTAGCCTTTACCGTTTATTATCGAACAGACATTTTTCAGCAGCTCGATGCTGTCGGCGCCCAGATATTTATCGTCGCTGTCGGGAAACAGCTTTCCGATGTCGCCCAAAGCGGCCGCGCCGAGCAAAGCGTCCATGATCGCGTGGCTCAGCACATCGGCGTCGGAATGTCCGAGGAGCCCTTTTTCGTGGGGGATGCAGACTCCTCCGAGGATAAGCTTCCTGTCCTCAACAAGTCTGTGCACATCATAGCCGTGGCCAATCCTCATTATCTGCCGCTCCTTTCGGCGAGTATACCCTCGGCGGCATAGAGGTCTTTAGTGGTGGTCAGCTTTATATTATCAGCTTCACCCGCAACTATCGTTACCTTATACCCCATTGCCTCAACAGCGGAGCAATCGTCGGTGACCCTGATATTCTTATCAGCAGCGCGGGTAAGAGCCGCCTTTATGAGCTCAGCGATAAACACCTGCGGAGTCTGCACAAGTGCAACAAGATCCCTGTCGGGCGTTTCGGCAACGGCTCCCTTGCTGTTGAGGAGCCTTACGGTGTCGCTTGACGTGACAGCGGGGGCGGCTGCGGAATGCGCCTTTGCAGCGTGTACAACTCGCTCAATAAGCTTTTCACTGACAAATGGTCTCGCCCCGTCATGGATCGCTATAAGAGTGGCCTTTTCACTCACGTTGCTGACGCCGATCAGTGCCGATTCAAGTCTTGTTTTTCCGCCGCGAACGACCCTGCTGGCCTTGGTGATACCGAAGCCGCTGCAGATATCGGCGATCTCCTGTATGCTCTCATATTTTGTCACGATAACTATCTCGTCAATGCTGTCCGAGCTTTGCAGCGCTTTAAGCGTATGGGCAATGACGGGAGCTCCGCCTATGGGCATCAGGATCTTGTCCTTACCCATGCGCTGTGAATTACCCGCCGCCAGCACGACTGCCGAGCAGAAGTCGGGCGTTGTTGCTTTGAATTTCAAAAGCTTATCAAATACAGACATAAATAACCTCGTTTTCAGATGGATGCGTACAGTTCTTTTTCAATTTGCTCGTAATCAGTTCTCATGGCAATAACAAGCTCGGAAATAAGGATCTGCTTGGCCGAGTGCAGCATTTTTCTTTCACCGGTCGACAGCCCGCGCTCATTGTCGCGGCACATAAGCCCCTTGACGACCGAAGCGACCTCCAGCAGATCGCCGCTTTTCAGCTTGTCCATATTCTCCCTGTAACGCTTGTTCCAGTTCTGGGTCATGCAGATCTCGAGACCTGAAAATGAGTCGAGTACCTTTCTTGCATCCGAGTCACTGATTATTGCTCTTACCCCTATGCTCTCGCAGCCCTCAACAGGGACCATGACGACCATGTCCCCGACCGGCAGCTTCAGGACATAGTAATCCCGTTCGGCACCGTTGATCTTCTTGGTAACTATACCCTCAATCACGCCTGCACCGTGCATGGGATGAGCAATGTAATCGCCGATCTCGAACAAGACGACTCCTCCTTACAATAATCATATATATAACAATTATACACAAATTGTTTAATCTTTGCAAGGAAATTAACTTCATTTGCCTGATTTTTCAATAAAAACAGCCTGCCGATTACTCAGCAGGCTATTACAAACTGTTATTTAGAGATCATTCCTCGACTAAATCGCCCGTGGCCTCGCCATCGGTAGATACTTCGTAGACGAGTGCATCCTCGCCGCTTTCCTCTTCAACAGCAGCAGGCTGTGCAGCAGGCTCGGCAAGTGCGCGGATGGAGAGGGATATCTTGTGATTATCCATATCGATAGCGGTGATCTTAGCCTCAACAACGTCGCCGACAGTCAGGACCTCTTCGGGCTTGCCGATGCGGCGGTTTGCGATCTGGGAAATGTGGATAAGGCCGTCAACGCCGGGGAGAACCTCTGCAAAGGCACCGAAGGTCATGAGCTTTACTATCTTGACCTCAGCAGTATCGCCAACATTGTATGTGCTGGTGAACTTGGTCCAGGGATTCTCTGCGGGATCCTTGTAGCCCAGAGAGATCTTTCTCTTTTCACGGTCAAAGCTGATGACATAGACGTCGACCTCGTCACCGATACTGAACATCTCAGCGGGGTTCTTGATACGGCCCCAGCTCATCTCGGAGACATGGACCATACCGTCAATGCCGCCGATATCGACAAATGCGCCGTAGCTGGTCATGGACTTTACGGTGCCGTGGTACTTATTGCCGACTTCCATCTCATTCCAGATGGCTTCGGCACGCTCGCGGCGCTCTTTCTGAGCGACTGCACGGATGGAACCGACAACGCGCTTGCGGCCGCGGTTTACCTCGGTGATCTTCACGCGGACTTTCTGCTTGAGAAGCTGGCTCATATCAGCCTCCTTGGGCAGACCGGACTGGGATGCGGGAACGAAAACGCGGACGCCTTTAACGGAAACAACGATGCCGCCCTTATTCTCCTCGGTAACAACGCCTTCAAGGAAGTTGCCGTTTTCAACGGCTTCCTCAACAGCGGTCCAGCTCTTTGCAGCGTCAAGACGCTTCTTGGAGAGCATAACGGTGCCCTCAACGTCGTTTACGCGAACGACTACAGCCTCGATGGTATCGCCGACCTTGACAGCGTCTTCAACATTGATGCCGTCGTCTGTGAACTCGGTGGTGGGAATGAAGCCCGAGTACTTAGCGCCGATATCGACACTGATCTCAGTGCCGGTAATGGCAATAACACAGCCGGTTACCTTATCTCCATTATATATAGTTTTGATGGATTCCTCCAGCATTTCGTCGAAGGACATCTCCCTCTCCTCTGCTGCAGCAGCATCAATTTTGATTTCTTCGCTCATCTTATTACTTACCTCCTTAATTATCCATGATGGGGTTGACGCTCCGGCTGTGATCCCAACAGATTCAACACCCGACAGCCTGTCCATATCCAGTCCGTCTGCTTTTGAGATAAACTGAACATTATCGCACTCTCTGCGGCATATTTCCGCAAGATGCACGCTGTTGGCACTGTGTTCTCCGCCTATAACGACCATTGCGCCGCATAAAGCCGCAATTTTTGAGGCTTCTTCCTGTCTCATGGACGTCGCACCACATATTGTATCAAAGATTTGATTGTTTGTACACATTTTTTTTAAGAAATTTGCACATTCGGTAAAATTACTGCGAGTCTGCGTCGTTTGGACTACCATCGTTATGGGTTTATCCAATAATTCGGTGTTATTATTAAAAAACTCGGATAGTTCCGAAACATTTTCGCATATAACGTGTTCCCCGCACCAACCTCCGACGGCTTCGACCTCAGGGTGACCGTGCATACCGATTATGACGACGAAGCGGCCTTCGGCCGAGGCCTCGGACACAAGCTCGTGGATCTTATTCACCTTGGGGCAGGTCGCATCGCATACCTTCGCATTTTTTTCCCCCAGCGCCACGTATACCTCTTTTGATATACCGTGCGAGCGTATTATCACCCGCCCGCCTGACGGAAGCTGCTCCGGTGTATCGATAACGCTGAGACCCTTTTTCTCCAAATAAGCCACAACGTCGTTATTGTGAATAAGTGGGCCGAGAGAATACGCCTTTCCCTCTTCAAGCAGCTTTTCGGCCATACTAACCGATCGGCTGACTCCGAAGCAGAAGCCCGCGCTCTTTGCAACAACAATCTTTTTCATGGCTTGAACTTCGGCTCCAGTCCGGTTTTTGAGCTAATAAGCCGGCATACCTCGCTCACGCTCTGCTCAAGAGTATTGCCGCTCGTATCGAGGATCACCGCGTCATCGGCTGCCTTTAAAGGTGCCGCGGCGCGCATGGTATCCTGCTCATCGCGCTTTATCAGGTCGTCAAGCACACTTTCAAAGGTCGTTTCAACTCCCTTTTGCAGCAGCTCCTCATATCTGCGCCTTGCCCTGTCCTCCGCACCGGCCGTCAGGAATATCTTAAGATCGGCGTTGGGAAGAATGACCGTTCCAATATCGCGCCCGTCCATAACCACATCATGCAGCTCCGCCATTTTTCGCTGCATATCAACAAGGTATTCCCTTACCTCGGGTATGGCCGAGACCTTTGAAGCGAGCATGGATACCTCGGGAAGTCTTATGTCCCGGGAAACGTCAGCGCCGTCAAGAAGCATGCACTGCTCGCCCGCGTCATTGTATCTGAGCTCAATTCTAAGCTCAGGGAGCATTGATATAACGGTTTCGTTATCGGAAACGTCGATACCTCTCAGCTTCGCTGCGAGACCTATCGTTCTGTAAATAGCGCCGGTATCAACATAAATAAATCCGAAGAGCTTTGCGGCTGCCCTTGAGATCGTACTTTTACCGGCGCCGGAAGGGCCGTCTATCGCAATAGATATCATTTGTTCACCTGTTTTATATTGAATTTGCGGCCACATATGCGGTGGACCACGCTATCTGAAGATTAAAGCCGCCCGTGTACGCGTCAAGATCCATGACCTCTCCCGCAAAGTACAGCCCGCCGACAAGCTTGGACTGCATAGTGCGTGGATTTATCTCCTTTGTGGATACGCCGCCCGAGGTCACGATAGCTTCATCTATCGGCCTTGGGCCGATTATTGAGACCGGGAAGCTTTTCAGAAGTCTGAGCAGCTCATGCCGCTGTTCGCGGGTTATGGAATTGACCTTGGTCTCAGCAGGAATGCCCGAAAGTCTCACGAGCACGGGGATCATGGTCTTTCCGGCAAGATCGCACAGAGAATTTGCAAAATCGCGGTTTGCGTATTTTTCAAAATCCCTCAGCAGTCTTGCGTCCAGCTTTTTTTCATCAAGTCCCGGTTTCAGGTCGATGCGCAGCTCATATCTCGCTTCTCCGAAGCGGCGCATATGCGAGCTGGCCGACAGTACCAGCGGGCCGCTTACGCCGAAATGCGTAAACAGCATTTCGCCCAATTCCTTGTATATGAGCTTGCCGTCCTCATAAGCCGAAAGCGTAACGTTTTTCAGGGAAAAGCCCTGCATTTCGGCGCAATAATCATCGTCGCTCTCAAGCGGAACAAGCGAAGGCCTCGTGGGAGTAACTGTATGTCCCAGCTCCTTCGCCATTTTGTATCCCGCGCCCCTTGAGCCGGTAAGCGGATATGAAAGCCCGCCCGTGCATATCACCGCGGCGCGGCAATCAATTATACCGCCGCTCGTTTCAACGCCGGTGACAGCGTTATCCTCAGTGAGGATATGTTTTGCCGAATCGTGCACGACGCGCACGCCGGCGCGGTTCAAATATCGCTGCAGCGCGCCTGCAACGTCGTTTGCATTGTCCGAGACCGGAAACACACGGTTGCCCCGCTCAGTCTTCAGGTGCACACCCAGACCTTCAAACAGCTCCATGGTGTCGTGCGGAGACAGCCGGTTCAGGGCGCTGTGCAGAAATCTGCCGTCACCGGGAATGTTGTTCAGAAATTCCCTGATATCACAGTTGTTTGTAACATTGCACCGACCCTTACCCGTTATCCTGAGCTTTCTGCCGAGGACTTTATTCGGCTCGAGCAGTATTACGTCAAGGCCGCGCTCGGCTGCCGCCGCGCTGCAGAGCATTCCCGCGGCGCCGCCGCCGATGACCACCGCGTCAGCGCTCAGCCGGTTCATACACATCGTGCTCCGACCAAATCTTTTCAAGGCGCTCGAAGGTTTCCGAAACTCTTTCCTTGTTCCTTATGCCGACGGCGACTATGATGGCGTTAATAAGGCTCATCGGCGCAACGAGCGAGTCCAGGAACGATACCATGTCACTTTTAGCGTGGAGACAAACATCCGCTATTCCGTTAAGCGGCGAGGACGCGCCGTCGGTGATAGCGGCGGTTTTTGCGCCCATCTTCTTGGCAAACTGCATGGCGTCGACCGTGTGGCTCGAATAGCGCGGAAAGCTTATGCCTATGAACAGGTCGCCTTGGCCGATCCTGATTATCTGTTCATATATTTCGCTCGCGGCAGTATCATGCACAACATTCACGCTGCCCCTGAGCAGATTGAGATACAGGCCGAGGAAGGTCGAAAGCGATGTAGAGGTGCGCATTCCGACAATGTATATATTTTTCGCTTCCATTATCGAATCGACAAGCATATTGAAGCTGTCCTGCTCAAGAATGTCCAGCGTAGCCTGAAGGTTCTGCATATCGCTGCCGATTATCGATTTGATAAGATCGGTATCGTCTATCATGCTCTTTGCGACTTCAATACGCTGGACCGAGGTCAGCCTGTTGCGTATCATTTCCTGGAGAGCTTTTCTCATGCTCGGGTATCCGTCATATCCCAGCTCCGCAGCGAACCTGACGACCGTCGATTCGCTTACGCCGACTATTCTGCCCAGCTTTCCGGCTGTCATAAAAGCGGCTTTATCATAATTACTCAGAATGTATTTTGCAATAATTCGCTGACCCTTTGAAAATTTATTGCTGCCTCTGGCAAGAACGTTCAACAGATCATTTTCCATGCTGTTCATCTCCGTTTAAAACATGTCATACATTTTACTTGTTCTTCATAAGAATTGCAATAGTTTTTTGCAATTAATCTGCCCCAAACTTGCAGAAAATGCAGATTTGAGGCAAATTAATAAGAATAATATGGGGTTTTAAATTTCGTTTTAATGGATATCTTGCAATTCCTCGTCGCTGAGGTACCTCCAGTGCCCTGTTTCGAGCGTACCGAGCTGAAGGGGACCCTCGGAAACTCTTTTCAGCCTGTTGAGCTTCACCCCGGCCACCTGGCACATCTTTCTTATCTGCCGGTTTCGTCCCTCGTGTATGGTTATTGACAGCATGGTGTAATCCGAGCTTTTATGCAGGATCTCAATCTCCGCGGGGCGTATCCTGTAGCCGTCTATGGTCATAGGACCGCGGAGAATGCCAAGGGAGCGTTCACTGCATTCACCCTCGAGCCAAGCGTGATACGTTTTTTTGATCTCGGCCGATGGATGCATAAGGCGGTTAGCCAGTTCTCCGTCGTCCGTCATGATGAGCAGCCCCTCGGAGTACATATCAAGCCTGCCCACGGGATACAGCCGGACGCCTGCGCCGCTGACCAGATCGTTTACGCAGCGGCGGCCTTTTTCGTCCTTCAGCGTAGTGACATAGCCCCGCGGCTTATTGAGCATTATGTAGGTCTTTTTTGCCGGACGGCATAGGGGTTTGCCGTCCACGCAAATAGTATCCGTATCGGCATCGGCACTGTCGCCCAAGGCAGCGGTCGCTCCGTTCACGGTGACTCTGCCGCTGCGCAGCAGCTCCTCTCCCGCCCTTCTGGAGGCAAGGCCGGAAGCCGAGATGATTTTCTGGATTCGTTCTTTCACGTCTGTTCACCCGAAATATAATACGGCCTCAATACAGAATCGAACCATCTTCCGAACCGCTCCTGTATTGTCAATCGCCGGTCATTATTCTGCTTTACGTTATCAGTATAAACCAGATTCTCGCTTGCCGCAAGCTCCCCGTTTACGAATACATGGATCTCGCCGACTTTTTCACCCTTTATCCCGCCGGCGAACAGTATCCTCGGCGCTTCCAGCTTCACATCGATCTCATCTTTGGGCTTTACAAGGAGTTTTATATCGTTTTCAGGTACAGCATCGGCAGTTCCCTTTGTTGCAGAGGCAACGTCAAGACTCACCTTGAAATTATTGTCGCTGTACGCCGCCATTCTGTAATCCTCAAAGCCCATATCGAGCAAATATCTGTGGTCGTTCCAGTCGTCGGGAGCGTTCAGCGTGACGCATACAAGGCGCATGCCGTTTCTCTCCGCACAGCTTACGAGTGTCCTTCCCGCGGCCATAGTATAGCCGGTCTTAACGCCTATACAGCCCTCATACTCGCGCAGCAGTCTGTTGTGATTGACATATGTCTGATCCTTGACTGATGCACAGCTTTCGGAAACTATTTTTCTAAACTCCTCGTTTTCCATGCAATAGCTGGTCAATATCGCCATGTCCCGCGCCGTGGAATAATGCTCAGGGTCGTCAAGGCCGTGGGGATTTCTGAATGAGCTGTTTTCCATCCCGAGTTCTTTGGCTTTTTCATTCATTTTCACCGCAAATGAGGGCTCGTCGCCGCACATACTGCACGCAAGAGCCGTTGCCGCGTCGTTGCCGGACACGAGCATCAGTCCCGTCAGCAGCTCAGATACAGTGTAATACTCGTCGGGCTTCAGATACATGCTCGAGCCCTCGACCGCGCTCCACTCGGGCCTGATTTTTATCTGTTCATCCAAGTCGCAGTTTTCAATTACGATGATAGCTGTCATTATCTTGGTTATGCTGGCTATCAGCATTTTGTCGTCCGCGTTTTTCTCATAAAGTACGTCGCCCGTATCTGCGCATACAAGTATCGCGCTCTGTGCGCTCAGCTCGTACTCGTCGGCATGTGCCGCGGCAGCCGGCAGGCAGAGCGCACAGCAAATACATAACAACAGCGATAATAGTTTTTTCATAAAATAAACACCACCTTTACAGGTAGTGTTTATTATTGACCCAAATTTTAAATTTTACTCCTTGTTTTTGGATGAAATACTCTCGATCTTATCCATTACATCCGGTACGAGGTCAAGCATTCTGTCAACGCTGGTCTTGGCGGGAGGCGCGATATTTATCATCCGCACGCTGCCCTCCTTGACAACAAGGAAGCCGATGGGCTCGATCTTTACTCCGGCTGCGCTGCCGCCGCCGTAGCCCTGCTTGCTGCTGCCGAGAGAATCCCCGCCCGCGCCGCCGAAGCCGAAGCTCAGCCGGGAAACGGGAATGATCGTAAGGCCGTCGGGAGTCACGATAGGCTCGCCGACGATATTGTTCACCTCAACAAGGTTCTTGATATTGCTCATTGTTGACTGCATCATTTCGCTGAGTTTGTTGTTTTCCATCATGTGCCTTCCTCTCCCGTAATTGTTTAAGTTTGCGCTTTGCAAGCAGCTTCAAAAATGCAAAACCGGCTGCCAGCGCGATCACAAGCAATTGACCGACCCTTACCGAAAGTGCGAGTTCAAACGAATAACTGCATTTTTCGGACGTCATGTCCGTATCTATAAATATGTCACGCTGTCTTACCTTAAATTCGCTTTCAAAAAACGGAGCCGCAGCCCCGACGAAGCTGTTTGCCGCATTAAATATCCTGACTGTGTCATAAGGATCGGGCGACGCTGCGATAAAACGCAGAAATATCTTATCAAAGGTAATACTGCTTTTAAAACGCCTGAGTGCCTTGAAAACTATCTTCAGCAAGCCGCGCCACTCGTCAATGCTGAAAGGCAGTCTTATTTTGACCTTTTCGGCGCTACCGCCGTTATCCTCGGTGCTTTCAGGTTCAGGTTCGGGCTTAGGCTCACTCTCCCGCGGAAATATCTGCTTCTTATACACCGACACCCTTAGCTTGAGCATCAGACCGCCGGAGTCATAGCTTGCGGACACTCCCAAAGGTATTAGCATTATAAGCGCAAGCAGAAGGAAAATTATGACCAATACTGTCAAATGCATCACCCCGAGGCTTTATTTCAGTTCCTCGATCTCCATCTGGTTTTCGCCGACCGTACTAAGCTTATCGATCGCGTCTTCAAGCTTTTTCACGCCGTCGCCCGATGATATGTCCGGCAGCTCAGGAAGCTCGTCAAGGCTGCTGACGCCCATGGTGCGCAGAAAAACATCGGTCGTCCGCAAAAGCGATGGTCTGCCCGGCACATCCAGCTTACCGCAGCGCTCAATCAGTCCCCTGTCGAGCAAAACTCCCACTGTATAGGAGCTGTCAACACCGCGCACCTGATCGATATACGCACGGGTCACGGGCTGAAAATACGCAACGACCGCCAGTGTTTCAAGCGCCGGCTGAGAGAGCATCGGCGGCTTACGCTGCTCGAGCGTCTTTGTTATTACCGCGGCATATTCCGGCGATGAGCAAAGCTGAAGCTTATTCTCAAGCCTGAGAAGCCTTATCCCGCGCTGCTCGAAGCTGTATTCATCCGAAAGCTCCTTTGCAGCCGCGAAAACATACGCCTCGTCTACGCCGAGGATAAGCGATATTCTCGCCGCAGGAACCGGTTCGCCCGCCGCAAAAAGTATTGCCTCAATTGCCGATTTAATATTCACTGTTTCCATTTTATATCCTACTCAACGATATTTTCAAGTATTTCATCAATATTGCCGCCGACAAACTTTACGCTGTAGTCGCTCTCGTCGCCGCTGAGCTCGATGCTGCCCATGCTGCACAGCTCAAGCACGGATATAAAGGTGGCAACGATCTCGGAACGGCTGCCGCAGGCGGAATACAGCTCCGAGAGCCTCGCCTCGCCCTGACGGAGCCTGTTTATTATCTCACGGCTTTTTGTCTTAACCTCGTAAACGATGCGCGACGGCGCGATCCTTCGCGCAAGCTCCGGCTCAAGGGGTTTTCCGCCTCGGGTAACGACGGCGTAGAGGGCCTTGAAAAGATCCGCCGGCTCATGACGGTACTCATACTCGCGTGTGGTTCTCGGCAGAGGCTCCGGCGTCTTTGCAATGTAAAGCAGTCCCCTTTCGGACGCTTTTTTCAGCTCTGGCGTCACCTTCTGAACGGCCGCATACACATCTCTGCACTTGAGCTGCTCCAATGAGCTTATGAGTTCTTCAAGCTCGCTTACCTCTTTTTCTCCGGCAAGCAGCGTTTTTGTCTTGATATACAGCAGATGCGAAGCCATCTGAACAAACTCGCTTGCGATCTCAAGATCCATTCTTTCCATTTCGGCCAGATACTCAAGATACTGGTCGAGGATCTCGGAGATCTTGATATCGCGTATCTCTATTTTGTTTTTTGACAGGAGCATAAGTATCAGGCTGAGCGGACCGTTAAAGTCCTGAAGCTCGTTTTTATCCTTAACTATGCCCTCAAGGTAAAAGGTCGGATTTTCCATATCAGTAGAACAGGCTGACTGACAGAGCAGAGCCCCACTCGGCAAAAATAAACAGCTTATCGAACACAAATTGCGTTACGGCATACAGCGGGTTTCCGAGAACGTCCGTCACTATCAGCATCAGAAGCAGCAGCATACCATAGCGCTCATAGCGCATGAGCTTCATATAGCTCTCATCGTTCATCAGTGAAAACAGCACCTTGGAGCCGTCAAGCGGCGGTATGGGGATTATGTTGAAAACTGCAAGGGCAATGCTTAAATATGCCGTTATGTAAACCGCATACAGGAGCGACCTTGCAAACTCCGTACCGGCAAGATTGCAGGGCAGATACACGAGGCCGTAAATGAACAGCACGACGCAGCATATCAGCACATTGGATAACGGACCGGCAAGAGCGGTTATCGCCATATCGCGCTTTGGGTTTTTGAAGTTTCGCATATTGACCGGCACGGGCTTTGCCCATCCGAATTTTAATACGACCATCATGATAAGGCCGAAAATATCGATATGCTTAATTGGGTTGAGAGTTAGCCTGCCCATGCTCTTTGCCGTATTATCCCCGAGCTTATAGGCCACGAAGCCGTGGCTGAGCTCATGCAGGGTTATGCATATAAGCGCCGGAATGACAGCCAGCAGCATATCGGTCAGCACAGACCAGTTAAGGTTTCTTATCACATCGGAAAAGGAGCTTGTGTTAAACATACTTTAGTATCTCCGCCATCAATGCATCCTTGCCGTTTCCCTTCTCTGCGGAAAACGGAATGAGAACGACTTCATCGGGAAGCTCAAGCGTTTCGCGTATGAGAGCCATATTGGGCTCGATCTCGCTTTTTTTGAGCTTATCGCATTTATTTGCAACAACGACCATGGGGCATTGCGTGCTTTTGAACCACTGCGCCATGGTCACGTCATCAGCGGTAGGCTTATGGCGGGAGTCAACTATCATAACTCCGAGGTCGATGAGCCCCTCAGCCGCGAAAAAACGCTCCATGAGCTTGCCCCAGCGCTCACGCTCTTTCATCGAGACCTTTGCGTAGCCGTATCCGGGCAGATCGACAAAATAAGCCTTTCCGTCAATGAGAAAGTAGTTTACATGTATCGTCTTGCCCGGCGACTGCCCCACTCTGGCAAAATTTTTGCGGTTTAACAGCCTGTTGATGACCGATGATTTTCCCACGTTTGATTTGCCTGAAAACACAATGTTCGGAAGCTCATCGCGTATAAAACCCGCGGGATCTGCGGCGGATTTTATAAACTCCGCCTTGTTTACGTTAAAATTAGCCATGCTGCACCTTACTGTCTGAGGCCGGGCCTTGATTTCTTACCGGCAACCGGTATTATGACCTCTGCTTTCGCCTCTTCCTCATGCCTGACAAGCGCGGCTTCCAGTACCTTATCCACCTTATCCGCCAGCACGAAATTGAGAGCCGCCCTTACAGTAGGGTCGATCTCGGCAAGATCCGGCTCATTATCCGCGGGGACAATGACCGTATTGACGCCGTTTCTGAGCGCCGCCATGGTCTTTTCCTTGAGCCCTCCTATGGGTAGGACTCTGCCTCGCAGGCTGATCTCGCCCGTCATTGCGATATCGCGCCGCACGGGGGTGCCGGTAAGCGCCGATACGATGGCAGTGCAGATGGTAACGCCCGCCGAAGGCCCGTCCTTCGGTACCGCGCCCTCGGGGAAATGAATGTGGATATCCTTTGTTTTGTAAAAATCTGCGTCTATGCCAAGCTTTGACGCGCGGCTCCTGATATACGTCACCGCCGCGTGGCAGGATTCCTTCATTACATCGCCGAGGTTGCCGGTCAGCTCAAGCTTTCCGTTTCCGTCAACGACGGCGACTTCAACGTCGAGGACCTCGCCGCCGACGCTCGTCCACGCCAGACCGCGTACAAGTCCGACCTCGTCCCTCATGTGCTTTTGCTCGGGCTTGAACTTAACGGCGCCGAGGTACGGCTGCAGGGCTCCTGCGCGAAGGCTCAGGCTTTTGCGCTCGCCGTTTGCGATGGAG
Organism: uncultured Clostridia bacterium; assembly: GCA_946405205.1. GTDB lineage: Bacteria > Bacillota > Clostridia > Oscillospirales > Oscillospiraceae > F23-B02. Next base: position 86,205 of record CAMJGL010000005.1, read on the forward strand.
ACAGCGGCCTTACGGCACACCGTGGCGATCTGCCGTTCAAGCCCTCGGACGCCGGACTCGCGGGTATAAAGGCTTATTATCTCGCGGATGGCATCATCGCTGAGCTTGAGCTGTGCGGCCTTTAAGCCATGCTTTTTGCGCTGCTTGGGCAGCAGATAATTCTTTGCTATGCTGAGCTTTTCCTCATCCGTATAGCTTGACAGCTCAATGATCTCCATTCTGTCCATCAGGGCTCTGGGAATGGTATCGGTGGTGTTTGCCGTGGTTATGAAGAAAACGTCGGAAAGGTCGTACGGCAGCTCAAGATAGTTATCCCGGAAAGTGGAGTTCTGCTCGGGATCGAGGGCCTCGAGAAGCGCCGCCGAAGGGTCTCCCCTGTAATCCGAGCCGAGCTTGTCGATCTCATCAAGGACCATAAGCGGATTTGAGCTCTTTGCCTGGCGGATGCCGCCGATTATCCTGCCCGGCATCGCACCGACATAGGTTTTTCTGTGCCCGCGTATCTCGGCTTCATCGTGGACACCGCCGAGAGATATACGGACGAGCTTGCGGTTCGTGGCTCTTGCTATGCTCATCGCGATGCTTGTCTTGCCTGTTCCCGGAGGGCCGACGAGGCACAGTAGGCTGCTGTTCATTTTCGGTGCAAGCTGACGCACGGCAAGATACTCGATCACGCGCTCTTTTACCTTTTCGAGGCCGAAATGATCCTCGTCAAGCATTTTTCTCGCCGCGGCGATGTCGTTTGTTTCCTCGGTCTTGACGTTCCAGGGCAGCTCAAGGCAGGTGTCAAGATAGCCTCTGATAACGGTGGCCTCTGTCGAGCCGAAGGGCTGCTTTGCAAGGTGCGATACCTCTTTCAGCAGCTTTTCCTCCACCTCCGCAGGCAGGCTCAGCTCGCGTATCTTTGCTCTGTATTCGCCGATATCGTCAAAGCTGTCGTCCTCGCCGAGCTCCTGCTGGATGACCTTCATCTGCTCACGCAGATAATAATCCCGCTGATTTCGATTGACCTGTTCGTTGGTCGCATCGTTGAGCTCCTGCTCGAAGCTCATCACGTTCAGCTCATGGTTGAGCAGCTCTATAAGCTTTTCGAGTCTTTTTGATGGCTGCAGCTCCTCAAGAAGCTTCTGCTTGTCCCTGTAATCGAAACGCACATTCTGCGAAATATAGTTGCTGACAAAGGCCGGGTCGCGGCTGATAACGAGGTTGAGCAGCATTTCCGGGGCCATGTTGCCCGAAAGCTGAACATATTCGTCAAAGAGATTGACGGCAGTACGCATAAGTGCCTCGCGCTTATCGGGGTCAATGCGCTCGGGCTTGTCGGGCACACGCTCTATCATGCCCATAAAATACGGCTGATCGGATATGAACTCGGATATTATTCCCCTGTGGATACCCTCGGCCATCACCTTGCAGAGCTTGCCGCCGGGCTGACGGACCATCTGGCGGATACGGCAGACCATGCCGTACTTGTACAGATCGTCAGCTTCGGGCAGGTCGGTCGATATATCCTTCTGTGTTACGAGGAATATCTCCTGATCGGCGCCGGCCGCACAGTTGAGCGCAGCAAGTGACGCGGGACGCTCAACATCGAAGCTGAGGAGCATACCCGGAAATATGTTAAGACCGCGCAGAGCCAGAATAGGCAATGCTCGGGTTTCTGTTCTGATTGTGTTACTCATATGCTTCTCCTTCCGTGGAGTTTAAAAAGGCGCAAGACGGGACAAACGCCCCGCCTTGCTTTTATTATTACTTACGTATTACGTCGGGGCTGGTGTTATTCTTCACACAGTCGGCGGTGACAATGATCTTCTCAATGTCATTTTCTGAAGGGACGGTATACATTATGTCCGTCATTATGCTTTCCATTACGCTGCGAAGGCCGCGGGCGCCGATCTTCATCTCGATCGCCTTGTCCGCAACGGCTTCCAGAGCGCCGGTCTCGTATTCGAGCTCGACGCCGTCATAGCTCATAAGCGCCTGATACTGCTTTGTCATGGCGTTTTTCGGCTCGGTGAGTATGCGAACGAGATCCTCGCGCTTGAGCGAGGTAAGAGGCGCGATGACCGGAAGTCTGCCGATGAGCTCGGGGATGATTCCGAACTTCAGCAGATCGTGCTGCTGTGCCTGGGCAAGAAGCTCGCCCACGTCGCGCTCTGTCGAGCTCTTTATCTCCGCGCCGAAGCCCATGCTCTTTTTGTCGGTGCGCTTCTCGATTATCTTATCAAGGCCGTCAAACGCGCCGCCGCAGATAAAGAGGATATTGGTCGTATCGACCTTTATGAACTCCTGATGCGGATGCTTGCGTCCGCCCTGAGGCGGAACATTGGCGACGGTGCCCTCGAGCAGCTTCAGCAGAGCCTGCTGAACGCCCTCGCCGGAGACGTCGCGGGTTATTGATGTATTCTCGCTTTTGCGGGCAATTTTGTCTATTTCATCGATATATATAATGCCCTTTTCTGCCCGCTCAACATCAAAATCAGCAGCCTGCAGCAGGCGAAGAAGGATATTCTCAACATCCTCGCCGACATAGCCGGCCTCGGTCAGAGTAGTGGCATCGGCGATCGCAAAAGGCACATTGAGCATTTTTGCAAGCGACTGCGCAAAAAGGGTCTTGCCGCTGCCCGTGGGGCCTATGAGCAGGATATTGCTTTTTTGCAGCTCAACGTCGTTGTCTCCTGCATAAAGGATGCGCTTATAGTGATTGTACACGGCAACGGAAAGGACTTTCTTCGCTTTTTCCTGACCGACTATATATTCATCAAGATTTGCCTTGATATCCGCCGGCTTGGGCAGGTTTTCAAAATGAAGCCTGTTGCCCTCGGCGTCATGTACCACGAGCTCTTCATCGTCGGCGATTATGCTCATGCAAAGATTGATGCACTCATCGCAGATATATGCTCCGTTTCCGGCAATGAGCCTGCCGGTTTGCGCCTGTGTTTTTCCGCAAAATGAGCATCTTATGCTTTTTCTGTCGTCTGTTCTTGCCATTAGTCTACCTCAATAGTCAGGTGTTTAGCACGGTGAAAATATGGGGGAACCTGATGTTCCCCCACAAATTCAGCGTTTGGTGATTACCTTATCGATAATGCCGTATTCAAGGGCCTCCTGAGCGGACATGAAGTGGTCGCGCTCGCAATCGCGTTCAACGGTCTCCACAGCCTTGCCGGTGTTCTCGGCGAGTATCCGGTTAAGATTTCTCTTTATCTTCAGGATCTGCTCGGCCTGGATCTGAATGTCGGTGCACTGACCCTTGCTGCCGCCTGAGGGCTGATGGATCATTATCTCGGCATTGGGCAGCGCAAGACGCTTGCCCTTGGCTCCGCTTGACAGCAGAAATGCGCCCATGGACGCCGCCATGCCGATGCATATGGTTGACACATCGGGCTTGATGTACTGCATGGTGTCATATATCGCCATGCCGGCCGTGACGCTGCCGCCGGGGCTGTTGATGTAAAACTGGATGTCCTTGTCGGGGTCCTGCGCCTCGAGATAAAGGAGCTGGGCAACAACAAGGCTTGCGGTCGCGTCGTTCACTTCCTCGGACAGCATGATGATGCGGTCGTTGAGAAGTCTTGAAAAGATGTCGTAGGAACGCTCGCCGCGGCTCGTCTGTTCAACTACATAGGGTACTAAACTCATAATAAGTCTCCTTTCGAATTATTGGCTTATCCAGGAGATCATATCCGAATAATCAGCTGATTATTCAGCCGCCTCTTCAGGCGCTTCCTCAACCGCTGTTTCGATGACCAGCTTGGTGGCCTTTTCTTTCTTGAACTCGTTTCTGATGTACTCGTCGCCGAAGTACTTGCGGATCTGCTCGGGAGTCGCGCCGACAGTCTCTGCCGCGCCCTTGATGTAATCCTCAAGCTCCTCGTCGGTGACTTCGATGTTCTCCGCCTCGACGATAGCGGTGAGAAGCAGCTCCTGCTTGACCTGATACTCAGCCGCGGGACGGATGGTGCTGTTGATGGCTTCCTCGTCCAGACCCATCATCTTGCTGATCTCCTCGGTGGTCATCTTGGGGTCTGTGAGACCGAAGTTTGCGGCATAGCTGTGGATGAGCTCGTCTATCTTCGCCTGCATCATGGTCTCGGGGATCTCAACGGTCATATTCTCGCAGGCCTTGGTCATGATAGCGGTGCGGAACTTGGCATCCATCTGCTCCTGCATGACTCTTTCCATATCCTTGCGGGTATCTTCCCTGTACTCCTCAACGGTGTTGAACTCGGATACGTCCTGAACGAAATCATCGTCAAGCTCGGGCAGCTCGGTCATGGAGAGCGCGTTTAGCTTTACCTTGAACACAACGTCCTTGCCGGCCAGCTCTTCGGTGTAATCCTCGGGGAAGGTGATGTTGATATCCTTCTCTTCGCCGATGTTCATGCCGACGATCTGCTCCTCGAAGCCGGGGACAAAGGTGTGGGATCCAAGCTCAAGCTCGTAGCCCTCGGACTTGCCTCCCTCAAAGGGAACGCCGTCAAGATAGCCGTCAAAGTCGATATCGGCGGTATCGCCCATCTGAGCTTCGCGCTCAACGTCAACGACGCGGCCGTTGCGCTTGAGTACGCCGTTTATCTGGCCGTCAATGTCCTCGTCGGTGATGATGAAGGTCTCCTTAACAGCACTGAGGTTCTTGTACTGGCCAAGAGTTACCTCGGGGTACAGCTCAACATCAAAGGTGAGGGTCAGTATCTTGTCGTCGGAAAGATCCATATTGGATATCGCAGGCTTGCCGATTATATGAAGTCCGCAGTTATCATAGCCGTAGTCAAATGCATCGGGAACCAGAGAGTCGATCGCATCCTGATAGAACACCTCGTGGCCGTACATACCCTCAACGACCGCACGGGGAGCCTTGCCCTGTCTGAAGCCGGGGATGGAGATGCTGCCCTTGTTTTTGTTATATGCCTTGTTTACCGCAACTTCAAACTCAGCCGCATCGACCTCTACCTGAAAGCTCGCAGTCTTGGAGTCTTTCTTTTCTACATTCTTGACTAACATTTATATATTCCTCCTAAAGTTTTTCACGTAGACCAATAAATAATAACAGATAATGCCGTCAAAAGCAATGATTTTCTTTTAATAATGTAATACTATACGATCTTTTGCGGACGGAACTGGACGTAGTCCGCGGAAACGAGCTGAAACTGCGTACCTCCGAGCATTCCGTTGAAGGCATAAGCGCAGCCGGCACTGTGGATATGCCCGTAGCAGCAGCGCTTCACCCCGTAGGTTTTAAGCAGCTCCAGTATCTCCGGGCACTCATAGCCCAGATACTTGGGAGGATAGTGAAGAAAGACATACTTTTCTCCCTCCCCTGCCGATTTAAGCGAAGCTTCCAGCCGCATTATTTCCCTGTTCATGATCTTTTTATCATGAACGTCGTTTTTGCACTCTTCATAAAACCAGCCTCTTGTTCCGCAGATAGATGCACCCTCATAGGCGAAGCTGTTGTTATGAAGAACATCAATACTCTCTATCCTGTGCTCCTTGAAGAAATTTTTGGCTTTTGTGGCCGTCGTCCACCAATAATCATGGTTGCCCTTGAGGATTATCTTTTTACCGGGAAGCCTGTCGATGAACAGAAAATCAGGCAAAGCCTCCTCAAGCGTCATTCCCCATGTGATATCGCCGCAGATGACCGTCAGGTCGTCATCATGCAGCGGCGCAAAGCCTTCTGAAATTTTTTCAACATAATTCAGCCATCTTCCACCGAAAACGTCCATTGGTTTTTCAACTCCCAACGAGAGATGAAGATCGCCGATCGCATATAAAGACATGAGTCCTCCGTATAAATCCGCAAAAACAGTCAAAGCTATTATTGCCTAAGGGCAATAAACTCTGGAGGTAAAATTATGAGCGATAACAGAATGAGCAGAGATCAGATCACCGGTGTCGGCTGCGATGTTTCCAACTGCAAGTACAACACCATAGACTCCAAGTGCTCTGCATCCCACATCGACGTGCAGAACGAGAGAGCGACTACCAAGTCCGAGACCTACTGCGCTACCTTCTGCCCCCGCGGCTGCTGCGATTAAGTGCAGAGCTTCACAGAGCTGCGCATAATCGCACGGGGCTCTGCCCCGTACATATCAGCCGAGGAAATCTGCAACAGTCTTCCGCATATCCTGCTTTTCGACAACGAGCCTGAAGCGCTGCTCGCGCTTGTCGAGCCCTGCAAGGGGCTTGGGAGCGGCGGTATTTGTCACCTCGGAAAGCTTTTCGATAAGCTCGGTTCCTGGGGCGTTCGTCTCTTCTCCAAGTGCGGACAGAACGCTGTCGCAGAACTTATAAGGACTTGCCGTGGATACAACGACAGTCGGTACGCTGCCGCCGTTTTCGGCTCTGTGGTCGAGCATCTTCTTGTATGCGACGGCGGTGTGGGTATCCATTAGATAGCCGTTTTCCGTATATACTTTTTTAATAACGGCCTTTGTCTCGTCGTCAGTACAGTAGCCGCCCTCAAAGTTTTCCGCAATGACCGCTTTTGTTTTGTCATCGACCTCGTACCGCCCGTCTTTTGAAAGGCTTCTCATATACCCTGCGACCTGCGTATCGCTTCCGCACACGGAGTAAAGCAGACGCTCAAGGTTACTGGATACAAGTATATCCATTGACGGCGAAATTGTCGTATGGAAAGTCCTGTTGCGGTCGTATACTCCCGTATCAAAGAAGTCTGCAAGGACATTATTCTCATTAGAAGCGCAGAGCAGCCTGCCCACGGGCAGTCCCATGTTTTTGGCATACCAGCAGGCGAGAATATTGCCGAAATTGCCGGTCGGGACGGCAAAATCCACTGTATCACCGAAGGCGATGTTGCCGGAGTTCACAAAATCGCAGTATGCGGAGAAATAATAGACGATCTGCGGCAGGAGCCTGCCCCAGTTTATTGAGTTGGCCGAGGACAAAAACCAGCCCTTGGAGCTGAGTTCTTCCGCGAAGTCCCTGTCGCCGAATATCTTTTTCACGCCGGTCTGGGCGTCGTCGAAGTTGCCGTAAACAGCCGCTACTCCGACGTTTTTGCCGCACTGGGTTATCATCTGCAGCTTCTGCACGTCAGATACGCCGTTATGGGGATAGAATACAAGTATTTTTGTGTCCTCGACATCGGCAAAGCCCTCAAGAGCCGCCTTGCCGGTATCGCCGCTCGTTGCGACAAGGATGCAGACCTTACGGTCTTCCCCGCACTTTTTAAGCGAGGCAGTAAGCAGATGCGGAAGCATCTGAAGCGCCATATCCTTAAAGGCGCAGGTGGGCCCGTGCCAAAGCTCCAGCACCGCGGTATTTCCGTCCATAAAGTGCATGGGAGCGATATCAGGATGGTCGAAATTATCCCCGTAGGCCGCGCTCACCATGGCTTTGAGCTCTTCCCCGGAAAATTCGTCGAGGAAAAGCTTCATAATCATTGCGGCTCTTTCCCGATAATTCATACCGCAGAGAGCTTTGATATCCTCATCACTGAGCTGCGGCAGAGTCTCCGGCACAAAAAGGCCGCCGTCGGGAGCAAGGCCGCGTGATATTGCCACGGCTGCAGAAACTTTATAGTTAACATCTCTCGTGCTGAAATACTTCATATTGCTTACCTCAAAATGCGTTTTCAATATGGTTTATCGTAACTTTTCGTGTATCTGTACCCTCCGGCGCATAGACCTCTATAACGTCGAAGCGCGGCTGCATATCGGTCTCGTGCTGCTGAAGCCAAAGCTGTGCGGCAGCTATCACTCGCTGCTGCTTTGCAGGCGTGACAAACTCTCTCGCATCTCCGTAGCGGTTGTTCTTGCGCAGCTTTACCTCTGCAAAAACTATGTAGCCGCGTTTTTGCGCAACGATATCTATCTCTCCCTGCCTGTAGCGGCAGTTTGTGTCGATGATCTTATAACCGTGCAGTCTCAAATAATTTGCCGCCTTCTTCTCCCCGAAGGCGCCGAGTTCACCCGTGCTCATCAGTGCATTTTCCTCAAAAAGCTCGGCCTGTGTATCTCGCACGGGCCGTATTCGCGCAGAGCTTCATAGTGGAGCTTGGTGCCGTAGCCCTTGTGCCGCTCGAAATGATACTCGGGATATTTCTCCGCCATCTCCAGCATATAGCGGTCACGCGTGACCTTTGCAAGGATCGACGCCGCCGCGATGTCCGCGCATTTTGCGTCGCCCTTTATGACGCAGAGGCTGTTTATTTCTATCGCGCTGCTGCGGTTGCCGTCAATAAGCGCAAGCTCCGGCTGAGGCTCAAGCTGCGCGATTGCCCGGTTCATGGCCAGCATTGCGGCATTGAGAATATTGAGCTGTTCTATCTCCCCGACCGACGCGAAGGCTATTCCGAAGCTCACTGCCTTTTCGCAAATCTCGTCATACAGCTTCTCGCGGTTTTTCTCGCTGAGCTTTTTAGAGTCGTTGAGCCCAGCGATCTCGGTATTTCGCGGCAGTATCACCGCCGCCGCGCACACAGGCCCCGCCAGTGGGCCGCGTCCCGCCTCATCAACGCCGCATATAAGCGAAATTCCGCTGTCATATATTTCGTTTTCAAGCTCCCAAAGATCTGTCATTCAGGTCTCTCCAGACTTATTCTGCCGAGCTTACCGTCATGGTACTCCCCGAGCAGAGTGTTCGCCATACGCTCGATATCATATTCGCCTTTCGACAAAAGGAAGCCGCGCTTTTTCGCCGCCTCCTCAAGAAGCTCAAAGCCGTTCATATCCTTGTCCGGAACAAACTTGTATCTCTCAGTCAAAGCCTCAGGGTACATATCCCGCAGTCGGAGCATGAAATTTGCGCCCAGAGTCTCTTTATCGAGAACATCGGCCTTGATTGCGTTGGTTATGGCAAGCATTTCGCCCACTTCCTGAGAATCGAACTTCGGCCAGAGTATGCCCGGAGTGTCGAGAAGATCGAGCCCCTGCTCGATATTTATCCACTGCTTGCCTCGGGTAACGCCCGGCTTATCCCCGGCAATGGCAACCTTACGCTTGGCCACCTTGTTTATAAACGTTGATTTTCCGACATTGGGTATGCCGAGGATCATAACGCGCATAGGACGGTTTATCTGCCCCTTTGCCGCGTAATCGGCGAGCTTATCCTTTAAAAGCTCCTTCAGAGCAGGCACGAAGCCGTTCACGCCTTTGCCGGTTTTGGCGTCAGTCTCAATTATCCTGATCCCCTGCCGTTCAAAGTACCTGCGCCACTGCGATGTGATCTCGGGATCGGCAAGGTCAACTCGGTTGAGGATTATCAGACGCGGTTTTCCGGCGGCGAGACGGTCGATATCTGGATTGCGGCTCGAGCGCGGGATGCGGGCGTCCAGTATCTCGCATACGGCGTCGACCTGCTTAATACTGTCCTCGATCATGCGCTGAGCCTTCGTCATGTGGCCGGGAAACCACTGGATATTCATTTTTTCGTAGTTATTGCCGCTCATTTCAGTCTCCGTAGGGGCTTCCGATATGGTCAAGCGGGAACACCGTAAACAAGACCTTGCCTATGATGAGCCTCTCATCCACCATGCCGATGCGGGAATCGCGGCTGTCGGCAGATTCATTGCGGTTATCGCCCATGACGAACACACAGCCCTCAGGAACCACCTGGACACCTGTAAAATCGATTTGATTTATTGTCGGTTCCGCAATATACGGCTCGTCCAGAAGCACGCCGTCGACATATACCCTGCCCTTGTTAAAATCTATCTCAACGGTCTGCCCCTCGGTCGCTATGACTCGCTTTACAAGAGCCTGGGGCTTATATTCATCCTTGCGGAAGATGACGATATCTCCCTGCTTTGGCTTATAAAAAAGGTCTGATACGAGCATTTTATCCGCGTTTTCAAGCGTAGGATTCATGGAATCTCCAACGACATCGACAAGTCTGAAGAAAAATACAAATACAATTACGCAGAATATAAGCGCAAACACAAGACACTGTATCCACTCATAGACCTCTCCGCGTGTGCTTTTCACAACTGCGTCTGCGGCTTTTTTCTTATTCTTGATATCAGATTTTTTCATTATTCTACCTCTTGGCACATAACGTACATAGCTTATCTGTATATTATACACGATAACACCGCGTTTAGGCAACAAAAAAAGAGGCCAAGGCCTCTTTTTTTGATCCATTTACAGGTCGGGCGATTACAGACGCTCCTTGACCTTTGCACTCTTGCCGACGCGCTCGCGCAGGTAGTACAGCTTTGCTCTGCGGACCTTGCCGCGGCGGACTGTCTCCACGGAGACGATGGAGGGAGAGTGTACGGGGAAGACCTTCTCGCAGCCTACGCCGTAGGAGATGCGGCGGACGGTGATGGTCTCATTGATGCCGCCGTGCTTCTTGGCGATAATGGTGCCTTCGAAAGCCTGGTTGCGCTCGCGGCTGCCTTCCTTTACGCGGACGGTGATACGCACGGTATCGCCGACGTTCAGCGCGGGCAGCTCGGGCTTCATGTACTGTTCGCTGAGAATTTTGATCAGATCCATAGTCTAATCCTTCCTTTTCTTAAGGCGTTCATGCCGGAGGACTCCCTTTGGTCTCGGCAGCGGACCGCTTGATAGCTTGGGCCTGAGCCGCAAGCCATGATATGATATCACATAAATCCTTGCATTGCAAGCACTTTTTATCGGAAAACTTCCATATTTTCGTCATAAATCTCAAGTCTTCTGAACTTTGCAAAATCCGGTGCTATATCCGGGCAAAGCTGGAGGAGTGCGTCTGCGATAAGCTCGGGGTTGAGAGTAGGCTCCTGAGCCGAGATAACGGCGTCAAGGCGCACGTCGTTACCCTCCTGTGCAAACTTTATCTCCTTTATGGCAGGCATTATCTCCGTTTCGCCGACGCCGCGCTTGGTCTTTTTCGATATAACGATACTGTCACGCGAATAAAAAGCATTGAGCTTTTCCGTCATTTCGGCCGCGCCGCGCTCATCGTATTCAAAAACACCGCTTATTCTGAGCCATTTTATTTCCTTTACCTTGCGTTCGGCCCCGTAAACCTCAAGCGCCTCAATGCCCTCGGGGAGCTGAACGGAAAGGCTTTTTAGAATGTCATCAGGTTCTTTCTCCTCAATTAGCCTGAAATCCATTATCTCGCACAGGCTCTCGCAGCCGACGGACAGCGGCAGAGCGATTGATATATTGGGATGTGGATTAAAGCCTTCGGAGTATTTGAGCCTGCACCCGGCGCGCAGAAAGGCGCGGGTCATAGTGCGCATGAGGTCAAGATGCGAGATATAGACCGCCCTGCCCGTTTTTGAAAACCTCAGTCTGAGCTTATCCATCGCACTTTCCTCCTTTAAGCAGCTTTGCCGCTCCGCAGGCTGAGCACTGCTTTCGGCAGTCCGGCGAAAGCTCCGACTTATACGCCTGCTCACGCTCATGCCAGAGATGCGCCTTTCTTACGCCGACGTCAACGATGTCCCAAGGCATAGTCTCGTCCTTTGCGCGGGATCGATGTGCGTAAAAGCTCGGGTCGAGCCCTGCGGCTTCAAAAGCATTCATCCAGCGCTCGAAGGAGAAGTAATCGCTCCATGCCTCGAGCCGTCCGCCCGCTCTCCAGACGTTTTCTATGACCTTGCCCATGCGCCGGTCGCCTCTGGACAGGGTAGCCTCGATATAGCTTGTCTGAGGGTCATGCCAGTTGTATACGACATTTTTAGCCCTTATATTCTCCCTGAGCAGATTTACCTTGCGGATATATTCCTCCATGGTGTTCTGGCTTTCCCACTGGAATGGGCTGTGCGGCTTCGGCACAAAGCAGGATGTCGAAACGGTTATGCGCACTCCCCTGTTCTTGTTCTTTGCGTAAAGTCTCCAGGTGTGCAGCACCTGATTTGCAAGCTCTGCGATGCCGAGAACATCCTCGTCCGTTTCCGTGGGCAAACCGAGCATGAAGTACAGCTTTATGGTGTTCCAGCCGCCCTCGAATGCCAGACGGCATGTGTTAAGCAGCTCCTCCTCCGTAACGTTTTTGTTTATTGCATCGCGCAGACGCTGGCTGCCGGCCTCGGGTGCGAAGGTCAGGCCGCTTTTTCGGGTCTTCTGCAGGCGGTGCATTATCTCGATCGAGAAATTATCCGCTCTGAGCGACGGCAGCGACAGTCCGATGCTCCTCGGCTCGCAGTAATCAAGAAGCCCGTCACACAGCCCGGACAAATGACGGTAGTCGCTCGAACTGAGGGAAAGCAGTGTTATGTCCTGAGCGCCGGTGTTTTTGAGCAGAGCCTTGCCCTGCTCGATAAGCAGCTCGGGGCTTTTGGCTCTTATCGGCCTGTAAACATGGCCGGCCTGACAGAATCGGCAGCCGCGCACACAGCCGCGGAACAGCTCAAGATTCACCCTGTCATGCACGACCTCGGTCGAGGGCACTATGGGTTTCAGGGGAAAATGCACCTTGTCAAGATCATTGATAATACGCTTTTGGACGGTCTCCGGCGCGCCGTCGGCTATCTCGAAGCGGTCTATCGTACCGTCGGCGTTCAACACCGGAGTATAAAAGCCCGGGACATAAACTCCGCCTATCTGAGCGGCTTTCTTTAGAAATTCAGCCTTCGTCCAGCCGCCGAGCTTTGCTTCATGAATAAGCTCCAGCAGCTCATTATTCATCTCCTCGCCCTCGCCGAGCAGGAAGATGTCGATAAAGTCGGCCATGGGCTCAGGATTAAGGGCGGCGGTGCCTCCGGCTATCACAAGCGGCAGCAGCTCCGTTCTGTCGGCACTGTGTATCGGCACTCCCGCCATGTCCATCATGTCCAGGACGGTGGAATATGCCATCTCATAGCCTATCGAGAAGGCGAGCACGTCGTGCTCAGAGATCGGGTCTCCGCTCTCAAGGGCATAAAGCGGCACATTCGCCTTTTTCATTTCCTCATACATATCTCCCCAGGGGGCGTAAACGCGCTCGCACCAGACGTAGGGCAGCTCGTTCATAGTCGAGTACAGTATGCCCATGCCGAGGTTGGACATACCTATCTCGTAGGTATCGGGAAAGCAGAATGCTACTCTTATATCGACGTCAGCCTTGTCCTTAATTATCTGATTGTATTCGCCGCCGGTATATCGCGCTGGCTTCTGTACCTTGGGAAGTATGCGTTCAAGTCGTTTATCCATTAGTTTACTCCGAAAATTTTATCCCATTGATTTTACTATAAACACATATTTTTTACAATACCCGTTTGCGCTGTCAATATCCAAATTCCAGAGATAAGGAGCGCCGCACCGAGCTCTTTTCCGAGCAGCAGCAGGCCGGCGGCAGATAAGCACAGTCCAGTGAAAGCTCCCGAACACCAGATTATCCTTTCCGCTTTTTTGCAGCCAAAGACAGCGGATAGTACAACGTACGCCGCCCTTCCCCCGTCAAGCGGTAAGGCGGGCAGAAGATTATATGCCGTCAGCAATATGCCGTAGCCCGCGCATTCCAGAAAGAGCCGATTAGCCGTTTTTGAACCGTAATATGAGCATATTAGCGCAAATATAAGCCCTGCAGCGGGTCCTGCCAGCAGCGACGCCGCTTCCGACGCGGCGCTATTTATCCCGCACAGGCTCATACACATTCCCGAAGCTTCAAAGCTTAAAGACTTTATTCCTCCGCCCAACAGCTTTATGATGATTATGTGTCCGAGCTCGTGGACAGCGGCGGCAAGCAGCAGCGCACTGAGGCTAATAAAGCCACCGAAAAAATACAGAGCCGACAACAGTAGGATCGCACCGGCGCTCATCCGAAAGCGGCTTTTCATACATAGAATTCGGGGTTGAGATAGCTGTCATTGTGCATAAGCTCAAAGTGCAGATGAGGCCCCGTGGCGGCTCCGGTTGAACCCACTTTGGCTATCACGTCCCCCCTGCTCACATTGCCGCAGCCCATGCACAGCTCGCTGCAATGGGCGTACAAAGTCGAATAGCCGTCGCTGTGTTCGATTATTACATACTTCCCGTAAGAGTCGGAGTCACCGACCGCAGCTATCACTCCGTCGGCAAACGCAGTTACCGCAGTACCGGTGTCTGCAGCAAAATCCGTACCGTAATGATACTTCACCGTATTCTCAATTGGATGCATCCTGTACCCGAAGCCCGATGATTTAATACCGCTTACGGGGCTTACATATTCAAACGGCAGCGCCGGACACTCATAGCTTACGTTTGCGGGCACCGCATATTCGGCATATGGCGCCTGTGACTCCAAAAACGCGGCGACTGCGGGATTCTCGGTAGGCTGTGGCTCGGCGGTGGGGGTTGGAGCAGGAGTAGGCACAGGCGAAGGCGTGATCACAGGCGCAATGACGGGCGTAGGTGTTGGCTCTTTTTCATCCTTCTGAAAAAATGAGCTTATTACGTCGCCCTCGGCAAGACTTTTACCGAGCTCCATAACGGACACGGTCTGCTCGTGCTCCATAATAAGCACGCTTTCTATCTCATCTGCAAGCTGCGCGGCAAAGGACGGCGAAATAACTCTGACGGCAGTCAGCAGGATGAAAATCCCCGCCGATATATAAAACTTCAGATCTTTCATACTTGTCACCTCAGACAAGTATATTCGTTTACTCGCCGTTAAATTAGTCCTTGACAAGCCCAGGCTTACTTATTATAATAATAAAGCTGTTTCGGGGTGTAGCGCAGTTGGTAGCGCGCTTGGTTCGGGACCAAGAGGCCGGGAGTTCAAGTCTCCCCACTCC